>JABSQB010000021.1 GCA_013214545.1 Henriciella sp.
GCATCTCCTCGATCTGCTCGAAAATCAGTGAATCAGAATTCGGTCGTTTTGACTCGGAGTTTTTCAACAGTATCGGGCGTTTTAAGTCGTTGGCCTCAAACAACTCTGCTTGGTTTTACGGATTCCTCCTAGGGGCAATTTATGCTATTCATGAGTTCGACGCGATGAAGAGCGTCGAACCTGACTGGCCCACAAAATTGTGGACCAAACGCAGACCAAGCTGAGGACCAAGAATCGATTTTCATTCGCACAAGTGATTGAAATTAAAGGATAAAAAATATAGAATGTGGCACGTCACTCGCGCCAGCCTCATTGGCCTAAGGTGCTGAAAAATAAGCGTAAAATGATTTTCTCCTATTGGGCTGTCAGTTTCGACGCATCTTTGGTGGCTCGAACCAAGCTTTGAAATCGTAGCCGATACACAGCACCCGCGATATAGGGGGCAAAACTTTTTATCGAAGGATGGTGCTACGAATGATTGAACTGAGCCCAGTGCGCAATGATGAGCCTGCGCTGGTTAGCGCACCCATGATCGCCGCTGCGGGGAAGGTTCTAAACTACCTCATCGATAACAGAGCAATAGGCTTGACCAAGGGCAAAGCCTTTCGGCGAAAGTTTGTCCATTGGGCTGCAGCCGAGTTCGACTGGCCCGGTATGAGGGCGGAAGAGCTCTTCAAGGTCAACAAAGTTCTGAACGAAAATGATTTTCCGCCGCTTGAAGCGCTTCACTTCGTACTTTTGCAACTGAAACTCATACGGCATTACAAGCTTGAATGTCGTTTGACCAAGAAGGGTAGGGAGCTAGCACATCGCCCAGGTCACCTGTTCAACCTTATCGCCCCGTTTTACCTTTTTGAAATCGACCATGCAGCGTCATCGCGTATACCGGAGCCGCTCCTTGGAAACTGGCATGTGGTTCTTGGTGTGCTGAACATTGAAGGGACATGCGGTGTAACTAGCGGGCAATTGAGAGAAATTCTGTATGGTTCACACGATTCTGACGATACCTACGACCTGGTCCCTGGGATGCTCTGGGGGCAGGTCCTAAGACCGTTAAGCTGGCTTGGTCTTTTGGAAGAGGTCAACAAGGATGAGCGTCAGTTGCTTTCGGAGGGTACATACAAGACGACAGAGCTATGGCATTTTGCATTCAAGTTTGCGCGCGATCATATGTTGCTGCCAACGACGTTACATTGAGTGTTAGATCGTCGGTCAGAACATTATTGGAATACGAATGTTGGATTAGGCTGGACGCGTTCATCGGAATCTTGTCAACTGCAACGAGATTTATTCTGAGGATAATTCAGTCACCCTACGAATTAACTTTGTCGGTTTTTCTGACGGTAAAAAGTATCCACAGAATTTTTAAACCGTTGATTTGTAATTGATATTTAAGATTGTTCATCATCGAGTGGGAATAGGGCGCGGAAGCATCGATCAGCTTAGCTGCACCGACGCAGGCCGGACCAATGAGCGCGAATTCCCGATGCGCGCGTTAAAAAAATCCCTAACAAATTATGCCGCTTAGGCGCGAAATCTTGATTTTTCTACCAAGGGCTGTGTTTACCATAATCTGATACTGAGATCGTTACTTCGCAATTCTCAGGGACGATTTTGGCAATCTTATCCGCATCTCAACTGGAAAAGGAATTTCGCGCGGCGCAAACCGTGGCGAGACGCTTGGAAGGTGATTTGTACACCCGCGTGGGCGCGAGCGTTCTGACGGCTGGAATGATTACCTGGAGCGGTATGGTCACGGTCGCTTTGATCTGGATGGCCTGCATATTCGTCAATGAAATCATCGAACCCAGCGTTGTGCGACAATTGCTGAGAAACAATGAAGCCTCCAAGAAGCGGCTTGCGCTTTACACCCTCCACATCACCAGCGGATCCGCGATCTGGGCCGGCGCAGGTGTCGCGCTTTGGGTGACAGGCGATCCGGCGATTATGACGCTCGGCGCTGTACTCTTGCTCGGCACTTTGATGCACGTGACGCTGATCTACGCCGTCAGCAAGATTTTGGTGGTGTCCGTATCATCGCCATTGATCATTGCCATGGGCATCATGGCGCTTTTGGTGGTCGCTGATGATGGTATTGCGACGCGCGATAAGACGATTGTGATCTTTTCCGTTCTGATCTTGCTCGCGTATTTGGTGATGTTGCTGCTGACTAATATGGAAACGCAGGACGAGATGGCCAAGCTCTCGGAAGACAATGCGCGCCTGGCGAGAGAGGACACACTGACCAAGCTCGCCAATCGGCGTCATTTCGTCGAGAAGATCAAAATCACTCAGGCCCGCGATGAAGCCTTCGCAATTGCCTTCATCGATCTCGATCGTTTCAAGCCGCTGAACGATGAGCATGGCCATGCCATTGGTGATGAAGTGCTCAAAGCCATCGCAAATCGATTGAAAGCCTCGCAAGCGATCGACTTTGCGGCACGCCTGGGCGGCGACGAGTTTGGGGCTTTGATTACGGCGCCTGCGAAACTCGACAACCTTGGCGAGGCCCTGAATGAGCTGTCAGAAGGGCTCGTCATTCCGATAGCGGCCAGCATCGGGCCGGTCTCGTTGGGCGCCTCCATCGGATGCGCCTGCGCTGACGAGTCCTTATCCGATCACTCCAAACTGATGCATGCCGCAGATATTGCGATGATCCGCGCCAAATCCGAGGGAGGCGGCGTCGCGACCTTCGATGCTTCGATCGACGCCGGGATGCTGGAATTCGCGGAAGTTGAAAGCGCCTTCCGGGCCGCCGTTATTTCTGGTCAGATCAAAGCCGCGCTGCAACCGATCAAGTGCGTTCGCAGCCAAGCGATCAAGAAGTATGAGCTTCTGGCGCGGTGGGAGCGTAATGATGGGGGGCGCGCGCTGACGCCGGATGAGTTCATTCCAATGGCTGAGCGGCTTGGACTGCTGAACCAGGTTTTGTGGAGCACTCTGGATCAGGCGCTGCCCGAAATTCGCGGGACGGAGCTGACCCTCGCGATCAATATTTCGCCGTCTCAGCTTTTGTCAGCGCAATTTTTCGCGAAGCTGAACTCGATCCTGCGCACACACATCGTGCCAGCGAGTCAGATTGAACTCGAAATCACTGAGCAAATCGCCGTGCGCAATGACAAGGAAAATCTCGCTCATTTGGAAAGAGCCAGCGAGTCTGGGTTCTCGATTGTCCTGGATGATTTTGGCACCGGCTACTCGTCGATTTCGCTGCTTGATCAGCTGCCCTTGGATAAGGTCAAGCTCGACCATTCATTTATCCGCAGCGCCATGGAGACCGATCATGGCCGCAAGCTTTTATCGGCTATTGTCGGACTGCTGAAACGTATGGATCTTCGTTGTTGCATTGAAGGGATCGAGACTGCCGAAACCGAAGCGTTCGTGACCTCTTTGGGATGCGAGGAAGTTCAAGGCTATCTGATCGGGCGGCCTGAGATCATTCGATCAAAGTGCGAGTGGAGCACGCTCATCGCCGTGTAATTGACGGACTCCGTCCGGCGACGCTCCTCAAGCACGGAAATCCGCAGGTCCGGATTTGACCATTTTGGCAGGCGGCCCCATTGTTCGCGGGCAGATCAGTCAACCGTCGAAAGTAACCCGAAATGCTCTCAGCGCTGCGTGCCTGGATTGATCGATTGCCGTTCGGTCATTCTCTCATTTTGCCAGTTTGGGATGCTATCTATCGACTATCGCAACCTGATGTGAGGATCATCACAGGCGGAATTGCGTTCTACGCTTTGTTTTCGATTTTCCCTCTGATCTATCTGACGACGACGCTGGTCTTCGTTCTGTTGCCACCAGAAGTTTCCGGGCAACTGGCCGACGCCATCAATCGGATCATGGCCTCTAATGTTGTTCCGCTCGACGCCAGCGACATGAACGAAGTCGCGGCGCTCGCGCCAAAGAATATTACGTTGTCGGTCGGCGGCGCGTTGGTGCTTGTCGTGTGGGCGGCAATGGCAGGCACAAAAGCGATGATTAGCGGTATTCGAATGATCGCGGTGTCGACGCGCCCGTCGGGCGTGCTGCGATATCAAGGCATTGCGCTGGTCCTGGCGACCAGCCTGATCTTGCTCGTCTGGACGCTTGGCGCATTTCAGATCGTTTTGACGATTGTACGCAACCAGGATGGTGGACTAGCGACTGAGTTTGCCGCCGAGATTGCGTCGATTGCTGGTACGATCTGGCTGACTAAATGGGTCGCGGTGTTTGCGGTATTCTACCTGATCCTGGCGGTCTCTCTGAATGGCCGCGTCTCCAAGGGCTGGCCGATGATTGGCGGCGCCGCCAGCAGCGCGATTGCCTGGCTGACTGTGACCTACCTGTTCCAACTCTACTTGAAGTACTCAGTTCTAGGCACGCTTTACGGCGCGTTGGCTTCGGTGATCGTTGGCTTCATCTGGCTCGCCATGTCGGTCAATACATTGCTGCTGGGCGCCGCTCTGGCCACCCAGTGGGATGCCGCTGCACGCCTGAAACATGGGCCGTTGCGCTTCTCTGACGATCAGGACGCCAAGAAAACCTGAGGCGCTCTCTGGATTACTCTTCCGGCAGCGACTCTGTCCCCCAGCCCCGCATGATATCGCGAACAAAGAGACCGGATTCCGATAGATGGTCTTCCGTCCAGCCACCATCGGCTGGGGCGCCTTTAACAAACATTGCTGCGCCTTCGGTGGCGTCGCTGACGGCCCAATTCATGTGAGAAATTGAATTGTCCTGAAGCAGTTTGAGCCAGGCTAGCGTCGAGGTGCGATCAACCTCGCCATCGCCATCATAATTCACCGTGCCCCATTCGGTCGCCATTAAGGGCAGGCCTTTGTCGATCGCGTACTGCGCTTTCGCTCTTAACGCATCCTTATGACTGCCGGCATAGAAATGAACCGCATAGACGAGGTTGTCGTAACCAATAATCGGATCATCCGCGGCCTTGTCGACGTCCTGATCCCAGCTTTGTGTGCCGACCACGATCAGGTTGTCGGGGTCAATCTCTCGAATAGCTTGTATCACGGTTTCAGAATACGGTTTTACGACGCTCGCCCAGTCGGTTGTGTCGAGCGGCTCATTATAGATCTCGTAGATCAAATTTGGCGTATCGCCGTAGCGCGTCGCGAGCTTCTGGAAAAAGCCGACGGCTTCTTCGACATTTTCTTCGGCGCGGTGAGAGTGCCAATCGACCACCACATACAGACCATTCTCAATTGCCGCGTCGACAATTGTGTAAGCGCGCGCTTCGTTGGCTTTGGGGTCGGTCAGGTAACTGCCTTCTCGCTCCGCCGCGAGCGCCGCGCGGACAATTTTCGCGTTCCAATCCTCTGCAAAAAAGCGCACG
Source organism: Henriciella sp. (assembly GCA_013214545.1). GTDB lineage: Bacteria > Pseudomonadota > Alphaproteobacteria > Caulobacterales > Hyphomonadaceae > Henriciella. The sequence goes on from JABSQB010000021.1 coordinate 5,330, forward strand.
GCCTCGGCATTGTAGAACCGCTCCTGCCCCCAGCCTGTCGTGCTCCAGAAAAAGCTGGGGCCAGCGAAAGAAACCGGTGCGCCAGATTCATCGACAATGTGGACGCCGGAGACAGAAAGCGCGCCGTGCTCCTCAACCGGGGTGACCTGAGATGAGCGGGCAGGAGTAGGGGATGGTTCAGGCTGCGCGCTCAAGCTGGTGCAGGCCGTCGAAGCGAGCGCGAAAGCGGCGCTCAGGGTGTGGAAGATAGGCGCGGTAAAACTCATGTCGGTCTCCTACTTTGGACACAGAGAAGCGTAATTGACAACGATGTCAATACCAATCTCCCTTTTTGTGATCCCGTTTTCTCGAACATGATCTTAATCGCCCGGCTTGGATTTGCACAGGCAGTGAGCTCGCAAGCGCGCGCCGCCAAAGTAATCCATTTGGCGCTGATCATCGACTGTGTGTTGACAGATAGGCTGGGCCTCTAGTATCGAAATTGACAACGTTGTCTGATTTGGATTCAAGGAGCGCCACTTGCTGAACGAACATCTCCGTATGGGAATGGTGGGAGGCGGCCAAGGCGCGTTCATCGGAGACGTGCACCGTCTGGCGGCCCGATTGGATGGCAAGATCTCTCTAGTGTCCGGCGTCTTCTCGCGCGATCCTGAGAATAGCCGAGCCACCGGCCAGATGCTGGGACTCAGCCCATCCCGTTGCTATGCGACTTATGAAGACATGATGCACGGTGAGGCGGCGCTGCCTGCTGATGAACGCATGAATTTTGTCTCGATCGTTACACCAAATCACATGCACCTCCCGGTTGCCAAAGCGGCTTTGGAAGCCGGGTTCCACGTTCTATCCGACAAGCCAGCCACGCTCGATCTGGCAGAAGCGCGGGCGCTGCGGGATTTGGTTCGTCAAACGGGTCTGACCTACGGCCTGACCCATACTTATCTTGGATACCCATTGGTCGAGACGGCGCGTTCAATCATTGCTGAAGGTGGCATCGGAAAGGTGCGCAAAGTCTTCGTCGAGTACATCCAGGGGTGGCTTTCGCAGCCCGTTGACAACAAACAAGCCGACTGGCGCACCGATCCTGCGCGTTCAGGGCCTTCCGGCTGCATGGGGGATATCGGCACGCACGCCCACAATCTGGCAGAGTTCGTTACCGGAAATGTGATGACGCATGTGGCGGCCGACCTGTCAGTCTTTGTCGATGGGCGCCGGCTCGATGATGACGGCTCGGCGCTGTTTCGTATGCAGGGCGGGGTCAAAGGTGTACTCAGCGCATCGCAAATCTGCGTCGGAAAAGAGAATAGCCTCAGCATCCGCGTCTATGGCGAAACGGGTGGTCTGGAATGGGACCAAGAAGAACCGAATACGTTGATCCGGACTTATTTGGACCGCCCGACTGAAATCCTTCGGGCGGGGCAGGGATATTTGCCAGCCAGCGCGCAAACCGGATTCAGGACACCGCCTGGACACCCTGAAGGCTACATCGAAGCGTTCGCAAACGTGTACCTCGATTTTGCCAGGGCTCTGAATGAGGGCCGCGCATCCACCACCGGCGTTGAGGCTGCCGTCCGCGGCATGGCCTTCGTCGAGGCGCTCGTTGAGAGCAGCAAGAACAATGCAGCATGGACGGAGATTGGCTCATGAAAACGATGAAAGGGCCTGCCATTTTCCTCGCCCAGTTCATGGGCGATGCACCGTTCGATACAATGGAGAATGCCTGCCGCTGGATGGCGAGCGCAGGCTATAAGGGCGTCCAGGTGCCGTCTGACAATCCGGCCTGTATCGACCTTAAACTGGCGGCCGAGAGCAAAACTTATTGCGACGATTTCAAAGGCAAATGCCGTGAATGGGGCGTGGAGATCACGGAGCTCTCCACCCACATTCAGGGGCAGCTCGTGGCGGTGCATCCTGCCTATGACACAGCATTCGACGCGTTTGCGCCGACAGAGCTGCACGGCAATCCCAGGGCGCGGCAGGAATGGGCTGTCGAGCAGGTGAAGTTGGCCGCCAAGGCTTCGCAAAATCTCGGGCTCGATCGATCTGTTTCATTTCCCGGCGCACTGGTCTGGCCATTCATGTATCCTTGGCCGCAGCGCCCCGCGGGACTGGTTGAAGGAGGGTTCAAGGAACTCGCAAAACGCTGGCGCCCAATCCTCGATTATTATGACGAGTGCGGCGTGGACATCTGTTATGAGATACACCCCGGTGAAGACCTGCATGACGGCGTGACGTTCGAACGCTTTCTCGACGAAGTTGATGGCCACGCCCGATGCAACATCCTCTATGATCCGAGCCACTTCATACTTCAGCAGCTCGATTATCTCGCTTTCATCGATCACTACCATGATCGCATCCGCATGTTCCATGTGAAGGATGCCGAGTTCCGTCCAAACGGGAAGAGCGGCGTCTATGGCGGTTACCAGGGCTGGGTTGAACGCCCGGGTCGGTTCCGCTCGCTAGGTGACGGTCAGATCGATTTCGGCGCGATCTTCAGCAAACTTGCCGGCTACGACTTCGATGGCTGGGCCGTGGTGGAGTGGGAATGCGCGCTCAAACACCCGGAAGATGGTGCCCGCGAAGGCGCAAAATTCGTCTCCGATCACATCATCCGCGTCACAGATAAAGCGTTCGATGACTTCGCTGGTGGTGAGGTCAGCACCGAGACGAACAGGAGAATGCTCGGCCTAGAAAAGTGAAACTGCGCGGCCGGGAAAAGAGACAACGCGGCGAGGGAGGAACCATGACCGCAATCACAGCAGAAGGGCAAATCAGGCCCGGTATAAATCGAAACCGGTTGTTCTGGTTGAGCTGTCTGTCCTTGATCGTGACGGCAATGACCTTTGCCATTCGCGCCGGCATCTTAACCCAGCTATCTGATGAGTTCGCGCTCAGCGATACCGAGCTCGGTTGGGTGAACTCCATGGCTTTTCTAGGGTTCCCGCTGGCCATGGTGGTCTTTGGCTTCCTCTACAACAAGCTTGGCCCGCGCTTGATCATGATCCTGGCCTTTGCCGGACACTTGTTGGGGCTGGTGCTCACAATCACCGCAGGGGGATTTCTGGGGCTTCTGATCTCAACCTTCTTCATCGGATTCGCCAATGGATCGGTTGAGGCTGCCTGTAATCCGCTGGTTGCTGATCTCTATAAGGATGACAAGACCAAGTGGCTCAACCGTTTCCACGTCTGGTTCCCGGGCGGGATCGTCATCGGCGCCGTGGTCTCATACTTCATGACCAATGCCGGAATTGGCTGGCAGTCGCAGATTGCGGTTATGCTGATCCCGACCGCAATCTATGGCTATATGGTCTTCACGACCCGGTTCCCGGACATTCCTGCGATTGAGAAGATCGTCGATCTCGACGCACGGGGACTGTTTCTGATGGCGGCGATCTTTGGTCTGCTTGTTTTGATTGGGACACCAAACGACATTGTCGCTGGCCTGCCTGGAACCTTCATTCTTCCGCTCTTGCTCGTATTGGGACTGACCTTCCTGCTGATGCTGTTTCGTGCGGGGCGGGCGCGTGATGCGGTTTTACTACTGGTCCTGATGGGCCTGATGAGCGTCACCGCGACCTCCGAGCTTGGGACGCAGCAATGGGTCGATCGCATCCTTGGCGCACAGCTTGGCGGTGTTCCCGGACAGGCCATGATTGTCTTGGGGATGGTGACTGGGATTATGGCGATTGGGCGCTATTTCGCCGGACCGCTCATTCACGCGCTGAATCCTGTTGGCGTGCTGCTCATGAGCGCTGTTTTGACGACGCTCGGCCTATTCATGATGACCTCAGCGTCTGGGGCGATGGTGTATGTCTCGGCGATCGTTTTCGCGGTTGGGGTCTGTTATTTCTGGCCAACCATGATTGGGGTGACGGCGCAGTATATCCCGCGCTCGGGTGCGCTCGGTATGAGTCTGGTTGGCGCCGCCGGCATGTTCGCGCTGACCATCTGGAATCCGATCATAGGCAGCTGGATCGATGGCGCGCGCGCCGAGGCGCAGGCCTCTGGCCTAAGCGGCGACGCGGTTGAGGTGGCGGCCGGTCAAGGCGCGCTGTCGCAATTGGTGTTGTTCCCAGCGGTGTTGATTGCGGCGTTTCTGATCCTGTTTCTGGCTAGGGGCTGGATGCAGCGCACGGCAGGTGCCGATCTCAAGCCTGCGAAGATCTAGGAGGCAATGACGATGCGCGACTTCAAACTGCACAGACGACAAGTGTTTCAAGGCCTGATTGCCTTGTCGGCGGTTGGCGGCATCGCCGCTTGCAGCGAGCAAACGAATTCATCATCAGACGCCACTGCGGACTCCGCCATCTCGAGCGGTCTATTTGATGCCGCCGACATGGCGCTGATCGCGGCACTAAGTGAGACGCTGATCCCGCGAACCGACACAGCAGGCGCAATCGATGCGGAGGTCCCCGACACTTTGCAAGCGCTGGCGACGGACTGGGGAGATGAAGGATTTCAGTCTTATTGGCTGACGGGGCTCGCCAATCTCAGAACAGTATTGAACGAACGCGCGGGCGCTAGATTCGAAACGCTCGAGCATTCGCAACGAGGCGAGGTGTTGTCGGCCTATGATCGCGCCGTGTTCGACGGCGACATCGAAGATGGTTTCTACCGCGATTTCAAAAACACCGTGATCCAGGCGTTCTACATGTCGGAACCCGGAGCCACAGAAGCGCTGGCCTATGAGCCAGTGCCCGGTGAGTGGATCGGATGTGTTCCGCTTTCTGATTATCCAAAAAACTGGGCGACATAGATATGGCAGAGTTTGATGTAATTGTTGTTGGGTCAGGCATGTCTGGCGGCTGGGTTGCCAAGGAGATGTGCGAGCAGGGCTTCAAGGTCGCTGTTATCGAACGGGGTCGATCCATCTCTCCAACGGAAGACTATTCGGACTTCATCAATCCATGGGATGTCGAGCATCTCAATCGGAAGACGGCCCAAGACCTCGAAGACTATCGCATCCAGTCAGAGGTCTATGCCTTTCAATCCTACACCCGTCAGTTCTGGGTCAAAGATACCGAGCACCCTTATGAAACCGCTGAAGGAACAGACTTTCGATGGCTGCGGGGATATCATGAGGGCGGTAAGTCCATCATGTGGGCACGGCAAAGCTACCGTCTGTCCGAGATCGATTTTCGCGCCAATAAAACCGACGGCCATGGCGTCGACTGGCCGGTTCGCTATGACGACCTCAGCCCATGGTATGACTATGTCGAACGTTTCGCCGGGATCTCGGGATCTGTGGAGGGGCTCGAGATTTTGCCGGATGGCATCTATCAGCCGCCGCATGATCTGACCTGCGCGGAACTCGACTTCAGAGACAGGATCGAAGCAGAGTTTCCCGGGCGACGCGTCATACCCGGTCGTGCCGCCAATCTGACAGAGCCGACTCAAGAGCAGATGGATCTCGGTAGAGGAAAATGCCAGGCGCGCAATCATTGTTTCCAGGGCTGTTCCTTCGGGGCCTATTTCAGCTCTAACTCGGCGACGCTGCCCGCCGCTCGCCGCACGGGAAACCTGACTTTCATTTCCGATCGCGCAGTCCACAAAGTCATTATCGAAGAGGCGACGGGCAAGGCTGCGGGTGTCGAAACCGTCGATACCAAGACAGGTGAGCGCAGCCGCGTGACGGCGCGGGTCGTTTTCCTGAACGCGGGAACCATTCCGAGCACAATGATCATGTTGAACTCGGCCAGCGAACAAGCGCCGAACGGGCTGGGGAACAGCTCAGGTCAACTTGGCCGAAACCTGATGGATCATCATTCCGGGGCCCGAGGGTCAGCGATCCTGCCAGGCCATCTCGACAAGCATACGTTTGGCCGTCGTCCGAACGGCTTCTACATCCCGCGCTTCCGAAATCACACGGAAGAAGCTGAAGGCTTTGTTCGCGGTTACGGCTATCAAGGCGGCGCAATGCGCACGAGCTGGTGGTCGGCTATGGACAAGAAAGGCATCGGCGACGAATTGAAGTTTGACGCCCGCACCCCGGGGCCTTGGCGCATTAGCGTCGTCGCGTTCGGCGAAGTGCTTCCGAATGAGCGCAATCAAATCCGTTTGCATCCGAATAAGACCGATAAATGGGGCTTTCCAATCCCCATACTCGATGCGGCCTGGGGCGAGAACGAGCGCAATATGGTGCGCCAGGCGACCCGTGATACGAGAGCCATGCTGGAGGCAGCTGGCGGGATTGATATCCAGACCGAAGACCCGGAGACGGTCGAGCCTGCGCCTCCCGGAATTGGTATCCATGAGATGGGGACTGCTCGCATGGGACGTGACCCTTCAACCTCTTTCCTGAACAAATGGAACCAGTCCTGGGACATTCCCAATCTCTTCATCACTGACGGGTCATTCATGAGTTCGGGCGGCTGTCAGAACCCGTCACTGACATACATGGCCTTCTCAGCGCGAGCCGCGAACCACGCGGCTGAGCTGATGAAAGACGGCACGATTTGACCCCGATACAAACCATCAATGGAGCGGCAAACATATGAGACTCGACCGTAGGCAATTCATCGGCGCATCAGGCGCGGCCATGTTGCTGGCCGGATGCCAGCAATCGACGACACCGAAGGCGAGTGATCGGATCGATCGGATCGGCATTCAAACCTATACTTTGCGCGAAGCTCTGGCACAGGACTTTGTCGGCACGTTCGAGATGATCAAGGATGTTGGCTATGATTATGTCGAGCTTAATCGCCGCGATTTTTCAGAGCGGTCGCCAGCCGAATTGAAGCAAATCCTGAACGATCTCGGACTGCCATCTCCGATCACGCATGTTGACTATGACAGCTTGGCCGATCGTGCTTCGGAGGTTGGTGATATCGCTGGGGAATTGGGGTGCGAGCATGTTATCCTGCCCTGGATTACCGACGAGCAGAGAAATCTGGACGCCTACAAGTCACACGCGGCAATGCTCAATCGCGCCGCAGAAACTCTCAAAGCCTACGGGGTTCAGGTCGGTTACCACAATCACCAGTTTGAGTTCTTCGATCTGGGCGGCGGTGAAACTGGTATGGGCATCTTGCTAAATGAAACAGATCCGGATCTGGTTGCGTTTGAGCTGGATCTGTTTTGGGTGGCACTCACTGGCACTGATATAGTCGACCTGTTCACGAAAAATCCTGGACGGTTCAAATACTGCCACGTGAAAGATCTGGCGGGCGATGCCTCGGCCTATCGAGACAGCGTCGACTTCCCAACCATCGTGTCCAAATTCATGAAAAATGTCGGCGAAGGTGAGCTGCCGTTCGAGTCCTACTTCGTCGCGCGCGAAACCGCTGGGTTTCAGTACTTTGTGGCGGAGCATGATAACCCGCCGCAACCGTTCCGAGAGTCGATCGCGACAAGCTATGAAACCATGCGGGCGATGCGTTTCTAACCGCACAAGAAAAAGGGGAGGCGCGATGCCTCTCCTTTTTTAGATTTAATGCGCCGACGCTCAGTCTCCGCAGTCAGCGACAGCGTTCAGATCCGCTGTAATCCTTACATCGGATAATCCAATCGAAACGCCTTGTTTCGCTTGCGCTGTGAGCGCGCTTTCAATCTCCGTCATACGTACGCCCAGATCGGCGAAGCAGCTGAGGGTCAGCCTTACTTCCTGCCACTCTTCGCTAAGCGTCACCGGGAGTTGCGCAGAGCATGGACGATCGGGATCGCAGTTCATACCGAACTGTACCGTCGCCGGTCGATCGAAGCTCTTCGCCTGGAAGGTCAGCTCCATATCGCCATTGCTCTCCCGGCTGAAATCATGCTCGTACCCTGCCGCGATAGCGAAGATTGTTGCGTCGGATTTAAAGCTCACTCGAAGCGAGTCTTCTTGAGCTGCGAAATCAGTGGCGGTGATTGAAAGCGTATCGGAATCGATCGGCAGGGTGCCGAGTGGCGATCCATTCTCGGTCAGCATCCAAGGCGACGTCACTTCGCCCTTCGAAAAGAACACGCCGCGTTTGGTTTGATTCGAGAGATCCAGACCGGACTCTTCCGATAGCTGTGCCACATTGCCGTCGTCGCCATAGGACAGCCCGTAACCGAGCGCGAACAGGGGGTCATAGGCTGCGTGATGCGCGTTCAGCTTCACTTGCGTCGCCAGCTTCGGCCAGGAATAGGACAGGCGACCGGTAAAATCGAAGCCTGGGTCGGTCTGAAACAAAAGGTCTGCAATGCCGCCCCCTTCGCTGCCGGGAAGCCAGGCAGCGATGAAGGCGTCTGACGCGTTGAGTTCTGGATTGGTCCATAGTGGCCGCCCCGAAAGGAAGACCGAGACGACCGGAACACCCTTTGACTTGTAATCATTCAAGATCAGCGGATCGAAAGCGTTGGGGGTGAAGTCGACATGTTCGGTATCCCCCTGAAACTCAGCATATGGATCTTCGCCATAAACAGCGATCACGACATCAGCTGGTTCGCCTGACTGACCTTCTGGGTCGAAGATCACTGTGCCGCCATTCGCCTCAACGACGGTTTGGATCCCGGACAGAATCGATTCTCCGTTTGGGAACTCACTGTTTGGGAAACCGCCGCCTTGCCAGGACAGAGTCCAACCGCCTGCGGCTTTCGAAATGCTGTCTGCGCCATCGCCGATCACCAGTACGGTTTGACCCGCGCTCAATGGCAGGAGATTGTTCTCGTTCTTGAGCAGGACCAGTGACTCGCGCACCGCTTGCCGGGCGACAGCGCGGTGCGCGTCAGAGCCGAGCATATCAGTGTCACCAGCATAGGGACGCGCGCTCGGCCTGGCTTTTTCAAAGACACCGGATGCCAACTTCACGCGGAGAATCCGGCGAACAGCATCATCCAGACGTTCAGCTGGAATGCGCCCTGATTTGGCGTGCTCGAGTGTGCTGTAATAAAGCCCCTGCCAACTGTCTGGCGCCATGTACATGTCCAAGCCAGCGTTCAGAGATTCTGGACAGTCGGTGGCAGTACAGCCCGGGATCAATGCGTGGCCGTTCCAATCGCCGACGATGAATCCTTTGAAGTTCATTCGGTCTTTCAGCATGTCGGTCAGAAGTTCTTTCTGGCCATGCATGCGCTGACCCTGCCAGGCTGAGAAACTGGCCATCACAGTTTGTGCACCCGCTGCAACCGCAGTGACATAGCCGGCGCCATGGATATCGCGCAGCTCGGCCTCGCTTATTTGTGCATCGCCCTGATCAACACCATCCAAGGTTCCACCATCGCCTAGAAAGTGTTTCGCGCTCGGGATCACGCGGCCTGGTCCCATGAAGTCATCGTCGCCGACGCGGCCTTGTAATCCGTAGACGATTCGATCGCCGTAAGAGGCAACGATGGATGGATCTTCGGAAAAGCCTTCATAAGTCCGCCCCCATCGATCATTCTGGGGCACCGCCAAAGTCGGTGCAAAGGTCCAGTCATGGCCGGACACGCTGAGCTCCAATGCGGTGATCCGAGCGATCTGTTCAATTAGGTCGGGATTGTTGGCAGCACCCAGTCCAATATTGTGGGGGAAGACAATTGCGCCGCGCAAATTTGCGTGGCCGTGTACGGCGTCGATTCCCCAAATGATTGGAACCGCGATCTCGACGCCTTCGGAGTCGATGGACGCTTCAAAATAGGCATCCGCGGCTTCCAGCCACGTATCGGCGTCCGCATAGGGCATGGGGCCTGGCGCGGAATTGCCGCCGCTGAGAACCGAACCGAGGCGATAGGTCTTGACCTGCTCTGGTGTTACCGAACCACTGTCCGCCTGAATAACCTGACCAACTTTTTGCTCCAGCGTCAGCTTGGACATGATCTCATCTATCCGAGCCTCTATGAAAGGATCGAGCGGCGGGGTCGTGACGGCGGGCCAGAGTTCAGGACGAATTAGTGGCTCTTGAGTCGACATAGTGTCGCCCGAGACTGGGGGCGTGATTGTCTGAGATTGCTCTGCAACAACGTCAACTGGATTCGATTCAAATGGCTCAGGTGTTGAGATGCAGGATACTAGAGTGACACTCAGGAGCGCGGCTACGGCCGTCGCTGTAGAGGGGCGGAAGAACCGTACGCTTGAATTCGACGAGATTTGAGCGCGATCGGCGCCCAAACTTTTCTTCGAAAAATAATCACCCGGATGAAAAATAGTTCTCATTTTGTAACGCTTCCTCCTCTGATCGACCGCCATGAAAGCAATCAAAAACACTGTTTTTAAATAACTAAAACTGTTCAGCGTGTCCAAGCGAACACGCTTTCTGTGCATTTTCATAAACATAAAAAATGGAATTGACAACGTAAGACAATTCTGAAATGTCTAGGCTCACAATATCGAATTTGGTGCGCTAAAGTGCCAATGCTTAGGGAGGTAATTCGGTGTCCAAAGTCTATTCACGGGATCGGTCCGTTGGGAATTCAGGCCGCAGTTTGATGCGCGGTGCATCACTGCTTGCGCTGTCGGTTGCGACCTTGTCTGGCGTCGCGCTTGGACAGGAGGCGGACGCGCCAGAGGATGAGGAAGCGCGTCAGGACACAGTCGTTGTCAAAGGCATTCGTGGCGCGTTGAAATCGGCGCAAGATCTGAAGCAGGATGCAGACGTTTTTGTTGATGCGATCACCGCAACCGACATTGGTGCGCTCCCGGACCGCTCCGTATCCGAGGCTTTGCAGCGTGTGCCAGGCGTCGTGGTTGAACGCTTCGCTGGACCGAACGACCCTGACCACTTTGCGGTTGAAGGGAGCGGCGTCATCGTTCGCGGTCTGCCTTTCGTGCGGTCTGAGCTGAACGGACGTGACGTATTCGCAGCGAACTCTTCTGGTGTTCTCGGGTTTGAGGATGTGTCGCCGGAATTGCTTGGTTCAGTTCAGGTGTTCAAGAACCAGTCAGCCGACATGATCGAGGGCGGCATTGCCGGCTCGGTTAATCTGGTCACCCGGAAGCCATTCGACAGCTCTGGCCGTCAGCTCGCGTTCTCGGTTGAGGGAACGTATTCTGACTTCATCGAAGAGACCACGCCGTCTTATTCTGGCCTTTGGTCCGACCAGTGGGAAACCAGCTCCGGTCGTTTTGGCTTGCTGGCGAGCTTTGCCCACTCGGAGCTGAAATCGCGGGCAGACACGCCTCAGGCAGCAGACTTCCGCGAGTTCACGGACATCATCCCTGGTCAAAGCGTGTACATTCCCGCTGGTGGCGGCATCCGAACGCAAGAATTTGACCGCGAGCGCGATGCCATCGCCTTTGCCGGACAATGGGAGAGCCTCGACGGAACCATGATGGCGACGGCGCAATTCCTGCAGTCGGACGCAGATCTGGTCTGGGGTGAACGCGTTCTGGAATCTTCCATCGACGACAATCCTGCGATCCAGGCACTGGCCGGAACAGAGTTTGAGTTTGGTGCGGACGGCGTTCTCACCACCGGCGTTGTTTCTGAAGTCGCAGGTTGGCGCGGCAACAATAACACACTGCCGCTGAACGGTGTGCGCCAACTCGCACTGGCACGTGAGCGTGCAGAGAATGACAAGACGTCTGACTTTGGCATCAATTTCAAATGGACTCCAAATGATCGCTGGGCGTTGAACTTTGATGTCCAGAAGGTCGACTCCGAGACCACCGTGCGTGACGTGACCGTTCATGGCGCATTCTACGCTGATCTCGGATTTGGGTTCGGTGACGAGACAGTCGGGATCGCGTACTTTGTGCCCACCGGAGAAGCCGACAACTATTTCCAGGATCCGAACGAGTATTACTGGCGCTCGATCATGGACCACGCGCAGGACAGCGGAGCAGAGTCGCTCGCATTCCAGGGCGACGCCGAATATGATTTTGGCGGCGATGGCTTCCTGAAATCGGTTCGCTTCGGTGCACGTTATGCGGATCGCGATTCAGATCTGCGTTACTCTGACTTTAACTGGGGGAATGTCTCCGAAATCTGGACCGGCGCTGATGATCTTCTGACTCTGGAAGAAGCGAATGCTCAGTCTCCAGGCCTGTTCCAGCCGTTCGACTTTAACAACTATCTGCGGGGCACATCGCCAATTTCGGGCGTGCCAATCTACAGTGGTCCGCTCGCTGAAGACTATGCCGGCTTTGAGGCAACGGTTCAGCCAATTCTGGCGGCGCAAGGCTCATTCGCCTCAACGCTCGGTCAACGCGGCGGCGTGGTCGACGGCGGCCTGTATCTCCCAGGTGAAATCGTCGACATCAATCAGGAGACGACCGCGATTTACGGGCGCGCTGATTTTGAGTTCGTCGATTTTCTTGCGCCAGGCTTCGTGCTCGATGGTAATGTCGGTGTGCGCTATGTCGAAACTGACGTTACGACGATGGGGCAGACAACGATCCAGTCGACGACAGGCACGTTTGGTGTTGCTGATCTGGACGGCACCTGCGCGGCGGTTGTTCTAGGTGGACCTTCGCCGGACTTCTGTTCGCTCTCAACGGCGGAGCTACAGAACTTTGAGACCTTCTTCGGGACCAGCGATACCACGCTCGATCAGAATTTCTCGAACTCTTATGAGCATTTCCTCCCAAGCTTGAACCTGCGCCTTGATATCGGCGAGGGACGTCAGTTCCGCTTTGGTGTTTCGCAAGCTCTGGTCAGACCACAAGCCTTCGATCTGCGATCCAGCGGAACGATTGACGAGGCTGAGGGCACACCAGGCACATTTGGTGGGATCGAGATTGTTTCGGGTAACCCGTTCCTCGAACCGATTACCGCGACGCAGTTCGACCTGTCATACGAATGGTACTTTGCGGACACCGGATCGCTTACGCTGTCTTACTTCTGCAAGGATCTGGAAGATTATTGGATCGGAAGTGCCGGCAACCCTGGTGATGATGTCGTCGCAGGCGGTGTCGCGGGTGTGGAAACCTTCACGAACAATGGCACGACAATCGATGTTAGCCGCCGATCTATCGTGAATGCTGGTGAAAGCGCATCGCTCAATGGCTTCGAGATTGCGTATCAGCAATTCTACGACATGCTCCCGGCTCCTTTCGACGGGTTCGGGGTGCAGGCCAACTACACTTACATCGATGCGCAAGGGATCGGTGATCTCGATAATACCGGACAAGGCCGCTTTGCCCGAGATGCGACGGCGTTCGAACGTGTGTCAGAGCATCAATACAATCTGGTCGGTCTGTACGAAAAAGGTCCTTACCAAGCCCGGCTTGCGTGGAACTGGCGAGATGAATTCCTGCTGACCAAGCGGGACGTGATCTTCCCGTTCGCCTCGATCTACCAAGAGCCGACAGGACAGCTCGATGCATCGTTCTTCTACGACATCAATGAGAACTTCAAAATTGGTGTGCAGGGCGTGAACCTACTCAATGATATCACGGAAACGACCCAGACTATCAATGATGCTGGGCTCCGCGCGCCGCGATCCTTCAACGAGAATGATCGAAGATACTCGTTGATCTTGAGAGGCAACTTCTAGACCACTTCCTCCGGTCTAACTCGATCTCCCTACGTCCCCCCAGAGGAGATCGTCCATCGAGGCCGGGCAGAGCTCTCTGTCCGGCCTTTGTTTTCCCCGGAACGCAAAATTGCGTTGCAGCGTCTGAAGCGGAGGCTGCACTCATTTGGAGGCTTTCGCATGTTATCCAGGCGATCTTTGCTGGCAACAATCGGAGCCACACCCTTGGTGGCGTGCGCTTCAAATCTGACGCTCGATAACGGCTCCGACGCCTCTGTTGTCGAGATCATGGCGCCCGGGATGAGTGATGTGATCGACCCGAACAGTCGCTTCGATGTGCTCGGGACCGGATATCAATGGAGTGAGGGGCCGGCCTGGGACCGCGCGCGGGGAATTCTTTACTTCACCGATGTCCCTCAAAACAAAGCGTATCAATGGAGCGAGGGGCAGGGCGTTCAATTGTTCATGGACCCTTCCGGCGCTTCACGCACAGAAGGCTTTCGAGAGCCGGGCGCTAATGGCCTTTGGTATTCATCCGATGGCTCCCTGTTGATTTGCAATCATGGTCACCGCGCGATCGAGTGCATGAATTTAGACTCGCGAGAGGTTTCGGTTCTGGCGCAGGATTTCGCTGGCAAACGGTTCAACAGTCCCAACGATATTGTGCAAGCCCGAGATGGTACGCTGTTCTTCACAGATCCGCCCTATGGGCTGGCCGGACTGGATGCTTCGCCCCTGAAGCAGCAAGATGCGAACGGAGTTTATCGTCTGGATCCAGACGGCACCGTCACTCGCCTCATCTCCGATATGACGTTCCCAAATGGAATCGCGCTGTCGCCTGACGAGCAGACCCTCTATGTCAGTCAGTCTGATCCAGATGCCCCGGTCGTACGTGCGCTCGGTCTTGATTCGAGCCATGGAATAACGTCTGACCGGATACTGTTTGATGCAGCCCCGTTCATGTCTGACTTGATGCCTGGCTTGCCGGACGGGATGGCCGTAAGCGCGAACGGCGCGCTCTTTGTCACGGGTCCTGGCGGTGTCTTTGTTCTCGCATCCGACGGCCAGCCGCTCGGTCGTATCCTGACCGGCCGCGCGACGGCGAATTGTACCTTTGGAGAAGCGGGCCGCAGTTTGTTCATCACTGCCGGTGACCGCCTATTACGGATTCGAACAAAAGTGCAGGGCGTACAGTGGAGCTGATACTCGACAACCGCCCGCTGATCGCGACGCTGGCGGGTATCGTCGCCCTTTTGGTCTTGATCCTGCGCGCGAAAATGCACGCATTCGCCGCCTTGCTATTGGTCGCCATCTTGAGCGCCTTAGCAGCCGGAATGGCGCCGGAACTTGCGTTCAAGACGGTGCAATCGGGGATGGGGGGCACGCTCGGCTTCATCGCTCCTGTTATCGGGCTGGGCGCCCTATTCGGAGCCATTCTGGAAGCAAGCGGCGCGGTTCAGGCACTGGCGAAGAAAGTCGCATCTTTCAAGTCCGTTGGAAAGCAAAGATGGGCGATGGGTGGTCTAGGCTTGGTTGCGGCGACTCCAGTCTTTTTTGACGTCGCGCTCATCATTCTGATGCCGTTTATCGCCGCGCTCTCGTCGCGCACGGGCCGTGTCGCCATGGTGTTTGGATTGCCCTTGTGTGCAGGTCTCGCCGTGGGGCATGCCTTCGTGCCGCCGACGCCTGGACCGATCGCGATCGCCGAATTGATCGGCGCTGACCTTGGATGGGTGATCTTGTTCGGCGCGATCACGGGATTGATATCCATGGCTGTGGCAGGTCCCGTTCTGTCCTGGTGGCTCGAGCGCAACGGCAAGATGCCGGGAGTTGTCGAAGTACCGCCGCAGACTTTGGACGCTCCTACTCCGAGCATTTCGTTCGAACTGGCGGGCGCGCTCATCGCCTTGCCCCTGATTTTGATCCTCGCAGGAACGCTGGGAGGCTTGGTCCTCCCGAGCGGGTTTTGGAAGGATCTCGTCCAAGTCTGCGGACATCCGTTCTCCGCATTGCTGATCGCGAGTGGTGTGACACTACTTTTGCTTGCGCCGAAGGATGATGAGTCGAAGGCGCGCATGCGTGAAGCGATCACGCGCGCATTCGAACCGACCGGAATCGTCATTCTCGTGACGGGTGCTGGGGGGCGTTCAAGCAGGTTCTCGTTGATACGGGCGCCGGGGCTCAACTCGCAGAAGGCGTTTTGTCAGTCGGATTGACGCCAATTCTTGTCGGTTTCGTACTCGCCTTGCTGGTTAGGCTGGCTCAAGGCAGCGCCACTGTGGCGATGATCACTGCGGCGGGTCTTGCTGCACCAATTGTCGCTGTTGGTGCGTTGTCGGCACCGGAACTCGGACTCGTTACAGTCGCGATTGCCGCGGGTGCGAGTGGGTTCTCACACGTCAATGATTCCGGGTTTTGGTTGGTCAGTCGTCTGTTCAAGATCAATGAAGCTGAGACACTGCGGACATGGACCGTTTCAACGGGCCTGATTGCAGTGACGGGGCTGATATCAGCGTTGCTCTTGTCTGTTCTGGTATGAGGCTGGCATGTTGAGCCGATACCCGGTTGGGAGCGGAGCAGTATGACCAAGCTGAGGACCTTAGCGGGCTATGGGGTCGGAGATTTCGGCCTCAATATCTACTGGAACACGCTCTCAATCTGGCTCGTCTTTTGGTACACGACAATTGTCGGGATCGAGCCAGGCGTCGCCGGAACGATTTTCTTCATCGGCATGATCTGGGACGCGATTTCAGATCCGGTCGTCGCCTCTGTTGCCGAGCGCGTGCGCACGCGGCACGGAACATATCGTCCGTTCCTATTGTATGGTAGCTTTGGACTTGCCGCTTGTTTCGTATTGCTTTTTTGGGTCCCTCCATTCGAAGGCGCGACGCTGTTGGTCACGTTGATTGCGATCAATATCCTGTTCAGAACCTCCTACACGCTGGTCGCTATTCCTTATGCCGCGCTGTCTGCTCGCATCACCTACAATAGCGTTGAGCGAACCGAGTTTACCGGGTTTCGAATGTTCGCGGCTTTTGCCGGGTTGCTCGTCGTATCAAGCCAGTTTCCGCCATTGATCCGCTATTTCAGCGAAGGCGCTGAGCACTCTGCGCGAGGCTTTCAGTATACCGCTTTGGTGGGCGGAGCACTGGCCACGGTCGCTCTTATCGCGTGCTTTTTGGGAACGCGTGAAAAGCCGCTCCCCACGCGCACCGTTCGGGCAAAGCTGTCCCCTCGCGAGGTGCTACGCCTATTGCGCGAGAATCGCGCGCTGTTGTTCTTGCTCTTGATCATCGTCCTGCAGTCTGGCGCGAGCGCCTGCATGAACATCTCGATGATCTTCTTTATTGTCAGCAATCAACCAGCTTTTGCGTCTAAAGAAGTTGTGCTCACGGCATTTGCGGTTGCGACGATGGCAGGCATTCCGCTCTGGACGCTTTTCATTCGGCGGTTTGGAAAGAAGCAAGCGTGGATCACCTCTTCGATTCTTATAACGGTTTCAGGGCTACACATGTTGCTGGCCGGGCCATTTCTGATTCAGGGCGTGCCGCTGCAGATTGTTGGGTTCGGCTTGTGTATGGGGGCGTTTGCGGTGCTGCTTTGGTCGTTCATTCCAGACACCGTTGAGTTTGGGCAAAACGCCTCCGGAAAACGCTCCGAAGGGGTGGTGTTCGGATCGGTTTTGGTGGTTCAAAAGATCTCTGGCGGTTTTATGGGCTTTGTCGTCGGGCAGGTCCTCGGCTTTATCGGATATGACAAAGATGCCACTGCGCAGGCGGCTGAAGTCGGGCAAGGGCTCGTAGTGTTTCTCGCAATATGTCCGGCTTTTTTGCTGTTCCTCAGTATAATTCCCATAATTTTGTTACCTTTAGACAGACGAATCCATGCTGATATCGTTGACAGTCTGTCCGATGAAAATCATGAAAGTAGCAGAGGGGAGGGCCTGACTTGACGAAAATGATCGATGTCGCGCGTCATGCTGGCGTGTCTCTGAAAACGGTTTCACGGGTTCTGAATAATGAGCCGCACGTGCAGACATCTCTGCGCGAGAAAGTGCGCGAAGCCGTGCGGGAGCTTGGCTATGTGCCCAGCGCATCGGCGCGGAGCCTGCGGTCCAATCGAACCTATTCGATCCACTTGTTCAGCCACTCGTTGAGAAGCAACTTTGTGAATTCCATTCAGTTTGGCGCGCTCCAGACTTGTCAGGAGGCTGGCTACCGGATGGTCGTGACGATGCTGGATCAGGCGAAGGTCTCGGATAAGAAAAAGTTGCGCAAGTGGTTTCAGAACCTTGTCGATAATGGTCGCCCTGATGGCGTCATCCTCGTGCCGCCAATGTCGAACGATTTCCAGATCAGTGAAGTCATGTCCGAGTTCAATCTGCCTGTCGCCCGGATCGGTCCAAACAAAATCGAAGACGGCGGCGTCACTGTGACCATTGATGATCGGGCCGCCGCACGCGAAGCGACCCAGCATTTGCTTGATCTGGGACACACGAAGATTGCATTCGTACGAGGTAAGGAAGATCAAGACGCAACACATGAGCGGTACAAAGGCTTTTGCGAAGCGCTTGCCGATGCTGGTATCGAATTGGACGACGATCTCGTGAAACCCGGTCTGTTTGATTTCCAGACCGGGCTTGTCGCTGGGAACGAATTGCTGGCTTTGCCAAAAAAGAAACGCCCGACCGCAGTCTTTGCTGCGAACGATGATATGGCAGCCGGTGTGCTCGTAGCAGCGCACAAATCCGGCATTCAGGTGCCGAGCGAATTGTCTATTGTTGGCTTCGATGATTCTGAAATTGCCGAGACCATGTGGCCCGAGTTGACGACGGTTAGACAGCCCCTGCAACAATTTGGTAGCGTTGCGATGGAGATGATGATTGCCAATTCGGGTAAGAAGACCGGCGATGCGGGAGAGACAAAGACGTTGCCTTACATCATGATGGTACGTCAATCGACGGGCCCTGCACCGAGCTGATTAAACTCGATTATTCAATCGGCTGACGCATTGACAACGTGAGCCAATATGAGAGTCTAAGGACGTAACTTTAACGGCCAGCAGGGGACGTAAGCGAGCGGCTTGCGCGATACTATTGAGTGAGCAGAAGCCATCCTTGAATGTTGTCATTGTCGGCGGTGGTACCGCGGGGTGGATGACAGCGGCCGGGCTTGCGAGTCTGTTAGCGGATACCGGGCTCAACATCACCTTGGTTGAAAGCGAAGCGATCGGCACTGTGGGCGTCGGCGAAGCAACCTTGCCGCATTTGCGTTTCTTCAATCAAACGATCGGGATCGATGAGTATGATTTCATGGCGGCCACTCGGGCGACCGTGAAACTTGGCATTGAGTTTGTCGATTGGGCCCGCAAAGGCGATCGCTATATTCACCCATTCGGCGACTATGGCATTCCGAACGACGGGATCGGTTTTCATCAATTCTGGCGCCGGTTCGCTGAAATGCTTGGTCCGATCTCGAATTTCTCGTTGCCGGTTGTTGCAGCGGAGCTTGGACGGTTCGAGCCTCCAAGCAGCGACGAGCGTTCGGCTCTGTCCACGTTTCGATTTGCCTACCAATTCGATGCCACGCGTTATGCGCCTTATTTGCGTCGCCATGCGGAGGCCCGCGGTGTCACGCGGATTGAAGGACGCGTCGTCGATGTGGCCCTCGATGAGCAAGGCGATATCGATCGCCTTTCATTGGAGGATGGGCGTGAGATTGAGGGAGACCTGTTTGTAGACTGCAGCGGGTTCTTCGGCTTGCTGATCGAGAAGGCGCTGAAAACCGGCTATGATCAGTGGACGGATTGGCTTCCTTGTGACCGGGCTGTGGCGGCGCCTTGCGAGCATGCTGAGCCGCTTTTGCCTTACACGCGTGCGACGGCGCGTGAAGCGGGATGGCAATGGCGTATTCCGTTGCAGCACCGCACGGGTAACGGCTATGTTTATGCGAGCCAGTTCATCAGCGATCAGGACGCCGAAGATGCACTTGTTCAATCATTGGAAGGCCCACTTCTAGCAGAGCCAAAGATCCTGCGCTTCGTCACTGGAAAGCGAAAGAAGCTGTGGAACCGAAACTGTGTCGCGATCGGTCTCTCTGGTGGCTTCCTCGAGCCATTGGAGTCGACCAGTATTTATCTCATCCAGCAGGGCATCACTTACCTGATCGAACTGTTTCCGAACCTCGCGGACGTAGATACGCTTCGCTCCGAGTATAATCGCATGATGGATCTCGAGTTTGAACGCATCCGCGATTTTCTGATCCTGCACTATCACGCCACTGAACGCTCAGACGCGCCGCTGTGGGAGATGATGCGGGCGCTTGATGTGCCGGATAGCCTAAAAGAGAAAATGGCCTTGTTTCGCGCGCGCGGGCAGGTCCAGACATATGATCATGGATTGTTTTTGGAACCCAGCTGGCTTGCGGTCTATCTAGGCCAGCGCGTGATCCCAGAGCATTACGATCCGCGGGTGAACGAGCATCCAGAGCGGGAGTTGCTGTCCCAGCTCACTGGAATGAAGCAGCACATTCGCCAGTCCGCGGAAAAAATGGCGACGCACCAAACTTGGATCGATGCGCATTGTCCGGCTCCGATGGAGGCTTTGGTATGATGCGTGATGCTGGTCCGATCACAATCATTGGGGCGCCTGCAGAGGCGTGGTTCGCCGCTTGTTTGCTAGCGCGCTTTGCGCCCGTTCCGGCAGAGATTATCCGAGTGAACGTTCGGGGAAACGAAAACGCTGAAAATGAGACGCTGATCGCCCGCCCCCAAATGCGCCGGGTGCATTCGAGTCTCGGGCTCGATCTGGCGAAAGCGGGCGCACGCCTTGTGTGCGACTGGCCAGCCGGGCAAGGTCGTAGCATTTCTTTCGGCGCAATCGGAGCGCCCTATAAAGGCGTCAGTTTCGTTTCTATTTGGCAGCGCGCGAAAGCGCTGAAAATCGAAGCTGGATCTCTGCTCGATTACGCGGTGCCTGCTCAAGGCTTTGCGATATCGCGCTCAGACTATGCGGATGCGTTAAGATCGATCGCCTTGCAGGTCGGCGTCCGAGAAACCGATCGTCCGGAAGGAACACAAGTCTGCGTTTCTCGCGACGTGGGAGGAAATGCAGATACGCGGAAGCTCGGAGCTGCGGCGCTCCCCATTAGTTTGACTTCAGCGCTTACGCTTTTGGCGCTCGAAAGAAGCGTTCGCGCTTGGATCGATTGCTGGCCTTGGACTTCAGATGATGTCTCAGTTTGCGCGGCCGAGTTTGAACGTCGACTGGAATTGATCACCTCGCCGCTCGAAGACATGCAATCCTTGCTATTGGAAGGACCGCAAGGCGTCAGCGAAGGCTCGCTCGCGCAGCATCGTATTGCGCTATGGCGCCAATTGGGACGGATTGCGCCAATCGATCATGATCTGTTTGAGCCGCAGGAATGGATCGCCGCGTTAATGCTATCCGGCGTCACACCGGAGGGAGGTGAACGCTTGGCCCAAAGCCTGACGGTGGAGGAAATCAAAGCGCACCTTGATGCCGTTCGCGCGCGGGAGATTGCCCATGCCGAATGATCCGATCAGGAAGGTTGTCATCGTTGGCGGCGGCACAGCGGGCTGGATGACCGCCGCCGCTTTGTCGCGTTATCTGCCGAAGACCACAACCAGCATCACGCTCGTTGAAAGCGAAGCGATCGGGACGGTTGGAGTCGGCGAAGCCACGATTCCGCAAATCGCTGATTTCAATCGAATGCTTGGTATCGATGAGAATGAGTTCGTCCGAGAGACAGCGGGGACTTTCAAGCTCGGGATCGAGTTTGCCGATTGGGGGCGCGTCGGTGATCGCTACTTTCATCCGTTCGGATCTTATGGATTTGATCTTGAGGGCACTGATTTCCATCATTTCTGGCTGCGCTTGTCGCAGATGCAGGACACACCTGGGCTCGATGCGTATTCGCTGAATGCCTCTGCCGCCTATGCTGGGAAGTTCATCCGTCCTGATGGTGACCCTAGATCGATCTTAAGCCGCTTGGGGTATGCCTTCCATTTCGACGCCACGCGTTATGCCGCTTACTTACGGAAATACTCGGAAAAACGCAGCGTGCGCCGAGTCGAAGGCAAAGTGACGAGGGTCGAGCAACGCGGCGACGACGGTTACATCGAAGCTGTAGTGCTTGAAGACGGTTCACGCCTCGATGGCGATCTGTTCGTCGATTGTACGGGATTCAAAGCCCTGCTGATGGGCGAGACACTTGGCGTCGGATACCGTGACTGGAGCGACCTGTTGCCGATGGATCGGGCGGTTGCCTTGCCAACAAAAAGCGAAGAGCCGCCTAAACCCTATACGATCGCGACCGCCCGCGAAGCTGGTTGGACATGGCGTATTCCGCTGCAACACCGCGTTGGAAACGGGCACGTCTATTCCAGTCGGTTTATGGACGCCGATCGAGCGACTGAAATTCTGTTAGACAATGTGGATGGTGAGCCCATTGGAGAGCCGCGGCACCTTCGTTTTGTGACGGGTCGACGAGAACAGTTCTGGAAAGCCAATTGCGTCGCCATAGGACTGTCGGCTGGCTTCCTGGAGCCTTTGGAATCGACTTCAATTCATCTCATTCAGACAGGCGTGGCAAAGCTGTTGGCGCTGTTTCCGAACCGCAGTTTCAATGCCGTGGAGCGCGATGAGTATAATCGGCTCCTGGCGACGAGTTATCAGCATACGCGTGATTTCATTCTGCTTCATTATGTGGCGACGGAGCGAACCGACTCGCCGTTCTGGCAGTATGTCCGTGAGATCGAGATCCCGGAAACGCTGCAGCACAAGATGGTCCTACTGGAGAGCAGCGGCAGTTTCTTCCGCTATGAGGATGAGTTGTTTTCAGTCGTCAGCTGGCTGGCTGTTATGCACGGTCAAAGACGCGGACCGACTGGGTACAATACGGTGGCCGATGGTTTGAGCGAGGACAATCTGACGAAAAGCCTGGCCAATATGCGCGGGCTGATCAGCAAAACGGTCGATGCGATGCCGACCCATCAACAATTCATCGATCGCTTTTGCGGCATCAAATCAACAATGCCTGAGGAGGTCGCATGAGCCATCCCGATGCGATCCAGAAAATTGTCATCCTTGGCGGCGGTACAGCAGGCTGGATGACGGCTGCGACGCTTGCCCATTTGTTGGATGCAAACCGCGTCTCGGTGACGCTGATCGAAAGCGAGCAAATCGGCACCGTCGGGGTCGGCGAAGCGACCATCCCGCCGATCCTGTTGTTCAATCAAATGCTCGGGATTGATGAGAAGGCGTTCATTCGAGAAACCAAGGCAACCTTCAAGCTTGGCATCGAGTTTGTGAACTGGGGCGGTCTAGGCGAAGCGTACATTCATCCGTTTGGCGACTTCGCGACGGACATCGAAACACTGCCGATGCATCATCATTGGCTGCGTGCCAAGGCCGCTGGATATGATCGCAACCTGTTTGATTTCTCGCTTATGGTTCAGGCCTGCCGACGCGGTAGATTTGTCCATCCGGTGACTAACAATCCGCGCTCTGTTTTGGCTGGGGTGCATTACGCTTACCAATTCGATGCCAGCCTTTATGCGGCTTATCTGCGAAGTTACGCCGAGCAGCGTGGCGTCAAGCGTGTCGAAGGGCGGGTGGCAAGCGTCGATCAGAACAGTGAGACAGGTTTTGTTGAGAGCCTGAAGCTGGAAGACGGTCAAAGTGTAGACGGTGAGTTCTTTATCGATTGCTCCGGATTTCGCGGAATACTGATCGAGCAGACACTGAATTGCGGGTATCAAGATTGGTCGCATTGGTTGCCCGTGGATCGGGCCGTCGCCGTGCCGTGTGAAAAGGCCGGACCCGCATTGCCTTACACTCGCTCAACCGCTCATGGGGCAGGGTGGCAGTGGCGCATTCCGCTACAGCATCGCACCGGAAACGGTCACGTCTATTGTAGTGAGTTCATCAGCGATGATGAAGCGCACGCGACCTTGCTTGAGGGCCTCGATGGCAAGCCCGTGGCCGAACCCAATTTCCTGCGGTTCAAGACCGGTCATCGGCGCAAGTTTTTCGACAAGAACGTACTGGCGCTCGGCCTCTCAGCAGGGTTCATGGAGCCGCTTGAATCGACGTCCATTCATTTGATCCAGACGGGAATAGCGCGCCTCATGGCTCTGTTCCCGGACAAAAGGTTCACCCAGGTTGATACAGACGCGTACAACCAGCGCACCCTGTTTGAGTATGAGCGCGTGCGTGATTTTTTAATCTTGCACTATGTTGCGACCAATCGCGATGACACACCGTTCTGGCGGCACTGTCAGTCACTGCCAGTGCCGGACACGTTGCAGCAAAAGATTGATCAGTATCGTTCAGCAGGAAGGATCTTTAGGGAGAGCAATGAGCTCTTCACTGAATCCAGCTGGCTCGCCGTGATGCATGGGCAAGGAATTGAAGCGGACGCCTGGAACCCCATTGCTGATCGTTTTGATGGCTCCGCAATGATCGAACGTCTCGACGGGATGGCAGATATCATCGCTCGCGCTACGGAGGCGATGCCGGAGCACGAAGCCTACATCCAAGAGATGATCGCATAAGCCTTTTTGCTAGGTTGATTTGAAAATAAAACTGGCCGAGCTATGAACGGGTCATGTCACTTTCGGGATCTAAGTCTGATCATTCGAGTGCGCGGGTGAAGCTGGATCAGCTACATCCAATCCTGGAATCTGCTGCCGGGAACGGTGTCGATGTTGATCAGATTCTGAGAGATATCGGTGTGAGCGGTGGCCTGACCGGCGTAAGGCCAGGTGATGAGATTGAACTGATCGACTATTACCGGATCCAACGCCGGATCGGGCGCATTCTGGATGACTTTACATCGAACCTGTCAGAACGGCGTCTGACTTATCGAACCGGTAGCTTTCTGGTGTCGACCATTCAGGAAGCGAGAACGCTGCACGCCGCGGTGCAAAGCACCTGCGATCACTACAACATGCTTCACGGCGACGAGTATAATACGTATTTCGTTCGAGATGGTTTGTTGCATCTGAGGATTGACGACGCGACGTTTCCGTATCGATTTCGGGACGACGAGAATTTGAGGCTCCTTGTTGGCGACTGTCTGACGATAAAGGCCCATTGCACACTCGACAGCCTGACAAACGGGCAAGCCATCAAAGCGCTCCGCTATGTGCGACTGAAACGAAAAAGAAACGTCGAGGACAATCCGCAAAACGCCTATTGGAACGTCCCGGTGAAGTACGGCGCGGCGGCCTATGAGCTCGTCTACGATTTTGACGAAGCCTGCGTCACCATTCCGCGCCCTGCCGATGCTGATCTCAGCGCCGATGGGATCCTGACCCGTGTGATCTCTTACTTGAAAGCGCGTTCTGATCAGATCGATGAGCGCAGCTATCATGCGCGCGTGTTTGACCTCATGCTGAGTGCCAATGTCAGCCAGTCGTCCATTGCCAAGGAGTTGGGCGTGAGCGTTGCAACCTTGCGCCGACGATTGTCAGAAGAAGGCTACACGTTCAGAGATTTGCGAACGCAGATGACGTTGGAAAAAGCAGACCGGCTGCTGGGTCGCGGGCAGTCAATTTCGCAAGTTTCAGAGGCACTGAATTACTCTGACATCCGCTCATTCATCCGCGCCTACAAGAAGCAAAAAGGCCAGACACCTTCCGCTTTTGTCAGAGCACAAAGAGCCCTTGAAGAAGATACTGCTTGAGCGAAAGTGTTCAAAACGATTGATTTAATCTGTCGTAGTGAGCCGAGTTCATTCGCCTAGGCTCCTCCCAAAATAAAAATCCAATGGGAGGATATTATGAAATCCGTACTATTCACGACATCTCGACTTTGCCTGGCATCCGCGATGGCGGCCGGGCTCGGCGCTGTGCCCAGCCTCGCTCAAGACGCCGACGAAGAACCGGAAGCCCGCCGTCTTGGCGCGGTAACCGTGACCGCGCAACGCAGAGAGGAAAACCTCCTGGACGTGCCGCTATCGGTGTCTGCCTTTAGTGCCGAGCAGCTGGAAGCCACCGGCGCGGTCGACATCACGAGCATCCAACGCTCAACCCCGAACGCGACCATCGAGGTTGCGCGTGGGTCGAACTCTACGCTCATTGCATTTATCCGCGGCGTCGGTCAGCAGGATCCGCTCTGGGGATTTGAGCCAGGCGTTGGCCTTTACGTCGACGACATCTATGTTGCGCGCCCACAAGGCGCGATTCTGGATATCTTCGACATTGAAAGGATCGAGGTGCTGCGCGGTCCGCAAGGCACGCTGTATGGCCGCAACACAATTGGTGGCGCGATCAAATATGTCACGAAGAAGCTTGGTGACGAGCCGGATCTGAAAGCCAAGGTCAATGTCGGCTCCTTCAGCCAGCTCGACGCCATCGTCTCCGGATCTGTGCCGCTGAGCGATACGTTCGCAGTGGGTGGTGCGATCGCGAAATATGATCGCGATGGATATGGCAGCAATCTGAACACAGGCGCAGAGCATTACGATAAAGACGTGCTCGCCTATCGGCTGAGCGCGGAATGGCAGCCCTCAAGCGACCTGTTTTTCAGGCTCGCCTATGACCGCTCAGAAGATGACTCAAATGCCAAGCATGGTCACCGCCTCTTGCCGAGCGCTGATGGGACTATTCCGGTGACCGGCAATGTCTTTGACACACGTGCCGGCATTGGTGACGCAAACTCGGTTGAAACAGAGGGCTACTCGCTGACAGGTGAGTGGACGGTCAATTCCAACGTTACCCTGAAATCGATCACCGCTTACCGCGAAGGCTCGACGGTCACACCGATTGACTTTGATGCGCTGCCACAGGCCGACTTTGATGTCCCAGCAACGTATCAGGACGATCAGTTCAGCCAGGAATTCCAGCTCGTTTATACTGGTGACAAATTGTCTGGTGTGGCCGGGATCTATTATCTCGATGGCAATGCCAGCGGTAATTTTGATGTCATCTTGAGTGGTCTTGGACTGACCGTCTATCAGGCGGGTGATCAGAAAAAAGAGAACTTCTCGATTTATGGTGACTTCACTTATGATTTCACGGATGAGTGGAGCCTGTCTCTCGGTGGGCGATTTACTCAAGATGAAACAACAGCCGACGTTTTGCGCGAGGTCTGGCTAGGTGCCGGGTCAGGGTCTTTCGATCCGAGCAATACGACCTCTGTCTTCTTTGCGACGCAAACGGATTTCCGGGGGCTGACGCGCGACGATGAAGAGTTCACGCCTCGCGTTTCACTGTCCTACCAGCCGACCGATGATCTGAATTTTTATGCGACCTACGCGCAGGGCTTCAAAGCTGGTGGTTTCGACCCTCGCGCGCGGGCGGACCTTGACCCGACCGGTCTGTCTGAACAAGGTTTCGGACCAGAGTTTGTCGACAGTTATGAGCTCGGCTTAAAAGGTTCCTTCTTCGATGACACGCTGGTGCTGAACACCGCGGTATTCTTCGCCGAGTATTCCGACCAGCAGATCACCGTTCAGAGCGGCGCTGATTCCGACAATGACGGTATAAACGACACGTTCGTCTCTTCTGTCTTCAATGCTGGTAAGTCCGAATATACCGGTCTTGAGATCGAAGGCGCGTGGTACATTTCTGATGAATTCACCCTGCTCGGCAATCTTGGTTTTATCGATGCGGAGATCACGGAAATCATCTCGGCCGATATGAATATTGCGGATCAGTTCGTGACGCAGAATACACCTGAGATGCAGGGACGCCTGGCGCTAAACTACACCAATGAGCTTGGCGTCGATAAGGGCGAGATCTCGATCACGGGTGCGCTGTCCTATCGGGATGAGTACAATCTGTTCAACGTTGAAAACTCAGGGTTTGCGGCAGGCGCGAACCCACTCTTCCCAGCGGGTGGACCGCCGCTCGATCCGGACTCCTACACGCTTGCGGATCTAAGCATTGTGTGGACGTCGCCGTCGGAGAAATACACGCTCGGACTGCACGGCCGGAATCTCACGGACGAAGAATACCGTGTGGCGGCTTACAACTTTGTGACCCCAAGCCAGTTGGGCGTCGACAGTGCCTACTCGGCCTTCTATGGCGCGCCGACGACTATCACAGCCTCATTGTCGGTCGATTTCTGATCGACTGAGACGCGGGCAGCCAGCTCGATTTTCCTCCCACGAGCTGGCTGTTCCTTTCTGTGACAGAAACTGAATTCCACTCATTTTCGATCGGGTCATCATGAACTCCACTTCGCCTTCAGCATCAGCGCAACTCAGTGCGCCTTCCGCGAACCAGTCGCGGACCTATGTGCTGATCATTCTGACTTTGGTTTATACATTCAATCACATTGATCGGCAGATCCTCGTCATCCTGCTGGAACCCATCAAAGCAGATCTCGGCTTAAGCGATGGACAACTCGGTCTCTTGTCGGGCCTCGCTTTTGCCGCCTTCTATGCCACGCTGGGCATACCGATTGCCATGTGGGCCGATCGCGGTGACCGGCGATCAATCATTGCACTGGCGCTGACCATCTGGTCCGGCATGACGGCGCTCTCTGGTTTTGCACAGAACTTCTGGCATCTGCTGCTGGCGCGCATGGGTGTCGGTATAGGCGAGGAGGGTGGTACGCCGCCTGCCACATCCATGATATCCGATCTTTACGCGCCGCACGAGCGTGCGACCGCCCTCGGAATTTACACCACAGGTATTGGACTTGGGATTCTGGCTGGCTTCATCATGGGCGGCTATGTTTACGAAGCCTGGGGCTGGCGCGTCGCATTTTTTGTCGCTGGAGTGCCGGGGCTGATCCTGGCCGCAATCGTCAGGTTCACCTTGAAAGAACCGGTGCGCGGCGCCGTGGAACAGCGACAGGATGACGGCCAAGCCCCGACTTTGATCGAGACAATGAAGTTCATCGGCGGGCAGTCCTCGTTCCATTGGCTCTTGCTTGGTTGCAGCTTGATTTGTGTCTCCGCGAATGGGTTTCTCGTGTTCACGTCCAGCCATTTGCAACGCACTTATGAAGTGGGACCGGCCGATGTCGCCGCGCCATTGGGGCTGCTGATTGGCGGAGTCGGCGGCGTGGGCGCGATCGTATTGGGACTGATCTGCGATCGGCTATCGCGGAAAAATCTGATCTGGCGGCCTTTGATCATTGCCGTGTGCGCTGCCATTGCGTTGCCTTTTGCCTGGTTCTTCCTTCAAGCCGAAACGATCATGGCCGCTTATGCCTGGAACATCGCGCCAAGTTTTATCGGCTTGGTGTATGCCAGCGTCGCTTACACGGCGTCTCAGGAATTGGTGGGTTTGCGGATGCGCGCCTTCGCGGCGGCATTCATGCTATTGTGCCTGACGCTCATCGGTATTGGCGGGGGGCCGACCATCGTTGGGGTGCTGAGTGACTGGATGGCCGAAGCTGGTCACGCGACGCCGCTCAAGGCAGCCCTGGAGATCATGTTGATCTTGAACGCGATCAGCATTGCCGCGCTCATTCTATCGGCGCGGACCTATACCCGGGACGCGAAGCGCGCGGCGTCGATGTCATAGAGATGGCGGATATCTTCTATGACTCCACCGATGGGCTGAAACTCTATGCCCGCGATTATGGCAGTACTGATGCGCCGCTCACAGTCTTGTGCATGCATGGACTAACGCGCAACCATAAGGATTTCGAGCCGATGATCGCCCGTCTCGGCGATCAGTATCGATACATCAGCGTCGACGTTCGCGGGCGCGGTCGATCTGATCGCGTGAGCGACTCCAGTCTGTATAATCCGATGCAGTATGCGCACGATATGGTTGCGCTTCTTGATCATCTCGCGCTGGACCAAGTGGTACTGATCGGGACGTCCATGGGCGGCCTCATGTCCATGCTGCTGATGGAAATGATTCCGGACAGGGTTTTGGGTGTCTTGCTCAATGATATCGGCCCGGTGCCAAACCAAGCGGGTCTAATCCGTATCTCAGAGTATGCCACGAAGACGCCAATCTATGCTGACTGGCAGGCGGCCGCCGACGCAATCGCTAAGACGCAAAGCGTTGCCTACCAGGACTACACTTTCTCCGATTGGGAAGCCTTTGCGCGGCGGACTTGTCGGCGACAGGATGACGGCACCATCGTTCCCGACTTTGACCCCGGCATCATGGATGCGTTCTCGATCGAGTCGCCGAGCAGGATCATAAAGTTCAATATGTGGCGACTGTTCGGAAAACTGAAACGCTGTCCCTTGCTCATCCTGCGCGGCGAGTCCTCAGATATTCTCACGCACAAGATGGCAGAGCGTATGCGACGACGACATTGCGGCAGCAGATTAGTCAGTATACCGCGGCGCGGGCATGCGCCCATGCTTGATGAGCCGGAGGCAATTGCCGCAATTGGTCGTTTCCTGGATCAAATCAGCTCAAGTGAATCCGAGCGATCACGCCAAAGCGCATCCAACGGCGTTCAATTGTAGTTCGGCATTTGCAGAATTTGTTTCAACCAAACGTCGTGCGGCGGGAGTTTCGCGGGCGCCGCTTGAAGTCGTCCAGCGACCCTGGGGTGCACTTGTGTGCGATGACGTGAAGCGCCTAAGCGTTCGGCCATCTGGTCGCCCATAAAATCCATCCCGAACAAAATTGCCTCATAGCTGCTGGCTGGGAAAACATTGCCCGTATCTATGGGTTGCCGGACATCGCTGAACCCTTCCGGACGGGCGGCTCCAGAAGCCGGTGTGGTTGGGAAATGCTGGTCTTCAAAATCGGTATCCGTCGGTCCTTTGTGCCGCCAGAATTCAAGTTTCGCCTTCAACCGGTCGGTGACGCGCTCGCTGCGCTGTACCTCACGCCAGAATGCACTGTCGTCCCGTTTGGTCAGGCAATAGTGCAGGTTGATGAAATCAAGGATCTCGTGGAAGCGATTGTAAATGATGCGATTATACCGGTAGGCAAGCTGAGACATGTCGTCCGTCATCGGGAAATACTCCCTCAGCATCACAGCGGCGAGATCGCTCAAATAAAGCCCCGTAGACTCCAGAGGTTCAATGAAGCCAGCTGACAATCCAATGGCTACGCAATTGCCGACCCAGGCCCGCTCACGATAGCCGACTTTGAATTTCACCAGCCGCGTATCCAGACCCTCGGAATGCGCGCCCTCATATGAACGCAGCTCTTTTTCGGCTTCGTCGGTGCTAACAAAATCGCTGGCATGAACGTACCCGACCGCTCGCCGGTTTTGTAAGCCAATGTCCCAGATCCAACCGCTCGATAGCGCCGTTGACGTCGTGTAGGGTTTTACGTGACCGGGGTAATGATGCTCGTACGGGATCTTCATGGTGAGCGCCTGATCGCACATCAGCCACTGAGAGACATCGACAAAGCCAACCCCCATCGCTTTTTCGATCAGCAGCGCGGCGAAGCCCGTGCAATCAATGTA
The DNA here is from genome assembly GCA_013214545.1 of Henriciella sp. Taxonomy (GTDB): domain Bacteria; phylum Pseudomonadota; class Alphaproteobacteria; order Caulobacterales; family Hyphomonadaceae; genus Henriciella. The sequence goes on from JABSQB010000021.1 coordinate 36,054, forward strand.
CAAATCCGCTTCCAACACTTGGCCCGATCGGCATTTTACCGACTGTATGTTGCCGGTTTCACCGACGACCACGTCGTCAACATGGTCCAGGAGATGCGATACGCCTCTGGCCGTGCTGATTTTCTGCAGGAAGTGCGCGAACTTGATCGCATCCATGTGGAAGGCGAATTTTAGCGGGCTGCCAAAATCCCAGCGCCCCATCATCACGGGGGCGAGATTCATGTCACACAGTTTCGGCTGGATCGAGACTGTTTCCATGAAGGGGATTGAGCGATCGCTCGAAAACCAGTCCGCCCCGGTATTGTCGATTGGCGCATCTCTGAATCGTTGAAAAGAGTGGTGGTAACCCTCGCCCTCATTCTTTAGCCAGTTGGTGAACTTGATCGACTGTTTGAACGTTGCGTCGGTTGCCTTCATGAATTCAACCAAATCAATGCCGACCACACTCAGAATGTGGTGAATGCTTGGGATCGTCGCTTCCCCGACACCGACCGTCGGTACGTCTGGCGACTCCACCAAGCAAATATCGGCGACTTTTCGACCGTTTCGATTTAAAGCAGCGTTTAGGTAGGCCGCAGTAATCCAGCCCGACGACCCGCCGCCGACAATCAAGACCTTTCTAGGATTCATCTAAAACGCTCCCGCAGACAATTTCTCGTAGCCAAGAGCGCTGCAAAAGCAAAGGAGGGAGCGGCTATTTGCCCGGAGTGAGCCTTAGCGCCGGCGCCATTCAAGCGTCCAGATTACTTCTAAGCCTGGTGAAAAAGTGGCCGGCGACGAACGCCGGCCAGTTTGGAGGAGAGGCGGTCATGACGCCTTACCCATTCGCCTAAATGGTCAGAACGATTTCTTGAGCTCTACACCATAGGTCCGCGGCGCCCCGACGACGCAACGCTGAGGCGTCTGCAAGTTCGCCGTGGCGTTCAACGATCCGCCAAATGGCTGGCTGAACTTGGACGTACAATACCCTTCTTCTGTGAGGTTCTTGCCCCAGAGAGTCAGGCGCCAAGAATTGTCTGGTGCAGCTAAGCCTACACGCGCATTGAGGAGCGAGTAGGCTTCTTGAATGGTTTGCGGGTTATTGTTCGTGTTGGCTCCGACATTCTGCTCGCCGATGTACTGCATCTCGGCGCGCAGGAAATAATCCATATCTTGGAATCCCAAACTGTCAGACCAATCGGCGACGAGGGAACCCTGAACATCGGGTGAGAAATGTGCCTCTCCACCTGTCAGGTCCTGAACCGGTCCGCCCGGAAGCGGCGAAGCGTTCTCGTAGTCGAGGAATTCAGAGTCCAGGAACGAGAGCCCACCATTGATGGTCAGCTGATCCAGTGGAGCCCAGATCACGTCAGCTTCGATCCCTTGTTGGCGAAGCTCACCAACATTTCGTGTGATAAAGGAAATTCCGTCAAACGCGCGATCCTGAAAGCCCTCCAGGTCCATGCGGTAGGCAGTGACGTTTGCCTGCAGCGTGTTGTCGAAGAATTGGCTTTTGATGCCGATTTCGAAATTGTCGGATGTTTCCGCCTCGAAGATGCGCTGGTCCGGGGTCAGGGCCGGGAACGTCCCCTGTGTATTGAAACCGCCACCTTTGTACCCTGTCGAATATGTTCCGAAGACCATGACGTCGTCGACCGGGAACCAGCTGGCATTTGCAAAATAGGTGAACTGGTCATCGCTCAGCGTCGTTTTCGGAAGCGTTTCAGCCGAACGAATAGAAAGCGCCGTTACGAATGGATTGTTGATCGTGCTAGTAAACTCGCCGTCTTTCTCCTCATCTGTCCAACGCAGCCCCAAGGTGAAAGCCCACTGTTCGCTTGGGCGATATGTACCTTGTCCAAACACGGCATAGCTTTGCAGGTCTTGGGAGAACGCCACTTCAGAGGCCCCCTCTTGCTGACCTGCGGCGCAAGCTTGCGCTGCACCGATGCCAGCCAGGCCAGCGACGACCGGATTACAGAATTGCGCCCCGAGATCTGAATTGTCGAGAATGTCGTAGCTCTCATCATAGTAGAACCCGCCCACGACGTATTCGAACGCGCCGCCGCTCGGTGACAGGAGCTGGAGCTCCTGGCTGAACGTGTTGTTTTCGAAGTCTTGGCTGCGCGGGAAGAGCTGCGCTGGAAACCTCAGCGAACTGCCAAAGTTGCTCGCTTCCCAGTCTCGGAACGATGTAATCGAACGCAGCACGTGACCTGATGCAAAATCATAGTCTGCGTGTAGAGCAGCACCCCATTGAGAATCGTCAGAGAAATCTCGATGGTCCTGAAAAACCTCGTGATCAAATGGGTCGGCGGACGCAGCTAGCAAGCCGTCACGCGCCGTAGCGCCGAAAAGCGCTCCAAGGGTTGCGCCGAATGCCGGGGTCGGAATTGTGTCTGCTAAAAGCTCAACGGTTTGTCCGCCAAAGTTGATCTCGGAATAATCGGCGGCGAGCTTTACAGTGAGCTGGTCATTAACATTGAACAAGACTTTGCCGCGAAGGATCAGATCATCTCGTGCGCCAAACTCCTGGCCATCCAGAAGGTTGGTACCATAGCCGCCACGTTCCGAGTATTGCGCGGCAAGCCGGACAGCGACGTTATCTGAGACCACCCCGTTGAAGACGGCACTGCCATTATAGGAATCGAAATTTCCGGCGCCGACGGAAAGGTCTGCACTGTTGCCGCTGAGCGATGGATCTTTCGTGCGAATGTTGAGCGCGCCCGCAGCAGTGTTGCGCCCGAACAGCGTGCCTTGTGGTCCGCGCAGGACTTCTACGGTTTCGACATCGAGGAGGTTACCGAGAATTGAGCCGGGACGTGGATAATACACTTCGTCTATGAACACACCGACTGATGGTTCAATGCCGGCATTTCCGACCGACCCAACACCGCGGATCTGGATTCGCGCATTGGTCAACTGACTCGAGCTCGGCAGCAGGAAATTGGGAGAGTAAAGCGCGATATCCTGCAGCGTTTGAGCGCCGGACTCCTCCAGGAACTCACCTGAGTAGGCCGAGATGGAGATTGGAACATCTTGTACGTCTTGTACCCGTTTCTGCGCTGTCACCGTAACGGTGCCGAGGCGCTTGTCGGCTTCCTCGGCACCGTCGGACGCGTTAGGGCTGACCTGTGCAAGAGATACCGGCGCTAAGATGGCAATCGCCGCGATGAGGCCTGTCGAATTGAGCGTTTTTTTGTAGGTCATTGTCTTCCTCCGAATTCCGCGATAATCGCAAGGAAGAAGCAAAATTCTGCAAACTAGTTGGCAATTGACGAAACATGACCAAAGCAGAACCGAGGGGCAGGCTTGAACATAGCCCCAGCATGTCGCCGGAGATTATTGAAGTCTTGCGGTCGCATGGAACGCGAAGAACGCTCGCAAAAAATCAGCTATTTGTGTCGATCGGCGATGACTTTGAAAACCTTCTGATCGTCGAGGAAGGGAGCATTTCGTTTTCCATCATGGACCGGCACGGAAACCGAGCGGTCTATGGATATCTCGGTCCTGACTCGACGTGGGGGCTAAATGCGGCGCTCACGGGAAAGAAGGCGACATTCTTTCTCGAAGCAACTGAGCGAAGCGTGGTGACCTATGTAAGCCGCAATACACTCTGGTCGCTGATCGATAATGATCCCGACATTCGTCGGGGTATCATTTTCACCATGGGAGAGGCGATCACACGGTTCGTCGCCTTGGGACATAGCGAGCGAACTTTGCCGCTTCGAAAGCGCTTGGCGAAGTTTCTGGTGGAGAGCGCAAACCTCAATGGCACCATTGAACTGTCGCAAGCTGAACTTGCAAGAAATCTCGGTGTCTCCCGCTACGCGCTGGGGATGCGTCTGCAGGAACTGAAGCGACAGTATTTGATCGAGATTGAGTATCGCCGGGTGCGGATACGCGACGTTGACGGCCTGCAGAGCGTAATCAATCGGCCGTAGAAATGTGCACGATTTTGCCAAGTAGATGGCAGTTGGATTATTCGCGACGTGCATGCATAGCGTTAGGAGGATCGCGCCGTGAAGAGATTGATTCTATGTGTTGTTTTCCCGGTTTTGGCGCTCATGCAGGCCTGCACGATGACTGAAGACTTACACCTGACCGATCGCGCTGAGATCTCACAGCAAGTGTCGCGATACGCGCAGCTTTGGGATCGTAAGGACGCTGACACGTTTGCAACATTGTTCGCGGAAGACGGTGTTATGGAATGGCGCTTCGCGGGGACTCCGGACGATCGACCGGTTGTTGCGGGATGGGCAGAGATTCAGCGTTATGCGAAACATGCGTTTGAAACCCGATTGGCTGGCAAACAGTCGCGGCATCACTTCACCGGTCTGGTCTTTGAAGACCTATCGGGAACAGACGCTGTGACGGAACACAACCTGCTCGTCACCCACACAATTGCAACTGAAAGGCCGTCCCTGGTGTCGTCCGGTGTCTATCGCATCACCTGGCGTAAAACCGAAGAAGGATGGCTGATTTCTCACCGCACGTTGTTTGTGGATCGCTGAGCGCCGCTCAAGCGTGAACGTGGGCGTTTTCGGCGGTACCATCAGAACGCAGCTTGTGCACCGATCAGGATGAGGTCCGTTTTGGCGTCCCGTTCGGACCAGGTGCTGCCATCTGGGAAATTGCCGCCAGTCAGGAAATTGAGCGGGACGAAGCCGTCGACATGGACGTATTCTCCGAACAGATTGACCGCGTCGGTGAGATCTTTTGATAGCCCAGCGACCCATTGATCTTGACGCTCCCATGGCGCGCCATCCGGGCCGGCTTTGAACCGGCTGAATTCCAACGACGTGAACACATCATGGCTGAGCTGGTAGCGCCCGCCGAGTGCCCATGACTGGGTTGTGTCCGCCGCAAACTGACTGAGTGGATTGGTTGGATCAGGAACTTGCGTTCCTGGCCAGACGTCGGTCGTTTCCGCAAACTCCCCGATGAGGGTGAAGTCTCCAGCTGAAATGGTTGAGTAAACTGCGTAGGCCGGATTGTTATCTTCACAGGGATTGAAGTGGAAAACCGGATATGGCTGGCAATAGGCGCTGCCATGCTGGTAGCTTGCGCCGACCATCACCGACCCATCCGCAAACGCGCTGGTATAATTGGCATCGACGGCGAAATTGTTCAGACGTGATGGCACGCTCGTGTCTTGAACGGGGGCATTGTGTGCCCGGAACTGAGCGCCGCCCTGAATCGCCATCCCCCGAATATGCAAACCGTCCTTATAGTATCCAAGCTTGGCGCCGTATGCGAGGCCCGCGAATGCGTGCCACACGGTCGAATTCGTAAACGGGCTGACCGTATCATTCAGTCCGAACGGCGCATCCATTTTGCCGACAGAGGCATAAATCGGAGACGCGTCCAGATCGCCCCACAGCAGATAGGCGCGGCGAACCTGCGTCTGATTGCGGTTCAAATCGGTGATCGTGCCGCTGCCGAAGCTTTGTTCCGGATTGTATAGGATTTCGATGTATCCAGTCAGATTGTCCGTGAACTTGGCCGTAGTTTGCAGCTGTGCGGAGTGGATGACGGCTTCCGAAACATCCTTGCCGATCTGATTTGCAAGCGTCGGATGTCGCATCAGGTAACCGAACTTGTCCTCGCGATTGCTGCGTTGATAATCAGCGATCGCTGTAACGGCGCCGCCAATCGTCACTGGATGATCCAGACTACCGTCCTGACGTGCCTGCAATTGCAATAACTGCTTCGTGTTCACATCCTCCGCATGATCCAGAATGGCGTAGCTATAAGCGGCATTCGTGCCGATGGCCGCTCGCGAGCTGGGGGACGCAGGCTCAGGCGCAGGTGCCGTTTCGAGCCGTGCGACAGACTCGCTCTGAGCCTCCAAAAGCCGCTGAACCATATCCATGAGTTCCTGGTTCTGAGTCTCTAGAGCTTCGATGCGCGCTTCGAGATCGGCGATACTTTCGTCGTCAGCAAACGCGGGCGCGGAGGAAAGTTGAACGAGTGCCATCGCGGAAACGGACAGCAGAATTTTCTTGGTCATTCGCTCTTTCTCCCATTCGAGCATTTCGGATTGAGCCGAACGATAGAGCAACGCGAATGGCTCAAGCGTTCACGCGCTTGTGGTCAGGCATGATCGAGACTCCAACTGCCAGATCCGACAGGTCGGTGCCGTCTGACTGACGCGAGCAGAATTCAAGTCTTCAGAACGGTTTGCTCAATCGCGCCGAATATGGATTGACCGTCTGCATCCTTCATTTCGATACGAACTGTATCGCCAACTTTCATGAAGGAGGTTGCAGGCCGGCCACTCGCAATGGTTTCAATCATCCGAACTTCAGCAATACAGGAATAGCCAAGCCCGCCTTGGCTGACCGGTTTGCCTGGGCCGCCATCCTCGCCCTTGTTCGAAATCGTGCCGGAACCGATAATGGTTCCTGCGACCAGGGGACGGGTCTTTGCGGCGTGCGCAACCAAGCGGGCCATGCTGAACGTGGCGTCGACTCCAGCATTGGCTCTGCCAAACGGCGCGTCATTATAGTCAACGATGAGCGGCAAATGGATGAGATTATCGCGCCAGGCCTCGCCGAGCGCATCCGGGGTGACCGCAACAGGGGAAAAGGCGCAAGGCGGCTTGGATTGAAAGAAGCCAAACCCTTTCGCAAGCTCGGGAGGAATAAGCCCGCGCAAGGAGACATCATTGCAGAGCAGGACGAGCTTGATATGGCCCGCCGCTTCAGACTCCGAGACGCCTGCAGGCACATCATCTGTGATCACACAGACTTCGGCTTCCATATCGCAGCCCCATGCCGGATCACCGAGCGGGATGCCGTCACGTGGCGCCAGCGTCGTACCGCTCACGCCCTGGTACATCAGCGGATCCGTATAGAAACTTTCCGGGACTTCCGCGCCGCGGGCCTGGCGGACCAGCTCGACATGATTGATGTAAGCCGAGCCGTCTGCCCATTGCAGGGGGCGGGGGATAGGGCTTGCACAATCTTTCTCCGAAAACGCCTGACCGGAAATTTCTCCCGCCGACAGCTTATGGCTGAGCGCCTTGAGCTGCGGCTCGGCCGCGCTCCAATTTTCCAATGCCGCCTGAAGGGTAGGGGCGATGGTTGCGGCATCGGCATAAGTCGACAAATCATCGGACACGACAACCAGCCGACCATCTCTCGTTTCATTCTTTAGGGTCGCAAGCTTCATAGCCTATTTCTCCGCTGCGGCTGGTGCTGTCTGATTAGTCGACGCCATGTTCGGCGCGGGCGATCTCATGCAGCCATGCGGCATGCTGCGGCGCTTTCTTTGTGCGCGACCATTCTTCAAGCATAGGCTCTGCGACGCGCGCGAGTTCTTCATACTGATCTGCCGTTCCGATATCGGCCGCCAGTTCGACGCGGTGCCCGTTTGGGTCGAAGAAATAGATGGATTGGAAAATGCCATGATGCGTCGGCCCAAGAATATCCAGGCCCATGCCCTCAAGATGCTCTTTCGCTGAGGTCAACTCTTCGACGCTGCTGACGCGAAAGGCGAGGTGCTGCACCCATTCTGGTGTATTGCGATCTCGATCCATATCGGGTTGCTCGGGCAGTTCAAAGAAAGCCAGGACGTTATTGTTCCGGGCATCGAGGAAGACGTGCATGTAAGGGTCATACGCGCCGGTCGAGGGGACATGGTTCTCGGCGAAGGCGGTCGTGAACGCCATGCCGAGGGCGTCGCGATAAAACTCCACGGTTTCCTTGGCATCTTTACAGCGATAGGCGGTGTGATGGATGCCGGCCAAATTTGGACGTGTCATGATGTTTCCTCCTGGTTGTGAGGGTTTGGATTGGGTCCCCGGATCTATTCTGCGGGTGCAGCGAATTCAGACGCCGCCTCCTGGTCTGCGAACATGGACCTTTCCTTCGCCGCTGAGGCGCTGCGGTCGGTGACGGAAACGAAGACGGCAAAGACTATCGTAACGCTCATCGAAAACAGCGTAGGGTGCGCGTAGGGATAGATCGGCGACGCATTGCCAAACACGTCGACCCAGATCGGTTTCGACAGGATGACCAGACCGATGGCGGTCAACAATCCAAGCGCGCCGCCGACGATGGCGCCTCTTGTGGTCAAGCCGTTCCAGAACAGTGAGAGGGAAAGCAGGACGAAGTTTACAGACGCGGCAACCGCCAGCGATAGCGTAGCCATGTAGGCAACGTTTTGTTTCTCGAAAAGCAGGCCTAAGCCAATTGCGATCAGACCCACGACGAGCGTCGAAATGCGGGAAATCTGAACTTCGGTTTTCTCATTGCCTTCACCGTTCGCGATGACAGATGCGTAGAGGTCATGTGAGAAGACTGATGCGGCCGAGAGCGTCAGTCCCGCGACAACCGCGAGAATAGTCGCAAACGTCACAGCGGAAACCACACCGAGCAGAAGCTCTCCGCCAAGCAGATTGGACAGGTGCAATGCGGTCATGTTTGCGCCGCCGATCAGCGCGCCGTCTTCGTCGAAGAACCCGCCATTGGCGAAAAGCAGCGAGATTGCCCCGAGGCCAATCAGAAACACAACAATCTGGAAGTAGCCGATGAAGATCGAGGCGTAGGCAACAGACGCGCGGGCGGCGCGGCCGTTCGGAACCGTGAAGAACCGCATCAGGATATGTGGCAAACCTGCCGGTCCAAACAGGAAGGCGAGGCCGAGTGAAATCGCTGAGATTGGATCTTTGATCAGATTGCCGGCGTTTAGAATGCCTTCGCCGCGCGGAGATTGCTCCACAGCGCCAGAAAGCATGGCGCCGAACGAGAAGCCGAACTGGTTGAGTGTCAGGATCAGGAGCAGCGTGCCGCCAAATAGCAGGATCACAGCTTTGATGATCTGGATCCATGACGTTGCGAGCATGCCGCCAAGGCCGACATAAATCGTCATCAGCAGCCCGACCAACACAACGGCATATTCGTAAGGCAGCCCGAACAGGATCTGGATCAGAGCGCCAGCACCGAGCATTTGCGCGATCATGTAAAGGAAGACGATCGTGAGCCCGCTAAAGCTCAGCAGGATACGAACCGGCGTACTTTGCAGCCGGTAGGCAATGACATCGACATAAGTGTACTTGCCGAGGTTTCGTACCCGGTCGGCGAGGACAAACATGATGATCGGCCAGCTGATTGCGGCCCCGACGGCATAGACGATCCCGTCCACGCCGAAGATGAAGACCAGGCCTGACATGCCAAGAAAGGTGGCTGCTGACATCCAGTCCCCGGCAATGGCGAGGCCGTTCTGAAAGCCGGTGAGCCCTGATCCTGCAGCATAAAACTCCTGCGCGCTACTGGTCCGTTTCGCTGCCAGATAGGTGATAAAAAGCGAGAAGAGTACGAACCCGACAAAGATTGAGATGGCTAGAAACTGTGGCTCGCTGCCATCACCCGATTGCGCATGAGCAGCACCGACGGCGCTGAGCAGGAACAGAACGGCGAGGAGCGATTTCGATCTAAGCATGCTCGTCTCCATCCAAGCTCAATTCCTGCTGGAAACGATTGGCCCAGACGCCGTACAGAGTGACAGCGACACAGCTGCCAATGATCAGCACGAAGCCGGTCAGAATGATCAGGGTGCCGCTGGCCGCATCCGGTGCCATCGCGATCACACATAGAAAAGCCAGAAACAGGAGCGTCGTGATGGCGCTCAGCGAGAAGACAATCGCGCGCTTCTTTTGAATGTATTCAGTTCTTGTCATCGGTGTCTTCCATCCTTGCGTTTCAGCCTGTCCAGATTGAGCTCTCGCCCGGGAGGTAGGAGCCATCATCAACGCCGACTTCGCGGGTGATGATCGCGTTCAGCTTGGCGTTCATTTCCATAATGATGTCGCGGTATTCCAGCGGACGCGCGGCCAGATTGATCACCTCATCCGGGTCATTGAGCGTGTCGATGAGCTCGACATCATTTCTTGCGATCAACTCGTACCAGTCGGTGGGTTGATGATGATCGGCCGGGGAGAACCAGCGGCAAAACTTGTAGCGTCCGTCAAAGACGCCGCGACCAAATCCGCGAATCTCAAACTGCGCATCATCGTCGGGCCAGCGGCGTTCCAGTCGCTCTCCAATTGGCAATCCAGAATCGATGATGCGTTCGGCAAAGATCCGGGGATTGGTGTGCGTCAGCGAGTTGAACTGGATCAGGATCTCGCGGTCATCGAACGCGCTCGTGCTCGCCTGCGATCCTTCGACAACGCTCCGCAAAGACGTGCCCTTCAACGCCGGATAAGCGCTTTGTATATCGTCGGTCTGGACCCCTGCGAGGTTGAGGATGGTCGGCGCGAGGTCGAGTGAGCTGCACACGGCATCGCTTTGACCGCGGTGATCAGTGCGAGGGTCTTTAATGACAAGGGGAACATTCAAGTTCTCCTTGTACATGAACGGCCCTTTGTTTCTTTGCCGGTGGGCGCCGGCCATCTCCCCGTGATCAGATGTGAGGATGACGATGGTATTGTCGGCGAGACCAAGCCGCTCGAGCGAGTTGAACACGCGCTCCAGGTTTTGCTCGCTATCGCGCAGGCAGTTCAGATAGAAGTTCTGCACCAGGCGATAGGCCATTTCATGCTCAGGCATGAAGCCATAGAAGACGTCATTGATCTTCTTGTACGCGGTTTGGGCGTAGGGCCATTCCGAAGGCTCCGCATAGAAACTGTTTGGAAGATCCAGCGCCAGGTTTTCGAGAAACGGCGCGCGCGGCGGGGCGTCGACCATGTTGCTGACATAACCCGGGCGCAATCGGGTCGACCGCTGCTCGCCAGTGGCGTCAAACCACATGACATCATGTGGATGGATGAAGTTGATGGTCAGAAACCAGGGCTGATCTGAGCTGTCTTGGGCCTGGCGTTCCAGATACTCCACGGCGCTTGCCGCGATATCAGTGTCGATGGCGGCGGCTTCATTTGCCCGCCCGAACGTATCCGGCGTTTCCTGCCACTCATCATAGCCCACATATGTGAGCGCATCGAGTTGGCCTTTGCCCTTCAGGTGGGACAAGTCGCTGAGATGCCATTTGCCTTTCAGCGCAGTCTTGTACCCAAACGCTTTCAACATGCCGGGTATGGTCGGCGTTTCGGCGGCGGACAGTTCGCGCGAACCAGCATGACCGGGGTTGGCGATGACGCCCGTGAATTGCGTGTGCTGACCCGTCCAGATGATGGCCCGCGATGGTGCGCAGGGCACCGAGTTCACGTGATAATTGGTGAAGTTCATCGCCGCATCCGCGAACTTGCGGCGCACCGGCATGTCAAAGCCATCCGGCAATGTGTGCCAGGCGCGCTCCTGATCCATCACGATCAGAACGATGTTCGGCTTTTTCGTGGTTTCGTCACCGAGCGAGAGGGCAGGCGCCTTTTGCGAACAAGCGCTTGCGAGCAGTCCACTCCCCATGCCGGCGAGAAAGCGACGACGGTTACGGTTCACCATGATGATCTCAAAACGTTCGAGGTGAAGCGGCCTGATCAGGCGAACCTGATCAGGCCAGCCAGAGGGGACTTAGAAGTCGAACCCGACTTCCAACGCGACAGTGCGCGGCGCTGCGACGCCGTACATGTGCTCGGTTCCCAGGAAGGCCTGACCACCAAAAGCGAAATCCTGATAGATCTCGTTTGTGATGTTCTTGCCGACCAGGGATACATCAATGCCTGAAGCTTGATGCGTGAGACCGATATTGGCGTTTAGCGTCGTGACGCTATCCACCTTGTTGGCAGGATTGCTGACAGCATTCAGATAATGCGAAGACTTGTGATTGAGGTTGATGCTGCCGCGAGACAGGTAGCCTTCAATCAGTGTGTCAGTTTCATAGGTCAGCGTCGCGCTGCTGGTAAATGATGGCGCACTTGTAATGTTGCCGCCGGTGTCAGCATTCTCACCATCGAGGAAACCCCAGGCGGTCGCCAGGGACCATTCATGGTTGAGATTGTGGAACGTATCGATTTCCGCGCCAAGTATTTCGACATCGAATGAGCTGATGACGATTTCACCATTGGTCAGTGCCGCGTTCTGGAAATCCGTGACGTCCAAATAGAAAGCAGTCGCATTGATGAAGCCGTTCGATTGCTCCCATTTGAAGCCCGTCTCGTAGGTGTTGATGTCTTCTTGTGCGATGAACAGGCTTGGTTGCGCCTGGAACAGAGCATTAGTCTGAACATTCGCGCCGTCGACAAGACCTGGCGCTTTGGAACCGCGAGAGTATCCACCAAACAGAAGCAGATTGTCCGTGACATCAAATTCCAGAGTTGCGGAGCCGCTGGCGAAATCGGTCTCGACGGTCTCAACCACGTTCGCAAATGCGAGGTCGGGTTCTTGCTGCCCGTGAACGATGACATCCGCGTCCTTGGTTTCGTCGGTAAAGCGAAGGCCGCCGACAATACGTGCGCGATCGGTCAGTGAATA
>JABSQB010000022.1 GCA_013214545.1 Henriciella sp.
GACACCATCGGGGCTGCGGACCAAAAGTTCGCCGTCGAGCGCGGCATCAAAATCCATGGCAGCAAGCACATCAGGGAACGTGTGACTGATATCATCGCCGGTCCGAGTATAGATGCGCCGTGTGTCCCCCTCCGAAACGGCTTGCACGCGAATGCCGTCATACTTCCACTCGGCCGCAAAATTGCCTGCAGTGATCAGGTCTGGATCGATCGCATCGGGATTGTCGCGATCCTTCTTGGGCACGAGCGGATGCGCCAGCATGACCGGGCGAAACGGCGCGGCGACATCCGGCGCGGGCTTCTCATCCTTGCCGTCCAGCCAGGCAAACAAACTGAGATAAGGCGCTTCCAGTCCGTGCCAGATCTCTTCGACCTCGCTTGGTTCAACGCTGCCATACTGAGCTGCTGCAACTTTCGCCAGTCGGGCCGAGACACCAATCCTCAACCCACCAGTTACCAGTTTGAGCAGCGCCCAGCGCCCGCGAGAATCGAGCGCGTTCAGCCAGCCTTCGATCAACCTCTCCCCCTGCGCGCGCGAGGCGTCGGAAAGCTGGTCGATGACCTCCGTCAGGCTTGGAACACGATTGGCGCCATGCTCGGTTGGCCAAATCAGGCTAACCGTGTCTGCAAGATCGCCGACATAATCATAGGACAGGCGAAACAGCTCGTGATCGACTTTGCTTTCAACCAGACGCCGCACCAGCCCGGCCTTAACCCCTGGCAAGTCCACTTCATTGGTCAGCGCGGCCAAAGCCCAGCCCCGTTCAGGGTCTGACTGCGAGGCGAAATAGTCAGCCATCAAAGCCAGTTTGCTGTTGCGCGATGGCGTCAGCAGCAGGCGTTCGAGAAGGTTGGCAAAAGCATCCATGGCGGTTGATATGGCGCGGGTAACGCTGGCGGTCCAGTCAGCCGCTTTCGGGACTAAATTGCCGTAAGGTCAAGTTTGTGTTACGGTCCTCATCGTAGGAAGCGGCTTTGCCAGTCCGCGCAGCTTTTCAAAGCCACGTATAGTATCTTAAACGAGACCAAAGACTGTACGCGGACTGGCCGCTTTCACTTCACCTAGACCTTGAAGACGCCCAGTGAATTCCCTTCTGTGTCAATCGCATAGAAGAAAGATCCCGCAGGGATCGTAATGACGTCTGAAACAACCTCGCCGCCAGCCTGTTGGACCCGCTCCATAGCCGCGTCCAATTCACTGAAGACAGCGACATGCGCGGTGATTCCTTCGCCGCGTTTGGCGGGCGTGCCCGGATAGAGATGCCCAGCGGCACCAACGCCACCCGGATAAGGCAGCATGGCGGTCGGATTCGGCTCTTCGTCAATGAGGTTCAGCGGCTCTTCGAGCACCGTCTCATAGAACTTTTGCGCGCGGGCCATATCGACAACGGGAATCTCGGCCCACACGATTCGGTTGGGATATTGTTCGGTCATTGTCTTGCTCCTGTCTTGTTGAGGACCAAGAGCACTATCTCACGGTTGTGCTGCCATTTTCTGGCAGCAGCCCAGACAATGGTTTGACCTAGTATCCGTCGGCGTTTCCATCCTTGCGCATCTCGGTCGCGGCGATCCAGGTGCCACTGTCGAAATCACGCATGATCGCCTGATAACCGCCGCCATTGGCACGGCAACATTCCACGGTGTGACCGCGGCGTTCCAGCTCCAGACGCGCGTCGACCGGAATACCGCTTTCAAGATGCACGACCCCCATATCATCCTCGCAGGCATCGCCATTGAGGTCATCGGTTGGCTCGCAACCTCCGCGATGTTCCCAGCGCGCGGCGTCGCCCGCTTCCTGCAGCCCCATGTCAAAGTCGATCAGGTTGAGGATGATCTGAACATGGCCCTGTGGCTGCATGCCTCCGCCCATCAGGCCGAAGCTTAGCCATGGCTGATACGGACAGGCAACTTCCGGCGCCACGGCACGGACCTGGCACCGTGGCATATCTTTCTTGAAAGCAAAGGCCGGAATGATGGTGTGGAATGGTAGTTTCCCCGGTTCAAAAACGTTCGGGTGTTCTGGGTCGAGACTAAATAGTTGGCCGCGGTCCTGGAACATGAAGCCAAGTCCGTCTGCCACCAGGCCTGAACCCATGCCGCGATAGTTCGACTGGATCAGCGACACCATCATGCCATCCTTGTCCGTCACAGTGAGATAGGTCGTGTCGCCATCCTCAAGTTTGGCATCGGCGTCGGCATAGCCCGGCGCAGGCGGCGCCATGGCCTGATTTAGGTCAATCGCTTCTCCGCGTTTGGCGTTATAGCCAGGGCGAACAAAGGTCTTTGGATCAATTCCGCTAAAGGCGGGGTCCGCATAGCCCGCGGCGCGGTCGGCGAAAGCCAGGCGTTTCGCTTCGATCTGCGCCATCAGGCTGTCCGCCGATCCATAGCCCATTTCGCGCAGATCAAACCGCTCGAGCATCTCGAGCATTTGCAATGCGGCGACGCCTTGCGTGTTCGGGCCGAGTTCGCAGAGCTTTACCAGCTCGCGATACTCGACACAGATCGGGTCGACCCACGCACCATCATGCGCGGCGAAGTCCTCAAACCGGAGATAGCCGCCAATGCGCTCGAAATAGTCACTCATCGTGTGAGCAATCTCGCCGGTATAGAAATCGTCCGGCCCGGCATAGGCGATACGCTCCAGCGTGTCGGCGAGGTCCGGATTACGGAACAGCGAGCCCTCGACCGGAGATGGAGAGAAATAGGTCTTCTTAGCGTTATCATATTCTTCGAGCATTCCGCTCTCATACGCTGGGCCGAACCGGCGCGGTCCGAACTGCCAGTAATAGGCAATGACTTCTGGGATCGGCGCCCCTTCGCGAGCATAGCGGATGGTTGGTTCCATCAGCGTGTTGAATGGCAGACGACCAAATCGCTCATGCAGCGCGCCCCAGGCCTCGACTGTGCCTGGGACCGTCACGGGCGCAGCCCCAAATGGCGGGATTTCATCACCCTCCATGAACTCATCAGCTTTGGCCTGCATATCCTCAAGCGTCGCGCCCATGGGCGATCGGCCGGAGCCATTATAGCCATAGAGTTGGCGGCTCATCGGGTCCCAGACAATGGCATACAGGTCACCGCCAATCCCGTTGCCCGTCGGTTCTACTAACCCGAGCATCGCATTTGCCGCAATCGCCGCATCCATGGCTGTGCCTCCGCGCTTCATCACGTCGAGCGCTGTCTGGGTTGCGAGCGGATGAGCTGTCGCTGCGGCCGCATTTGGCGCGACCACCGCGGACCTAGTGCCAAGATCCCGGCCTGAAGGCTGTCGATCACCTGGTCCGAGAACTGGGTCGTCGGCAGGCGTCTCCGCGATGACATCGAGGTCAGGTTTCAAAGCCGGCGCTTCGGCTGACTGCACATTAACACTCACGCAGGCGGTAAGGCCCAGTGCGAGTGCGCTGACCATTATGGTGTATTTCAACATGTCTCGTCTCACCCTCAACTGTTTGAAAAGAGCTTAGCGCGCTTTGACGGCTTTGCGAGTCACGAACCTGTGCATGCGGTTCACAGCGTGGCACCCAGGCCCGTCCGAACGCGTTGATATAGCTTTGGATAAGTCCCTCAAGCATAGCTGACCACCTCGTACTCGATGCCATCATGGTCATGAAAATAGAAGCGGCTGCCAGGCTCATAAGTCTGGTGGCTGTGCGTCTTGATTCCGTATTCCCGGATGCGCTTTTCAGCCGCGTCGAGATCGTCGACCAGGATGCCGAGATGATTGACGGCACCTGCGAGGCGATAATTCTCATTCTCGCCCAAGGCGCGCGGATGACCGACGCTGTACAGCGCAACATAATCGGCGTCATTGCCGACATGGACCGAGCGCCCCCCGTGAATGGAATCGCCGCTCCAGCGGATTTTCCAATCGAACAGCTCGCTCAGCATTTGCGCTGTTTTGTCAGGATTTGAGACCGTCATATTGACGTGTTCAAGAATGGCTTTGGACATGTTTTGCTCCATGATTTGATTGTTAGGAGCACTTCTTGTAATTCCTAAACCTAAGTTTAGGTCAAGCTATTTTTTGGAGAAACTCCATGGCCATGAAACGTGGACTATCGATTGGTGATCTGGCCAGCCGCACAGGCCTGTCCGTCTCGGCCATCCGCTTCTATGAAAAAAAGGGTTTGGTGACCCCTGACCGCAACGAAGGGAACCAAAGGCGGTTTGAAGGCTCGGATATAAGGCGCCTCTCCTTTATCCTGATCGCACAGCAAATGGGCCTGACGATCGAACAGATCAAAGACGTCATGGCGAGCCTGCCAGAAGGTCGAACTCCGACCAAAGCCGATTGGGGAAAGATCTCACGCAAATTCCGCAAGACGCTGGACGAGCGAATCGCGATGATGGAGCGCATGCGTGAACGGCTTGATGGTTGCATTGGCTGCGGCTGCCTTTCATTGAAAGTGTGCAGCCTGTACAATCCGGATGATAAGGCACGGCGCCTGGGTACGGGCCCGCGCTATATCGTCAGTGACGAACGCTAGAGCAATGAACGCTAGGCATAGCGCGCGCGAACGCTCTCCCACATGGCGCGCAAACCACAAGCTGCGCCGCCCGCGGGGCGACCATATTTGCCTTCCCGCCACGCCCAGACGTCCAGATGGACCCAGGACTTCGCATCGACAAACTGCTTCAGGAAAATCGCTGCTGTAATCGAGCCGGCCATGCCGCCCGATGCACTATTGACCAGATCGGCAATCGGGCTTTTCAGCATTGATTTGTAAGGCGCCCATAGCGGCATGCGCCAAGCCGGATCACCGCTTGTTGCCGACCCGGCCGCGATTTCTGCAGCAAGGCTTTCATCGTCAGTGTAATAAGGCGCAAGGTCCGGCCCGAGCGCTACCCGCGCTGCGCCGGTCAGGGTGGCGAAGTCGATGAGGAGGTCCGGGTTTTCTTCGCAAGCCCGCGTCAGGGCATCGCCGAGGATCAGCCGCCCTTCCGCATCTGTATTGTCGATCTCGACGCTAAGGCCCTTGCGGCTCGAGAGAACATCACCGGGCCTGAACGCATCGCCGGCGATCGCATTCTCAACGGCTGGAATATAGAGCTTCAGATGCACCGGGAGATTGGCCCCCATGACCAGTTCGGCCAGCGCGATAGCATGCGCTGCGCCGCCCATATCCTTTTTCATCAGGCGCATGTAATTGCCGGTCTTCAGGTTGAGGCCACCGGTATCGAACGCCACACCTTTGCCCACCACAGCGAGCTGCGGGTGTTTTTCATCTCCCCAGCTCATCTCCATGATCCGCGGCGCTTCCGGCCCTGCGCGACCAACCGCATGAACCATCGGGTAGTTCTGCTCGAGCAAGGCGTCCCCGATAATCGTTTGAAGCGTCGCGCCATATCGTTCGGCAAGATCACTGATCGTGCCCTGGATCTCAGGTGGTCCCATATCTTCAGCCGGTGTATTGACGAGGTCGCGAAGCCGATCAACGGCAATCGCCTCTCGGATCAACGGCTCTCCAGCCTCGCCCACTACGAGGCGCGGCGGCGTCGCTTTGTCGCTCAGATAGCGGTCGAACCGGTAAGCCCCATCCGCCCAACCAGCAGCGATATGCGCGATTGGATAGCCCGCATCGCGCGCGATCTCGTAGTCGGCTTCTGGTATTTTTGCTGACAGGGCAGCGACTGCAAGGCCATCCGTTCCAGCACCAAGACCGCCCAGCACATCGATGATCGCGCCATTTTCATCAGCGCGGACGACCAGCTGACCAGCGCTCGCCTTGAACGTATTGGCTTTCGCCAGAGCTGCAAGCGGAGCGGGAATGTCGGATGTTGCGCCCTCATCACCCCATTCGAAGGAAGAAAACAAATAGAGCTTTGCAGGCGTATCGGCCGTTTCAATCAGAGCTGTGTGCTGAGGCATCTTGGTTTCCGTACAAGTTAATTTCGGTGCCAGTTTTGTTAACCTGATCTTGACTATGTCTCTGGCATTGTCGCTCCACTTACAGCCCCGGAGCCTGCAAAATGTCCAGAGCCAATACTGTTAAACGCGCCCTTCCCGGCCTCGCTTTGATCGCCATGGCTGGCTGCGCGACGACAGAAGCCGCCGAGCCGGTGTCGGCGGAAGAGCAAGCCTATCAGGATGCGATTGAGCAGGCCTTGGTCCCGGCGACCGCAGAGGAAATCGCGCAAGCAGAGCGCTCTGACCCGATTACGCGCGCGAATTTTTGGGCCAATGAATACCAAAAGAATGCCGCGGATTTGCCCACCACAATCGCATTCATGCGCGCGCTGCGCCGAATTGGCAGCCATGATCGTGTGATCGAGGTTGCAACGTCATCGCTTCCCATTCACCCGCATAGCCATGAACTCTATCTTGAGCTTGGCCGTTCTTATCTGGCCGCGAACAAGCCGACGGAAGCGGCGCAGTCTTTTGTGCGCAGCGCTGACTATGCGCCAGAAACGGAGGCGGCGCCGCTCGCTGCGCTAGGCCTTGCCTTTGATCGCCTTGAGAGCCACGCCCAGGCTCAGGAAGCCTATGAAATCGCGCTGCAACGCGACCCGAATCGCGTCTCGACGCTCTCCAATTACGGCCTGTCACTGGCTTTGACCGGCCAGTTGCATCAGGGCGAAGCCGCTTTGCGCAAAGCGGTCGACCTGCCTGGCGCCGACGTTCGCGTGCGCCAAAACCTTGCGCTGATCCTCGGACTTCAAGGCCGGATTGATGAGATGGCTGAGGTTGATCCGACAGCCCCGGCGCGCAGTGTTGAAGCGAATCAAAACGTGCTGCGCCAGATGGTTATGCCGACGCGCAATTATGACAGTCTGCAGCAATTGGACGAAGTTATTTCGGAGCTGCAAAGCGCCCCGCATCCGTCTGAAGCCATGCCGGATCTCGGCGACACCGACGTTCAGAGCGAAGCCATGGCGGAACCGGGTGAGCAGGCCATCGCCGGCGCACCGGACACGCCGCGTCCACCCGCCCTGCGGCCAAAACTGCGCGGCGCACAAGACGGATAAACCGTGCCACATTCCAAATTATTGGTCTTAGATTTGCGCGGCGCTTCCAGTCGGCGACGGTCTAGCCGTTTTCTGACTGCATTCGCATGACCTTGATCACCGCTGGTCCGAGGACCACCAGGAACAGAACGGGCAGGAAGAACAGGATCATTGGCACCGTCAGCTGGGCTGGCAGGGCCGCAGCTTTCTTTTCCGCCGCCTGCATGCGCATTTCTCGGTTTTCCTTCGACATGACGCGCAAAGCATCGCCCAGCGGCGTACCGTAGCGCTCGGCCTGTACGAGTGCCATGGTCACGGCCTTAACGCCTTCATGACCGGTACGGCGGGCAAGGTTCTCATACGCCATGCGGCGTTCTTGTAAGTAGGACAGCTCAGCAGTCGTCAGCTGCAGCTCTTCTGCAAGCTCGGATGAGGCAGTGCCGACTTCAGCGCCAACCTTAGCGAAGGCCATTTCGATCGACATGCCGGATTCAACGCAGATCAACATCATGTCCAAGGCGTCTGGAAACGCCTGCATAATCGACTGCTGACGCTTTTGCGCAATATTGCCGACATAAAGGTTTGGTGCGTAGAAACCAATCGCCGCACCAAAGATGATTGAGCCATACTTCATCGCTGGCGACAGGTTGTGGTCATTGACAAAGAAAATGTAGATGAACGCGCCGACCGCGCCGATAAAGGGCAACAGGAAGCGGCAGAAATAGAACACCATCAACGGCCGAGGACCGCGCAAACCCGCTTGTTCCAGCTTACTGGCAATGTTCGGGTCTTCCAGCATGGTCTGGAGATCAAGCTTCTTGGTGATCTCACTGATTGTACCTTTGGCTTCGCGCTTAATACCCTTCTGTTCAAGCTGGGCTCGGTTAGCGCGGCGTAGCTTCTCACGCTGTGAGGAGACTTGTTTCAGGCGTGTTTCAAGCTTGTCTCCTTTGAGCGCAGGCAACATCACGCCAACGATGGTCATGAACATCGCGACGGCGACCACCATTGACAATAAGGTGGCCGGATCACTCAAGGATGTTGCAAAATCTCCCAACGCGGCCCCCTAGAAATCGAAATTGATCATTTTGCGCATCACCGTGATGCCAATCGCGTAAAGGCAGAAGCCAACGAACAGTACGGTGTGACCGCCCGAACTTGTAAACAGCTCCATGATGTAACTTGGCGTTGTCAGGTAGACCATGAAGCCCACCGCAAATGGCAGACAGCCAATGATACCCGCAGACGCCTTGGCTTCGGCTGAGAGCGCTTTGATCTTCTCACGCATCATCTTGCGCGACCGAATCACGCCGGACAAGTTGCCGAGTGCTTCCGACAAGTTACCACCTGCTTTGGCCTGAATAGACAGCACGATGACAAAGAAGTTCACTTCCGGCAGCGGCACCCGCTTATAGAATTGTTGAAGAGCGCGCTCCGTGGTCATGCCCATTTGCAGATTATCACACAGCAATTGGAATTCCGGACCAAGCGGCGCCGGGCTCTCACGCGCAATGATACGAAGACATTCATTGAGCGGCAGGCCGGATTTTACACCGCGAACGATGATATCGATGCCGTCCGCGAACTGGTTCATCAGTTTCTTGTTGCGGCCCTTGGTCAGGAAACCGAGCACAAAGCGCGGCAAGCCAACACCGCCGACAAAGCCAGCGGCCGCAATCGTCAACGGACGCGACTTGAATTCATAGCCAAGGATCATTGGTGGGCCATCGGCGCCTGAATACCAGGCCCCAAAGGCTGCAACGCCGCCCAAAATGATGGAAATGATCCAGAACATCTGCGCTGGCAATTCGAGGCCAGCTTGATCGATCTTTGACTGAATATCGTTCGCCATCAATGACTTGCGGCGTTTCTCATCTTGCTCGCGCAGCTTCTTGAGCATTTGCTGCGTTTGCTTCTTACGCGCCGCATTCGGGTCATTGCGATCGCGGCGCCCTGTCGTACTTTCGCCAGCAGCCAGCTGCCGCGCCCGCTTGGACGCTTTTTCGCTGTCTGGATTGCCGGTAAAGGCAATACCCAGCCCGGCGATACAAAAGAATGCCAGTCCGCCGATGGCGTAGATTAGGATGTCACCGCTGAGATCCATGCTCTACTCCAAATCGTCCAGAGCCGATGCGAGATCCCGCTCAAGGTTGTAGTATTGGGCGCGATCCCAGAATTTCGGACGACCAATTCCGGTGCCGCGGTGCCGACCAATAATCTTGCCGTCGCCGTCTTCACCTTCGATTTCATATTTGAGGATGTCCTGCAGGACGATCGTATCGCCTTCCAGACCCATGACTTCGGTCACGCACATGATCCGGCGTGAACCATCGCGCAAACGCGAAGCCTGAACGACCACATCGACTGAGCCGACAATCATTTCACGGATGGTTTTTGCTGGCAGGCTGAAGCCACCCATAGTGATCATCGATTCCACACGCGAAAGAGCCTCACGTGGGCTGTTAGCGTGCAGTGTGCCCATTGAGCCGTCGTGGCCGGTATTCATGGCCTGCAGCAAGTCAAACGCCTCTGGGCCACGAACCTCGCCCACGATGATGCGTTCCGGACGCATCCGCAGACAGTTCTTGACCAGATCGCGCATCGTCACCGCGCCCGAACCTTCAATGTTTGGTGGACGCGTCTCCAGACGCACCACATGCGGCTGCTGTAGCTGAAGTTCGGCTGAGTCTTCGCAGGTAATGACGCGCTCGCTCGGCTCGATGAAGCCGGTCAGACAGTTGAGAAGCGTCGTCTTACCAGAACCGGTACCGCCAGAGATCAGCACGTTGCAACGCGAATGACCGATGATACGGAGAATTTCTGCGCCCGCCTCAGAGATCGATTTGAAGTTGACCAGGTCCTGAAGCTTCAGCTTGTCCTTTTTAAACTTACGAATTGTAAGCGCAGGGCCATCAATCGAGAGCGGCGGCGCGATCACGTTCACACGCGAGCCGTCCAACAAACGCGCGTCACAAATGGGGCTCGCATCATCCACACGCCGGCCGACCTGGCTTACAATGCGCTGACAGATGTTCATCAGCTGTGCATTGTCGCGGAAACGAATATTGGTGCGTTCGATTTTGCCGTCGACTTCAATGTAGCAAGTGTCAGCGCCGTTCACCATGATATCAGCGATGTCGTCGCGCGCGAGCAGAGGCTCCAGCGGGCCATAACCCAGCACGTCATTACAGATATCGTCGAGCAGATGTTCCTGCTCGGAAATCGACATCACGACGTTCTTGATCGCGATAATTTCGACAACAATGTCGCGAATCTCTTCGCGGGCACTTTCCTGATCGAGCTGCGCCAGTTGACCAAGATCGATTGTGTCTATCAGCGCATTGAAGATCGTCGTCTTGGTGGCGTAATACTCTTCAGAACGATCATTGACCTTGGTAATGGTCTCCTGATGCTCTGCAGCGGCTGGCGGTTTGAGCGCGGCTGGCTTCGGCTTTTCCTTCGGCTCAGCCGGCATAGGCGGCGGGGGCGCAGCCTTCTTTTCAGGGGCCGGGGCTGGCTCTGGCGCCTTGGCTTTCGGCGCAGCAGGCATAGTTGGGCGCGCGGCAGGACCTGCCGGCTTCGCTGCGCCTGTACGTTTGCCAAATGCCATGGGTAAAGCCCTCTTCTAGTTCTTATTTCCCGAGCAGTTTGCTCAGGAGCGATTTCTGCTGAGCCATAACTTCGCGGCCGGTCAGCTCGCTGGCCAACTGGTCGATCGCGACCGAGGCGTCGGCCTGGGCATTGGTTTCAGAAATCATCTGCCCATTGTTAGACGCCGTGCCGAAAAGCTGCGGGTCGAATGGCAGCACGATGGATGGCTCTACGTCGATTGCGGCAGCAAAGTCCTTCGTCGGAATTTCTGGACGCTTCGGCACGCCCATCATGTTCAGAACCAGCTTAGGCGGCGCATCATTCGGGCGCTGCGCCTTAAGCTCATCGATCATGTTCTTGCCGTTACGCAGCGAGGCGAGATCCGGCTGACAGATCAAAATAACTTCGTCTGATCCCAGCAGCGTTTGATACGTCCATTCGTTCCACGCATGCGGCAGATCAAGCACCACATAAGGCATCACTCGGCGCACCGTATCAACGATGGTCGAGTAGGAATGAGCCGGGATGTCCATGATTTGCGACACGGTTGCCGGCGCTGTGAATAGCGACAGCCGGTCTGTAACTTTCGATAGCAACTTGGACACAACGGCGTCATCCACCCGCTCAGGAGCGAGCAGGGCGTCAGCAACGGTTTGCTGGTTCTCATGGTTGAAATCGAGCGCAGTTGTCCCGAACGACAGGTCAAGGTCGATCAGTGCGGTGTTCACGTGCGTGCTTTCAGACAGCGCCCAGGCGAGATTGTGCGAAATTGTCGACGCGCCGACACCGCCTTTGGCGCCAATCACGGAGATTGACTTGCCGACAAACGGCGCGTCCGGATCAGCAAACAGCTGGCTGATGGATCGAACGATCTGAACGGGTGCGACAGGTGGCACCAGATACTCACTAACGCCTCGCGCCATCAATTGGCGGTACAGACCAATATCATTGGTGCTGCCAATCACCATGACCTGCACGCCTTCATCACAGTGTGACGCAAGCTCGTCAATTTGTGCAATCATGGTGGAGTTTGGCGCTGAAGATTCGAGTACTAGAAGGTTTGGCGTGGTGTTTTCAGCCAGGTACGCAATCGCCGCCTCCAGGCCACCTTCCATGGTTGAAACATTGGCTTGTGTCATGCGCCGGTCATTGGCGACAGCTTCCATCAATTGTGTCGTCCGGCTGGTCTCGCAAAAGGCAATTGCTGAGATGGCTGGGATTGCGCGATACCCGCCCTCTTCATGATCAGAGTAGACGATCGGAGCGGATTCCTGCGGGAATTCTTCGGATTCAGTTTCGAACTCTTCCAGCTCTTTCATCGGCGCATCGAGGTCGACTTCCTCAACTTCAGTGCTTTCATCGAGCACCGTCGCCAGAGCGGAGTCGAAATCATCTTCGAATTCCATCTCGAAATCATCTTCGAAAAGCGCGTTATCGTTCGACATCTACTTCACTCCCCGTGCGTACTCTCAGGTCTAGTTCACAGCATTCGATACGACGGCTGATTCAGCCTCAGTGCGTACCGCTGCGGTTGTTTCACCGTTGCGCCAAAGCTCAAGTTGGGCGCTGCGGCGATTAAGGTCGATTTCATCAAGATCGCGATTTCCGAGCAGGTCGGATGGCTCAGCGATCATAGCCGCCATATTCGTCCGAATGGCGCATCCGAGAGATGGCAGATCGCTGTTAGATACAGCGTTGGTGACGTCGAGCTGGGCCAAGGACGGGCATTTCGGCGCGACGGCCTTGTAGGTCTTGAATGCCATGATGATTGGTGTGGTTGAGCGACCGTTAACATCGTAAGAGGCGCCCAGCAGGCTTTCATATCCAACACCGGCTTCCCAGGCGAGTTGGCGAAGCTCCGCGACTGCACCGACCGCAAGCTGCGGATTATCGGCCTCATGTGGCATTGAAATCACCAGCGGCCCATGCCCAACGTCGGTGTAAGAATCGAGGAATTGGCGAACCTTCATAATTTCAGGAACGCGCAGCTGTGTATCGCGGACGTCCATTTGAACTTCGAGGTACTCAGTATGCTGAGTAACGCCAATTGGATTGCGATCGAGCGTCGTTCCCTGGAAGTACTCTGCCGGCACATGTCCGGCCGAGCCGTTAGACTGACAGCCAGAAATGATCAAAGCTCCAGTAAGTGCGGCGCCGATCAGAAGATGTTTCTTTTTCATCATAACCTCACTTATTCTTCAATGAATCCTACGGGCGCGGAGTAGTTATCCTTGGAGAGTCCCTCTCCAGCTTCCGCATACTGAGCATTCAGCTTCCCAAAGAAGATTGTTTGTGGATCCGATGCATTAACGTATCCGTCGGCGGGCGTTTTCAGCTCGTCCTTCTTGGCAGGATCGACCAGATAAGGTGTGATGATCACAACCATTTCGGTCTCTTCATTGATGAAGTCGCGCGACTGGAAAAGCGATCCGATCACTGGCAGTTTCTTGATGCCCGGCAACTGGTCGATGGTCTGACGCGAACGCGACTGGATCAAGCCCGCCAGCATGGTTGAGCCACCAGATGGCAATTCAACGACACTTTCCGCGCGGCGCACGGTCAACGATGGAATGGTCAGCGTTTGCGCGGTCACAACCTGTCCGTCGGCTGTCACACCCGCAACTGATTGTCCCTGGAAAGCCCCCTGGTTGGAGAGCTCAGAGATCTCGGTCGAGACCTTCAGCGAAATCCGGCCTTCTGACAGGACAACGGGCGTAAAGGCGAGACCCACACCGAACGGCTTGAACTCAATCCCGATCCGGCCCTCTTCGTCCTGAGAAACAGGCACGGGGAATTCACCACCGGCGAGGAACTTCGCGCTCTCGCCCGAGACCGCCATGATGTTTGGCTCTGCCAGCGTGCGGACGATACCGACCCGTTCCAGCGCATCAAACTTGGCGCCCAGAGAGGACTGCGCCGTACCGCCGACAAAGTTGGTATAGCCAAGCTCGGTCGACAATCCGCCAAGCGAGCCACCGGCAATGTTGAATGTATTCGAGCTGGAAATCTCAAACCGGTTGGAGAATGGCGTGCTCGGCTGCAAGGCCTGCAGCGCTTCACCCTGGCCGTTATTGTTCAATCCAAGCAGCGGATCAAAGAAGAGCGGACGACCAGTTCCATCGAACAATTGCCCCAGCGTCTGACTGGCCAGGTCGCCGAACGTGGTCATACCGGTCAGATTGATGCCCAACTGCTTCACGACCGTGCGCTGCATCTCAACGATGCGCACTTCCAGCATGACCTGATCCTTGGCGCGCACGGACATCATGTTGACGACACCGTTCGCATCGCCCGTTGGCGAGTAAGTCGCAACCAGCCGCATCACCTGATCCGACTGCACCAGGCTGTCGACTGTGCCCGAAACGACGAGGTTGCCATTTGCGCTCTCTACGCCAACCCTGGCATCCGGCACGTAGCGTTCAATCATCTGCTCGATGATGGCCGTGTCCTGGTCGACCGTGATTTCGAGGTTGATCAGCGGGCGACCATCAGGACCGAAGACAAAGGCATTGGTTTGACCAACCTGAACGCCGCGGAAAATGATACGGCGGGCCGTCTGAACCGTCGCATCCGCAATCAGTGGGTTGGTGATGATGACATCTGATGCTGGCCGATCCAGATCAATGACGATCGACTTGTTGGTCCCCAGCTTTACAACGCGCGTGACCCCGGTTTCACCAGGGTCGAGCGAACTGACGCCCATCGGATTTTCTGAAATCTGAACCTGTGCCAGCGCGCCCATGGGTGCCAGGCCTAGGGCCAGGGTCAGGGTCGCGCCTTTTACGATTGGCGATATTCGTTTCATCAGCTGCCCCCCGCCTCAACTTTATTGCTGCGATAAATCATGACTTTGCTCGAGCCGGTACGCACACGATCCAGAGAATCGATATCGGCCAAAGCCTCTCCTTCATTGAAACCTGCATCCGCGACACTGCGCAGAGTCAGAGATAGCGACCCGACACGGGCTGCGCGCGCCAGAAGCTCGGCTTGTGCTTGGGTCAGCTCCATGGTCGCCGTCGAACCGGTCAGAGTCGGAATGCCGTCCACATCTCCAAAGGTCTGATCGATCGCCAGGACACGGCCATTTTCAAGGATGGTCGTGGTGACCATGATTGGCGGCGCATCTTGATCGGCGCCGACCTGTTCGACCTGCTCAGTCAAAATGATGTCAACGCGATCGTCAGGTAGAATGAAGCCGGCTGAAGCAGATTCCGGAGAGATCTCGACCGTCACTGCGCGCTTTCCAGGGGCCAGCAATGCGGCCATGAACCCTGTCTCACCCTTCTGTACGATCTTCTGCGGCATGATCGGTTCGTCGATATACATCGCCGTGCGGACCACGCTGCCGGTGAGCTGCTCCATGGCATCAGGCGCAAAGTCCTGCGTGAAGTAAGCAGGGTTCAGGGTTTCTTCTGGCCAGTTCGCCCAGCGAAAATCATCCGGCGTCAGCAAGGTACCGACGCGAAGGTCACCATTGGCAACCAGGACCTTTTGCTGAGAAACCTCAACCTCGACAATTCTCTCTACCGTCTCGGTCGGACCGGCGACAACTGTGGGTTGTTGGCTTGCAATATTGCGAACCAGGAACGCAGCGAGGCCAGCGGCAACGAGCGCAACTGCAAGAATAATGAGTCGCATCGGAGACATGAAAGAGCCCTTTTTTCCCTACAAGGCCCCTCAGTTCGCGGAGGCCATTCCTCCGAAATATTTCACGCCGAAGCTAAAGCATGGTTAACTGAATCGGGCGATTTGGCTTAAGAAATCAGTAAGAAGTGGAGAGGCTGGAGCGGCGTAAAATGCGCCTGCAGCGATCGCAACTCCATACGGAATTCCCTTTCGGTCTTCGAAGGTCGCAACCCCAAATCCAGGGGTCACACCGCGCGGTACGAGAGCGCGCATAATCACAATCAGGATGGTCAGAATGCCACCCGCCATCGCAGTTGCAACTAGAAATGGAGCGGCGCCGGCGGGTCCAACCCAAAGCATAACCGCCGGAATGAACTTCGCATCGCCGCCGCCATAGAAGCCAGCAAAGAACAATCCGACTGAAACGACGAACGCGATGGCCCCGACCAAAAGATGCCAGCCAGCGACGTCCCAACCTGGGGCCGCGATGATCGCTGTCGGCACAAACAGAAAAGCCAGCCAGCCATTCAACCAGTTCGGAATGGTCAGGGTTTCAATATCAATCAGAGCAGCGAACAGGCACAGCGCAAAAAAGCTGGCGGCGAACAGGGCGAGGATCATGCCAACGGTCCTTGTATAAGTATCTTTACAGGCGGTCATACAGCAAAGGATTTAAGGATCACTTGACGCGCCCAAATGAAAGAAGCCGCTGGGCGAACCCAGCGGCTTCCTGCCAAAAACTTGGCCTACCTTTCGGTACCGAGTTACGCCATTTGCTGGGCGACGCGGTCGAATGTAGAAGAGGTGTTCTCACCAAGAGCAGTAACAGCACCGATGATCGCAACAGCGATCAGAGCAGCAATGAGACCATACTCGATGGCGGTTGCACCAGATTCATTCTTAAAAAACGTACGCATTGGAAACTCCCACTATGCAGGTTATATAAGTCCCGGTTTTTCTTGGGTTTGTCCCCGGAACGAATGTGGTTGTACGCCAACACGCTGAAAATCCAGTGAATCAAAACAGAAAGTTTCTGAACATTCAGCAAGCGTCTGTTAACCCGCAAAGCAGGATCTGACGGAGATGTTCAGAGGCTGGCTGAACCAGTCGAGGCGCGGGCTTCGCGCCTTTTAAATTGAGTAGCGACCATCGTCCGCCGTCGGTCGCTTGAGACACAGATTTAATAACACATTCAGCAACCAAGGCTGGCAGGACATGTTGTGAGAACCGCCAGGCGAACCTGGCGGTTCTTTGAGGTCTGGTCCGTCGTTCAGACTGACCAAAAGCAGAAATGCTCAACCGCTATGGCTTAGGCCATTTGTTGAGCAACGCGGTCGAACGTCGTCGATGTATTGTCACCGAGTGCGGTAACAGCACCGATAACTGCGACGGCGATCAATGCCGCGATCAGACCATACTCGATAGCCGTAGCGCCAGATTCATTTGAAAAGAAGTTTTGCATTTGGAGACTCCCACCATGCGTTTGGTTATAGTCCCCAAGTACCGCTCAAGTGCCCTCGAACACGGACACTCCTACGGGCTTCGTCTAAAGAACTCATGAATCAAAAATACAATATTTGTGGCGACTGCGTTTTTCCTGCCGACCTACTCTTGGCGTGTCTAATACAGCTAGTTGTCGCGCACATTCAGCAGAGGCGTCTTAGGATTCAAATAACCTTCTTAAGGCAAAGATAACGGCAACTGCTGGAGAATTCCTATGATTTCCATGACCAAGATCGCCGTTTCAGGTCTCGCCGCCACGCTTATTGCCTGCGCAGCCCATGCCGGACAAATTACCGTTGAGGCGGGTAAAGCAAAAGCGGTAAAGCTAAAGGCAAATGCGGATAGCGTCATTATCGGCAATCCGAATGTTGCGGACGTCGCCGTCCACGACGACAAATTGCTGTTCGTGACAGGAAAGTCATTTGGAACGACCAACTTGATGATCTTCGACAAGGACGGCAACACACTGCACTCTTCCGACGTCGTGGTCACAGCTAATACAGCGACCTGGGTCAGCGTTAAACGCGCCGGCGCCAATTACACTTATGACTGCGCGCCGTCTTGCCGCCCTACGCTGGCTGCGGGTGACGAAGATACGCATTACGCCAATGTTGGTGAGCAGCTGCTGCTTCAGAAAGAACTGAACAGCGCGGACTAAGCCCGCCAATTCATAGTCTCAAACTAGAAGGCCAGCCTTTCGAGGCTGGCTTTTTTAACGGCGCTGCTCTGAGCTCGCAGCCGCATCCGCCAAGGCCGCAGACTGGGCTGCGACAGCGGCGTCCAGAACATTATCCACGCTCAGCGAGTAGAGCGCCTGTTCATCTTCACCCACCGCGGCGTAGACATCGTCGCCGAGGCGCCATTCAAACGCACCGGCATCACGCACAGTGATCGTCCAGCCTGCGCCCGTGCGCGGAAAATAGGTTTCGCCCGCACTCATATTGCGAGACCGGAACACCGTACCGTCTGAGCCACGCACTTCGATCCATGCGCTCTCTTTGGCACGCAGGGAAAATTCCTGTCCGGCATCGGCGCGCAGCGCGGCAAAATCGATTTCCTGAACTGTATTGGGCGCCAAGCGAGCAGAGATTGCCAACTGGTCAGTCGATTGTTCTGTCGCGGGCTGCAATAGCAGGCTCACGCCGGTGCCGACGACACCAATCGCAAAGACAGAGGCTGCGGCCACCAGGATCATCCGAGTCGGGACGCTCTTGCCTTCGACTTCAACCGGCATTGCCGACGCATTGGTCGCGCCGCGATTGGCGGCATAGGCAGACGCTACTTCTTCTTCGGGCAAACCAAGAAAGCGAGCATAGTTTCTCGCCTGCAGGCGCAGAATGCTGTCCGGGATGTGCTCGGTTTCCATCTCTTCCAGAGAGGCAAGCGTGTCCTGAGACTGGCGCGTTTCGCGTGCGACATCGCGCAGCTGCAACGACTTGGCCTCGCGCGCTTCGCGTAGCCGTTCGCCCATCGTTTTCACGATCTCGGCTTCATTCGCATCGGCGGATTCGGCTTGCTGCGCGGTGTTCAACTTATCGCCCTGACTCTCAGACATCGTTCAGTATGATACCTTGTAATTCAGCAAGCTCTAACACTCCGTTACGCAATGCTGGGTCCCTCTCTTGCAACAACCCTGCAAATGCCGGGCCGAATTTTGACAAATCCAGAGAACGGAGCATGCGCTTAACCGGGCCAATGCCGCCGCCTGGCATGGACAAAGACCGATAGCCTAGCCCCAACAGACATAGTGCTTCCAGCGGTCGTCCGGCCCCTTCACCACAAATCGCCACCGGAATCGCAAGTCGCGCACAGGTTTCTTGCACCTGTTTCAAAAACCGCATCACAGGTCGACTGACAAAAGGGTAACGTTCCGAGACAAGCGGTGTCATTCGGTCGGCCGCGTGGAAGAATTGCAGCATATCATTGGTACCAATGGAGACGAAGTCGACTTCGCTGGCAATGTCTTCCAGAGCATACGCAAATGCAGGTGTTTCCAGCATCGCGCCGATTTTGATCTCACTTGGACCATCAAAACCGCGCGTCTTGCCCCAATCGACCTCTTCCAACAGGAGATCCTTGGCTTCGCGAAACTCGTGCGCGCTGGTGACCATCGGAAACATGACGGAGAGGGGACGCGAATCCGCAGCTCTCAGCAGCGCGCGCAACTGCCGCCGGAACAGGCCCGGGCGATCAAGCGCAAACCGGATCGAGCGCCAGCCGAGCGCCGGGTTTTCTTCCCGCGCATCATTGAGATTAGGGAGCAGCTTGTCGCCGCCAAGGTCGAGCGTCCGGAAATGCACCGGACGACCGTCAGCAGCATCCAGAACCTGCCTGTATAGCTCGATCTGATCATTCACGCTTGGCAGTTTCTCAGACATCAGGAATTGGAATTCGGTCCGGAACAGTCCGATCCCGTCCGCGCCGGTCTTGTTCAGATGCTCCGTGTCCAGGCCAAGTCCGGCATTCAGCATCAAACGGACCGGCTCGCCGTCCTTGGACTCTGACGGCTCGTCGCGCAGCGCGGCAAAGACAGCCTGGCGCTCGCTCAGAACGGCTTGTCGGTTTTCATAGGCTGCAAGCAATTGATCATCCGGGCGCAAATGAACGCGGCCATCTTCACCATCGACAATGATCTGATCGCCGCGCGACACGCGGGTCAACAAACCTTCAATCCCTCCGACCGTCGGAATATCCAGACCGCGTGCAACAATCGCAGCATGGCTGGAGGTTGCCACCTCTTCCAGAATGATCGCGGCATAACCAGACTGGCCATAATCGAGCAACTCTGCTGGCCCCAGACGCCGCGCGATCAGGACTTCAGGTTCGCCTTTTCTCGGCTTGCCATTGGCCTTGGGGTCATCCGTCCCGGCCAGCATGCGCAGCAACCGGTTATCGAGATCCTCAAGATCATGAAGGCGTTCGCGCATGTAAGGGTCTTTGACTTTCTCGAACCGCGCGCGGTGTTCGCGTCTCAGCCGGTCGATGGAGGCTTCAGCCGATAGCCCTCCGCGCACGCCCTCGCGCAGCTTTTCCGCCCAGGTTGGATCCGAAGCGAGCAATTTATAGGCTTCGATGACTTCGCGTGGCTCACCCCAAAGTCCGCCAATCTCTGCCGCCAGTAGGCGATCAATCGACAGGTGTAGCTCTTCGAGCGCCGATTCGAGCCGATCCTCTTCGATTTCCGGGTCTTCAGCAAAGAATCGCGCCGCAGGAATAACCGGATCGTGCAGACGCACGCGGCCCATGCCGAGGCCGCCGCAGAGGCTGCGCCCTTGCAGATTGACGGGTCTTCCATCTCGGGTGGTTTCCTCTTGCTCCGTGCTGACGGCATCGCTTGGTACAATTTCGGCCAGAACCATGGCGATCGTCTGCAAGCTGTCGATCTCGTCATCCTGATAGATCCGCTCGGTGCGGTTCTGGACCGTCAATACGCCGATGACGCGCCCGCCCTTGAGGATCGGCACCCCGAGAAACGCGTGATACGGGTCTTCCCCGGTCTCTGGGCGATAAGAAAAATTCGGGTGGCGCGGAGCGTCCTGTATGGAAAGCGGCTGCGCCGTCTGGGCGATCTGACCGACCAGACCTTCATCAATCGCCAGAAATGTCCGGTGAATGGCGTCTTCACGCAGGCCTTCAGTTGCGATCAGCTCCATCCGCTGGTCATCTGTCCGACGATAAACCGAGCATACATCCGCCACCATTGTGCCGGCGATCAGGCGCACAACTTTCATCAGCCGCGCTTCAGTATCGGCTTCTGCGGCCATGACGGACCGCAAGCGGTTCATCAACAACCGGGGGATGGAAAAGCTATCAGGCATGCAAGAGCCCAGATGGGGCCTTCAGCTACGCTGCGTCAAGGTCAAACGCGGTGTGAAGGGCGCGAACAGCAAGTTCGGTATAATCCGCGTCAATGAGCACTGAAATCTTGATTTCAGAGGTCGAAATCACGTCAATATTGATGTTTTTCGCCGCCAGCGCCTCGAACATGGTCTCGGCCACACCGGTATGCGATTTCATGCCGACGCCAACAACTGAGACTTTTGCGACATCGCGAGCGACATCCATTTTATCGAACGAAATGCCGTCGCTATTGGCTTCCAGTACGCGCTGGGCCTTTTCGCTGTCGCCGCTTGTACACGTGAATACCATATTGGCCCGGTCTTCGCCGCGGGCGTTGGCCTGAACGATCATATCGACATTGACCCCTTCGCGGGCCAGCAAGGCAAACAGGTTGGCCGAGGTGCCGGGCTTGTCTTCCATGCCATAGAGGGTGATCTTCGCCTCATCGCGAGAATAAGTGACCCCATTCACGACCTGTTTTTCCACGATCTCATCCTCATTACAAATCCAGGTCCCGGGATTATCTTCCTCAGGCCCAGAGAAACTAGACAGCACCCGCAAAGGCACTTGATGATTCATTGCCAGCTCAACCGAGCGGGTTTGCAGCACTTTTGCGCCGAGAGACGCCATTTCGAGCATTTCTTCGTACGATACGCGTTCCAGCCGGCGCGCTTGCGGTACGATGCGCGGGTCGGTGGTGTAGACGCCATCCACATCCGTATAAATGTCGCACGGAACTGAGCCGAGTGCAGCGGCCACAGCGACGGCAGTTGTATCTGAACCGCCCCGCCCGAGCGTTGACACACGACCTTCATCGGTAACGCCCTGAAAACCGGCGATCACCGCGACCTGACCGTTATCAATCGCGGCGCCCAGGCCGCTATCTTCATCGAAACCATCAATGCGCGCGGCGCCATGCCCCTCGCGCGTTTTCATCCGCATTTGCCAGCCGAGCCAGCTGCGGGCATCAAGGCCGCGCTTGCGCAGGGAAAGCGCCAACAATCCCGAGGTGACTTGCTCTCCAGAGGCGACAACAACATCGTATTCGTCATCGAACTTGTCGCCGTTCACGTCTTCCCCGGCGGCGCCTTTAGCCAGACCCACCAGCTTATTTGTTTCACCTGCCATAGCCGAGACAATTACGGCCAGTTTTTCGCCCTTGGAGGCCCTATGCGCGACAATATCAGCGACGTGCGAGATCCGTTCCAGATCCGCAACCGAGGTGCCGCCAAATTTCAAAACAGTGCGCGCCATTGCCGCCTCGTCAAAATTTACCATGTAAGCTCAATTAGACAGGCGCTTCCTTATAGGGATGATCGCAAAATCGCAATCAGGATTGCTAAATTGATGACAGAGATCGCTGCAACCGTTTCAAATCCAACATCTCGGCCGAGTATCGATCCGGATGAAGTCGCCAAATTCACCGCTATGGCGGCCGAGTGGTGGGACCCGAAAGGCAAGTTTCGCCCGCTTCATAAATTCAATCCCGTGCGTCTGGGGTTCATCCGCGATACGATAGAGCAGCATTTTCAGCGCAGCTCTACCGATAAGCGACCATTTGAAGGGCTTCGCGTTCTAGATATTGGCTGCGGCGGTGGACTGGTCAGCGAGCCCATGACGCGTCTCGGCGCTGCGGTAACTGCGGTTGATGCCAGCGAGGCAAACATCAAGACGGCCATGACGCACGCCGAGCAAGGCGGTCTGGACATCGATTTTCGCGCCGGGACCGTCGAAGCACTGATCGAACAAGGCGAAGCGCCGTTCGACGTCGTTTTAAATCTCGAAGTGGTCGAGCATGTTGCCGATCCGTCGCAATTCCTGAAAGACTGCGCCAAACTCGTAAAACCGGGTGGTTTGATGATCGTTGCGACCCTCAACCGAACCGCGAAAGCCTTCGCGCTAGCCATTGTCGGGGCGGAGTATGTACTCGGCTGGTTGCCGCGCGGTACGCATGAGTTTGAGAAATTCCTGAGACCTGAAGAGATTGAAGCACCGTTGTGTGAAGCGGGCTTGTCGGTAGAGGCTCCGCAAGGGGTCAGCTTCAATCCGATAGTCGATCAATGGCGTCTATCAGGCGATACGAAAGTGAACTACCTGATGGTGGCTGCGCGGCCGAATGCCTGATCACACAGTTCAGCTGCCCACGCCGGGCGCGGTGCTGGATTATTGGATTGGGGCTGCAAGCGAGGATCACCTGTTTGCCCATCGACAACACAAGTTGTGGTTCACCAAATCCGCCGACACCGACGTGTTCATCGTCCGGCACTTTGCGGCGCTACACGCTGCGCTGCACGCTGGATTGGCGCAAAGCTGGGCACGTGCCGGAGCGCGATCGCGGCTTGGCGCTATAATCGTGCTCGACCAGTTCAGCCGCAATATGTTCCGCGACACGCCGGAAGCGTTTGCCAGCGATCAACTCGCCATGGAGCTTGCCCGGCAGGGGATGGCAGCAGGCGATCACATGCAGCTGACAGAGATCGAGCGGTCCTTCTTCTATCTGCCGTTCGAACACTCAGAGGCGCTCGAGGATCAGGATGAAAGCGTGTCGCTGTTCGGCAGACTGGCGGCAGACGCGCGTGACGTGTTTCGTCCGATCTGCACCAGTTCCCTCGATTACGCGCTGAGGCATCGCGACGTGATTCAGCGCTTCGGCCGATTTCCACATCGCAACGCCATCCTCGGGCGCGATAACACGGCCGAGGAAGCGGACTATCTGTCCAAACCCGGCGCCGGGTTTTGACCGTTACTGAACCGGGACGATGTCCATCAGCTCGACTTCGAAATTCAGCGCAGCATTTGGCGGGATGGGACCGTTGCCTTGTGGGCCATAGGCAAGATTGCTTGGAACATGCACGAGCCAGCGATCGCCCGGCTTCATCAGCTGCAGGGCTTCGACCCACCCCGGGATCACGCGATTGGCCGGGAACATGGCCGGTTCGCCGCGTTTAAAGGCGCTGTCAAAAATGCCGCCGCCCTGATCAAAGCGCCCTTCATAATAGACCACGACATTGTCGCCGCCTTGCGGATTTGCGCCGCCTTCTTCGCCGCTGGCCAGAACGACATATTCAAGACCAGAGCCGGTTTTCTGAACCTCTGGCAGATCCGAGTTCCACGGTGTGAACTTGTCCCAGGCCGCTTCATCAACCGGGCGAGGTTCCGGTGCCTTGACCACTTGTCTCAGCTCGACGCGGAAGATCAGGTCATCACCCGGCTTGATGACGCCGCCTGGGCGAGGGCGATCGCCGTAGCCGAGCTCAGTCGGGATGTAGAAAATGAACTCATCGCCGACTGACATCAGTTGCAGGCCTTCAGTCCAGCCAGAGATAACCTGCCCCACGCCAAAGGTTGAGGTCGACCCGCGCTCATACGAGCTGTCGAACACGGTGCCGTCGGTTAAGCGACCGTCATACATAACGCTAACCCGGTCCCGCGGCCCAGGCGTATCGCCGCCCTCTTCACCTTCGCGAACGACGACATATTGCAAGCCGCTTTCCGTCGTCTGCACGCCTTCGGCTTGAGGATCCCAAGGGATGTATGTTGCAAGCGGGTCATTCGGGTCCATGGTTTCTCCACCACATGCTGCGAGTATCAGGCCACCGAGGGCCGCGAACAGTTTGCGCAAAACTGCACCTCCTGAAACAAATTCGGGCTGTATTTAGGCCGGAACCGCATGGCTGTCGACTAGGGAAGTTTATAATCCTTTGGCCCTGACGCAGCTGTAAAGATTAGCGTTTCAACATCCGATTGCGCTTTCACATTAACGCGGTTGGTCTGGCGCGGAATGGCGTCCATCAGAACGCTTTGTCGGATGGTTATTTCAGCTACGCCAGCTGGGATCAGACCTTCCTGATAGACCCAGTAATAGCCACGCTCCACTTCGCCGCCGAGCAAGGTAAGCGGCACCGTCTCGCCGGTCATGGCATTGGCGATAACAAACTGGCTCGCCACATAGTTTGCGAACTTCACCTGAGCTTCAGCGTCTCCAACCAAATCCGCGCGCGCACCGAGCACAGACATCAACGTGCTTTCAGCGTCATGGATGCTGAGACGGTGGGCAATTTCGAGCCGGCACGGTCCCTCGACGCAAGATGCACCGGCACCGGTTTTGACCGTCAGCTCAGTGTATCCGACCGCCTGCTCATGCGCTTGCGAAGTCGCTGCCATAAGCGTCAGGCCCGCAGCGCTAATCGCCAGAAATCGAAGCAGTGTTCGCACCATCTACTCGCGCGCCGCGCCTTTGTTTTCGGAATCCTCAGTCACTTCATCGGTGAGCAATTCAGTTTTAATGTCCTGCATGATGTCGCGGCGATCGAAGGTGAACGGATTCTTGAACTTGAAGGCTTCAACCCGCGAAGGCGTCAGTCGGCGCGGATAGTAGTTGTTTTCAAGATCAGCGTCCGCCGTTTCCCAGTTCGGGTCAACGATTATCTGCTTGAGGGTGCGTCCTTTTTCAAACACCAATAATTTGGTTACGCGGTGCGGATTGCGGCGCCAGATCTCAGCCGGGATATACATCCGCTCGGTTGAACCATCTTCGAATTCCAGCCCGAGAATTATCGGCATGACTAGGCCGCCGACATTGGAGAATTCCAGCGCATAATACTCTGCGTCCTCTGCGACAGCGCGGTGAAAGACTTCGCGTTCGATCGGATCGAATTCGGCGAGCAACTCGAGATATTCGTTCCGGTCGCGATTGGTGACCGTGTAGATATCATTCTCATCATAGAAATCGCGAATGTCGGGATGCCGCTCGACCCAGGTGGCCATGCCCTCAGCCTCATTGGCGAGCACACCGACTTTGTCCGGCTCATTCTGCACATCTTGGCGGTGACGAGCGAGGTCGATATCCGGGTTCTCAGTGTCCATTTCCATGTGGAACACACGATCGAGAGAAATATCAACGTGGTCGGTCGTGTAGAACCAACCATGCCAGAACCAATCCAGGTCGACGCCCGACGCCTCTTCCATCGTCCGGAAAAAATCGCTCGGTGTGGGTCGTTTGAATTTCCAGCGGCGCGAGTATTCGCGGAAGGCAAAGTCAAATTTCTCACGCCCCAGAATGGTCTCGCGCAAGATATGCAGCGCCGCAGATGGTTTGCCATAAGCGTTGGGGCCAAGCTGCAGCACGCTGTCAGACTGGGTCATGATCGGCACTTGCTCATCCGACACCATATAAAAAACGAGGTCGCGCGGCAGCGAACGGGTCCAGGGAATGTTGGGATCCCACTCATAACCAGCAACACTGTCGAGGAAGCTGTTCAAGCCCTCGTCCATCCATGTCCACTGGCGTTCGTCAGAATTGACGACCATCGGGAAATAGATGTGGCCAATCTCGTGAATGACGACGCCGATCAAGAAGCGTTTCTCGGCCATCGTGTAGGTCCGACTGCCATCGTCTTGCAGAGTCGTTCGCGGACCATTGAATGTGATCATCGGGTATTCCATGCCCCCGACCGGTCCGTTCACTGATTGCGAGGTTGGATACGGATAGTCGAACGCGAACCGGTTATAGACATCCATCGTATGGATCACGGCCGCGGTTGAGTATTTCTGCCAAAGCTCGCCGCCTTCTTTCGGATAGAAGGACATCGCCATGACATTCTCAAACTCGGCGCCCGGTTGAGAGAACCCTTGCGCATCCCAGGCAAACTTGCGGGAACTCGCCCAGGCAAAGTCGCGGACATTCTCGGCCTCGAAGCGCCACGTCTTGGTTCCGGTTGGGTTGGATCGCTCATTTGCTTCTGCTTCTTCCGGAGTGATGACGAACACTGGACGGTCAGCCCGCTCCGCCCGATCGAGGCGACGGCGCTGATTGGCGGTCAATACTTGTCGAGGGTTCTGCAACACACCTGTTGATGAAACAACGTGATCGTTTGGTACGGTGATTTCAACATCATAGTCGCCGAACTCGAGCGCAAACTCGCCGCTGCCGAGGAACTCCTTATTGTGCCACCCCTCATAGTCTGTGTAGGCGACCATGCGCGGGAACCATTGGGCGACGAGGAAGATGTCGTTTCCACCTTCTCGCGGGTCATCCGGAAAATGCTCATAGCCAGCTCGGCCGCCCATGGCCTTCTGATCAAGCAGATTGTATTCCCAATTGATCTGGAACGAAGTTGTAGCGCCAGGCGACAATGGCTGCGGTAGATCAATACGCATCAGAGTGCCGACAATTGTGTTGGACAAGGCGTTCCCACGCGCGTCCGCGACACGGGTGATGTCGTAGCCATAATCGTGATCGGCCTGCGATTGCATACGTCGCAGAGAGCGCAAGCGGATCTGAGGTTTTAGCGCCATCCGCTGATTTAACGAACCAGGCTCTTTGGCGGCAAAGGTTCGCGTCATCTCCGCAATCGAATCTTCGCGATAGCGGTTCTGGTCCAGCTGCAGCCAGAGATAGCGAAGCGTATCAGGGGACTTGTTGGTGTAGGTTACCGTCTGCGAAGCTGTGATCCGCCGCGCCGGTTCATCGAGGGTCACTCGAATGGAGTAATCTGCTTCCTGTTGCCAGTATTCGTGGCCAGGCTCGCCCGCGGCGTTGCGATAGGTATTTGGGGTTGGAAGGACTTCATCGAGTTGGCGAAATTTATCGACAAAATCACCCTTCGTTTGTTGCACACCTTGCGCAGTTGCGCCCGAAACGGTCAGCATTGCTCCTAACGCCGCCAATAAAATTCGCATTTTCAGCCCTGATTCTTAAACACTACAGAGCTGCTAGTTAGAGCCGTATTTCTCTAACCAAGCTTTAATAGGTTAACCAGATCAGCAAATAAATTTACCGGGTTACATGCGGAGTTTAATTGGTCCGCGGCGGATATCCGGCCTGTCCCAATGCGTCGATGACCTCCTGCGTATGCTGCGCGTCGCGGGTCTCCATCAGGATATCGAACTCTGCACCCTTGGCAGGCACATCAAGCGCAATGCGATTGTGCGCAACTTCCATAATGTTGGCCCCCGCATCGCCTATCACTTTTGAGACCAGCGCCAAGAGACCAGGGCGATCATCTCCGACAATTCGGATGTTCACCAAGCGATTATCGCGCACCAAAGAGCGCGTTAGCACTGACGACAAAAGGCGCGTATCAATATTGCCGCCGCACAGGATGAGCCCGACCCGACGCCCGGCGAATTTCGACGGGTGCGCCAACATTGCTGCCAGGCCTGCGGCACCGGCTCCTTCGGAGACCGTTTTCTCGATATCGACATATAGCGTGATCGCCCGTTCGATATGCTCTTCTTCGACCAAGACGACATCATCGACCAGTTCGCGAACAACCCGTTCGGTGAGATCGCCGACATCCTTGACCGCAATGCCTTCGGCAATGCTTGCGCCGCCGGTTGTCGGTTCACGGCCTTCCAATCGCGCGCGCATGCCGGCATACATAGACGCCTCAACGCCGACGACTCGCAGAAAACGATTGTGAGCCTTCGCCGCGGTCGCCATGCCGGAAATCAAACCGCCGCCACCGATTGGAACGATCAACGTGTCCAGATCTGGCTGGTCTTCCAGCATTTCCAAAGCTGCAGTACCCTGCCCCGCCATGATTTCAGGATCGTCGAATGGATGAATCCAGGTCAGTCCCTCGCGTTGGCGAACCGCTTGCGCGTGGGCGTTGGCTTCATCAAAAGAATGACCTTCAAGCAGCACGCGAGCACCGAATGCACGCGTGTGTTCGACTTTGTTGAATGGCGTGGTCACCGGCATCACGATGGTGACCGGAATGCCAAGTCGTCTGCCATGATAGGCGACGCCCTGAGCATGATTGCCAGCTGAAGCGGCGATGACGCCTGCTTTTTTCTGCTCGTCAGACAAGCGAGCAAGCTTGTTGAGGGCCCCGCGCTCTTTAAATGCGCCGGTGAATTGAAGATTCTCAAACTTCACCCAAACTTCGGCGCCGGTAATCTCTGAAAGTGTCTGAGACAGGCGCATGGGCGTGCGCTCAATCTGGCCTTCCAGAACTTTGGCGGCGTCGCGGACATCTTCAATCGAGATCGGTAGTTTGGTGCTCATCTTGTGTCTTCATCTCAGTCTCAGCGCGCACTCCTAGTGCGGCGAGCTGCAAAATGGAAGCTTTCAATCTAGAAAGACAGGGTTTAGCAAAGCCTGAATGAGCAAAGCTGCTTCAGATCTGGTCGTTGTCGGCGTCATCCTGGGCGCGCATGGCGTGCGCGGTGATGTCCGCGTCAAGAGCTTCACCGCGGAGCCTGACGCCCTTTTCGATTATGCACCGTTTCTGTCAGAGAACGGCGAAGTGTTGATCACACCAGCGCGCGCACGCCCGGCTAAAGATCACTACATCGTTGCGCCGGAATCTGCTCGTCAGAAAGAAGAATGGGACGCGATGAAGGGCACCAAGCTGTATGTTCCGCGCGATGCTCTTCCAGAACCTGAAGATGATGAGTTCTACGTTGACGACCTTGTCGGGTTGGAGGTGTTCGCGGGCGGCGACGCGCCGATTGGCCGGGTCAAAGCCGTGCTCAATCACGGTGCCAGTGACTTAATTGAGGTCCAGCCAAAACCGTCTGGCAAACCCGTGCTGATTCCATTCACGCTTGAGGACGTACCGGTCGTCGATCTTACCAAAGAGCGGATCGTGGTCGCTAATTTTGACGTCTGGGCCGACGAGTCTAAGCCGGAAAAAGACGCTTAGGCGAAAATCTCCGCCGCGTTCGCGCTTTCGAGGAAACCTGAAAGTCCTTCAGCGGTCGCTGCGCCTTTGACAGCAGATACGACTGATTTGAACGCGCGCGCTGCATAGTGCTGCGTGATTTGCTCATAGACTTTGCCGTCGAGCTTCAGTGAAACGCGCTCTTCCTTGGCTTCTGCAGCGTCCATATTCGCCTTCGCCCAGGGCAGATAGGTGATGGCAACTTCATCGCGAAACAGTGGCAAAAGGGTTTCTTCGAGCTCACTTAACGACGCAAAAGGGCTGCCGGCTTTTGGTTCGGCC
Organism: Henriciella sp.; assembly: GCA_013214545.1. Taxonomy (GTDB): domain Bacteria; phylum Pseudomonadota; class Alphaproteobacteria; order Caulobacterales; family Hyphomonadaceae; genus Henriciella. The sequence goes on from JABSQB010000022.1 coordinate 29,459, forward strand.
ATGAACTCGCTCCAGGCCGCCACGAAAGGCGCTTGCGCCCGCAGCCAATCACCGGGAGTCGGGTCCATCACCAGTTGCGCAACCTGGCCCGCCAGCGCAAAGTCTGCAGCAGATGGACGTCCGCCAAACAGATACAGACTCTTTTCCAGATGCGCATTGAGCAATGTGAAAAAGCGCTCGAAGCTCGGCTTTAGCGTTTTCTCGTTTTTCTTCTCGACACCAACCAACGGCAGGCGATCACGCATACGCTTGACGATCTGGTCGCGCGTTTTCTTCTTCGCTCGCGGCAGGTCACCATCTAGCAATTGCTCCATCGTCCGATCGCCAGCCAGCTCGCGATCTGGTTTCTGACCCCAGCGATTGAAGAACATCAGTTTATTGAGCCACTCATCCGCATAGTCTTCGAGCAACAAAGCGAGCGCTGCGCAGGCTGGATCATCCGGCACAGCTGACGGTTCAGCATGATCTGCTTCAACAGTGGCAAGAATACTCGTCGAGTCCTGATTCGCTGGACGGTTCGGAGACACCAGTAATGGAACCGTGGGAACTCGCGCTAACGCGGAGAATTCTTCTTCGGTCGCTTTGCTTCGGCTGATCCACTCAAAGTCAACGCCCTTATAGCGCAGGAACGAGCGCACCTTCACAGAGTAAGGAGAAGTTTCAGCCCCGAATAAGCGATAAGCGGTCATAGCAAGTCTCTTTTGATTCAAGCGCGTCATCTAAGGCATGCACGCCGCACTGCCAAGACCGATTAAGCGGTGACGCGGCAAGGGGACCGCGCCACCCATTTCGCAAGCCGATCCTACGCAGGCTTACGGAATTTCAGCGTCATGCGATTAGACTCGCCTACGGCTTCATAAGCCGCGCGCTCGTCCGTACCCTCTTCAGTCCCAGCAAGGACCGGCGGCAAACGCCAGACGAATTCTTCCTCATTCGGAACATCGCCCGAGTTGGCGTTCAGATCGGTGGACCCAACCAATTCAAATCCGGCCTCTTCGAAGGCAGCGATCACGGCCGATTTTTTCAGATAACCATTCGAGCCGTTGGCCCATTCGTCACTATTAGATTCCGGACCGCTATGCTGAACCACGCCAACGATGCCGCCGGGCTTCAGCACGCGATAGGTCTCTGTCAGCGTGTCGCCCATAAAGTTTGTTTCGTCATTGCTGAACCGGTTGAGATTATGCAAAGCGCGAATGAACAGGACCGCGTCGAGCTTGTCAGAAGCTTCTTCTGGCATCTTCGTCAGCTGAACCGATTTAATCTTGGCGCCGCCTTCAATGCCCCATTCCGCAGCCTGGTTCGGCCAATTGGCCGTGCCTTCAATGCGGGTTGTAGCCCATTCTTCGCCAAATCCGAAAAGTGGCCAGAGCTCATCTGGATAGTGCGCACCGACAAGCGCGCCCTCTTCGCCGAGATAAGGCAACAGGATTTTTGAGTACCAACCACCGCCCGGTAGGGCTTCAGCGACTTTCATGCCTGGCTCAATGCCGAAGAAGGCTAGTGTCTCCGCCGGGTTGCGCGCGCCATAACGAGCTTTGACTTCGTCTGGCTGGGCGTCAAGAATTGCCGCCAGTTTAGCTTCGGACGTGACCTCTACGTATTCCTGGGCAACTTCCTGGACCTTTTCCTCAACCACTTCGACGGTCTCTTCGACAACGACCACTTCGGTCTCGTCTGTGGCGTCTGTTTCGTCCGCGCTGGTATAATTGTCGAGGGCTGTGCAGCCACCCAGAACCAATGCCAGCGCCGAGCTCGCGCCGACCAAAGAGTATTTTGATTTGCGAATAGTTTTCATCACCTACGCCTCCCTTAGTGCGTCATGGAGGAGTCTTAACGCAGAAAAAATCGCCTGTCGCGTGTTTATCGACAAACAATACAAGAATCTTGCTCACAGTTTTGTGATACCTGCCACGGAATGTCAGCAAGCCCGACTTTTCAGACCCGGAATCGGCCTCTAAGTTCGGCGGCGAAGGAGAGTTTACATGGATCCGCTCGCTCAAATTGCTGAAGCTCAGCCGTATTCCAGGCTGCTCGGGATAAAGCTTCTTGAAGCCACAAAAGACAAAGTTGTCGGCGAATTGCTGATCCGCGAAGAACTCTGCACAGCTGGTGGCACCATGCATGGTGGCTGCATGATGAGTTTCTGCGATGTGCTCGGCGCGACCGGGGCCTGGCTCGCCATTCCGGAGGGCGCAAATGGGACGACCACAATCGAAAGCAACACAGCGTTTCTGAGCGGCCCGCCCGCCGGCACGCTTGTCACCGGCGTTTCGACGCCCATTCGCATTGGTCGCCGTCTGTCGGTATGGCAAACCGAGGTCACCGATCCAGACGGCAAGAAAGTTTGTCTGGTGACGCAAACGCAACTCGTCCTTTAGCCTGTGGCTGCGACCGGGGTTTGACCAGCAAAAGCAGGCTCGCTACCCAAGCGAACCATCGGGCGCAGGGAGCGATCACCCATGTCGAAAACCGTATTCGTCACTGGCGGCGCTGGTTATGTTGGCAGCCATTGCGCCAAGGCCTTTGCCGAGGCCGGATGGACAGTGATCACCTATGACAATCTATCCCGCGGACACCGGGATCTGGTGAAATGGGGCGAACTGATCGAGGGCGATATCCTCGACAATGTGCATCTGACCGAAACCCTCACCCGCGTCCGACCAGACGCTGTCGCACATTTTGCCGCTTACGCCTATGTGGCTGAGTCGATGCAACAACCGGCTATGTATTATCGCAACAATGTTGGCGGGACGATGAACCTGCTGGAGGCGATGGCTGCAGCGGGTACCGAGCAGATGGTCTTCTCGTCTTCCTGCGCGACCTATGGCATCAGCAATGAACTAATCACCGAAGACACGCCACAAAACCCGATCAATCCATATGGCGAGACCAAGAAGGTCTGCGAGCAGATGATTAAAGATATTGGCGCCGCCCACAATATTCGGTCGGTTATCCTGCGCTATTTCAATGCGGCCGGATGTGATCCAGACGGCGAAACAGGCGAACGCCATGATCCCGAACCACATGTGATCCCGCTCGCCATCCGCGGCGCTATGGACGGAACGTTCACCTTCAACATTTTCGGCGGCGACTATGAGACGCCGGACGGGACGTGCGTACGCGACTATGTCCATGTCACGGACTTGGCCGATGCGCATCGAAGAGCGCTCGATTATCTCGCCAGCGAAGGCAAGAGCGATGTTTTCAATCTCGGCACAGGGTGCGGCGCCAGCGTTCTGGAGCTTGCAGACGCTGTTTCCAAAGTCGCGGGAAGCGAGGTTCCGCGCGTCATGGCAGATCGACGTCCTGGCGACCCGCCAATTCTCGTCGCCAGTTCCGACAAGGTGAAAGCCGTACTCGGGTGGGAGCCCAAAATCTCCGATCTCAACACGATCCTGACCACGGCTTGGAACTGGTTCCAGAGCGAGACAAAACGATAGCCCTCCCCCGGCGTCCAGCTTGACCGCGGCCAGCCACTGTCGCTTGATTGAGCTAAACAATCAGACGCGATTACGCGCAGGGAGGCATCATGCAGATATCCAAAGACACACCCGTTATCGTCACTGGCGGCGCCAGCGGCCTTGGCCGGGCGACCGCAGAAGCATTCGCCGCTGCTGGAGCCCTGGTCGCTATATTCGATATCAATGACGAGGCGGGCAACGCAGTTGCCGAGGCGATTGGCGGTCTGTTTTGCCACGTCAACATTCTGGATGAAGACTCGGTTGTCGCCGGGTTCGAAAAAGCCCGCGCGGCGCACGGCCAGGAACGGGTCTGCGTCCACTGCGCCATGGCATCGAAAGGCGGCAAGACCCTCGCTTTCGACAAGCAAACAGGCGGCTATAAACGCCTGTCGACAGAGGATTATGAATGGGGCGTCAAGGGCGTTCTGGTCGCGTCTTACCGGATCGCATCTCATGCCGCCCTTGGCATGGCAGAACTCGAACCATTGGAAGATGGAGAGCGCGGCGCAATCACGCTGACGGCCTCTGTTGCCGCGCAGGACGCTCAGATCGGCCAGATCGTCTATGGCTCGGCCAAGGCAGGCGTGAACGGTCTCGTGCTGCCCATGGCGCGCGATCTGATGAATATCGGAATTCGCGTCAATTCCATCATGCCGGGCATCTTTGCAACCCCGCTCATGCTGGGCGCACCGCAGCCTGTGCTCGACAGCCTCGCCGCCTCGGTACCGTTTCCAAAGCGACTGGGAAAGCCTGAAGAGTTTGGCTCCCTGGCGCTTGAGCTTGCCCGCAATGGCTATTTCAACGGCCAGAACATTCGCCTCGACGGGGCGATTCGGATGGCGCCGCGCTAAACGCGGTACGAATACACTGCATTGCTTGCCCAGATCCACTCATCTGGGTATGCCGCGAGCATGTCCCAGCTTCAAAATATCCTCGCCTATTGCGACAAGATGTTCACGCCATCGGAGAGTTTCATTCCGCGCGGCTATTCTGCGTTCAATCGGCTGCGCCCGGTCTATATCGGCCACACGATCAATGGCCCGGTGCCAGACGGCGCTGAGGCGATCGATATCACGCGTTTGCATGGCGCTGGTGGAGCTGCAGTTTTCAAGCAGTTTGGCATGATCTCGAGCAAGCTTGAACAGACGCTACAGGATCTCAATCCGATCGCCATCCATGCCAGCTTTGGCAAATCCGGAACCTACGCTCTGCCACTCGCACGAAAGCTCGGTCTGCCTTTGGCGGTAACCTATTATGGCGGGGACGCGACCAAGACCTCGAATACCAAGGATTCCTTTTTCAGGGTCTATAATCGTCGTCGGCAGAAGCTCTGGGATGAGGTTGACCTGATCTTGCCCTGCTCAGATTTTATTCGCCGCGAACTGCTGTCCAAGGGTGCGCCGGATGAGAAAATGGTGGTTCATCATAACACCGCTGACCCGGCGAAATTCCAACCGGGCGAGAAGGAAAACCTGCTCGTCTTTGCAGGACGGTGGTCGCCGAAGAAAGGCATCGACACGCTAATCGATGCGCTGACCCGACTTGGCCCACAACTGAACGGCTGGACAGTCCGTTTATGCGGCAACAAGCCGGAAGGGGAGCGTGACGGTTTTGAGCAAATCCTGCATGACAAGCTCGCTGCCTCTGGCGTCAAAGTGGAGCTGGCCGGCTGGGTCCCGGCCGATGAGATGCCAAAGCACTGGGCAGCTGCGAAGATTGCCTGCGTACCCTCAAAGCGCGCGCCGTCCGGTGATGCAGAAGGCCTGCCGCTTGTCTGCATCGAAGCCATGCTGTCTGGCTGCGCCCTCGCTGCGACCCGTCATTCGGGCATTGTCGAATGCGTGCGGGACGAGGAAACCGGCTATCTCTGCGACGAAGGCGATGCCGAAGCCCTTGCCGCGAATCTCTCCAAAATGGTCAGCGACCCAGATGCAACCGCCAAGATGGGCGAGGCTGGGCGCGCGCTGGCGCTGGATCAGTTCAATCTGCAGAACCAGAGTCGCAAACTGGAAGACCACTTGCTCAGGATTGCCGGCAAGATCTAACAAGTCCGTGAGCCCTCTCGACTTCATGCGTATGGCCGGTACGCATCGAAGCTGGGAGAGCAGACATGCAAGCTATCTATTGGGTCCTGACCTGGGCCTGCCATCGCAAGTGCAAGCATTGCTATGACGACCGCTTCCGGCCCTATGTCCGCGACGCGCTGACCGAGGTCGTGGCCGAAGGGCAGACTGCGTATCAGCGCGTCATCGACAATCTTCCCGATGACATGTCCTGGCGCAACGATCAGACCGGCGAGCGGGAGCGGACCCTATTGGTCATGGCAGGTGGTGAACTGCTGATCGACGGGGTGCGGGAGGAGCTGTTCTATCCCGCCCTCGAGGCCATCAAAGCCCGCTGGGGCGACAAGGCGCCAAAGATCTCGATCCAGACCACCGGCGATGTGCTGACCGAACAGATCCTCGATGAATGCCTCGCCCGCGGGGTTGAGTCGATCGCGATTGCCTCGATCGATGATTATCATGTCGGCATGCAGGGCGAGAAGAAATTCAAGTTCATGGACGATATTCGCGCGCTGATGGCGTCGCGCGGCGTTCGGGAAGTCTCGCTCGGCGGCGAGAAGCAGGCCCGCCTGAAAGCCCCTGATCTGTCACGTCAGCCCAAACCCGGCGAACCGACATTCTTGTTCTTTGGCGCCCAGGAGGACCTCTGGATCGGTGAACTCTGGCCGCGGGGCCGGGCCTGGGCAAATGGGCTCTCCAATGCTGGCTATGAGGTCAATTTCTGTAGTCGCTGGTCTGGCGCCAAGAACTTCCTCAAGATCGGCGAGGCGGGCTCTGAGGTCGCAATTGAGCCCGACGGCTCGATCTACCCCTGCTGCCTGAAGACCAAAACGCCGCTCGGATCGCTGGCAGAGGAACGCCTGGAAGACATCCTCTCCTCCGTCGCCGCCCTGCCCGCCATTCAGGCGCTGAACGATGGCGACCCGGAACGCATGGGCGAACATGACGGCCTCACGCGCGATGATTTCAAACAGCTTTCCGTCGCCGCGGATGGCAAAGGCCGGGAACTCGCCAATCTCTGCCTCGGCTGCGATCGCTATTTCGAGGCGAAGCTCGGCAAACAGCTTGAGCAATTGCGGGCCGAGCGACTGCGCCAGGCGGTTCCCGCTGCAGAGTAACTATCCCTCACTCACACAGTTTCGAAATGCGGTAGACCAAGCGCTTCGCGATAAGACCGGTGGAAATGATGCAAGACCGGCTCATTGCGCCCAAACAGGGCTTCGCCAGCAAGATTGCTCTCTGCCGCCTGCTGCTGATACTCGCCCATCACATAATCCTCATGCTCAATCGTGCTGGTGAACACTTCGAGCGCGCCTTCAATGGACGGTGAGCGCACTGCGCCTTCTTCAAATTTGTAAGTGTCCTTCACCGCCTGCTCCCGCGCCGCCTCATCCAAAGAGGTGGCACTCTCATAGGCTTCCGGTGTGAAATAGATCGAGACTTGTGAAATCGACCGCCCGGGATTGTCAGGATCGGGATAGATGCGAACCAGCGAGATCGTGTCGCCCGTCCAAAACATCTGGATGTTCGGAAACAAGTGGTAAGCAACGAAAGTCGCGCGCTGGATTTGCCACTCTTCCTCTGGCAGTTGCCGCATCTGAAGGAGAGACCTGTTCGCGGTGGTGAACCGGTGGTGGCGCCCGAATTCCTCCATATGCGTATTATTGCCGATGAAGAGCTGACCGAGCGTGTTCTTGTGCAGCTTCTGGAAGTGATAAGTCTCTCCAAACGTATCATTGGCGAGCTTCCAGTTAAGCTTCATGTCGATCGTTTTATCGGCCCCGAACACGAACTGGTCGAACCCGATCGACGTCATTTCATCGAGCAATGGCTTGCTGAGCAGGGCCTCGGCATCGAGCGAACCATCTGGCTTCGGGTGGACGAAAAGCAACCCCGCAGCCTCAACAGCCGGCAGTTCAATCAAGCCGCGGCAGGATTTGTCGACCTCGCCAAAATCATCCTGATCGGCAATCGCGACCAGGTCGCCGGAAGTCGAGTAAGACCAAGCATGAAACGGACAGACGAACAGTTTGCGTTTTCCGCGCGGTTCTGTTTCAACCCGGGTGGCACGGTGGCGACAGATGTTCAGAAACGCTCTGAACTTGCCGGAACTATCGCGTGTGGCGATGATCGGCACGCCGAAATCATTCAGGGTCAGGAAACTGTTTGGCTCAGGCAAATCCCCCGACAGGCCGATCATTTGCGGGTGGTTCTGATAGAATTGATCCCATTCCTGTGCCGCAAGATCAGGGTCGGCATAGATTGAGGTCGGTACCCTGTACTGAACCCCCGCATCTGCGTTCGCGCCACTATCAATCTGGCGCAATAATTCCTTGAGAATGCTGATCTGAAGCTGCTGGTCCAATGTCTTCCTCCCTGACATCCCCTTTTTGTTTTTTGGACTAGAGCCTAACTTACGCAGCGGAAGTATACGTGACGGAGGCGTCATTCTTGAGGGAATTGGCTGTTCCTCGCGGCGCCCGATAGGCCCTCATCCTGAGCTTGTCGAAGGACGGGGGCCGGGCTTCCGGGCGGCTAAGTCTAGCCCGCCTCGTCCTTCGACAAGCTCAGGATGAGGCTAACGGAACAGGCAGCACCAAACCCCTCACGGCGTTTCCACCTGAGGTTATAGAAAGGCTAGGCGCGTCTGAGACAAACGCGAAGGGAACTGCCGCTCTCTCGAGACGGCGTATAGCGCCTGGATCAGACGCGCCTGCGGCGGCTGTTTGTCATGCGTTAGGCCTTGATCACCTGGACCAAGCACCACCTGGGGGGCCTTCTGTCTTACCGCTTTCGTAGCCTGGCCGTGGGGACCAGGATTTATGAGCACCGGCCAGGCGCGCTACCGAGCAAGGGGTACAGCTCCCCAAGCCAAGCCACGCGACCACCGTTCTCCTCCCCTGCCAAGCTGTTCCGGACAAGCCTTCCATCAGGAGGAGATGGGACGAAGTATACGCTGGTTTTGAAGGGTGGGGATTGAGACGGGACTCCCTTCCACGTTTCCCACGGCGAACGAAGTGAGACCGTGGGACCCATCTCCCGCGCTCACCCCTATGAACAGGCGCACCTTCCAGCGATGGACCCCACGGTCAAGCCGTGGGGAGCGCTGGGGAGAGAGGTAGGGATAGACAGCTGCTTTCGGGCAAGAACCCCTTTAGGCCCTCATCCTGAGCGAAGTCGAAGGATCGGGGGCCGCGCTTGTGGGCAGCTAAATCTAGCCCGCCTCGTCCTTCGACAAGCTCAGGATGAGGCTCAAGGGGGCCGAACTTCCATTTACGCGTCATCCTCGACCGCGCAGCGGTCTGAGGATCTATCTCCTGTCCTATCGACAAGTGAAGAGAGTCCCAGAAGGGCCCTCAGACAGCCTTTGGCTGTCGAGGGTGACGCCCGTCCAAGGCGGCAGGATCGCTCTGCGAGCAACAAAAAGCCCCGGACCAGCCGGCCCGGGGCAATCAAATTTTGCAAGCGATCTCGCTTTTAGGCGGCGTCAGCCTTGCCTTCGATCAGTTTCGGCTTGCCGCCTTTCTTGGGCGCGCCAATTTCGATCTTGCGAGGTTTCTTGGCTTCCGGAAGCTCGCGGACGAGTTCGACGCGGAGCAGGCCATTGCGCAGCTCGGCGCCGGTAACGATCACATGGTCGGCCAGCTGGAAGCGGCGCAGGAAACCGCGCTCGGCAATGCCGCGATGCAGGAATTCACGCTCAACTTCGCCGTCTTCCGGCGGGGTCTTGCGGCCAGCGACGGTCAGCAAACCGTCCTTGGTTTCAATGTCGAGATCTTCTTCGCCGAAGCCGGCAACGGCAATCTCAATGGCAAACTCATCATCGGCGACGCGTTCAATATTGTAAGGGGGATAGCCTTGCGCGCCATCGAGGCGGGCGGCGCTGTCAATCATGTTAGCCATGCGGTCAAAGCCAACCATGGTGCGATAAAGGGGGGTCAGATCAATCGTACTCATTTTAAAACAGTCCTTTCACTAGCAACTGCGTTTCGCGGCGATCTTGAAGAGCCGCAAAGATTTGAGGTTCGAAACTTTCCGTTCACCCAGCCCGGTCATCGGCGCTGGCAGAAAATTCCGCCGCAACCTGCTTGGCAGCGCTGCGACACAAGCTATGTGGAAACGCGAAACTGATGATTCAAGCCCTTTTCAGGAGTCAAATGATGAAGACCCAATTTCTGCTCGGCGCTGCTGCCTTCGCGATTACGGCCTGTTCCGGTGGATCAGACGCCCCGGAGACCAGTCTGGAGGCTGAAGCCCCACCGGTGGTCGAAGTGGTAGAGGCCGGCCCGCTGACCCTTGCAGAGGCGGTCGCTGGCGACTGGCGCAGCGATGATGAGAAGGCCCGCGACGGCTGGCGCAATCCAGCCGAAACACTTGAATTCTTTGAAGTAGAGCCGGGCGAAACCGTGATCGAGATCTGGCCGGGTGGCGGCTGGTACACCAATGTCCTGGCGCCTTATCTTGCCTCTGGCGACGGTCAGCTGATCGCGGCCGTGTGGGACGTCAACGTCTTCGAAGGCGACCGCCTCGCCCGCATCGAGCAGCGTATCGCTGACTATAAGGCGGTCTATGAGGCCGACGCCGACCTGTTCGGCACATTGGCTTATAGCGCGTTTTCCGCCGAATCAGGGCCGCTTGCTGAGGCAGGCACTGTCGACACCGTGCTGACCTTCCGCAATGTCCATAACTGGATGGGCGGCGACTATACGGCAAAATTCTTCACCGACGCCTATGACGCGCTAAAGCCGGGCGGTGTGCTCGGCGTGGTCGAGCACCGCCTGCCATCCAGCGCAGAACAGAACCCGCGCGCCGCGTCTGGCTATGTCCACGAAGACTTCGTCAAGGCGCTAGCCGCTGCGGCTGGGCTTGAATTCGTCGCCGCGAGCGAGATCAACGCCAATCCGGCTGACACGGCAGACCATCCCTTCGGCGTCTGGACCCTGCCGCCGGTCAGCCGCACCACCGACCGCGAAGGCAATGCCCCTGAAGGCTTCGACCCGGCCATCTATGCCGCGATCGGGGAATCGGACCGGATGACCCTGATGTTCAAAAAGCCGGAAGCTGAGACCTTAGAAGCGGTCGAGTAGCCGGCGTAGATATTCGCGCTCATCTTCGTCGACGGCTTCATCATAGCGTCGACGAAGTTCATCCAGGATATCCTTGGCGCGCTGGCGCTCAGCCTCGTCCGGGATATCGACGCTATTGCTGTCATCAACGGCGCCGCTGACTGAGTTTCCAAACGGATCGGCGGCGCCTGCAGCCTGGGCGTTTTGATCGCCCAATCGATCAGCGCGCGCTTCGTCGAGATCCTGTGCAAGCCCTTCGGCAAGCTCACGCAATTGCCGCGTGGCTTGTTCCTGATTGCGGATGGCGCGACCTTCATTGCCGTCTTCCAGCGCATTCCCGGCGCGGCGCTGTGAGCGCTCAATGGCCTCCAGCGTATCCTCGTCGAGCAGGCCGCCCGCACCCTCGCCTTCACCATCTTCGCCATTGCCGAGCTGGTTCTCGGCAAGCTCCTCAATTCGGTCGGCGAGTTCTTGCTGACGCTCGGCCAGGGACTGACCGTCTTCGCCTTCCATCCAGTCGGGAAACTCGCCTTCACCGGGCTGGAAGTCGCCGCCCTGACCCGGCTGGTTCTCGCCGAATTGCTGCTCGCCCTGCTGGCCGCGCTCGCCGCGTTGTTCAGCCAGGGTTTCGTCATTCAGCTCGCGCTGTTCGCGCAGCAGATCCGAGAGCTCGCGCATGGTCTCGGTCATTTCGCGCTCTTCTTCGGGCAGGTCCTCGTCATCCTCATTCTCGCCCTGCTCACCCGGCATGCCGGGGAAGCCATCGCTGCCGCCGCCCTGACCCTGCTGGAATTGCAGGTTTTCAAGCATATTCGTAATGTCGGCGAGCAATTGCCGGGCTTGATCCGTCGCGCCGGTCTCTGTCAGGTCTTCCAATGCGTCGAGCATGTCGGAAAAGCCCTGCCCGCCCAGACCCGAGCCACTAGGACCCTCGGCGCTGTCTTCAGTGCTCGGCGGTGCTTCCAGGCCATTGGCGAGCGCTTCAGCCATCTTGGCGGCGATATAACGCTGGGCGGCGTCCTTGAACGCCTCAACCAGGCGCGCAATCTCTTCCTCGCTGGCGCCATCCCGCAGCGCATCCTCCAGCGCCTTCTTGGCCGCCATCAGCGCGGCATAGGCGTCTGCTGCTGAGCCATATTCTGCGCGCAAGGCCAGCGACCAAAGCAGCGGCTCGGTCGCCTTGGCTTCGTCTGTCGTAGTTGAGGCCTCAAGGGCGTAGCGCGCCGTCGTGAGCCCGGAATAGACGAGCACATCGTGGAAATAGCGCGGCGCTTCATAAGTCACGGCTTCCAGCATGACGGCGCCGCGTTGCACCCCGTGCGGGGCAGATGAGAGGCGCTGGGTCGCTGAAAGATAGTAGCCACCCGCATGCGTTGAATCCGGCAAGTATTCCACTTCCGCATATGGCGCATCTTCACGCAGCACCGTCACGCGGACGTCCTGAATGGCCTTGGCCAGTGGTTGCAACAGCAGCTTCTCGGGCAGTTTGAAATAGTGCGGATCGCTATAACCGACCTGCCCGGCGCCATCGGTGGCTTTCAGGCGAATTTCGACCCGCGCCCCGGCCCAGCGATTGCGGGTGAGGTCGATCTTGGACTCATCCTCGGCTTCACGCGGATTAATGGCGCCAAGTTCCACCGGCACCAGGTCCGGTTCACGGTCAGTGCCCTCTGGCTTGATGGCGAGTTCGAGTTTGGCCACGCCATAATCATCGCCTGCGATCCAGCTAAACTCGGTGCGGTCGCCAGCGCCGAGCACAGGAAGTTCAACGAATTGCGTTGTCGGCGGCGCATCGGGCGAGGTCTGGACCGTCCAGGCCTTACGCTCGCCCCACCAGCGCACAGAGATCGTGCTGTCAGAGGTGATCGTTGCGGTCGCCTCAAAAGCATTGTCAGGGGTCGCGGCGAAGCGCGTTGTCTTGCGGCTTTCGCGCGACCAGACGCGCAATTTCGGCGTTGAGGGCGCCTGCACGCGCAAAGTCATGACAGAGCCTTGAGGCACGCGGATCTGGCTTTGGTCTTCCTTCAGAAAGATCGGCGCGCGGCCGGTATGCTCCGGCGGTGTGATCCAGGCTTCTATGCGGATGGATTCAGCGCCGAACAGGCTGCCATAGTCAGGGTCCAGTGCGCCGGACAGGCGCGAATAGGTGTTGCCCCAGCTCAGCGCGAAAAACAGCGCCACGGCAACTGGCAAAGCAAAGCGCAGGCGGAGCGGGTCGATTCGCTGCCAGACTGCAGCAAAGCCCGGCACATTAAGCCGGCGGGCTTCGTCTGTGAGACGTTCCTCGTGGGCGCGCCAGAGCTGTACGCCGACCGACTCAGGCCGGGCTGGGCGGTCCATCAAAGAGACCAGCGGTCTGAGCTCTGATTGCTGATCCAGCGCCTCGATGGCTTCACGGCGGTCCGGTCGTTGATACCGGCGGACACCGCGCAACAGCGCAACCACGGACCCGACCAGGAAAATCAGAGTTGCCAGCGCCCCGAGACGTGCAGGCGTGCGTTCAAACACGCCGAGCAGGGCTGCGCCGACAAACACGCTAAGCAATGCGATAAACGGCCACCAGGCTTTCCACAGCGCAATGTCCCGAAGCCGCCGGAAGGTCCGGTTGATCAGGCGTTTTGTGCCGGGAATGCGGTTCAGGTCAGCCAATCGGGCATTTGCTCCAGTTGTATCATTTCATCAAAGCTCGGGCGCCGTCGAACCAATGCAAATTGATCGCCATCGACCAGAACTTCCGCAACCAGCGGTCTTGCATTGTACTGACTTGAGAGCACAGCGCCATAGGCCCCCGATGACATAAATGCGATACGGCTCCCGGCGGCGACTTCAGGCATTTGTCGCTGCGCCGCGAATTTGTCCGTCGACTCGCAGATCGGACCGACAATGTCATAGGTCGTGCGCGGCGTTTCCGCGCCCGGTTCGGCGAGCGGCAGGATATCATGATGGGCCTGATACAGCGCTGGGCGCATCAGGTCGTTCATGCCCGCATCAATGATCAGGAAAGTTCGGTCCGGCGCTGGTTTGTGGTAGAGCACTTCGCTGACCATCACGCCGGCATTGCCCGCGATCATGCGGCCCGGCTCCAGAATGACCTGCAGGCCGAGCCCTTCGGTCACTTCGCGGATCATCTGGGCATAATCCGACGGCGGCGCCGGGGAATCGCTGTCCTGGTAGGGAATGCCGAGACCGCCGCCAAGATCGATGCGTTTCAGGTCATGCCCGGCTTCCCGCAGGAACTTGACCAGACCGACGGTCTTCTCAAAGGCCGCGCGCATCGGCTCCAGATCGCCGATTTGCGATCCGATGTGGACATCGACGCCCACCGCTTCGACACCGGGCAGCGCTTTCATCTGATGATAAAGCTCCGGCGCATCGGCCCATGGCACACCAAACTTGTCACCGGACTTGCCAGTCGAAATGTTCGGATGGCCACCCGCGGCGACATCCGGGTTCACGCGCAGCGCGATCGGGGCCACCACGCCCATGCTCATCGCAACCTCGGACAGTTCGATCAGCTCTGCACCGCTTTCGACATTAAACTGGTGAATGCCCGTTTCGAGGCCGAGCGCCATTTCGTCTCGGGTTTTGCCAACGCCGGAGAACACGATCCGCTCGGCTGGAATACCTGCCGCCAGGGCCCGACGCAACTCGCCGCCACTGACAACATCAGCGCCGCAGCCTTCACTGGCCAGCGTCTTGAGCACAGCAAGATTGCCATTCGCCTTGACCGAATAGGCGATCAGGCACTCCATGCCGTCGAAGGCCGCAGCAATCACGCGGGCATGCCGCCGCAGCGTCGCGGTTGAATAGACATAGACCGGCGTGCCGACCTGATCTGCGATCTCGTTCAGATCGACGCCTTCGCAGTGAAGACGGCCATCCTCATAGTTAAAGTGATGCAAGCGCGCCTATCAGCCGGGGCTGACCTCCCCCATGCTCTCTTCCTCGACTTCGACGGTCGGGGCTGGCTTCGGGATCTCACCGCCGAGCGTGTTGTAATAGGTGGTGCCCTCATTGATGTCATTGCCGGCGAAAAGGACGGCAGTATCAACCGGCTTCGACGTCTCTTCAGTCGGTGGCTCGGTCAGGATTGGCGGCGGGCGTTCAAGATCGCCGCGCAGACCACAACTGGCGAGACTGGCAAGCGCTGAAAAGGCGAGCGCGGTTTTGATCATGTGTTTCATTTTGCAGCGCTCCTATCCGAGGCGTTGTGTCCATTGTTCAACCTGTTCGGCGACCCGAACCGGCGATGTCCCGCCATAGCTTTGCCTGCTCATCGCTGAGGCTTCAACAGTCAGCACCGAAAATACGTCATTTGTTAGTCGCGGTTCGACGGCTTGCATGTCTTCCAGGCTGAGCTCTGGCAGGTCACAGCCTTTCTCTTCGGCCTTTGCGACCAGCGCGCCGGTAACATGGTGGGCATCGCGGAACGGCATTTTCAGCTCGCGGACCAACCAGTCGGCAAGATCGGTGGCGGTTGAGAAGCCTTTGGCGGCGGCAGCGCGCATATTCTCGCGATTGAACGTGATCGTCTCCATCATCCCCGCCATGGACGCGGCGCACAGGCCAAACGTGTCAAAGGCTGAAAACGTCAGCTGCTTGTCATCCTGCAGGTCTTTCGCATAGGCAAGCGGCAGCGCCTTTACCGCGCCCTGCAGGGCCGCAAACTGACCCGTAATCAGACTGGCTTTCGCGCGCACGAGTTCGGCCGCATCCGGATTGCGCTTTTGCGGCATGATCGACGACCCGGTCGACCAGGCATCAGAGAGCTTGGCAAAGGCGAACTGGGCGCTGGTCCACAGCACAATCTCTTCGGCCAAACGCGAGAGATGCGTTGCAGCAATAGACAGCGCCGATAGCGCCTCCAGGGCAAAGTCGCGCGCCGAAACGGCGTCCAGCGAATTCGCCATTGGACGATAGAAGCCGAGCGCTTCAGCAGTAGCGTCGCGGTCAATTGGGAACCCGGTCCCGGCAAGCGCGGCGCTGCCCAGCGGGTTTTCATTCAGGCGGCGGGCACAATCATCCATGCGCGCGCGGTCCCGCTCGATCATCTCGACATAGGCGAGCAAATGGTGGCCGAGGGTCACGGGCTGGGCCGTCTGAAGGTGGGTGAAGCCTGGCATCACGGCGTCGGCATGCTCGCCCGCCAGCTTGACCAGAGCGCGCTGCAACTGTTTCAGGCCGCGCCGGGCCTCCGTCAGTGCACCGCGGGTCCAGAGTCGGAAGTCCGTCACGACCTGATCATTGCGCGAACGCGCCGTGTGCAGGCGCCCGGCGGGTTCACCGATCATCTCTTTCAGCCGCGCCTCAACATTCATGTGAATGTCTTCAAGCTCCGCGCGATACGGGAACGTGCCGTCCTGCACTTCGGCCACAACCAGATCGAGTCCGTCCTGGATGGCGACATTGTCCTCTTCGGAAATGATGCCCTGCTCGGCCAGCATGTCGGCGTGGGCGCGCGATCCGGCAATGTCTTCGCGGACCATACGGCGGTCAATATCGATCGAAGCGTTGATCGATTGCATAATGTCGCTCGGCTGTGCGGCGAAGCGTCCACCCCACATTTGCTGGCCTTTTTTGCTGTCACTCGCCATATCGCTGTCTCGTTCTGTTTAATTGCTTACAGGCTATCGCCCATGGATCGTTTTCTGCGCATCGCCATCCCGACCATGTTTGCCGGAATCGTTCTGGCGCTGCTTTACGCGGTCTTTAGCGCTAGTTCAAAGGGAAGTAACCGCGACCCTGTGGCAAGGCTGGCTGTCGGCGCGCTTTCAAAACTCGATACAAGCGATAAAGGCACACCCGCGCCGCCTACTCCCTTCGTTGACGCCGATGGTAATGCCGTGACTTATCAGGACTTTGAGGGTCAGGCGATTCTCGTCAATTTCTGGGCCACCTGGTGCGGGCCGTGCGAACGGGAGATGCCATCATTGGCCGCGCTCCAACGCGCACGAGGCGGAGACGCGTTCAAGGTCATCGCCATTAGCGTCGATGAGCCGCGTGATCGTGACTATGCGAAAATGCGACTTTACGACCTTACCAATAAAACGCTCGACTTCTACACGCTCGCTGATGGTCCGGATGGCTGGAACATCGTCTATGATAGCGGCGCAGGTGGCGGCTTCCCGACGACCATCCTGTTTGACGCGGATGGCAACAAAGTCGCGAAACTCGAAGGCGACACCGATTGGGCGAGTTATGAAGCGGTCGCGCTGATCGACCTGATCACCAAAAACTAGCCAGCCCGTCCCAAAGCAGTTTCAGGCCGACCGCAAAGATCAGTCCGTACAGGATGCGATAAAACACATCCTGATCGATCCGTTTGACCAGCCAAGCGCCGAACAGGACGCCAAAAGGTGCAATCGGGATGAGGATGAGCGAGGTCGTCAGATTGGTCTGATCGAATTGCCCAAGCATCGCATAGGGCAGCACTTTGACGAAATTGACGACGAAAAAGAACATCACCGCCGTGCCGGCATAGATCTGTTTGTCGAGGTTTTGCGGGATCGTGTAGGCCTGAAACGGCGGGCCGCCAGCATGCGCTACGAAACTTGTGAACCCCGCCACGGTGCCGGACACAAAGCCGAGCGGTCGATTGTTCTTGATAAAAGCATCGCCGCCGCGCGGCTTGAAGATGGCATAGATCGGGAACAGGACAGCAATCACGCCGACCACGATCCGCACCACCTGGTCATCGACATACCCGGCGAGCAAGCCGCCCGCGGCGATGCCCAGGATCGCCCCCGGCAGCAGCAGGACGAGCAACCTGCGGTCCCAGTATTTGCGGTAGGTCCAGACCCCGACCCAATCCATGACGATCAGGATCGGCAACATGATCCCCGCTGCCTGGATCGGCGAAATCA
>JABSQB010000023.1 GCA_013214545.1 Henriciella sp.
GACGCCGCTGTGAGGCGATCTCCCGCATGCGTTCGCGGATGTGCGGATTGTCCGGCTCACGCTCCCGGCGAACCGTCTTCGGATCGACGCTGACCAGCTTGCACGCGCGGCGCTGCGAGATGTCATACTTCGACATCGCCTTGAGCGCCGCTTCCCGTTTCAGCCGGGGCGTCGTCAGCTCTTTCCCAGCAAGTCTTTCAGGATCGAGTTGTCGAGCATGCTGTCGGCCAGCAGCTTCTTCAGTCTCGCATTTTCCGTTTCCAGGGTCTTCAGTCGCCGGGCGTCGGACACATCCATCCCGCCAAACTTCGCCTTCCACTTGTAGAAGGTCGCTGAGCTCATCCCGTGACGGCGGCACACCTCCGATGTGGACATGCCGCGCTCCTGTTCTGCCAGGATCGAAATGATCTGTTCTTCGCTAAATCTGCTCTTTCGCATTTGGGTCTCCGTTGTCAGAGACTCTCAATTCAAATGCGGGACCAATCGGGTCTCAGGTCAATGTGATGATCTATCGCGGTCACCTGACCAGCCTGCAGCCTTTGGTCATCGTCAACTCACTGGAAATGCCGATGCCGCCCTCGCAGGCCTTTTGTGATCGGATGTGGGCGAGCGGCTATCAGGTCATCTTCATTCGTCGTCCAGGCTTTGGCGGCACACCCGGCCTGCCCATGGCGCTTCTGTCGCCCAAGGAAGTGAAGAACGGAGCCGCAGCGATTACCGAAGCGGCCTTGCTGATGCGGCTGCTCGAGACGCTGGGCCTCACGAACATTGTTTTGCTCGGCCTCGGCACCGCCAATTCGGTCTGTGTCAGGCTCAGCAAACTATGCGCAGACGTGCAACTCTCCATCCTCGCCAATCCTCTATTCCATCAGGCGGTCTGGGACATTGTCCGTCCGCGCTGGATGCAAAGCATGATGCGCCAGACCATGACCTCTACAGCCGGTCTGAAAATCACTGTCGCAGGACTGAAATCGACCCTGAATCACAGCCCGCTCTGGTTCTTCCGGCAGTTTGGTCAGAAGAGCGCCGGTGATCTTGAATATGTGATGGAGAATGAAGCCGATTTCCTCGCCGCCAGTCGGCTGATGCAGGAGATCAGCCATCATACGGTCTATTATGATGTGCAAATGGCGCTGGTGCAGGATGCCAAGGTTGACGCCAGCTTCTTCCGAGATGTGAACGCCGTGTTCTTGTGCGGCGAGGAAACCACCCCGGTCTGGAAACAGCAGATTGAGGAACAGGCGACCCGATTCGATATTCCGCTCACCTTTGCCCCGTCTGGCGATCTGTTCGTGCCCTACAAGTCGCCCGACACGCTGCTGAGCGTGCTCGACGCGCATCAGGCGCAGGCAACAGCTACGTCATAGGCTGATCTTTACCGCGGCGGCGCTTCCGGTTTAAAGCCATCGCAGTTTATCCATCACACAAAGCGAGTTCTTCCATGCAGTGGCATGTCTATCTTTCCGGCGAAATTCACACCGACTGGCGCGATCAGATCATCGCAGGCGCCAAGGCCAATGGCCTCGATATTGTCTTCACCTCCGCCAACACTGATCATGCCAGCAGCGACGCCGCCGGTGATGTTCTGGGCAAGCCGGATGAAGACTTCTGGCGCGACCACCAGTCTGCCAAGATTAATGCCCTGCGCATCCGAACCCTGATCCAGAAGTGCGACATCGCCGTGATCCGGTTCGGCGACAAATATAAGCAGTGGAATGCCGCCTTCGATGCTGGCCAGTGCGCCGCGCTCGGCAAGCCATACATCACGCTGCACGATGCTGACATTGTCCACGCGCTGAAGGAAGTTGACGGGGCCGCGTCTGGCTGGGCCAAATCGCCGGAACAAGTGGTCGAGATCCTGAAGTACACCCTCGCCGAACGCGGCGCGTGAGCCCAGCTTGACCCGGCTTCCCGCCGCTGACTAAGTGCCTGCATGCGTTCGCTCATCTCCCTTTCCTTACTGGCAATGGCCGCCTGCTCCGCCAGCGACCTGCCTGCCAAGCCGCCAAATCTCTGCGAAGAGGCGGGGGCGCGTTGTGTCAGTGCACCGGTGCGCGATGTCATTGCCGTCGATGGCGACACGTTTGAGCTGCAGCGCCTGGACGGGCGCGTGCGCTTACGCCTGATTGGCTGGGACAGCCCTGAGACCGGCAACAGCGCCGGCTGCGCGGCTGAAGATGCGCTCGGCCAAAAGGTCGAAGCGCGGGCCAGAGAATTATTCGCCGACGCCAAGACCCTGACCTTCAAACCCGAAGGCACAGACCGGTTTGGACGAACCCGCGCGCATGTCTATCTCGATGGCACGCACATTGGCTGGCTACTCGCCAGGGATGGCCTGTCGGCGCCCTGGCCCAGCGAAACTGTCAAACCCAATTGGTGCGACTGAGAAAAACCCATTACAATTCTGAAACTTGCGAGCAATGGGTGAGTATTGCTTTATAGCAATGTGAGCGACCTCGCCCCCCTGTTCCGGCCCGAGCGGACCTGGTTTCTGACCGTCACCCTCGCTGATGCCGACAGCACGCTGCTGACCCGTCATGTCAGCGAGCTCGCCGACAGCGCGCGCGATTTCGAACACCTGCACCCGTTTGAGACGATCGCCACCGTAATCCTGCCCAACCATATGCATGCGATCTGGGTTCTGCCGGAAGACGACAATGATTTCCGGCGACGGGTGGAGTATCTGCAGGCCAGCTTCGCGCGCCGTATGGTTGAGGGCGGCCATGTCGCCGAGCGCGACGCGGACAAGATCTGGCATCCGCGCTTCTGGGATTACCGCATTCGCGACGCCATCGATATGGAACGCCATATCGGGTTCATGCACGGCAACCCGGTCAAGCATGGCCTGGTCAGCCATCCGGATAAATGGCGCTATTCCACCTGGCACAATTTCCGGGCGGATGGATTTGCGCTCTGGACGTCTGAGCCGCTGCGCACGTCTGGCGAGCCTTAGGCGACGCGACGACAAGCGCGGCGAGCGGTTCCAATTGGCCCCGTCCGGTCCTAGAAAGACGCCAAAGCCAAACGTTCAAGAATTAGAGGACGCCTCATGCCAGCCATTTCCATGACCCCACAAGAAGTCTCCGATTATATCGCCCAGGCCGGGCGCGATGCCTGGGTCGTCCCTGACGTTCCGGACACCACGCCGCGTCGGACGATCGAGAAAGTCGGTGTCATTGGCGCTGGCACCATGGGCGGCGGCATCTCGATGAACTTCGCCACAGCCGGTATCCCGGTGACCATCCTTGAACGCCAGCAGGAAGCGCTCGATCGCGGCCTAAAAGTGGTGCGCGGCCATTATCAGCGCAGCGCTGACAAAGGCCGTTTCCCGGTCGAGGAAGTCGATGAGCGGATGAGCCGCCTGATCGGTACACTCAGCATGGATGATTTCGCCGATTGCGATCTGATCATCGAAGCTGTGTTTGAGGACATGGATCTGAAGAAGCAGATTTTCACCGATCTCGACCGCATCGCCAAACCGGGCGCTATCCTGGCGACGAACACGTCAGCCCTCAACATTGACGAAATTGCCAGCGTCACCAAGCGCCCGGAAGATGTGATCGGCCTGCACTTCTTCTCGCCCGCCAATGTGATGAAGCTGCTCGAGATTGTCCGCGCCGACCACACGGCTGACGATGTGATCGCGACCAGCATGGACCTCGCCAAGACGATCAACAAGGTCGCCACCTTGGTCGGCGTCTGCCCCGGCTTTGTCGGTAACCGCATCCTGTTCGCGCGTCAGGCCCAGGCGCAGAACCTGGTCTATCAGGGCGCGATGCCATGGGATGTCGACGCCGCGCTCAATGCGTTCGGCTTCCGCATGGGGCCGTACCAGATGTCTGACCTCGCCGGGCTCGACATTGGCTGGAAGAAAGGCGCCAAGACCGCCAACCCGATCCGCGATGCTTTGTGCGAGCTCAATCGCCGCGGACAGAAAACCGGCGCCGGCTATTATGACTATGACGAAAACCGCCGGCCAATCCCGTCCGATGTGACGGCGAAGATCATTGCAGACGTGACCGGGGTTGAGCCAGGCGGCGCTCCAGGCGCTGACGAGATCATTGCCACCTGTATCTATCCGATGATCAATGAGGGTCTGAAGATCCTCGAAGAGAAGAAAGCCCAACGTGCCTCTGACATCGATATTGTCTGGCTGAACGGCTATGGCTGGCCTGCTGATAAAGGTGGCCCGATGCTATATGGCGACATGGTTGGGGCTGAAGCCGTCCTTGCGACAATGGAGAAACTCGGCGCCGAGGATGAGCGGTTCGCCCCGTGCGAAACGCTGAAACGCCTCGCCAAGGATGGCAGCCGCTTTATCGATGTTCAGCCTGGCTGATGCCGGACACGGCCCAGCCCCTTGATGGCGAGTATGACTATATCATCGCCGGGGCCGGGTCGGCAGGCTGCGTCGTCGCTGAACGCCTGACGCGCAATCCAAAGACCAAAGTCCTGCTGCTCGAAGCGGGCGGCAAGGATAATTGGATCTGGTTCCATATCCCGGTCGGCTATCTGTTTGCCATTGGCAATCCGCGCTCTGACTGGATGTTTGAGACGACGCAGCAGCCGGGTCTGAATGGCCGGGCATTGAACTATCCGCGCGGCAAGGTCCTGGGCGGATCGTCGGCGATCAATGCGATGATCACGATGCGTGGTCAGGCCGCCGATTATGATGGCTGGCGCGATCTCGGCCTGCCCGGCTGGGGCTGGGACGACGTGCTGCCCGTGTTTCGCCAGCTGGAGGACCATTTCCTCGGCGACGGCGCGCATCATGGCACAGGTGGTCTGTGGCGGGTCGAGCCGCCGCGCGTGCGCTGGGACATTCTCGACGCTGTGCGCGACGCCGCGGTCGAAGCCGGCATTCCGGCGACCGAGGATTTCAATACCGGCGATAATGAAGGCGCTGGCTATTTCCATGTGAACCAGAAAGCCGGACGGCGCTGGTCAGCAGCCCGGGGCTTCCTGAAGCCTGCGAGACAGCGCCCCAACCTGCGGGTCGAGACCGGCGCGCTGATCGACCGTGTTATCCTCGACGGCACGCGCGTGACCGGTCTTTGCTTCGAGCAGCGGGGCCAGCGGTTCGAGGCCCGGGCCAAGGCCGAGACCCTGCTCTGCGCCGGGTCGATTGGCAGTGTCCAGATCCTGCAACGCTCCGGCATTGGCCCGCCCGATGTGCTGCGACAGGCCGGGATAGAGACCGCCCACGCCCTGCCCGGTGTCGGCGCCAATCTGCAAGACCATTTGCAGCAGCGGGCAATCTATAAGGTCTCCAATACGGTCACCCTGAACCAGACTTATTATTCCCTGTTCGGTAAAGCGAAGATGGGCCTGGATTATGCCCTGCGTCGCCGCGGGCCGCTGACCATGGCGCCGTCACAGCTCGGCCTGTTCACCCGCTCCTCGCCAGAGCACGGCCGCGCCAACATCCAGTTTCATGTCCAGCCGCTTTCGCTCGACAAGTTTGGAGATCCGCTGCACCGCTTCCCGGCGATCACGGTGGCGGCCTGTAATCTGCGCCCAAGCTCGCGCGGGACGATTGCCGTCCCCTCCCCCGATCTCCGCGCTGCGCCGGTCATTGATCCGAACTATCTCGACACCGCCGCGGATCAGCAGGTCGCCGCCGATGCCATAAGGGTCACACGGCGGCTGATGCAGCAGCCGGCCCTCGCCGCGTTCAAGCCGGACGAGTATCTGCCCGGCCCGACCTATCCGGACAGCGACCTCGCCCGCGCGGCCGGCGACATCGGCACGACCATCTTCCACCCGGTCGGCACCGCCAAGATGGGCGCAGATGATGACCCGATGGCGGTGACAGATGCTCAGCTGCGCGTGCGCGGCCTCACTTGTCTGCGCGTCATCGACGCCTCGGTCATGCCGACCATTACATCTGGCAATACCAACACGCCAACGATCATGATCGCCGCCAAGGGCGCGGAGTTGATCGCGCGTTAGGGTGCGTGGCTCGGCAGACAAATATCAGATCCTCGAATTCAAGTATTCGATAACACATTGGATCGTATATAAGTAATTACATCAATTTAATATCTACAGGATATCATTAAATATTGTATTCGCGGAGTGGCGGTCGCGAATACTTCACGATCTCTAGTTCTCCGCGAATAATGGAGATTAGAATGATCAAGACATTAGCAAGTGCGACGGCGATCAGCGTCGCCACCCTGAGCGGGTTCGCCTTGAAGGCCGAGGCTCAGGGCGTGCCGAATACGGACCCGGCGTGTGAACAGGGAAACAACAATGGTGCGACCATCGCGACTGCACTACAATGCGGTAGCGGCTCGGAAGCGTCAGCCACAAACGCAACGGCAATCGGTGTCGGCGCGATAGCGAGTGCAGAGTCAAGTACCGCTATCGGCATTCGCTGAAGCGACAAAAATATCGAGCACGGCTATAGGGAGTGACGCCAAGGCGAAATTTGATGGTGCGACGGCCATTGGTTCAGGCGCACTGGCTCAGGCTAATGCTACCACCGCCATTGGCCGCCGCGCCGATGCGCAGGCGAACGGCGCGACAGCGATTGGTGCATTCACGGTTGCGCGCACCAACGGCACAGCGGCTGGTGAAGGTGCGCAAGCCTTAGTGAACGGAACTGCGATCGGTCATACTGCCCAGATCCTCTCTGGCGAAAACTCAACCGCTGTCGGTGATTCGATTAGGGTCTATTCAGGAAATGCCACAGCTGTGGGTCAAAACATAAACGTCTTCGCCGAGAGCGACAATGCCACCGCCTTGGGCCGGGGCACCTGGATCGGCGCCAACAGCGCCAACTCTATCGCGCTTGGCCAAGGCGCAACCATCGCGCAAAACAGCCCAAACGCTATGGCCCTTGGCTCGGGCGCCAACGCTTCGCATGCCAATGCCGCTGCCTTTGGTCAGGGCGTGCAGACCCTGTTCGAAAATCAGTACATTTTTGGCAAGACGAGCACGATTTACACCCTGCCCGGCATTACGTCCGATACTTCACGCGCGGCGCAGGTCGGGGATCTCGAATTCGTCCTGACAGACGCTAACGGCAATCTCGCCAGCGACGGGGGCGTGTTCGAGACGCGCCTCAGCGCCGCCGAAGATCTGCTCTCGACGCTTGCGAAATCAAATGGAGGCTCCGACCCCTTTGATAACGCCGCGCTCAGCCAGCGCGTCACCACAAACACGAACAACGTGACCAGTCTGACCACAAAGGTCGACAGCAATACGACGCGCGTGGCGGGCGCTGAAACCGCGATTGCCGACAATCGTCAGGCCATCTCCGTCGTCTCATCCTTGGCGAACAGCAACCAGACCCGCATCGCCAATGCGGAGACCTCGATCCTCATCAACACCCGGAGCATCGCCCTGCTGAACACGCAGTTCGAGACCCTGGGCCTGCAGGTCGATGAGCTGGCGCGTGTTGTCTCTGACAATCGGGAGCAGATCGCTGAAAACACAGCCGGGATCGCCATCGCCAATGCCATGGCTGGTACCAGCTGGCTGCAGGCGAACGAGACCCACGCCTTTACCGCGAATTGGGGCCATTATGACAGCACCAATGCCTTTGCCTTCTCTGCCACTCAGCGGCTAGACGACCAATGGTCGGCCAATATGGGCATCGGCTTCTCCACTGATGAAGGCACCCTCGGCGCCCGCGCCGGCGTCCGCCTTGGTTGGTGAGGCCCAGCCCTGAGCCCGGTTCATGTGAGCGCCGAAAGCGCGATACGGAACCTGCTGACAAAGAGAAAGGCCGCCCTGGGTGAAGGGGCGGCCTTTCGTGTAAAACTATGAAACTTAGTGGCGGTTGCTCAGTCGAGCACGACGCCGACGCCGCTTGTCCAACATGCTTGGGCCCGTTTCCTCTGTCGCTTCGGGAGCTGGGGCTTTAATCTCGACGACTGGCTTCGCAATCTGGATGGAATTTACCGGGGTCGCCTTAAGGGAAGTGCTAGGAACCGCGATAGGGGTTTGCTCGGTTTCGCGGACTTGCGGGTTCATTTTCTTTGCCTTTCAAAACTGGGTGTTGGCCCATTCAGCGGGGGTTGAAGAAGAGTGGTTTGATCCGCTGATGCAGTACCAGTTGGGGAGGCTATTATCGTTTTTCAATAAGTATTTGCCGATTTTCGGAAACTTTCTGCGATTTTCCAATAAATTCAGAGACATAGAGAGGTGGATTTTTGGCTCAGGCCGGGTCACTCTTACTGAAAGTGCAGGGTTTTTTCTGAAGGAGGCCGGGTGTTTCGCGCTTTTTGGCCCCTTATTGGCGATTACGCCGATTGCACTTGGGCCGGATTGAGCAGGGCCCGGGTCAGCAACACGATCTCATCCTCAAATTCCGGATCTTCAAGCAGGTGCGGGGCGTCCAATGTGGCCGACAGAATGGTCCATAGAACCGCGCGCGTGAGCACGAAGGCTGAAACTTCCGACATTTGCCGCATCGGCCCGAACCGGCCAGAAGCCCGCATCATCAGCGCCGCAACGGCGTCGACCGGCAATGGCCCGCGCCCGCCCTTTGCCCGGGACGACATGATCACTTTGACCAGGGCGGCATTGCGCGGCGATCCGGCAAAGGAGGAAATGAAGGCGCGCGTGAGGGCGCGCACCGGATCCTCGCCGCCCGCCGGGTCCGCCCCGGTCAAAGCCGCGGCTACGACCTCAAACCGGGCCTGGATATCCCGCTCGGCCAAAGCCACGAAGATCGCCGTCTTGTTGGGGAAATACTGGTAGAGCGTGCCGATGGAGACGCCTGCGCGCGCCGCAATGTGATTGGTTGAGATTTGATCCGGCTCCCGCCCCTCCAAAAGCTGAGTAGCCGCCTCCAGAATGGTTTCAATGGTCAGCTTGGCGCGCGCCTGCTTGGCATTTTTCCGCATTTTTACAGAGGGTTGCACGCACGATCTCCATCTCATCACGGGGCGCCGAAAAGCGAGTATGAAAACTGAGTATTGCTCATATTATTGACCTAAACAAGTCGGGGACGCCGATCCCCCTCCCTCATTCAAGCAGGAGCCCATCATGATGAAAGCCCTCAAGATCACCCTCGGCCTGATCACCGCGCTGCTGGCGCTCGCCATCTGGTACGTGTTTTTCACTGGCCCGGCTATGCATGCGCCGTCGGACCTGTCTGACTTTCTTGATACGCCGGACAGCCCGGTCCTGGTGGAGGATGTGTCTGCGCTGGCCGCCGAGGTCACGATTGAACGCGACACCGGCATCCTCCTGCGCGACGGCACACGGCTGTCGGCCAATGTGTTTCGCCCGAACGCGCCGGGTCAGTATCCGGTGGTTATGGCCTTCACCGCCTATCACAAGGATGAGACGCCGACCCAGTATCCCGATTATCTGCGCGGGAATGCAAAGCCAGACTATGATCTCGGCACGATCCGGGTCAGCGAATGGACGCCTTGGGAAGCTTCAGACCCGGCCTTCTGGGTCCGCGAGGGCTATGCCGTCGTCTTGGTCGACAGCCGCGGGTTCGGCAAGTCAGACGGCACCGCTGGCGTCCTGTCGCTGCAGGATCGCCACGATTTCCATGACGCCATCACATGGGCCGCAGATCAGGACTGGAGCAGCGGCAAGGTCGGCCTGACTGGCGTCTCCTATCTCGCCATCGCGCAGTGGATCGCAGGCGCCAACGCGCCCGAGCCGCTGAAAGCGATCATGCCCTGGGAAGGCCAGAGCGATAATTTCCGCGAAGTGCTGTTCCATGGCGGCGTGCCTGAAACGGCGTTCACGAACTTCTGGCTGACCCGTATCCGCTCCAAGGCGAACAAGACCAGTCTGCCGCCGCATCGCATCATGCGTTTTGCCGGATCGCGCCCGTTGCTGATGAAGCGCGTCTCGGCCCGCGCCGCACCGTCTGGCATTTCATTGCCGGATATCACTGTCCCGGCCCTGATCTGCGCCAGCTGGTCTGATCATGGCATGCATACGCGCGGCTCTTTCGAAGGCTTCAAGCAGATCGGCTCAGCGCAGAAATGGCTCTACACACACGGCCAGCCAAAATGGGATGTCTATTATAGCGACGAGGCGAAAGCCGTTCAGCTCGCCTTTTTTGATCACTTTCTGAAAAGCGCGGACAATGGCTTTGACGCCCGCCCGCCGGTGCGCCTGGAAGTGCGCGATACGCTGACCGAATACAGTGTGCGCTATGAGCAGACTTGGCCATTGCCGAGCACGGTCCCGACGCCGCTTTATCTCAGCGCGGAAGGCAGCGCGCTCAACGCGGCACCGCAAACCGAAGCCAGCTCGGTGTCTTATGCGGCCCGCACCGGCGAGACGGCCTTTCGGTACACCTTCACCGAAGAAACCGAGCTCACCGGTAACATGAAGCTGAAACTCTGGGTCGAGGCCGACGGTGCCCGCGACATGGATCTGTTCGTCGCGGCGAAGAAATACGACACAGACGGCGAGGAGGTCACCTTCTATGGCAAAGCCGGTTATGCCGAGACACCGGTGGCGCTCGGCTGGCTGCGCGTGTCTCAGCGGGAGCTCGACCCGGCGCTATCCACCCCGCTGCAGCCCTGGCTGAAGCATGAGCAGAGCCTGAAACTGCGCCGCGATGAGATCGTCCCGGTCGAGATCGAAATCCTGCCGAGCAGCACCCTGTTCCGGCCCGGCGAAACGATCGAGATCGCGATCCAGGGCCGCGACCATTTCGAACATCACGCCCTGGCGCACACCAATACTGTCAACAAAGGCACGCACATCCTGCACACGGGCGGCGACTATGACGCCCACCTGCTGATGCCGGTCATTCCGAAGACTTGAGGCGGTCCGCGTCTTCGGAGTCGTCCGGTTCATCCGCGGGTCCCTCATCCAGACGGTTCAGGCGCTGCGTGATCTCCGACAGCCGGGTCAGCGTCTGCAAGGTCACGGGCAGCATCACAGCCGACTCAATGAACTCATAGGAATAGGTAACGATCGAGAAGATCTCTCCCGGCGTGGCCGACAGTTGCGTTGCCGCGAACCAGAGATTGGTGCCGAGCATGGATAGCAGAGCCACGAAAATCAGGCCGTAAACGACTGCCTCTGTGTCTGACAGGCGCACTTCGTGGCGACGCAGAGCCGACAAGTGTGCCTTGATCGCTTTGCGCACCCCGCCCTCCAGAATAGACACCTGCCGCTCTGATTGTGAGTTGAGGTCGCCGTTCAGCCGGAAGAAGCGCCCGCTGGCGAGGCCATAGACCAGAAGCGAAAAGACCGTCGCTGCGCCCGCTGCCGCCGCCAGCAGTCCGTGAAAGCTGTAAAGAATGACCAGCGACACAATCACTTGCAGGAGCGCCATGATCACAATCGGCGCTTCCGTCTCGAGGAAGGTGATGAGCTCGCGGCTCATCTGCAGACGTGCATTCTGGGTCGAAACCGGCTGCTCCTTGCCCTTCTCGACCACTGCCACGCCAAGCTCGACCCGCATACGCCCATAGGCCCGCGTATCATAGAGACGGCGCCCGACACTGGTGATGAGCAACACCGCCATGGCGACCCCGAGCCAGATAAAGGGCTGGCTATTATTGTTCAGCAAGCCATCGATGGAACGGCCGATCAAAAGCGGCAGCGATACGAGGATCAGGGTCTCAAACAAGGTCAGCGCCCAGGTCGTGCTGACTTGGAGCCAGAACACTCGGAGGATGGATCCAAGCGAGAGTTTTCTGTCTTGAAACATGTCGTGCGTCCCTTCCTGAGTTGAGACAGATTTGTCTCACTCCGTGCTGTTTCAAGGGGCGTCGCTCACACAAGCGTGAACCGATCCGCGCCGGTTTTCGTTGAGCTGGCCGCCAACTCAGACTAGCGTCCGCGCAAATTAAAAGCGGGCAGACGCATCTGTCGCAGGAGGGAAAATCATGGAATTCACACAAAGCCAAACCGTCAAAACGGTGGCGCTATTGCTGCTGCTCGCAGCAATCACACAGCCGATTTATACCGCGCTCTATCTCGGCGCGCCGGAAGTCGACCGCAAGTTTCTGTGGGGCCTGGAAGGCCTGATCTTCGTCTTACTCGCGGCATTTGGCGGCTCCGCGCTGGTCATGGCCAAGCGCTTTACGCTGGGCTTTTCAGCGATCGCTTTCGCCGCGGTTCTGAATGTGGTGCAGGTCGGTGTCGGCCTGACCCAGTTCGGGCCCTTCCGTGAAGCGGCTGAAGCCAATCCAGACCTGGGCGGCGTCGCCTTCTCGGTCGTGGCCTTCTCTTTCTTCGGCTACAATGCCGCCAAGATCTTGCTCGGCCTAGCGGCCATTGTCTTCGGCATGGGCAAGATGAAGGATGGCGGCAAACTGCTCGGCGGGCTGACCGCGCTGGTCGGTTTGGTCGCCTTTGTCGCCAATACGCTGGTCATGATGTTTGGCCTGCAGAGCTTCCTGCCTTCGCCCGTCGCAGGCGGTTCAGGCGTGCTCGCCACGCTGCTTCTGGCCTTCTGCCTGCTTGGTCTGAAGAGCGAAGACTAGATCCAGATTTGACCGAGCGCGCGGCCCCGGCTTAGCGCGCTCGGCCACGCTGTTGTCACAGTAGCGACGACAGCAAGGCGTCAATCTTCGCCGCGCTCATACGTCTTGAATCTCGCATGTCTCAACCCCGATTACGCCCCGCCTCAACACCACGATTTTTAGTAAGCAATTATTCACTTACTTGATCAAAACGCCTTTTGGTTGTATCAGGGTGATGTTCGAAAGGGGGAACGCCTGACATCTGACGAGACTTGGGAGGGTCCTCATGTTCAAGCTTTCTATGGGCGCAACCGGGGCAGTATTGAGCGCTCTGGCCTTCGCGCAGGCAGCCGTTTCGGAGCCGACTTCATTTTACGACGACCGCACCATGCTGGAGCGTGATCGAGACGCACTGATGGGACTGCGGCTCAACCTGTCCCTGGGCGCGGAGCAACCGGAAATGAAGCTGCAATTCGGGGCGCACTATCACCTGGATGGACAATATGAATTCGTCCCTGCCCTGTCCTTCACCTCGCAGACGGGTCTTAACGGCCTGGCCCTGGACAGGATGGCGGCGGACGGTGATGCGACGGCAGAGGGAGACGGCGGCAATGGCACACTCTGGCTGATTGGCGGCGGCGTGCTGCTGCTGGGGGTTGCAGCGGCCGGGTCAGGTGGCTCGGACGAGGAATTCTGCCCGACCGGCGGCCTCGCGCTGCTCGATTTGCTGGAATGCATTGACGAGGATTGAGACGAACTCGTTCACGTCATCGACCGAATTCAATCTATTCCCCTAAGCCGATCTCAAACATGTCCTGTCACTCTGATCCCCGGATTTGAGGAGACTCAGCATGGCACGGATCGGAACAGGTCAGTCGTCTGGAAACATGTACGCCATCGCCGTGGCCGCGCTTGCCGGCGTGCTGTTCTTCGGCATCCTGATGTGGCCAAGCGGTTCAGATGGCCCAGCGCGCTCGGCCGAGCTGGAAGCCACGCCTCTGACAACTATGCTCGATGATGCGGCGACCCATCGCTACCTCGCCGCGCTGGAGCGTGTGAAACCTGCTGTTGCCAAGCGCTTGCACCGCGATGCAGCTGACGCGATTGCTTCTGGTGCCAATGCCGATGCCGTGGCTGTCATGGTTCTGGAAGCGCATAGCGATGACCTCGAAAAAGACGCCAAGCACCTGCTGCGCGCCGACGTGAAATATTTCGACCAGATGATGCGGATGACGCAGACCGGGTTTGCGACCCTGTCGAGCCAGGCGCCAAAATACTGTCGCCCGGCCCATTATCAGCGCTTCGAACATATGGACCCGACCGACATTGCGGAGGAGATGTCTGAGTTCTTCCAATATGACACCCAGGCCTATCAGTGGATCATGCGCTTCAACGTGATCGTGCTTGAAGCGATGGAAGATGGTCGCAAATCCCCGAACAAGTATGACCGCCTCAATGCCAATGATCAGATGGCCCTGCAGGCGACGATGATGAAACTGATGAAGCGTCCGCAAGTCGCACAAATGATGCGCCTGCAGTCCAAGTCACAGAGCGAGCAGCGCCGCGCCGTGATGAACATGAACATGTGCTCGCTCGCTTCTGATGTGCTGAGCGTCATGAACACGCTGCCAACCGACACCAAGTCCCGCCTCCTCGGCGAGCTGCAGCATCAGACCCGCAATGGTGACTTCCAGCGCGTCCTGCGCACGGTCCAAAGCGGGATCTAGGCGACGCGGGGTTTATTCAGCGCGCCGCAGCCAATTGAGAGACGAGTGCGGTATTGGTCCGTGCGATCACTTTCATGGCCTCATAATAGTAGGCCCAATCCAGCGCGATGACGGAAACGTCCATACGTTTCCGGCTTCCGCCGCCACTATTGTTAACATTGTAATCCGCCCAATACGGTTCCTCGGAATAAAACGTTCCTTCGACCGAAAACTTCGGATTCTGCGCCGTATCGCCAAGCATCTCTACGCCGGAACTATAAATCACCTGCACGTTGAGGTTGGTGCCCATGCTGGAGGTCATGCTCTCATTGCCCGAGAATGCCCGCTTGTCGGATGATGAAGTCCCGTCAAACCATGCGAAGTGTACAGCATATTGAACGTTGAGCGCGGGGATATCCATATTCTTGGTCGCCATTGAGGCTTCCCAGAGCGGGTGTATCAGGTTCATGCCCTGCGGTGCGTAGGTGATATCCTTGAAATTGGGATTGAATGCGTTGTGGTAGACCGACATGTCTCGCACAGGCTGGTCATAGACCTTGCTGTTTCGCAGCGGGTTACGCAGCAGCTGCTGCTGCGATTCCGGTCCGGAGCGCACTATGAACCCGTCCGCCATCATCTTCTCAACAAAATCGTTATAGGCGAAGTCCGTCAGAGACTGCAGCACCGGGTCTTTCAGATTGACCAGCTCTGCCGAGGCGCTGATCTGCGTGCCGGCGCCATAGACCTGACTGCTCCGCGCCCGCGTTTGGGCGGAATCTGCAAATCCGAAACTGACGGCGAAATGTGGAATTGCGACGCGTTGCAGACCTCTAAATCGGCGCTTCTTGTCGACGCTGATGGTTCCGTCGACAATCTTGTCGAGCATATCCATTTCGGGGACGATAAAAGCGAGCGCTGTTTCCTCGACGCCCGCGTGACGCTGCAACAAACCAAGCGGGACCGCTGCCGTGCCATTTGATGGCATCACGGCCATGGCAGTCAACCGATCCGCCGGATTGCGATCTTCTGGCGCGACATAGCAAGCGCCAAGATCGGCGTAGATCGGAATGAAGGACTCTTCGTCATAATAGGCTTGCGTGAAAGTGATCATATCTTCGGCGAAGCGATCAAACCGTTCGGGCCCATAGGCGGCTTCGGCCCGCCCCCACCAATGTTGATAGATCGTGTCCGCGATTTCCATGGTGAACTCAGGGTCGACGCTCAACTCATAGTCAGGATCATCGTCGATGATCAGCGCCTGAAACCCCCACACCATCATACATTTGGCAAACTCAGATCGGGTTTCCGGCCGGATCCCGGACATCGCAGCCGACTTGTTGTCATTATAAGCCTTGATGAATGCGTTCCTGTCAGCCGAAGCTGACGAAAGCGATTGCCCAAATGCGATTGCCAAAACAGCAGCAAGTGCGGCGTATATTTTGATTTTCATGCCTGTATCTCCCACGATCGCGTCCCAAGTACGTGCACAATTAGTAACGCGCATACCCGGACACGCAACGATTCGGCAGGTCCTCAGGGCGCCAATCGACGGCGCTCGAATGCCATAGCCTCACTTGAGGGATTGGTTATTCTTGCCACCATAACGCGGTTCGTGGCGAACCGCAGACCGCTTCGCCGGTCAGATGGTCAGTTGACGCGCTCAAACACAGCGGCGAGGCCCTGGCCGCCGCCAATGCACATGGTCTCCAGCCCGTAGCGGGCTTCCCGCCGGTCCATTTCGCGCAGCAAAGTGGTCAGGATACGCACGCCTGTCGCGCCAACCGGGTGGCCGAGCGAGATGCCGGAGCCGTGGACATTGATGCGGTCATGATCGCCATCGCTGAGCCCCATTGCCTTGGTGCAGGCGAGGACCTGCGCCGCGAAGGCTTCGTTGAGCTCGATCAGGTCCATATCGCTTAAAGACAGACCGGCCTGGGCGAGAGCCTTCTCGCTGGCCGGGACCGGGCCGATGCCCATGACATTTGGTGCCACCCCAGCGCGGGCCCAGCTGACCATGCGGCCAATCGGCTTCAGACCATACTTCTCTGCCGCCTCGCGCGTTGCGACGATACAGGCGGCGGCGCCATCATTCTGGCCGGACGCATTACCGGCTGTCACCGTCGCATCCGGGTCAGAATTGCCCATGACCGGGCGCAGCTTGGACAGCGTCTCGACCGTGGTGCCCGGGCGCGGATGCTCGTCCGTGTCGACCACCGTGTCGCCCTTGCGGCCCTTGACCGTGACCGGGACGATCTCCTGAGCGAACGTCCCGTCCTGCATCGCTGCGGCGGCGCGGGCCTGGGAGCGAGCCGCGAGCGCGTCCTGCTCAGCCCGGGTGACCTGGTACTCCTTGCGCAGGTTCTCCGCCGTCTCGATCATCCCGCCCGGGACCGGATAGTGGTCGCCGCCGGCGGTATAGCGCCCGCGGGTCAGGCCGTCCTCGAGTTGAATGCTCGGCGCTTTGACGCCCCAGCGGATCTCGTTCGAGTAGAACGGCGCCCGGCTCATGCTCTCGGCCCCGCCAGCGATCACCACGTCCGCCCCGCCGGTGGCCACCGTCATCGCCGCATAGATCACCGCCTGCAGGCCCGAGCCGCAGCGCCGGTCGAGCTGCAAGCCCCCCGCAGAGATCGGCAGCCCGGCATCGAGCGCCACCACCCGGCCTATCGCCGGCGCATCCATGGTCGGATAGCAATTGCCGAAGATCACCTCATCCACCGCCTCGCCCGGCAGGCCAGTACGATCCAGGATCTCGCGGACCACGCGGGTCGCCAGCTGCTGCACCGGTACAGTCTTCAGGCCGCCGCCAAACGCCCCGACAGGCGTGCGCAAGGGCTCACAGATCACAGTATTCTCAAATACAGACATGGCAGGCGGCTCCTTCTCGTCAACGCTCTGCTCATTTCATATTGGCGGGCCCCGTTCAAGCGCGCGCCGAGCCTCACGTCGCGGAGGACTCAGCGCCACCAAGGCCCTCTACTCCCCCAGGCCCTCATTCTGAGCCTGTCGAAGAACGAGGGCCGGGCTTCTGGGGATTTGCTGCGAGCCCGCCTCGTCCTTCGACAGGCTCAGGATGAGGCTTAAAGGCTTTCGCTAATACTCCCCGTCCCCCTCTGACGCGACCCCCTCCCCCGCAGCGGCCCTGGCTTCCTGTTCCGCGGTGACCGCATCGGCGACGCGGTACATCTCGGCCAGCTCCCACTCGACATCGGCGCCGTGCGCCTGGCGTTGCAGCTGTTCCAGCGTGCGGTCCCGGCGCGTGCGCTTGCGCCAGGCGGCGAGCAGCTGGTCGGCCCGCGCCGTCTCCCCGGCCTCAAGCGCCGCCTCGACCAGGTCCAGCACGTCCCGCGCCGTCCCGGCCGCCGCCACCTCCGCCTCAGCATCGGCCCGGCGCTGCGTCCGCAGGCCCTGATAGCGCGCCCGGCTCGCCGCCTCGCCGCCGGTCCAGGCCGGATGCTCTGGCCCATAGACCCGGCGACCATCCTCTGGCGGCGCGGGCAGATCGCGCAGGAACCGGCCCGAGCGAGCGTACCCGCCCGGCCCTGGCGGATGCTTGGGCGGAAAGCCGGCGCGCGCCGCGTGCGGGTGCAAGTCGCACTGGCGGAACCCGAACAGTTTCGCCCAGCTGGAATAGGCCCGCGTCGACACGCCGAGCGCCGCCCGGATCGCCGAGGGCGCCTCCCCCGCCCGCGCCCGCCGCTCCACTTCCGCCGAGAGTTGGCGACGCTGTTCAATCGAAAGGGTGCGAAGGTCTGGCATCCGCGCGAGGATAGAAGGGCGCGAACTCGGTAGGATTGAGGGCTTGAAAATCAAAAGCACTTTGTTGGCGGGAAGACCTCGAATGTAGAACGCAAACCTTCCAACAAGATTGAACCCGTGCCGACTCGCCCTTAAAAAGGTTTAGCGGAGTCCCATCATGAACAAATATACTATCGGACGGCGACTGGGCGGCGGAACCTTTGGCGAAGTCAAAGCAGCGGTGGATTCAGAAGGCGTGCATGCCGCGATAAAATTTTTTAAAAACCCCGGTTTAGCGGGTGTCTCCGAAGAAGAACTTCTCAAAAGGTTCAGTCGTGAAGTCCGCTACCAAAAAATGATAGACCACGAAAACGTGGTCAAAGTTTACGGACAAAATCTGCAAGACGAAGAACCATGGTTTGCAATGGAACTGGCAGATTGTACGCTGAAAGATCTGATTGCAAACGGTTCGCTTACCTCAGACCTTCGAAACAAGGCCTTATTCGATGTCTTGTCTGGATTGGAAACAATTCATGCAAATGGATTGAAGCACCGCGATCTGAAACCAGCCAACATACTTTTTTTTGAAGATGAGCAGCGATTTGCAATTTCAGATCTCGGTTTATCTGCAGCCCACGATGGAGAGTCATCAACCTTGACGATTAGTGGAGCTGGCGGCGGAACGGAAAACTATGCTGCGCCTGAAATGGCTCGTAGTCTAAAGCAGGCCACATTTGAAACGGACATCTATTCATTTGGCGCGATCCTCCACGACCTATTTGTAGGAACGCGTCGCACCCCGTACGAAAGACTGCGCGGGCCGGGCGCGATCGGGAAAGTCATAGAAAAGTGCACGCAACCCCTTCCTCGAAACCGGTATCGCGAAATCGCGGCGCTTCGAGCTGACCTATACGACGCGCTAGAGAATCTGGACGAGCAGCCACCAAGCCCCAAAGACGAAAAAGTAATTGAAATCCTTGGCCAGCCAGCGTGGACGCGAGACGACTTAGACTTCGTGTTTATGCATGTGGATGAGCAAACCCAAGAGCGGCAATTTGAGCGCAGGGTTGTTTCGTCATTCTCTTCGGAATTCCTTCGATTCATTGCAGAGCATCATCCAGAATATGTACCCTGTATCTGCGACTACATACTTGAGTACAACATTGAATTTGAAGGCAATTTCGATTTTAACTACTGCGATGTTCTCGCGAATCAAATGGAATTGGTGTTACAAGTCGCCGACTTAGAGGGAAAAGCCAAGCTGTTGTTGGGGCTGCTGATGCTAGGGACACAACACAATCGGTGGTACGTGGAGAGAAAATTCGTAGATCTGGCCGGACCTGCTGCAAATGACGCACTTATTCGGCGGATGAAGATTGAAGCCGAAGCTCGCGACATCGATATAGACGGGTACTTAAATCATCTGCCCAAGTCGATTCACATGTCGGGTTCTGAATTACACCATATGCTGCGCACGGAAGAATGATTTGCCAATGATCGTGACTAGCGCTTCATCACCAAAAAAACCGGGGGTGACAAATCAGGATAGCGCATATTCTGCGGCGTCCGGAGAAAATGCCGTTCTAGCGGTTGCTGATGGAATCGGCGGGCGTCCGAACGGAGAAATCGCCTCGCACATTGCAACCTCGGTGTTAGCGGATTGGTGGGACTCCGGCAGAGCGCCGAACGAATCGCTGTTTTCTGAAGTTGTTAATGAAATTCGAAATCACCCAGAAGAACGAAAAACTTCTGGTATGGGAACGACACTTTCTTTCGCTTGGGCTCATGATCAATTATTAGATGTGTTCCACGTAGGAGACGGACTCGTGGCGCATTTGAGGGGCGAGGGTATTGTGCGATTGACCAGACCGCAAAACGAAGCTCAACGCCTGCTCGAGCAAGGAGTAATATCCAAAACAGTTGCGCGTCGCTATCGGCGAAGAAACGTGCTTACATCTGCTCTAACGGCTTCTTCCAGCTACGAAGTACAAAGCGTTCGAACGACGATCGCCAGAGGCGATCGAATTCTAATCTGTACTGATGGTTTGACGGAGATTTTGGGGCTTCGGGAAATATCGAGCGTTTCAACATCTTCGCCTTCAATCAATGAGTTTGGTGAAGGATTGAACCAGTTAGTCGATTCCAGAGGCGCAGTGGATGATTATTCCTTCTCGATCTTAGAGTACTCTTAGTCAGAAGCCTTGCTCAATCTCGACTGGAGTCGTTCGGTTAATCCACGAATCTAAGAGGCACTGGTGCGAATCCGTCGCCGCTGTCGGACGTGCCGCAAGTTACGACATCCTCGATTCTTCTTTTTGCCGCATCTTACATTATCTCTCGCCAATACCACCCCCACCCCGCCAAGCAGCGCGATTAGCGTCCAAGGATACGGCGCGGGCGTGGTCCAGACGACCGGGTCGCCGAACACAGCGAGGTCAATGGCGAGGGCGGCGAAACCAGAGCAAGAACGATTTTCCACCTCGCGAGGGGTGGGTTTTTGCTTGCAACAAGTCCAAAGTGCGAGTTGGACTGGATGGGACAGGGAATAGCCATCAATAGGTGAACATTCGATGCCGCTGAAAGAAACTCCGCCCTCATTAGATGTCGCTTCCATACTTTCGGCTCAAAATCATCAACGAGAGATGAGCGATCGCGAATGGACGTTCAAACTTGAAGTCATGTTTCTTCGGTATGCCATTCTCATCAATGCGCTTGCCGCGGCTGCGACTCCAACATTGATCGGCCTGTTCACAGATCAATCTGCCCTGAATGACCGGCATTTTCTCCTGATCAGCGTACTCGGATATATTGCTGGAGGCACATTGGGATTGTGGGGGTTGGCATACTTTAGAAAATCGGTTGGAAACCATCACCGATTTTGGGCTGAGCAAGCCTTTGAAGTTCTCGGCAAAGAACATCCAGTTCCCATGGAAGCTGACGCGTTCGAGATCGCACTAAACGCTCGCAAAGTCGGCGTTCGATTGGTCTATCTGTCTTACGCTGGCTTTCTGTTCAGCACGCTGATGCTTTTATTGTGGGCGATGGTGCAATCCTGATTGCCTCTAAAGCCCCAGCTCAGCCTCGCTCATGATCGATCCACTGGATCGATCACAATCCGAGCTCTTCTTCTCTCAATTGCTTGACCTGATCCCGCAGCCTTGCCGCTTCCTCGAATTCCAGGTTGGCGGCGGCTTCGCGCATTTGTTTTTCCAGATCGGCGACGACGGTGTGGAGGTTGTGGCCTTTGCCGGCCTCATAGGGGGCGGCGTCTTCGGCGAGGGCTTTCTTGCGCGACTTGCCGCCTTTCAGCTGGGTGCGGCCGCCTGGTTTCTCGCCAAGCTCGCCGAGAATATCGGCGACGGCGCGCTTGATCGTGGTCGGGGTGATACCGTGCTCTGTATTATAGGCGGCCTGTTTCTCGCGGCGGCGCTCGGTCTCGTCCATGGCGCGTTGCATGGAGCCGGTGACCTTGTCGGCATAGAGGATGACGCGGGCATCGGCATTGCGGGCGGCGCGGCCAATGGTCTGCACCAGGCTCGTCTCTGAGCGCAGGAACCCCTCCTTGTCGGCGTCGAGAATGCCGACCAGACCGCATTCGGGAATGTCGAGACCTTCGCGCAGCAGGTTGATGCCGACGAGGACGTCAAACTCGCCGAGGCGGAGATCGCGGATGATCTCGATCCGCTCGACCGTGTCGACATCGGAATGCATGTAGCGGACCTTGATGCCCTGCTCGTGCAGGTATTCGGTCAGGTCCTCGGCCATCTTCTTGGTGAGCGTGGTGACGAGGGTGCGGTAGCCTTGCCCGGTGGTGTTGCGGATCTCGGCGGTGAGGTCGTCGACCTGGTTGGTCGTGCCGGTGGAGACGGGGCGGACTTCTACTGTGGGGTCGAGCAGGCCGGTCGGGCGGATGACCTGTTCGGTGAAGACACCGCCTGTGCGCTCAAGCTCCCACGGGCCGGGGGTGGCGGAGACATGCACGGTCTGCGGGCGCATGGCGGTCCATTCCTCGAACTTGAGCGGGCGATTGTCGAGACAGGAGGGGAGGCGAAAGCCATACTCTGCGAGCGTGCGCTTGCGGCTGAAGTCACCTTTATACATAGCCCCAATCTGCGGCACCGTCTGATGAGATTCATCAACAAAAACAAGAGCATTGTCGGGGAGATACTCAAACATGGTCGGCGGTGGTTCGCCGGGTTTTCGGCCGGTGAGGTAACGGCTGTAATTCTCGATCCCGTTGCAAGATCCCGTCGCTGCCAGCATTTCCAGATCGTACTGGACCCGCTGCTCGATGCGCTGAGCCTCGAGCAGTTTGCCTTCTTTTTGGAAGTGTTCGAGCGTGTTCTTGAGTTCGACTTTGATTTGCTCAATGGCCTGATTTAGCGTCGGGCGCGGGGTAACATAGTGGCTGTTCGCGTAGAGTTTGATCGCGGGTAGCGCTTCACTCTTGCGGCCGGTGAGCGGGTCGAATTCGATGATGCTTTCTAGCTCGTCGCCAAAGAAGGAGAGCTTCCAGGCCCGGTCCTCATAGTGTGCGGGGAAAATGTCGAGAATGTCGCCCTTCATACGGAACGTCCCGCGCTGAAAGGCACTGTCATTGCGCGTGTACTGCAGCTCAACAAGCAGCTTCGCCACTTCGCGCGGGTCGATGCGCTGGCCAACTTCGAGCTTGCGGGTCATCGAAGTATAGGTTTCAACCGACCCGATGCCATAAATGCAGGAGACCGAGGCGACTATGATGCAATCATCACGCTCCAGGATCGCGCGCGTTGCCGAGTGGCGCATCCGATCAATCGCCTCGTTGATCGAGCTTTCCTTCTCGATATAGAGATCGCGCCGCGGGACATAGGCCTCGGGTTGATAGTAGTCGTAATAGGAAACGAAATACTCAACCGCATTGTCCGGAAAGAAGGATTTGAACTCTCCATACAATTGCGCCGCGAGCGTTTTATTTGGCGCGAGGATCAAAGCGGGACGCTGTGTTGCCTCAATAATCTTGGCCATTGTAAAGGTCTTGCCGGTCCCCGTCGCACCAAGCAGGACTTGGTCGCGTTCACCGAGCTGGATTCCATCAACCAGTTCTGGAATAGCCGTGCGCTGGTCTCCCGCCGGCTCATAAGGCGAATGGACTTTGAGCTCAATTCCACCTTCGAGTTTTTCCCAACGTCGGTCAGGACGGTGCGGCGTCCACTCGCTGCTCGGCAATCCGCCGACCGCATCAATAGTCGCGCCAGATGCGCCAGCTGACATCAGCATATTCGGATTATTCGCGAGAAACTCGTCTGACACTTCAAGCTCCCTAGCTGGCTTCGAGAAGCGCGCGTAGCGCCCCACTCGTCGCTCAATGTTAGTGACGCGCCGGGCCCAGACAAGAGTCAAGGTGATCCAAGAAGGAAGGCTCCCGACAATAATTGTCAGGAGCCTTCCTCGTATCGACTTTTGGCGGTTTACCTAAAACCGATGCAATCCGGGCGGAGTTTCAGGACTCAGTCCCAGTTCGCATTGTGCTTTACCAATCGAAACCACACTCATTGTCCAGGAAGCTCTCGATCTCGCTCAAAGACAGGCGGTGCTGATCCGGCGTCCACGGCAAGCTATGCCCCATCTCTGGAATGTTCACATACTTCGCCTCAGTGTGGCTGCGGATCGCTCGATAGAAGGCTTTGCCATAGGTATCTGGCACCCGAACATCGCGGTCGCCGTGATAGACGAGTATTGGGATCTCAGAATTCTTCACATCCTTGATCACATCTCTGCCGGAGATCGCATTTCCGAACACCATGCGACCATATCGATCGAGATCTAGTCCGACATTAATCTTGTCTGACTCGCCATATCCCGCGCCCGCAATTGCGCACTGGAATGGGCTATTGGCACGTGTCGCGGCAGCCATTGCAGCATAGCCACCATAGGAATAACCGAAGATGCCAATCGCATCGCTTTCAGCATATCCTTCCGATACGAGCCAGGCCGCAGCATCGTCCTTATCGTCCTGTGCAGTGTAGCCGAATTGACCATCACCAGCTTTCCATAAATCGAGCCCCCATCCGGTACTCCCGCGATACTGAGGCTGCAGCACTGTGAAACCTCTGGAGGTAAGAAATGCGATCCATCCGCTGGAATCCCATCCACCGAAATCACGCGCCCAAGGGCCGCCGTGCGGCAATACGATTGCTTTGCCGGGGTCATCACCTGGCTCCCAGCCAGCACGTGGGGTCAATAGCGCCCAGAGGTCCCGGCCATCGCGCGCCGTGTATTTGACGAGTTCGGTTTTCCCGATTGCGGATGCGTCGATCCATGGACGTTGCTCGGCAATCGCGCTGAGCTTGGATTTGTCTTCCAGCATGAAGTAGCGAGCTGGCTGGTTCGAATCACTCACGCTGAAAACAACGCGGTTGCGGTCATCGGAGATATAGATCAGCCCAATGCCTTGCCCCTGGAAGGCGTTCTCGAGACCAAGAACGATGCCCCCAACTTCTGCATCGACCCATTCTGTGCGAGTAATATCTGCAGAATAGTTGAATCCGAGAATTCGCCCAAAATCTGATTCTCTGGTGGATCTGAAAATTCCGCCAGCTTCAAAGTCATCGTGCGCAAATACGGGTTGGTCGCCGACAAACTCTCGGGCCACCGGATCGTACGCCCAAATCTGTTTCAGATCAGAGAACTTGTTTGTGTTTACATAATAGAGCTTCGCGTCGTTGTCCCAATGGACAATGCTCATCTCCTGGCGCTCCACCAGGTCGACGCTCAGTTCCGGATGCTTCTCCATCGGCTCGCCTTTTCCGGCGCGGACGAAGACGTCGAGCTCAAACCCGCTACCGCGCGCATCGACGCCCGATGCAGACATGATTTCTCCGTCTGCAGGATCGATGTATCCGGCGCCCCTGGCGCTGGTATTTTTGTAAATGACATCGACCTGTCCGGATTCGAGATCCAGCGTCCCGATTTCTGTATTGAACGTCCGTCCTTCCAGACGAGAGATCAGGACCTTTTTCGGGTCTAGCGGCAGAGATGATACGATAGACCCTCTGGCTTCCATACGAAGGCAGGTCTTCGTGGCATCAGACATTCCGCGCATGCCGCGTTCATCCAGGAACGGGCTTTCAAACTCGCTGAATTCCGCGTCGGAGATGAAAAACTGCATCAGCCATGTTCGTGTAGACCCGATGCTGCGTCCCTCAGAGCACCCTGCGAGCTGCCCGGTGAATGGCTGGCGAGCAGCAATGAACACACGCCCGTTCTTCAATGCACTCAGGAACATGAATTCTGTGTCGGCATCCGGCGCCACCGTGACCGGCGGCTTGCTCAGGTCGTTCAAATCCCACGAAGCGATGACCGCGCGATCCTGGTCGCCGCCAGAGGCGGGTCCGACCAGCGCAAACATCGTGTCGCCGTCGGACGTCACGCTCACACTTGAGATGGCGGGCAGTCTGGCGAGATCTTCAATCGGAACCGGGTCTGCATTTGCCGAAACGGCGCTCGATATAAGCAGACCACAGCCAAGTATTCCTGCAGCTAAATTGCGAAGCTTCATAATTAATATCCCCTACGACTAAGGCGAACAAAAAAGTTTGGCGGACCGTCTGTCAAGCTTGCGCGCTCAGCACGTCTTTAGAATAAGCACACGAAGCTCAACATGGAATAATTTTCCAACGATCCGGCCTACATCGCAAGAGGTTTGCTGCTCTGCCGTGATCTACGCAAGGTCAGGTGCACAAATGTCACAGCCTCACGCCAAGATCACATTTCTGTGACGCCGATGGTTGATTTTGCAAATATGACGCGGCATCCAAATCGTGAGGGGTACTGCGTATATGATGTGGGAGTGTGTACGCACACCAGCTCGAAGTTAGCTAGAGAGAGATACTAGGGGTCCAATTTATGATTTCGAAGAACTACGGCAATTTATTGCTGAAGAGTGCTGCCGTGTCGGCACTGTGCGCTGGCATGGCGATGTCAGTCGCGGCGCAAGACCAGGCGGACGATCAAGTCGTCTCAGTCGACACCGCCACAGACGACACCGCAGATGAAGCCCGCCAGGACGTTGTGCGCGTCACTGGTTCGCGTCTGTCAAACGAGTACACGTCTATCGCGCCGATCGATGTGATCTCCGCAGACGTTGCAGCGCTGGAAGGTATCGCAGACGTTGCGACCCTACTCCAAACCGCGACAGTCGCCGCTGGTTCACCTCAGGTGACAGCTGCTACATCGACTCAGTTTGTTCAGAGCGGTGGTGAAGGTGCTGAAACAGTTTCCCTTCGGGGTCTGGGCGCCAGCCGTACGCTGACCCTGATCAACGGTCGCCGCCCGGGTAAGGCTGGTACACGTGGTCAGATTTCAGCTTTTGACCTGAACGCCATTCCGCTAACCGCGGTTCAGAACATTGAAGTTCTGAAAGACGGTGCGTCTTCAATTTACGGTTCTGACGCTGTTGCAGGTGTTGTGAACATCATCACCAAGTCTGGCGACACGCGTGAACTCGACTTCTTCTATTCCGGTCCTGAAGAGCAAGGCGGCGAGCAGCTGCGTGCCAGTGGTGCCTGGGGTCAAGACCTCAACAAAGGCAGCTTCTTGCTGACCTTCGACTACACCAAGACTGAAGAGCTCGCCCAAGGCGACCGCTCTTACTTCTCTTGTGGTGAAGAATATTACTTCGACGAACAAGGCAATCGCGCCGACCTGATCAACCAGGCCACTGGTACATTTAACTGTGTCGACGCACTTTGGGGTCACGTCTGGATCTACGACTATATCGACGCG
The DNA here is from genome assembly GCA_013214545.1 of Henriciella sp. Taxonomy (GTDB): domain Bacteria; phylum Pseudomonadota; class Alphaproteobacteria; order Caulobacterales; family Hyphomonadaceae; genus Henriciella. The sequence continues at coordinate 26,615 of JABSQB010000023.1, forward strand.
GCTGACGCCAACGGCTTCAACTTTGCCTCTCGCCCATGGCAGTCTCAGAGCTCCCTGCTCCAGTACGACTATGATGGTTCGCTGGCTCAGCTGCTGCCGCCATTCGGCCCAAGCGGCGCCGGTGTTGTTGCTCCAGCCAACTGGTTTGCGGTTGACCTTGGTGGTCAAACCGGCCCGACCGGCGTTTTCGACCCATACTATGGTCCGACCGCGCTCATCTCGGAAGGTCTGGTCAGCGCAGATCACCCATTCCAGAACACTGAGTCTCTGATCCCAGAAGTTGAGCGTGTGACGCTCTACGGTTCGGGCGAGTACGAAATCAACGAGCACATGGATGTTTACGGTGAATTCTTGCTGAATCGCCGCGAGACCAAAGTGAACGGCTATCGCCAATACTGGACGTACCAATTCATTTACGCCTACGACTTCGGTGGTGGTCCAACCATTCTCGCTGCCGACCCATTGGCGATTGCAGCAGGATGGGGTGCTGGAGTAGCTGAGCCACTTCCTGGCTTTACTGCGCCTCCCGTTTCATTCTTTGGCCTTAGCCCGACCGGCGCAACCGATCACGCTGACAGCCAAATCGAAGTGCAATACGCGAACTTCGTTGCGGGTGCTCGCGGCAACTTTGATGCCGCGCTTGAAAACTGGAATTATGATGTCTTCTTCCAGTTCTCTCAGTCTGACGGCGATTACACCAATGATGTTATCTATGATGACGCTGTCACGCCTTACGAGTTCCAGACTTCGGGCTGTGCCTCTGTGGTTGGTGCAAACGGCCCCGGCACAACGACCGTACGCGGTGTGCCTTGCGTCGACGTCAACTGGTACTCACCAGACCTCTTGAACGGTCAACCAACTGCCGAAGAACGGGCCTTCCTGTTCGGGACAGAAACCGGCAACACGATCTATGAGCAAGCTCAAATCGAAGCCTTCTTCGATGGCCCGCTGTTCGAACTGCCAGCCGGTACTGTACAAGCTGGTTTCGGTTTCAACCGCCTGAGAGAACGCATTAACGACGTGCCGCCAGAAGTCGCCCAACAGGGCAACGCCTGGAACTCGTCTGCTGCGGGGATCACACGCGGTTCGACCAATACGACTGCCATCTTCGGTGAGGTTGCGATCCCACTGTTGAAAGATGCGCCGCTCGCAGAAGCCGTCGACCTGAACCTTTCTGGTCGCTGGACGGATGTGGACGCATATGGCGACGGCACGACCTACAAAGTTGGCCTTGGCTGGCAGGCAACTCCGTCTGTTCGCGGTCGCGTAACTTACGGTACTTCGTTCCGTGCACCAGCTCTGTTTGAGCTCTTCCTTGACGCGCAAACGTCATCGCTGAGCCAGCGCCAGATCGACCCATGTATCAACTACGTTACTGCGTTCGCGAATGGTGACATTGGTCAGCGTCGCTTCGACAACTGTGCGGCCGATCTGCCTCCTGGCGTGGTTCCAGGTGGCGGCGGTGGCGGTGCTACCATCTTCCAAAGCGGTAACGCTGGCGAACTGGAAGCTGAAACATCGACCGCTCTTAATGTCGGCCTGATCTACGCTCCTGACTGGATCGATCTGCGCGCCTCGATCGACTACTTCGAAATCGAAGTAACCGACCAAATCGCTCAGCTCGGTGCAGCCAACATCCTGCTCGGCTGTTACGAGTCTGACAACTTCGCGACAGAGCCACTTTGTGATCTGTTCGAACGTCAGACCGGAAACCTGGGTCTGGTTGATACGGTTATCGACAACTACATCAACGTTGCTGAGCAAACCAACAAAGGTATCGACATCCAGGCTGATTATGGCCACGAATTCTCCTTCGGTTCGCTGCGGGTGAACACTCAGTGGACCTATCAGATGGAAGACGAGCTGGTTCTGTTCCCGAACAGTGATCCGATCGACACGAACGGTGAAGCTGGTGACCCAGAATGGGTTGGTGAGCTGAACCTGACGTTCGAGCGCGGTCCTTGGGACGTGTTCTGGGGCATGAACTATGTAGATGTCACCTCGAACATTGAAAGCAATGGCGGCAACACCGGTACCATTTTCGGTAACCCAGTTGTCTTCAAACTGAAAACCGAGCCAGTGACTTATCACTCGGCGTCTATCGGTCGTGATCTGCCGAACGACTTCACGGTTCGTGTCGGTGTATCCAACCTGTTCGATGAGCAACCGCCATCGGTCACGACGCTGAACCTCGGCGAGTACAACACGGTCGGTACATCTGCGTTCTACTCGCAGTATGACTGGCTGGGCCGTCGCTTCTTCCTGAACGTCAGCAAGACATTCTAAGAGGCACGCAATTTGCTAATCAAAGGCGGCGGGCATTGTCCGCCGCCTTTTTCTTATTCGAATAATTGGCTAGGAATGCGCCATCGCGCTTAGGAGAGAAACCCGTGCCCAGAATTTCAATGATCAAAGACAATCTGGACGAGCGAAATGCGGAGTTCGAACAAAAACCCCTAACCACCCCCCTATTCCTGAATTCTGTTCCCAAGAGCGGAACGCACCTGATGCGCAATATCGTCCGTATGTTCGTGCCGGTGGAGCAGCAATACCACGACACGTTCATTCAGATCCCATTGCTCAATCAGCACGCGACAGCCTTCGACCCGCGCACGCCGAAGGTCAGTTGGGGGCACCTGCTCTATTCAGATGAATCGGCGCTCGCGACGTCTTTCGCCAAGAATATTCTGCTGGTGAGAGACCCCTACACTTGGGTGCTCGCCCGCGCCCGCTTTTTCCTATCAGAGAATTTTGACGGGAAACTCGATCACCTTCGAAGTGAACGCATCAGCGGCAATGACCTGATCAACATGATGATTTTCGGCATTCATGGCAAAGCGCCCGAAATGGCTGATGTATACAAGCACAATGCCGCTGCCTGGCTCGGGACAGGGGTGAAACTGTATCGCTTCGAGGACCTGATGAAGCACCTCAAGCAGCTCGACTCCGATGACGCTGCAGCTTTCTTCAGTCAGCTCTTTGAAGATTGCGGCATCGAGAAACCAAATGACTGGCGCGAGCGCGTTCTAATCGGTTCAGACAAAGCTCAGAGCGGCACTGCGCGTGATAATCTGACGGTCGATGATTCCAGAATCCCGCGCGAACTCAGCGATCTGCAAAAACAGCTCGTCAATGTCGCGGTTCCCGGCTTACGCGCGCTGCTCGGCTACGAATAGACCGGTGAGAACAGACGCTTCTGGTATGCCTATCTGATACGGGCAGGTCCCGCCGCTGCGCTGCGATCCCCAAACCACCACAGCGTGGCTGCGGTCGCTGCGAACGCAGCGGTTTCGGTAACGCTTTCGCGCCCTGCGGCATCTGCGAAGAACCAAATCGCGGCAGTTATGCCCCAGAGCAGAAGAGTCAGCACGGGCCGCGTCAAACCGCGCACAGCATCAACCCATCGGTAGCTTGGTCGTATTGCAGCTTCCGCACTCAGGCTCGCTTTCAGACCAGCCCAGCGCCCCTGCATCTGTTCAAGCGCCAGCTCGGCCTCGGTTTCGGCTGCATCCGCTAACCGCTGTAGCTCAAGCAATTGAACCTCATGTTGCCAGCGCCGCTCTTCATGCGCAATCGATTGTTTGCGTTCGAAATAGCCTGCGAGGCGCCCGAGCGCAGTTCCCATTACGCCGAACACGCCCCCGCCAGCGGCGCTTGCTGCGAGCCCTATCAAGTCTGCCATAGATCGAAACTCCCTGGATAATACCAAACCGCGGGTCGAGGCCGCAAATCGAGATGCAGGAAACGGCGCGCGAGACCAATTCCCGTGAAGCCGATGGCTTCTGCGAGCATACGCAATTGCTGGCGCTCTTGCCTGCTCAGCAGAATATCCACCGCGATCGTCTTGTGCCGAGACATGGGCGCACCGCCGACCGCTGCATTCCATTGTGGGCATCGGTGCGCAGACGTGATGATGAGCGCCTGACCGCAGCTATCCCGCAAAGCCTGCAGTCGGTTCAGGAAACCAGGCGCATGCCAATAGGCCCCATCGCAGAACCGGCCCCCACAGCGGCATGCGAGTTCAGAGATCTGGAAGTTCGGCCAGGCCCAGGTATCGCCGAGCGCTGATTTCGCCGCTGAGACCGATCTAAACAACAAAGCCCATCCTCATCCGAAACTTCGGATAAGAATAGGCTTTGATTTTACGGGTCGAATTAGTGACGGATAAACCGTCAAGCGTCCGCCATGCTGAACGCGCGGCGGTTTTGCAGGGCTTCGATGGCGGCGACATATTCAGCCTCAAGCTTGTCTACGAACTCAGCCGTACTCATGCGGGATTTAACCGCGCCAATCCCCTGCCCGCAGCCCCAGATGTCACGCCACGCCTTTGACTTCTGATTGCCGCCGGAGCCGAAGTTCATAGCGCTCGGATCGCTCTCGGGCAGGTCATTCGGATTAAGCCCAGCCTGCGCGATGGATGGGGCGAGATAGTTGCCGTGCACACCCGTAAACAGGTTTGAGTAGACAATATCTTTTGCGTCGCTCTCGACGATCATATCCTTGTAACCGTCAACGGCATTGGCTTCGTCGCAAGAAATGAAGGCCGAACCGATATAGCCGAGATCGGCACCCATCGCTTGAGCCGCCGCCACCGCGCCGCCATTTGCCATAGCGCCAGACAGGGCAAGCGGGCCATCAAAGAACTCGCGAATGTCCTGGATCAGCGCCAGAGGCGAAATCGTACCCGCGTGTCCGCCAGCACCGGCAGCCACGGCGATTAGGCCATCAGCGCCCTTATCGAGCGCTTTGCGAGCGAAGATCGAGTTGATGATATCGTGCAAAACGATGCCGCCATAAGAGTGGATCGCATCGTTCACTTCGACCCGGGCGCCGAGCGAAGTAATCACGATCGGAACCTTGTATTTCACGCACATCTCAACGTCATGATCGAGACGGTTATTCGTCTTGTGGACGATCTGATTGACCGCGAAAGGCGCGGCTGGCCGATCAGGGTTCTTGGCATCATGCTCGGCCAGCTCTGTCGTGATCCGGTCGAGCCATTCGTCCAGCTGCGCTTCTGGCCGTGCGTTGAGCGCCGGGAAAGACCCCACCACCCCAGCTTTACACTGAGCAATCACCAGATCCGGATTGGAGATGATGAAAAGCGGACTTCCGATCACAGGAATTCGCAGGTTTTGCAGGATAGGAGGTAGCGCCATGAAAAGTCTCTCAATACTTACCGTTTACGTTAGCGCTAACCTATCTTTCGGGCGGGTTTAGGCAAGCCCTTCCCAAACGGCATCACAGTTGTGAACATAGCTTTTTTCCGTAGCGGAACGCTTGCCACGTGCGTGGCATTGGGCCAAATCCGGCCTATAAGATTCCACAGAGGTTCGCGAACATGGCAGATGGCACACTCTCCCTCTCCGACGGCTTTGACGAGGCGACGGAAGCGGATTGGCTTGCGGCGGTGGAGAAGGCTCTGAAAGGCGGCGGACTCGAGCGCATCACACGCCAAACCCGCGATGGGATCAAAATCCATCCGCTTTACCGCGAAACTGATTTTGTCAGCGGCTCCGACCCGAGAGGTGCCGCAGGAACTGCGCCGTTCTTGCGCGGCGAGACCGATGCGCCAAATCCATATCTTCCATGGGATATTCGGCAGAGCTTCGCGCATCCGGATCCGGCCCAGACAAATCGCGAAATCATACGCGACCTTGAGCGTGGGGTCACGTCGATCAGCCTTGCGATCGAATGCTCAGGTCAATCCGGGTGTATCGTCACAAATATGGAGCAGCTCGCGACAGCATTGAATGGGGTTCGGGCGGACCTTGCCACGGTCGCGCTCGCCCATCGCGGCGCGGGATCTGGCGCCAGCGCCGCAGCGCTACTGGCGCAATGGGCGGATCAACAAGACGACCCAAAAGCGCAAAAGCTCGCGTTCAACATCTCCCCGGTTCGACAGCTCATGAAAACTGGCAAGATTGCGGGCGGCATTGATGCGGCCATGGCGAAGACCGCGGCTTTGGTGACCGTACTGAGTCGCAAGTTCCCGAGCGCGACGGGCCTCGAAGTCGAAGCGCAGAGCGTGCATGAAGCGGGCGGCAGTGAAGCCCAAGAGCTCGGTGTCTTAATGGCAAGCGCGGTCGACACGCTGCGCCGTCTCGACAAGGCTGGGCTGGCAGCATCAGACGCCGCCTCTCAAATCCTGTTTCGCCTCGCCGTCGATGCCAATTACGGGATCGGCATCGCCAAGCTCCGCGCGGCGCGGCGTCTCTGGGCCCGAGTTCAGGACGCACTGGGCCTGACGCCGCAACCCATGCAACTCCACGCTGTGACCAGTGCCCGGATGCTGACTCGATATGATGCTTGGGTGAATATGCTGCGCGGCACCGCCGCCTGTTTCGCTGCAGCGACGGGCGGCGCTGATATCATAACCGTGCGCGCCTTTAATGAGGGCCTCAGCGTGCCTGAGGAGCTTGGCCGCCGCATCGCGCGCAACACTCAAATCATGGCCATGGAAGAAAGCGGTCTTGGCCGCGTCGCGGATCCGAGCGGCGGGGCCTGGTTCACCGAAACGCTGGCTGAAGACCTGGCGGAAGCCGCATGGGCGGAGATCCAGCAAATCGAAGGCGAAGGCGGTCTTGTTGAAAGCCTGATCGGCGGCAAGCCGCAAGCGCGCATCGCAGAGAAACGCGCCGCGCTGATGAAGGATGTCGGTCGCCGAAAAATCCCGATTACCGGGGTCAGTGAGTTCCCGCTACTCGAAGAAATCGCTGCGCCTGTGGCTGAGGTTCAGTCCCCGCCTGCTGGGGATGGCGTGGACTCGGCGGGCCTCGAAGCCTTGCTGCCCGATTTTGAAGCCAACGCAGGTGCTGATATCTATGCTGATCCGCTCGACTGGATATTCATCGCTGCACCGTTTGAAGACTTACGCGATCGCGCCGAAGCCCATCTCGAAACGACGGGCAGCCGCCCATCCATATTCCTCGCCACGCTTGGGCCGCTCGCAGAGCACACCGCTCGCGCTGACTTTGCCCGCAATTTCTTCGCAGCAGGCGGCGTGGAAGCCAAAGCCGCGCCGGTTCCTCCGGATAGCCATGCGGAACTTACTGCCGCGTTCCAAGCCAGCGGGTGCAAGATTGCTGTCTTGTGCGGGTCGGACAAGCGCTACGAGACTGAAGCCGCCGAGGCAGCGAAAGCTCTGAAAGACACTGGCATTGCCGCACTCTGGCTTGCCGGCAAGCATGAAGCATCGGGCGTCGACCGCCATATCTTCATGGGCGCAGATGTGGTGCATGAACTGACCGTCGCGCTGGCTGAATTGGGAGTGAAATAGATGACCAAGTTTCCTGATTTCACCAAGCTGGATCTCGGCACGCTTGAGCCGGGTCAGAGCAAGTCGCTGGATCGCACGCTGGCAACCCCGGAAGGCATCGATCTTGCCACCGCCTACAGCGCGGCGGATACAAAAGGCCTCGATTTCCTCGACGATTATCCCGGCCTTGCCCCGTTCGGTCGCGGCCCCTACCCGACCATGTACACACAGCGCCCCTGGACGGTTCGCCAGTATGCGGGTTTCTCGACGGCAGAAGATTCCAACGCCTTTTATCGCCGCAATCTCGCGGCTGGTCAGAAAGGTCTATCAGTCGCGTTCGATCTCGCCACCCACCGCGGTTATGACAGCGACCATGTTCGTGTCAGCGGTGATGTCGGCATGGCCGGCGTAGCGATTGATAGCATCTATGACATGCGCACGCTGTTTTCCGGCATTCCGCTCGACCAGATGTCTGTCTCGATGACCATGAATGGTGCGGTGCTGCCGATCATGGCGCTCTACATCGTCGCCGCCGAAGAACAAGGGGTCGGGCCCGACAAGCTCGCGGGCACCATTCAGAATGACATTCTGAAAGAGTTCATGGTCCGCAACACCTATATCTATCCGCCCAAGCCGAGCATGCGGATCATTTCGGACATCTTTGCCTACACATCGCAGAACATGCCGAAATTCAACTCCATCTCGATTTCCGGCTATCACATGCAGGAAGCCGGTGCGACGGCCGATCTGGAGCTGGCTTACACGATTGCGGACGGTATTGAATACATTCGCGCTGGCGTGAATGCCGGGCTTGATGTCGATGCCTTTGCCCCGCGCCTCAGCTTCTTCTGGGCGATCGGCATGAGTACGTTCATGGAAATTGCCAAGATGCGCGCCGCGCGCCTGATCTGGGCCAAGCTGGTGAGCCAGGAGTTCGCGCCCAAGAACCCGAAATCAACGTCACTTCGCACGCATTGCCAGACCTCTGGTTGGTCTCTCACTGCGCAGGACGTCTACAATAATGTCATCCGCACCTGCCTCGAAGCCATCGCTGCGGCTGGCGGACAGACACAGAGCCTGCACACCAATTCCTTTGACGAAGCGCTCGCCCTGCCGACCGACTTCTCAGCCCGCATCGCGCGCAATACGCAGCTTTTCCTGCAGCAGGAAGGCGGCGCCGCGCAGACCATCGATCCGTGGGGCGGCTCTTACTATGTTGAGCGCCTGACCCATGATCTCGCGGCCAAGGCGCTGGAGCATATTGCCGAAGTCGAGAAGCTTGGCGGCATGCGAAAGGCGATTGAGGAAGGCATTCCGAAACTGCGCATCGAGGAGGCCGCCGCCAATACCCAGGCCCGTATCGATAGCGGTGAGCAGACGGTGGTCGGAGTCAACAAATTCCTGCTCGATGAAGAAGAGGAAGTGCCGGTCCTGAAAGTCGACAATGCGACCGTGCGTCGGATGCAGCTCGACAAACTCGCGCGCCTGAAATCAGATCGCAGCCAGGCCGAAGTGGATGCCAAGCTCGACGCGATTGCGACGGCGGCGGCGGGCACAGAAGGCAACCTGCTCGCGCTGGCCGTCGATGCCGCACGCGCAAAGGCAACGGTCGGCGAAATCTCAGAAGCGGTTGAGCGCAGCCAAGGCCGGCACAAAGCAGTGATCCGGTCGATCAAAGGTGTCTATGGTGCCGGCGTTAAAACCACTGAACGCGCCAAGGAAGCCGTCGGTCTGGCCGATGCGTTCGAGGCCAAGCATGGCCGGCGCCCGAAAATCTATATCGCCAAGATGGGTCAGGACGGCCACGATCGCGGCCAGAAAGTCGTCGCCTCAGCGCTGATGGATCTTGGCTGGGAAGTTGAAATCGGACCCCTCTTCCAGACACCTGAAGAGGCTGCCAAGGATGCCCGCGCCGCCGGAGTCGACATTGTCGCTGCTTCTTCGCTCGCCGCCGGTCACCTGACCCTCGTGCCAGAACTCAAGCGCGCCCTCGGCAATGAAGGGGCGGCCGCCACCAAGATCATGGTCGGCGGCGTGATCCCGCCGCAGGACTTTGATGCACTCTACGCCGCTGGCGCCGTGGCAATCTTCCCACCCGGCAGCGTGATTGCCGATTGCGCGGTGACGATGCTGGAAGCGCTTGGCGATGATGGCGACGGCATTCAGGCGGCGGAATGACGGATAGCGCGTCCAACGCTGGCTATGCCGACGAAGCGCCGCGCCTGTTCGAGCGCTATGAGTTCCGCGACCCGGCGGCTATTCACGCGCCTTGGGCGCATTTCTTTCCAGAGCCGCCCGCCCGCATTCTCGACATAGGTGCAGGCACGGGTCGCGACGCGGCCTGGTTTGTCTCGCTGGGACATTCGGTGCTGGCGGTGGAACCGACGGATGCACTCCGAGAGGGAGCGGCGAAACTACATCCCGAACCGGAGATCGAATGGCTGGATGACATCCTGCCAGACCTGCCGAAAGTGATGGCGCGCGGAGAGCAATTTGATCTGATCCTGATGCATGCCGTGTGGATGCACCTCACCGAATCCGAGCGCGCCGAGGGCATGGGCAAACTTGCACAATTGCTGCGGCCAGGAGGTCGGATCGCGATGAGCCAGCGCCACGGGCCTGTTCCGACAGGTCGCCGCATGTTCGAGGTCTCCGGCGCGGAAACCATTGCGCTGGCGGCGCTGCATGGGCTCCAGAACCTCCTGCATGAGCGGGCTGAATCGATCCAGGCCGAAAACCGCGCCAAGGCAATCGAGTGGACCAAACTCGTTTTCGAGAAAAGCTGACACGAGGACAGGGTTTTCAAGGCTCCGGTTCCGGTCCATCTTCGCCGCAACACTCGTGGAGGGAATGATGGACAATTATGCAGATTATGATGCGCTGGGCCTGGCTGAACTGGTGCGCAAAGGCGACGTCAGCGCGGGCGAATTGCTGAGCGAAGCCGTTGGCCGCGCTGAAGCCGCGCAAAAGGATCTGAACTGCTTCTCGGCCATGTTCCCGGACTATGCGGAGAAACAAATCGCTGACGGTTTGCCAGACGGTCCGTTTACCGGTGTGCCGATGGCGGTGAAGGATCTCGGCTTTGAGATCAAAGGCCTTCCCATCACCAACGGGTCGCAGGCGTTTAAAGGCAATATCGCGCCGCATGACAGCGTGATGTGTAAACGTTACAAGGCCGCCGGTTTTACTCTGTTCGGACAAACGACCAGCCCGGAGTTCGGCTTGACCACCACGACCGAAAGCACGCTGTACGGACAGACGGCAAACCCCTGGGACACGACACGCACCTCTGGCGGTTCATCAGGCGGCGCCAGCGCTACGGTTGCAGCAGGGGTTATCCCCCTCGCCCACGCAAGTGATGGCGGTGGTTCGATCCGAATACCTGCCGGATGCACGGGCCTGTTCGGCATGAAACCCTCACGCGGCCGCACGCCAATGGGTCCAAGCACGACCGAAGGCTGGAACGGCCAGTCGACGCACCATGCGGTCTCTCGCAGTGTCCGTGACAATGCCGCTCTCCTCGACCTGGTCCATGGTATGGAAATCGGCTCGCGCTATGATGCGCCGCATGAGTCGCGCTCCTACCTAAGCGCCCTCGACAGTGATCCTGGATCGCTCAAGATCGCGCTTTGGGACACAGCGCCGAACGGCACCAAGCCGGACCCAGACGCACAGGCCGGACTGGATGCAACGGCAAAACTGCTCGAAGACCTCGGTCACAAAGTCGAGATTGCCGGACCTGAATTTGACGGCGAAGCGCTGGGCAAAGGATTGATGGTCACGGTGTCGGCAGCGATTGCCATGGTCATGGAAGCGCGCGGTGAAGCGCTGGGCCGAGAACTTGGTCCAGACGACATGGAACCAATCACTGCCCGCTTTGTCGAACTCGGCAACACAATCCCCATGAAAGAGCTGATGAAAGCCACGCAGTCTTCGATCACCGCGGGTCTCATCTATGATCGTTTCCTGGTCGATGGCGGCTATGACATGATCCTCTCGCCGACCATGTCACGCGTGCCCGACAAGCTCGGCGTGCTGTCCCTCGCCCCTGAAAGCATGGATGGCTATTCCGAAGCAGTCACCTCCTTTGCCGCCTGGTGCGCGATCTCGAACCAGGCCGGGTCGCCTGCCATGTCGGTGCCGTTGCACTGGACGGACGCGAACCTTCCCATTGGCATAATGTTCGGCGCGCGTTGCGGGCGCGAGTGGGAATTGTATCAACTGGCCGGACAGTTGGAACGGGCCGCGCCCTGGGCCGATCGCAAGCCGCCCGTCTGGGTCGGATAGGAAACGGAGTTATGAGCGATCTCAAAACGCATTTGGGCGGCTGTCACTGCGGCGCGGTTCGTTTTGAAGTCGACCTGCCGCCCTCCTTCGAGGTGGAGGATTGCAATTGCTCAATCTGCGCGATGAGTGGGAACATTCATGTCATCGTCCCGGCTTCACGCTTCCGCCTGCTCAGGGGCGCCGATAATTTGAGCGATTACACGTTCAACACAGGCGGCGCCAAACACCGCTTTTGTAAGACCTGCGGGATCAAAAGCTTCTATGTGCCCCGGTCCAATCAGGACGGGTTTGCCGTCACCTGGCGGTGCCTCGACAATTGGATGGACCTCGACGTCACGATCAACAAGTTTGACGGCGTAAACTGGGAGGCGAATGCCGCCGCCCTGGCGCATAAATCGAAAGACTAGTCGCGCGGCGGCGGTGGGCGCCGGTGGTCTCCGCGCGGGCCGGCGCGGCGATCTCCACGACGGTTCATATTCTGAATAATCGCGCGGCGTTGTTCCGCGGTGAGCGTGCCAAACTGCTCCGCGAGGACGTCCTGGATCTTGGCGCGCATGGCCGCGTCGGCTTCACGCAGCTCGCCAAAGCTCTCGCGTACCGCGTCGGCATCATAAACTTCAGCGGCAAGCAGGCGCCCCAATCGTTGCCGCGCATCGCGCACAGCAATGCGCTGTTGTCTCGATTCTGCGAAAGCCTGGCGAAACGCGCGGCGGACGATCTGGCGCTCGTCATCCGGCAACGCGCGATCAATGCCGCGGATCAACGCCTGCTCACTACCAGCTCCAGCGCCGGGCGGCGGGCCGGCTTTTCGCTGTCCAAGACCGCCCCCAACGAGCACACCAATCAAAAGCGCGTTCACGATCAGTGAAACGACCAGCCAGATCGGCAGTTTGGATGTCTTCGCGTCGCTCATCCCCTACTCCAAATCGCCCCAATCAGCGCCAACGTCTAATCCAAAGGCAGCATAATAGGCACTGTCCGCCTGATCATATCCTATTCCGGTTGACGCATAAGCATATCCGCCCACCAGGCCCATTAGGAGGCTTGCAAGCGCGGCACCAGCTGGCCAGCGCACGCCTTGCGGAAACAAGAGTGACGAGAGTCCTCTAATTAAGCTAGCGCGTGCGGGCGGTGGTGTCGGAGCGGCCGCGAGAATGGCCTCGGAGAGCTGCGCCGATGGCTCGGGCAGATCTTCCAGTGCCATCGCCTCATCCAGCGCCCGCGCAACCGCAAGTGCGTCCACGAACGCATCAGGGTGAGCGTCCAACAAAGCGCGCGCGGCATCGCGTTCATCTTCCGGCCAGCTCATGGGTTCGGCGCCATAAGCTTCGATCAGTTCCAGTACACGATCTTCGGTCATTCCATTCACCGTCATCTCTCATCCCCTTCCAGTTGCGCCCGCAGGCTGGCTCGCAGTGAACGCCGGGCACGGGCCAAAAGGCTCTCCAAAGCACGGACACCCACATCCATCGCGGCGGCGGCTTCAATATTGCTCATCCCTTCCAACGCGCACAGTGTAAGGGCTTCGCGCTGGCGCTCCGGCAAGGCCGCGATTTTCTCGGCAATGCCTTCAATGCCTTGTTGCGACGCCAGAGCTTCTTCCGGTCGGAGCGCCGTATCAACGCGCTCAGGCAACTCATCCATCAGCACCGGTTTTTTCTTACGCGATCGGTCGCGGCAGAGGTTTAACGCGACGGTGCAGGCCCAGGTCGAAAACTTGGCCCTGGGTTGCCAGTCGGGCAATTGCTTCCAGGCGCGAAGAAACGTCTCCTGGGTCACGTCTTCAGCCTCGGCTCGATCCTGGAGCATGCGATAGGCGACGCGATACACGATCGGCATATTACGATTGACCAGCGCCGCTTGCGCCGCCCTGTCTCCACCCGCCGCACGGGCGATCTGGTCGCTCTCACCGATCCCTGACACGCAGATACTCTAACGGATTCCCCGGCAAGTGCGAGTGGGAGGAAATCTCGCACTTGCCCAGAGACTTTGCGGCGGATGGGTAAAATCCGCCTCCGCAATCTATCCCCGGCGACCAAAGCCGCGGTTTCCGCGTCGTTCACGCATTTTCTCCTTGGCAGCCTCACGCTCTACCTCGGTGATGACGCCGTCACCATCTGTATCCACGCGCGCGAACATGCGCTCCATGCGCTCATCAGCAGCATTTTCGTGCTCTTCAGCAGTGACAAAGCCGTCACCATTGGTGTCGAGCTCCGCAAAGCGTTTTGCCTGGCGCTCGGCGCGCCGACGTTCCTGCTCAGCTTCGGCAAAGGCTTCAAACTCTTCAGCTGAAACCAGGTTGTCGCCATTTGTATCGGCGCTTTCGAACTTTTCAGCGCGATGCGCCGCGATTTCGTCCATGGTGACGTTCCCGTCCTGATTGACGTCGACAGCCTCCAGTCGCGGCTGGAGGCCAGGGCCCCGATCATCCTGAGCAATCGCTGTATAAGTCAGCCCGCCCAAACCGAGTGTGACCAGTGCTGCAATCGTAATTTTTTTCATATCAATGAGCCTTTCTTGTGAACTCAATGATAGAACGATGAGAGATCGTTAATCCGTCGGCGGCGTGCCGAGTTTTTCACGAAATACTGCAGTTACACTGTCGCAGGTCGATTGCAGTTGCCGGGAGAGCGTCTCGAAATCCGGGCTGTCGACCGCACGGCAAAGACGGTCCTTCAGCCCCTGCGACAGATCAGCTTCCGAAATCGAACCCCCATGCGCCATACGTTGGACCTGCTGCAACGCCTGCAAAAAGGCGAAGGCTCCTGACAAGGTTTGATAGGTCTGATCCGACCACTCTCCGGTCTGCGCCAATTGCTCAAGCGCGAGGCTGAGTTCGGGGTGCAGGGCTTGCGGCGCATCGGCAGTCAGAATGGAGTGCTGGGTCACAAATTCCAGATCAACCAGTCCGCCATCACACATTTTCAGATCCCAGCGTCCTGCCGCGGGTTTGTCGCGATAGAGGCGCGCACGCATTTCGAGAATATCTCGCGTTCGGGCGCCGTGATCGCCAGTTTGAATCACCTGTTCAGCGAGGTTCGCGATCCGCTCCCCAAGCTTGCTGTCCCCGGACAAGGCTCTGAGCCGGGTCAGCGCCATATGCTCCCAGGTCCAGGCATCGCTCTGATGGTAGCTCTCAAATGAGGAGATCGATGTTGCCACCGGCCCCGCCCGGCCGGATGGCCGCAGGCGCATGTCGACTTCGTAAAGTCGTCCTTCCCCGGTCTCAGCCGACAGCGCAGTGATCAGACGCTGCGTAAAACGCGTGAACCATTTTTGCGCGCCATCGCTGTCGTCGGGATCATAAATGACCAATAGATCGAGGTCCGATCCGGCGGTCATTTCGCGCCCGCCAAGCTTGCCTAAGCCCACGACAGACCAGGTCCCTGGCGGCGGATCAAAACGGCGTATGGTTTCGAACTCAGCGAGCCGGCTCATCAGCTCGATGCAAGTATCCGCCAATTCGGTCCAGGCCGCTGCCGCATCGCGCGCTTTGATTTGGCCGTGCAAGAGTTGATGCCCGATCAGAAACGCGCGCTCGCCTTGCCAACGGCGGACCAGCTCCATGCCAGTCTCGAAATCAGTATCCGGATCAATCGACGGCGTTTCCTTGCGATCGGACACAAATAGGAGTGCTTCGAGCAAGCCGGGGCGCCTCGCTAGAATGTCAGCAATCCTAGGCGCGATCGCCAGAGTCGTGACCAGGTCATCCATGAGAGCAGTCTCAGCAACCAGCATGGAAAGCACTTGGACGCCCGATCTCAGGCCCTCAAAGAAGCGGCTGAAACGGCGAAAGGCTTCATCAGGTTCACCCGTTTTTCCCATGGCCGCCAGCAGGTCTGGCAAGATCGCGGTCAGCAGTTCCCGCCCCCGTGTGGTTCGCGTTGCAGGCGTGCGCCCGCGGTGCCACTGCCGGATGGTTTCAATGACCAGATCAGGCGTTTTGAACCCCAGGTCGTGCAGGGTGCGCACCGTTTCGGGATCATTGTCGACACCGGTGAAGACGAGATTTCCATCAACAGCGTTCTGGCTTTTCTGAGCTTCCTCTGCAAACAATGCGCGATAGTGATCGTGCACGCATTTGCGCGTGTCTCTGAGTTCGCGATCGAACTTGTCGAGCGAAGAATATCCACATAGAGCCGCCACCGCCGCGCGCCGGTTTTCAAAGCTTGGCAGCGTATGGGTTTGCGCATCTTCGAGCATCTGGACCCGGTGCTCGACGATCCGCAGCGCGGCATAGGCTTCCGCGAGTTCAGACGCTGCAGACGCTTCCACTGCGCCGAGGTCGACCAGACGCTGCATCCCCTCCAGCGTGCCACGCACACGCAAGCTCGGATTTCGACCGCCAAGAATGATCTGCTGGGTTTGGACAAAGAACTCGATCTCGCGAATTCCGCCCGGGCCGAGTTTGACATCCGGCGCCGGGTCTTCGAGGGATTGCGCGCCGACCTTCGCGTTGATCATGTTCTTGATCGCGTGCACGTCGGCGATTGCCCAATAATCTAGGTGCCGGCGCCAGACGAAGGGCTCTAGCGCGGAGATAAAGGCCTGCCCCGCGGCTTGATCGCCAGCCGCGGTTCGGCCTTTGATCCAGACCATGCGCTCCCAGTTCTGGCCAACGCTTTCATAATAGAGTTCCGCGCGGCGGGTAGAGACCGCGACCGGCGTTGAACTTGGATCGGGTCGCAGACGCAAGTCGGTGCGAAACACGTACCCGGCGGGCGTGCGGTCATCGAGCAGTGAGATCACGCTGCGGACACATCGAATGGCCGCGTCTGCCGGTTCGCGTTCGCCACCTTCGAACCTGTCTGGATCGAAAAAGACGGCGATGTCTATGTCGCTGGAATAATTGAGCTCATAAGCCCCCATCTTACCGAGCGCAACAGCGAACAATCCGTCTCCTGAAAGCCCGCGCTGAAGCAAGGCATTGCTCATTGCTGCGCCGAGCGCGGCATCCGCAAACTCTGTGATATGACGCGTTGTCTGCGCGAGCGGAAACTGTCCGCAGAGATCGCCCGCGGCAATCGCCAGATGTGCTTGTTTCTTTGCGAAGCGAAGGAGGTTCGCGGGATCATCGGCGCCGCCCGCAACGGCGGTGCAGAGCTCAAATGCCTCTTGCAGTAGAGCCTCGGGGTCGGCGGCGCCTTCAACGCTCTGCGCTAGGCCAGCAATGTAAGGCGCATGCTCTGACGCGGCTGCAATCGCGGCCAAGGGCTCATTTGTGAGGGCATCAGGTCGGAGCAAACGGTATCCTAGCGCTTCGGTGTAAACGTCAGGGTGGCTTTTAAGCCAGTATCGTCATCTCCGCGAGTCAAAGTGAACGTGCCTGAATGCAGCTCGGCCACCGCGTCGACCAAGGCCAGCCCAAGGCCCGAGCCGACTTGGGTGCGGGCTTCATCAAGACGAACGAAGCGCTCTTTCACGCGTTCAAGATCGGCTTGTGGAATGCCCGGGCCGGTATCGGCGACGATGACTTCGATTCGCTCATCTTTCAGCGCAACGTCGAGCTGAATGCTCTGTCCTGATGGTGTGTACTTCACCGCATTATCAAGCAGGTTGGAAATCGCCTGCGCCATCAATGTGCGGTCGCCGAGCAGTTCCAGTGCCGGTTCGATCCTGGCCGAGAATTCAATCCCTGCATCCTCGCAGGCCGGCTCGAACAGCTCCGCCATTTCCTCGCACAGCTTGCTCAGATCCAGCGGAACCAGCTTACCTTCGGCGCCTTCATTGACGCGTGATAGGCGCAGGATCGCGTTGAATGTGGCCAGGACATTGTCGACCTCTTCAACGGTCTCGCCCAACGTTTCGCGGGCCGTGATCTCGTCGATCGGACCGCGCAGTCTCGCCTCAAGCTGGTTGCGCAAGCGCGACAGGGGCGACCGTAAATCGTGCGCAATAGAGTCGCCTGCATGACGCGTCGCTGCCATCAGTGTTTCGAGCTTTTCCAGCATGGCGTTCAATTGCTCGGCCAGGCGATCAAACTCGTCGCCCGACACGCCGACCGGTGCGCGCAGCGAGAGATCGCCGGACATCACGCCTTGCGCGGTCTTGGTCAGACTCTCAGCCCGGTGCGCCGCATATCGGGCACTGAAGAAGCCGCCCAGCAATGCCAGGATGAAGCCAATCGGCGCGGCCGTCGCCACGGCCCGGGTGATCCGATTCACTTGCCTGACGCGCTCATCCATCTTGATGCCAACCAGCATGACACTGTCATCGCCGAGGCGCACGATCAGGCCTTCGATCGGAGTGATCGTCGTGCCGCCCTCCGGACCCGGCCGTTCAATCTCGAACGTCACCACGCGCGGTGTGCCATACTCCTCTAGGGGATCGACCGGCATGCGCGGCATGTCGCCGACAATTGTGCGGCCGTTGGCATCTTCGAATTGGTAGGTGAAATCACGCAGATCGACGAGCACACGTTCAAGCAAGGATTGCTCAAGCCGCGTCGGTCCGCCTGTGTTCCAGGCGATGGCCAAGGTTCGAAACTCGGCTTCCAGCCTTGCCTTGGCATCTGCGCGCATGGTTCCGACGGTGGCCTGGAACAAATAGGCCAAGAGCCCCGCCGAGAACAGCGCGAAGAGAATTGAATAAACGAGCGCTAGCCGAAACGTTGTGGTTCGGACGAACGCGAACGGGCCTGATTTCATGCCTGCAGGCAGTAGCCCGCACCACGCACCGTCTGCAAGAGCGGCTGATCAAATTCTTTGTCGATTTTCGCACGAAGACGCGAAATGTGGACATCGATCACATTGGTCTGGGGATCGAAATGATAGTTCCAGACTTTCTCGAGCAACATGGTCCGCGTAACAGTCTGACCCGCATGACGCATCAGATATTCAAGCAGTTTGAATTCCCGTGGCTGCAGGTCGATCTTGGTATCGCCGCGGGTGACTTTGCGAGCCAGCAAATCCATTTCGAGATCGCCAACCTTGAGCACCGTCACTGGAGGCTCGCCAGAAACCTGACGACGGCCAAGAGCTTCAATCCGCGCGACCAGTTCTTCAGGAGCAAACGGCTTGGATAGGTAGTCATCCGCGCCAACCTTCAGACCTTCAACGCGATTGTCGACGTCAGAAAGCGCAGACAGGAACAAGGCCGGTGTGGTGCCACCGCCGTTTCTGAATTCCTCGACCAATTGCAAACCAGGCTTTTCTGGCAGCATCCGGTCAACGACGAGTGCATCGAATTGATCTTCGCGTGCGCGGCTCAGACCGCCAACGCCATCTTCTGCAGTCTCAACGCTATGGCCTGCTTCCGACAGGACTTTTTCGATGAACTGCGCATGTTCGCGATCGTCTTCAATTACCAGGACATGCATGTGCAGCCTCCTTTACTTACTCGTCTTCTTCGACATCGATCGCAACAAATCGAGTGCCCGTGCCTTCAGCCTGAATGGCCAGCAAAAGGCGACTGCGATCGCTCGAACGGACTTCTTCCAACTCTTCCTCCAGCACATCAATGCTGTCGAGTTTATTGTAGTTAACATCCAGAATCGCCATGCCTTCACGGACGCCAGCGTCATACAGAGCGCTATCAGAATCGAGATCCGTGATTAGCATGCCCTTCTCGTCATCGCCGAGATCGAGACGTTCACGCGCTTCATCATCCAACGGCGTCAACGTCACACCCAGCGGGCCGCTTTCATTCTCTTCCGGTTCAGAAGAGCGTGAGGAAGCAAGTGTCGTGACCTGTCCAAGACCTTTGCTGCGGTCGCCAACCGTCACGTCAATGACGCGGCGTTTGCCGTCCCGATAGATTTCGAACTTGTTCTTGGATCCGACTGCCAAAGCGCCGACCAAGCGAGTCGTGGTGGTCGCATCATCGACCTGAGTCCCATTGACCTTGACGATGATGTCACCGCGCTCGAGCCCGGAAACATCGGCCGGGCTATCCTCGGTCACGCTGGACACGATCGCCCCGCGCGTATCGCCGAGTCCAACTGCATCGGCCATGTCGTCGCTGACATTACCAATCGTGACACCCAGCCAACCGCGAGACACACGGCCTTCATTGATCAGCGTATTCGTGACTTGATCGACAAGCTCAGATGGAATGGCAAATCCAAGTCCAATCGAAAACAATTTCAGCAAATTTTCCTTCTTTTTCAGGTCAATTATTTTCAATTCATATCCAG
>JABSQB010000024.1:0-18662 GCA_013214545.1 Henriciella sp.
TCGCGAACTCGGCCCATGTCCAGAGGCCTTCTGGATCGCTCAGCGCCGGTGCATTTGGTCGACCGCGCGCGTGACCGTTTATCAAGTCCTCAAGCCGACCCGAATAGGGAGCCAATCCGGGATGATTCTGATTTTGGGCGCTCATTCAACTAATCTCCACTGGTTCCGACCTCATACGCGCTCCAAGAGAGAGACCACGCAAACCGCTTCATCGAACCCAACGACACCGCCGCCACTTTCTGCCAGCGCGATGCTTGCATTTTGCACTTGCCTCGGTCCCGCCTCACCTCGAAGTTGCTCAACCAATTCAGACACCATCGCAGCGCCGGTGGCACCGACAGGATGTCCTTTCGAGACTAGTCCGCCAGATGTATTAACTGGGAAATCACCCTCCAGCGATGTTCGTCCCTCTTCAACGAACGGTCCGCCATGCCCTGGCTCGCAAAACCCCATCATTTCGATCTGGTAGATCTCCGAAAATGATGAGGCGTCGTGGACCTCGGCGACATCAATATCAGATGGCGTTAAGCCAGCTGCCTCGTATGCGCGTTGTGCGGCGACATGTGACAAGCCAGGTTCATCCAGTCGACGGTACTTTCCTCCGCTCAAAGCGCATGCGCGAATCTTAATGGCCCGGTCGCGAACTTTCGGATCACAACCTTCGAGAAATTTCTGCGAGCACAGCAAAAGCGATGCCGCGCCGTCTCCGATTGGTGCGCACATGGCTCTTGTTAAAGGATAGGAGACTTCCCTATCCGCCAGAACTTCGTCTGGCGTCATGGTGAAGCGATACTGAGCCCGTGGATTCTCAGCCCCAAAATTATGAGCCTTCGCTGCCGCGATCGCGAATTGACGCTGGGTCGTCCCATGTGTTTTCATATGATAGGCCGCTTGCATCGCGTATGTTTCCATAAACATCGACCGGTCGTCCGGAATATCAAAGGGCTTACCGGCTATTTCGCCTGCGTCGCGGTAATAGTCTCGCCACTGATCTGGATCGAATTGATCGATGCCGTGTGAAAACATTTCCGCGGTCTCGGCGGGAGAGCGTTCCGGGTCGAAGAGTTTTTCCACTCCAATCGCGAGCGATAAGTCATGCTCACCTGACATAATATCAAGATAGGCACCTCGAAACGCGCTTGACCCTGTCGCGCAGGCATTGTGGACATTAATTATCGGCACACGCTCTGGAAAAAGTCCGTTCTGAACAAGCGGTGTGAACAGAACCTGGCCACCAATGCCGGCTTGACCTTCTCGGTACAGCGTCGTGTTTCCGAACCAACCGCAACCAATATCTGAACCGGTTTCCAATCCCGCATCTGCGAGCACACCAAGATACGCGTCGCGGGTCAGGTCTTTGTAAGACTGGTCTGGCTTCTTTCCAAACGAAGTGGAAAACGCACCAATAATGTATGCGGAGCTCATCCTTTTGTCCCTGCTGATAACACTCAATACGCGACGCGCCCAAACATCAGACGCGTCGCGGTTTGGTTGTTAGAAGCTCGCGTCCAATTGCACGCCGATGGTCATCGGTCGTGGGCGGAACTGCAACGGAATGAGCTGGGAGTTTACGATTGCACCATCATCATTTCCGAGATTCTCCGCGAACAAGGCAGCACCCCATTTTCCGTTTTCAACACCGATCCTGGCGTTGATGATGGTGATTTCATCCCCTTGCGTCGTAATGCCAAAGGCATAATCCGGACGCTCAGACGTGTAAGAGATGCTCGCATTTCCGTAGGCTTCGAGACCATTGGACCCGATCGCACGACGATAATCCGCGGTTCCGACTAGGCTGAGATCCGGCACCAGTTGAACCGGTGCAGCACCCGTAGTCACGCTTGGAATGGCGTCTTCATATTCGGTGTCATTCCAGCTGCCATTGAAGCCGAGCGTCAGCTCTTCAGTCGCCGCATAGGAAACAGCGGCCTCCAAACCGTAGCCGGTGGCATTATCAACATTGTTAACAAAATTGATCAGCGTGGGCCCGGTACCGAAGTCAACAAAATCGGAAAGGGTGAATTGAATGTCACTCCAATCCATGTAGTACACGGCCGCTTCAGCAATGAGCGCTCCATCCGAGCTGACGAACTTGGTGCCCGCCTCATAGCTCCAGACTTCTTCTTCCTCGACGACCACGCCGGCACCGGAGAGAATACCGGTAATACCAGTCGACCCCTGCAGGAGGCCACTGCGTGTGCCCTGAGCAATATTGACGTAAACACTCTTATCTTCAGCATACTCGTAATTCAGATTGAACCGCGGTGAGAAACCGTCGAATGTGGTTTCTCGTTTAGCGTCTACATTAAACGCTGTAAGCGCCGCGATAGAACTCGCGAGAAAATCTTCTCGCGTTCTGTCGTCTTCAGCCCAACGGAGGCCTAGCGTGGCTGTGAGCCCATTATCGAAGTTGAAATAGGTTTCGCCAAAAACCGCAATCTGCTCCGATGTGGATCGATCATCGAGGATATCGAACGGGAAAAGCGTACCCCCGCCAATGTCGGTCTGAAGAATGAACGCGGCGTCCGTTTCTGAGTCCAGGTAGAAGAATCCAGCTTGCCAATCGAAGAAGCTACCATCCGTGTTTGAAATCCTAATCTCTTGATTGAAGGACGTGGATGCAAACGGGATATCAAATCTGTTTGGCGCGCCGACCCCTGCAAGAGACGCATCTTCTACATTGTTTTCAAAATCGATGTAGGATGTCGCGCTATAAATGTCGAAATTGTCGCCCGTGTATTCGATCACGCCATTATAAAGAGAATACTCCGAGCGATTGCTTTCCATGAGCGCGACGGGTCGATCGAAGTCTATGGTCGATTGATTCTCACCACCTGACTCCGCTAAATTATACCAGTACGACCCTCGTAGCTCCAAACGGTCAGTGGGTCTGAGCGTAAACTTTACCCGATACTCTTCTCTATCAATAGAGTTGACGTCCTCCAGGCCCAGCAAAGAATTATCGACATAGCCTGGATCCTCAGAGACGCCCGCGACCACGCGAACGGCGAACACGTCTTCCACAATAGGAATATTGAGAGCGCCTTCGAAGCCGTATCCCGTATCGCCGCCATCGACGGTTTCATAAGTGACCCGAGCCTTGCCGGAAAAGGCTTCAGGATCGGCATTCGCCGTGAGAATTCGAATCGTACCACCCTGAGAGCCCGCACCATAAAGAGTACCTTGAGGTCCGCGCAGAATTTCGACGCGCTCAAGATCGTACGGGTTCAGGTCTGGCTGGAAGTTTTGGCCAACGAGCGAAAACGGCAAATCATCGAGATAGTAACCGACGGTCGCATCTCCGACGATGGACGAAACCCCTCGAATTTGAACCAGATTACTGCCGGGGCGCGTTTCAAAAACGCTCACACCTGGCGTTAAATCGATTACGTCTTTCAGGGAATCTGCACCAATTTGTTCCAACGCATCGCCCTCGAACGCGGTCACCGAAAGCGGCACATCTACGATGCTCTGATCCTGCTTAAGCGAACTCACCGTGATGACGTTGAGGCGTCGGGGTTCTTCGGCGTCTGCGGCTTCTTGAGCGATGGCAAACGGCGCGAGCGAAGCGCTCGCCAGTAAAGTACCTATAATAATCTTGGTGTTCATGAGCGTTTCCTTTGCAAAATCCCCAGTCTCGATCGCTTTCAATCATTAGATCGGAAAATTTGACATCAAGACTGATTGGAAACGCCACCGATATTGCACCAGCGCCGAGAGAATGTCCCCGTAAGCGTAATATCAGTCAAATCGAAAGACCGTCTCAAGATTCCGAGATGATGGCCCTCATTTTGGTGGGCGCCATTCCAAATTTTGATCTGAATGCATCTGTAAAACTTCCCGGCTTTTCATAGCCGACGCTGAGCGCAATATCTGTAACCGCAAGCGAAGAATCCTGCAAAAGCACCAGGGCATGCTGCATTCTTAACTCAAACAAGTGCGCATGAATGGAATGGCCGAAAGTTGCTTTGAAGTTTCGCATCAGCGTGTTTCGGCTAACGCCTAGCTCGTCTGCAAGCGCCTTTCCAGTTATGTTCCTTGATAAGTCCATTTCGATCCGGGCCCGCGCTAGCTGCGCAATTGCAGCGGGCCCAAGCACCTTTGAAGACTCGATATCGCTTAAACGTTCTCCAATAATCTCACTAACAATCATTTGACAAACCAGTTCCCTTGCCTTGGCCGCGAAGAACAGTCGCCTGATCGCCCCCTGATACGCGCAATCGATAATCTCCTGCGCCACGCTTATTGTTTTTGCGGTCGGACGACTAACAGCGACGGAAAGTTGATTGGTGTTCTTTATAAGCTTGGACAAAAACGCCGCGGTCGAGCGTGAAGGGACCAACCCAAACTTCGATAGTGCCGCAATATCCTTAAACGCAATCGATACCATATGAACCTGAATGTTGGCTTCGGCCTGGGAATGGTGCGTATGGCGATTCGGAAGGTAGCTTGCGAACGCGGCAGGACCCGATATCCAACGCCCAGACCTGTCGCCTACCCGAACCTCGAACCCACCGCTTAAAACAAACGTAAAGTTGATCTCACCATCATGTTTTGTTTGCACGGCGATCGGATGCTCATGATAGGAATCCCGAATTCGCAAATATGCACCGTCCCCTAAATCAACAATCTCCGAAATTCCTTTCCCGAAGCCTGGCTTGAACTCAAAGAAAACTCCATCGCCATCGCAGCTTTGACGCCAAGACCATCTATCGTCTTCACCCGTGGGACGAAGCCTTGAATCTCGAATTTGCTTAGCTAGAATATCGGTATAGGTCTTGGCGACTGTGGTTTCGTACGCGTTCTCAATTTGAGCCGGCGAGAGCGCCAACCCTTCCAGATCAAATGGCGAAATCAAAATATTCTGTGATCGTGTGTTCATGAAACGGTCATAGAGGAGACAAACACCTTCGGCAAATGCACCACCAAGAAGTGACATCAAAGAGGCAAAGGGGCAACAGCGGTTGCGTGCACAATTGAACGTCTCGCAGTGGTGGCTCTGTCAGTAGAGGGGTACGCTGCTTTGTCGGAACTGGTTGAGAGGAAGCCCTCAAACAACTACGTGATTTACGTAGTGATCATGCTGTCTATCGTAAACCTGTTCAACTTCATGGATCGCATGCTGATGGCAGTCCTCCTGCCTGATATTCAAGCGGACTTGAACTTGACGGACACCCAACTGGGCATCCTTACCGGCTTTGCGTTCGCTTTATTCTACGCGATCTTCGGAGTACCGCTCGCGCGATTGGCGGACATCTGGTCCCGCACAGGCGTTATCTCGATTAGTATCGCGTTCTGGAGCGCTGCCACCGCGCTCTGCGGTGCTGCCGGAGGGTTCCTAACAATGCTACTGGCGCGAATGGGCGTCGGCATTGGAGAAGCTGGAGGGACGCCGCCCTCGCATTCGCTTATCTCCGATTATGTAAGCGAGGATAGACGTGCCACAGCGCTCGCGATTCACACAGTAGGGGCTACATTGGGCATGAGCGCAGGACTCGCGCTTGGCGGCGTCCTCTCAGATACAATTGGATGGCGATGGACTTTTGTTTGCTTTGGTGTGCCAGGCATTATTCTGGCACTCATCGTCGCTTTCACAATTCGTGAAATCCCGAGAGGATACTCAGACAATCGAGAACCAGATACCGCTGGCGCGCCCGCACTATCAGAAACGTTGAAGTACTTCGTGGCCCGCAAAAGCTATGTTTACGTCGTTATTGCTATGTCTGTTGGTGCGTTTCTTGTTAACGGGATAAACCAATGGCTACCAACATTCTACTTTAGAAATCATGGTTTAACGCAAACCGAGATTGGTATTTTCTTCGGAATCGCGTTGGGATTTGGCTATGCACTCGGCGCGATTTCCGGCGGGATTTTGGCGGATAGATTAAACAAGCGCGACATCCGTTTCGCGCTATATCTTGGCATTGCAGCACTCGTTGTTTCAGTGCCCGCCTGGATTGCCGTCTTGGTGGTTGAGGATGTTCGGCTGGCCTTGGGGTTCAACTTTCTAGCGGCTTTCCTGAGTAATATTGTTGCTGGCCCCTTGCTCGCCATCATTCAGTCGGTCGCCCCACCGCGAATGCGCGCAATGTCTACGGCGATATATATCCTATTGGCTGCGATCGTCGGTGTTGGTGCCGGGCCATTTATTGTTGGTTATGTCAGTGATATTCTTAAGCCAATGTTCGATGACCAAAGCTTAAGATACGCACTGTTGTTCACGCTATCTTTCACAATTATACCAGTCCTCGCTCTTTGGCGCGCCGGGAGATTTGTGGAGCATGACATCGCTACTGCGAAAGCATACTGACTTTCAATATCCGAAAATTCAACTTCCAACCTTCGGCGCAATGCATTCGAACCTTTTTGGCACAGGGGACATCTGCGATGCATCTTTCAGACAAGCAGGGAAAGTCGAATACCGCCGCTAATGGGGCCGCAAAACACTTTATAGCAAACTTTCAACCAACTGATATTCTAAATTTAAACTCTCACCGACCGCCGCATTGGTGATAGATCCGTTGTGGACATTAAGACCTTTTGCGAGGAGCGGGTCGGCGCTCAATGCTCCTCTCCACCCCAAGTCTGCGATCTTTAGAGCATGAGGTAGAGTCACATTGTTAAGAGCATAGGTTGAAGTCCGGGCCACGGCCCCTGGCATGTTTGCAACACAATAGTGGACAACATCATCGACGACGAATGTTGGGTTTTCATGAGTCGTTGGTTTCGCCGTTTCCAGACATCCCCCCTGATCGATCGCGACGTCGACAATGACGGATCCCGGTTGCATCAACTTCAACATGTCTCTTGTAACCAGTTTAGGGGCGGTTGCCCCCGGTACTAGTACGGCACCGATCACCAAATCGGCCTCGGAAATTTCTTGTTCCAGCGAGCTTTGAGTCGAATAAACAACGTTCGCGCTCGCTTCAAAATGTATTGAAAGCCGTTCGAGAACGTCCGGATCGCGATCAAGGATCGTGACATCTGCGTGCAAACCAACTGCCATTTGAGCTGCGTTGAAGCCAACCACACCTCCCCCAATCACAACAACCTTTCCAGCTCGCACGCCGGGCACGCCGCCAAGCAAAACTCCTCGACCACCTTTCGAAATTTCAAGCGCGGCAGCGCCCGCCTGAATAGCCAAACGACCAGCAACCTGGCTCATAGGCTTCAACAGCGATAATCCGCCATCATGGGATTCGACCGTTTCGTATGCGATGCATGTCGCGCCTGATTTCAGCAGATCATGCGCTTGCGCGGGATCGGGAGCCAAATGCAAATAAGTGAATAGGATATGATCGCTGGTCAAACGTGCGCGTTCCTCAGCGAGTGGTTCCTTGACCTTGATAATCAACTGCGATTTGGCGAACACATCATCCGCGGTTTGAACTATCTCCGCCCCTGCATTAAGGTACGCTTCATCCGGAATGCCGATTCCGGTGCCCGCTCCCTTCTCAACAAAGACTGAATGTCCTCTTCTGCAGAACTCAGCGGCGCTTTCAGGTGTCAAGCCTACGCGATATTCATGGTTCTTAATTTCTTTCGGGATACCAATTCTCACTGCCAACTCCGTCATCCATTTTGGTGTGTTTCAGCGCTCCATCGATCGAGCGATCAGTTCCTTCATTATCTCGTTCGAGCCTCCATAGATTTTCTGGACGCGAGCATCGATGAACAATTGCGAAATCGGATACTCTGTCATGTAACCGTACCCGCCAAAAAGCTGCAGGCACTCGTCAACAATTTCACACTGTGTTTGGCTCGACCACCACTTCGCCATGGCAGCGGTTGAAGGATCGAGACCTCCAGCGTCTATCTTTTCAATGCACTGATCGATAAAAGCGCGGGTGACCTCGAGCTTCGTTTTAGCTTCAGCAAGTTTGAAACGCACATTCTGAAAATCGAAGAGCCGCTTGTCGAAAGCTCGTCTGTCTTGAACGTGATCCAAAGTGGTGTCGATCGCATAGTCGCAGGCACCAAGCGCCATTATTCCGACAGAAAGCCGTTCCCAGGCAAGCTGCTCCATTAACTGCCGAAAGCCATGACCGGGCTTACCCCCCAATAGGTTGTCTGCCGGGACAATAACTTCATCAAAAAACAGCTCTGATGTATCTTGTCCATGTAGCCCGATTTTTTCGAGGTTCCGTCCTCTTCGAAACCCCTCAGCGTCTGCGGTTTCTACCATAATGAGGGATATCTCGCGGGCAGACCCTGTATGCTCCGTTCGCGCGACCAGGCACACTAGGTCAGCGAGCTGTCCATTGGAAATGAACGTCTTTGAACCATTCACGAGATAACCCTTCTCGCACTTGGTAGCTGTCGTTCGAATAGCCTTCAGGTCTGATCCCGTCCCCGGCTCAGTCATGGCAATCGCCGGAATGATCTCCCCCGAAATCAACCCTGGAAGCCAACGTGCACGCTGCTCCGCTGTGCCGTATTGTGCAACATAGTGCATGACGAAGTTATGAACGCTAAAACCCCAGCTGGTATCACCGAACTTATTCTGCTGATAAAGCGTTACGGCATCGAAAGATCTCGGACACCCTGAACCACCGAACTCGACAGGCGCACTCGCGCCCAACAAACCGATAGCTCCTGCGGAACGCCAGAACTCACGATCGACTTGTCCGTTTTGACGCCATCGGACCATGGACGGCAAAAGTTCAGCCTCAAAAAAACGGTTGCTGCTTTCCGCAAAAGCTTGATGATCCGGCGTTAGCCAATTCGCATTGTACAACGTGCGCTCCATGTATAATGGCCCCGAACAGGAAACGGCGTACGTCCCCAGTAGGCTTCAGGCTTTCAGCTACACGGCCGCGATCAACGCGCATCCGATACGGCAAGCTCAAAGCCGCAAAAGCACCACTGCACGACGCCGACTCTTACGTGTTAGTTGGCCAACACTCAATATGCGAATATGGACAACGTGGATAGAAGATCAAAGCTTGATAAAGCCTAGGTTCATTTATCCGCTCCACCCAACGCGACCCTGTTAAACCTCTTACTTAATCATGACGCAACAATCACGTGTCGTTGAAATCTTGTGTTCAGGAAACCCGGTATCCGCCTTTGAATGGTCGAACCATTTCTGAAGTGATTTCAGATACGTTTGTGATGCCAAGAAGCGCCATAGATAGCTTCAACTCGGACGCCAAGATTTCCAACGAACGGCGCACCCCTACGACACCTTCTGCAGCTAAGCTATACAAGTACGGTCGCGCGAAGCTTACCGCATTGGCGCCCAGCCCAATGGCTTTCAAAATATCAGTGCCTCGCCGGATGCCGCCATCCAGTATGAGGGGGAATTGTGGCCCCGTCGCGACTCGAATGGAGGTGAGCATATCAAGTAGTGCAACCTCGCCATCCAATTGCCTGCCGCCATGATTGGATATCGAAATGGCATGAAACCCCATTTCCTTCGCCCTAATGGCGTCTTGCGGATCCATAACGCTCTTCAAAATTGCGTCGCCGCCCCATTCTTCCAGCACCCAAGCCGCATCCTGCCAATTGAAATCCGCATGCAGCTGTTCTGAGACGAAAGCAGAGAGGCTCGTCGCTGGCGTTGAGGTTGACAGATTTGCGTAACGAATGGGTTCACAAAAAACGTAATCACGTGTCCAGTTTGGTTTTAGGATAGCTCCTACTGTCCGGTATTGCTCATCAGTGGTGGCGAGGACGTAATCTGGCCGCCCACTTCACTCGAAGGGATCATAAGTGCATTTCCAAACGCACGAATGCGGACGATCGAAGGCTCAGGGCATTCCCCCTACTTCGAGCGTGCAGACGCTTTTAACTCGGAGCTTTAGTCATTTCTCGGTTCGATTGAAACAGACGACTAATGAAAATCTCGCGCACATTATCGTGGCGCCATACGAAGCGCACCATCCAGCCTCACGCTCGTCCCATTGAAATAGCCATTCCTGACCATCTCTAAAGCAAGCGAAGCATACTCTTCTGGAACCCCTAATCGGGCTGGATTGGGGACCGAGGCGTTCAGCGCTTTTATCGCATTCTCTGGCAACTGAGCGAGGAGTGGGGTATTGAACATTCCTGGCATGATCGTGTTCACGCGGATGAGGTCTTGTGACAAGTCTCGCGCGATTGGCAAGGTCATCCCGTTGATGCCTGCCTTGGAAGCCGAATAGGCTGCCTGCCCGATCTGACCGTCTTCCGCAGCGATGGACGCCGTGTTCACAATCACGCCTCGTTCACCCTCAAGTGGATCTTGATCAAGCATCCCAGCCGCCGACTTGGCAATGCATCTAAATGTTCCAACCAAATTTATTTGAATCACGCGGTCGAACTGTTCGAGCGGGAAGTGCTTGGCAGTTCCAGTCTCCCGGTCTCGCCCGGCTGTCTTCGCGGCGATCCCTATTCCGGCGCAATTGACCAGGATCCGTTCCTGACCGTTCGCGGCCCGCGCGGTCGCAAAGCCGGCATCGACGCTGTCATCAGAGGTGACGTTTACGTTACAGAACACGCCGCCAATCTCGCTGGCGACGGCCTGGCCTTTATCTTCATTCATGTCGAAGATGGCGACCTTTACCCCGGCCTCCGCCAAGGCGCGTGCCGTAGCCTCACCGAGCCCGGAGGCACCGCCGGTTACCACTGCTGATATTGTATTATCGAGTTTCATTTCTGATCCCTCATTTAGTCTTGCGGGTGTCGTGCGGCGCGCGCCCTTACGAGACTTCTCTCAAAAGTTCGCGGGCGATGATCATGCGCTGGATTTCGCTGGTGCCTTCATAGATAGAGGTGACGCGCACATCGCGTGCAAAGCGCTCAAGCGGCAGCTCTTCGGTATACCCAAGCCCGCCCATGATTTGCAGGGCGCTGTAACACGCCCGGTTCGCCGCTTCAGAAGCGTAGAGCTTACCCATAGATGCCTGCTTCGAAAACGGGCGGCCGCTTTCTTTCTGAAAAGCCGCATTGAGAACCAGCAGGCGCGCGGCCTCAAGCTCGGTATAGTGATCGGCAAGCATCCACTGGATGCCTTGATTGCGCGAGATGGGCTGCCCGAATTGTTCGCGCTCAAGGCTGTACTCGCGCGCCACGTCCATGGCCGCGAGGCCAATCCCGAGGGCGAGAGAGCCGATCCCGATGCGGCCACCTGCTAGTTCCGTTGTTGCGATGCGATAGCCTTGATTGACCTCACCGAGCACCGCCGAGACCGGCACCCGGCAATCATTAAAGCTGACGGTCGCCGTGCTCGATGCGCGCTGACCCATCTTGCGTTCGGCCTTGCCGATGACGATGCCAGGCGAGTCACCCGGCACCAGAAAACAGGTAATACCTTTACCCTTGACCGCGTCCGGATCGGTGACCGCCCAGACGACGAAAACGCCCGCATATTCGGCGCTGCTGATCCACATCTTGCTGCCACTCAGAACCCAGTCACCGCCATCCTTCCTGGCTTTCGTCTTCATTCCAGACGGGTCTGACCCCGCCCCGCTTTCAGACAGGCAGAAGGACGCGGCGGGGTATTCGCCGGAACAGATTTTCGTGACGTGTTCGCGCTTCTGGTCCTCGGTGCCGATGGTTGCGATCAATTCGGCGACCATATTGGTGACCGACATGGTGACGGCGCTCGCGGCGCACGCCCGGGCCGCTTCTGAGATTGCCAAGCTAAACGCGATCACGCCGCATTCCGCGCCGCCATACTCGCTATCGACATTAAGTCCCATGAACCCAAGCTCGGCCATGGATTTGAGATTTTCGAGAAACTCTTGCTTGCGCCCACCTTGGTCGAGCTCTGCCGCAATCGGCGCCAGTTGGTCTGTCGCAAATTTGCGCGCCGTATCCTGGATCATCAAGTGATCATCATTCAATCCGATATACATTAGGCCGCCTTTTGAATGGGAGTTGTGAGTTCGGCGAGCAGCGCCTCCTTACGGGCGCGCATCTTCGCGATATTGGCGTCCTTGACGGGGCCGTAGCCGCGGACTTCGTCCGGCAAGTTCAGCAACGCAGAGATGGTCACCGAGGTCTCGTCGGACAAATGGGCTGCGGCGAGCGCGATCAAGTCTTCATACTCCTTGATCATCGCCCGCTCTTCACGCCGCTCATGGGTGTATCCGAACGGATCAAACCGTGTGCCGCGCAGGCCTTTGAATTTGGCCAGCAATCGGAAGCCATGCTTCATCCAGCCACCAAACGCGATCTTGTCCGGGCGCCCCGTGGCCTTGTTCATGCGCGAAAGAATAGGCGGTGCCAGGTGGTACTTCAGTTTGAAATCGCCCTCGAACTGCGCCTTCAGCTTTTCCTCGAACGCTGGATCCGAATAGAGACGCGCGACTTCATATTCATCCTTGTAAGCCATCAGTTTATAGAGGTTTTTTGCAACCAATCGCGTGAGGCGTCCACTGCGTCCCTGCTCTCCGATCTCCACCGCCTGGAAGGTCGCGACCGTATCCCGGTACTTATCGGCGTAAGCCTCGTTCTGGTAGGCGATCAGCTCCTGAGCGAAGCCCTCCACCAGAGCGTCCAGCGACTGCTCTTTGTCTTCTGACGCCGGGTCGGTAGGCTTGATACCAATCAGAGCCTCGATCTTCTCAAGGTCATCGGCGCCGATGCGGCCCCATTGGAAGGCGCGCTGGTTGAACTCGACTGCGACACCATTCAACTCGATCGCGCGCAGGATCGCCTCTTGCGACAGCGGGATCAGTCCTTTCTGGAATGCATAGCCGACCAGGAACATATTGGTGGCGATCGCATCGCCGAACAGTTTGCGCGCATATTCGGTAGCGTGAACGAGGCTGACGTCTTCCTCGCGGCTGGCAACGACGAATTCCGAGAGGGTTTCTTTGGCCGGGAAGTACATCTCATTGTTACGGGTGAACGCCGCGACCGGGACTTTTTCCGTGTTCATAATTGTCTTGGTACGTCCGCGGCCGATCTTGTTAATAGACGGCGCCGCCGCGATCATGTCACAGCCGAGCAGCAAGTCCGTCATCCCGTCCGAGATCCGCGGAACATCAATGTCGGCCGGCGTCGGCGCGATCTTGATATGCGCCGTGACCGCGCCGTTCTTTTGTGACAGGCCGGTAAAGTCGAGCGTCGTTGAGCCCTTGTCTTCGAGGTGCGCAGCCATGGACAGGATGCCGCCAATGGTCAGCACGCCCATACCGCCAATCCCCGCGACCAGGATCGAATATTCGCCATCTACCGACGTGGAGGCTGGCGCTGGCAGAGCGGCAAAGTAAGCGTCTTCCAGGTTCGCGACATGCGAAACATCCGGCTTCCGAATCTGTCCACCCAGGACGGACACAAAACTCGGGCAAAAGCCTTTGACGCAGGAGAAGTCCTTGTTGCAGCTAGACTGGTTGATCTGCCGCTTGCGTCCGAACTTGGTCTCTTTCGGTTCAATCGAGATACAGTTGGATTGAACCGAACAATCTCCGCAGCCTTCACAGACGCGATCATTGATAAACATCCGCCGCGCCGGATCTTCCATCAAGCCCTTCTTGCGGCGGCGGCGCTTTTCAGCGGCGCAGGTCTGCTCATAGATGATGACGGTGACGCCTTTGGTGTCCCGCATGCTGCGTTGCACCTGATCCAGTTCATCGCGGTCATGACGTTCGGTTTTTGCGGGAAGGGTCTTGTCGCCGCGATAATTGTCAATGTTATCGCTGACCAAGGCCACGCGCTTGACCCCTTCGGCGAACATCTGCTGGGCGATCACGCCCGGCGACGGGGTGCCCTCGACAGGCTGCCCTCCGACCATCGCGACCGCATCATTGAACAGGATCTTGTAGGTAATGTTGGCGCCACTGACGACCGCTTGCCGGATCGCGAGGGAGCCGGAATGCTGGTAGGTGCCATCGCCCAGATTCTGGAACATGTGATCCAGCTTGGAATAGCGATGCAATCCGACCCAGTGCATGCCTTCGCCGCCCATGTGCGTAAACGTTTCAGTCTTGCGCCCTTGGCCGAGGACCATGATGTGACAGCCAATGCCGGCTCCACCCTTGCTCCCTTCCGGAACCTTGGTCGACGTGTTGTGCGGGCAGCCGGAGCAGAAATATGGGGCCCGCGCGACGAGCTTGTCGCTGCGATTATGGCTGGGCGCACTCATCGCCGCGACGGCGTCCGAGATTTGCCGCTCGACGCTGGTTCCATTCAGCCAGCGCGCGAGGGCCTGTGACACGATTTCAGGAGAGAAGACCCAGATCTCCGGAAGCAAGACTTCGCCCCGGCGATCTCGCTTGCCGATAATCTCGGGGCGCTTGGAGGCCGGCCAGTTGAACAGCTGTTCCTTGATCTGCTTTTCAAGCTGGGGCCGCTTCTCTTCGACCACGAACAGACTTTCCATGCCATCCGCGAACTCACGAATGCCGCGCGGCTCCAGCGGCCAGCTCATACCGACTTTGAAAATGCTGATGCCGATCTCGGCCAGCTTATCTTCGGTCAAACCAACCAGTTTCAGCGCCTGCATCAGATCGCCGTGCGCCTTGCCCGTCGTAACGATGCCGAAGCGCTTCTTCGGCGCCCTGAAAACCACCCGATCGAGCTTGTTGGCGTAAGCAAAAGCGTGCGCCGCGGGCACGCGCTCCTCGATCATCCGGCGCTCAAACTCCAAGCGTTCCGCCGGCCAGTTGAGATGCGCATCATAGTTGAAGCCATGCGGCGGAATGGGAATGTCGGGTTTAACAAAATTTGGCAGTGCGCCAATCTCGATGGACGCCGCGCTTTCGACTGTTTCAGTAATCGTCTTCATCCCGCACCAGAGGCCGGAGAAGCGTGACATCTCCATGCCCAGCAGGCCCATGCTGAGAAATTCTTCGACGCTGGACGGGAAGATGACCGGCATGATCGCAGATTCGAGGATCTGATCCGTCTGATGCGAGAACATAGAGGATTCCGCATTATGGTCATCGCCGACCAGCGCCAGAAGCCCGCCATGCTTGGCCGTGCCCTGAATGTTGCCTTGTCGCAAGACGTCGGCTGAGCGATCAAGCCCGTGTGCCTTGCCGTACCAATAAGTAAATACGCCATCCTTGGCGACATCTTCGCGATAATAATCGACCAGTTGTGCACCCCACAGAATGGTCGCACCGAGATCCTCATTCACGCCTGGCTCGAAGTCGATATCATGCTCGGCCAGATGCTTTTTGCTGCGCCACAGCTCCTGATCGTAGCCCCCCAGCGGCGAGCCGCGATAGCCTGATATAAGACCCGCCGTATCGAGCCCGTTTCGACGGTCCAGCTGGCGCTGCATAGTCGGCAAGCGGACAAGCGCCTGGATGCCAGTCAGGAAGACCCGTCCCTCAGATTGCTGATATCGGTCCGCGAGTTGGTAGGCATGATTGACGGCGGGCATGGAGACCTCTTGAAGCGGCATCCAACTATTTTACCCTATGAAACCCTAGTTAGTCATACTAAACTGACCT
This sequence comes from Henriciella sp., assembly GCA_013214545.1. Classification (GTDB taxonomy): domain Bacteria; phylum Pseudomonadota; class Alphaproteobacteria; order Caulobacterales; family Hyphomonadaceae; genus Henriciella. The sequence continues at coordinate 15,390 of JABSQB010000024.1, forward strand.
GAGCTTGAGGGTTTCTTTAGCGTTATTCACTAACAATCTTCAGTTTGTATCGATTTTACGCTATAAATGCGTCCAATCGGAGATCTCATGGAAGTGGTGCCACTCGTGACTGAACTTGTTCTAGACGCAACGGATCTGAAGATCCTGAACATCCTCCAGAATGAAGGCGGCATTTCCAATCTGGAACTGGCGGACCGCATTTCTCTATCGCCAACGCCGTGCTCAAGACGCGTCAGGCTGCTCGAGGAGGCCGGCTTCTTTCGCGGCAGGGTCACGCTGGTATCACCGGAGGCGGTCGGATTGCCCGTGACGGTGTTTCTCCAAATTACACTCAATCGGCAGAAGCGTCAGAATCTTGATCAGTTTGAGTCCGCGATCAGCACCTGGCCTGAGGTGATGGAAATATATCTGATGACGGGCGATTTTGATTACTTGCTTCGGGTCGTCGCGCCGTCGCTTGAGGCATTCCACAATTTCCTGACCAAACTCACCGAAATTGAAGAAATGAATCACATCAAAAGTAGCTTTGCTTTGAAACAAGTCAGGTACAGTACCGCTCTACCCTTGGACCACCTATCGCAAGAAAACTCATAGCTCATGGCTCCGGACGCAAAGCCCACAACCACATCACAACAACGCCAAGCTTCTAAGCAGCCAAATGCTCATGAAAGAAGTCGATCATTTTGCGCCAGCCGTTACGTTGCAGCCGAGCAGTCGCCGCTGGAGTGCCCCCCATCGTCATGTAAATCGGTAATAGGGAATGTAGGATGCTATCTGACAGGCTGGTTGGAAAACCAGGGAACGTGAAGAAATGCCCAGCTCCTTGTTCACCGTAGCTTTCCACGGGATACTTGTAGCAATGAGCATTGAGACGTTTGATGAGGCGCTCTACCGCCATGGATGATGGCCACGCTTGATCGTCCTCTCCCCAGATAATTAGAATCGGACATTGCATCTTTTCCACCGATATCGCCGCTCGTTTGTATACCTCTTCATCTTGATAGAATGGCTCGAGGTTCATACGCGCATTGAACAATACACGTTCCTTGGGCACGCGCAGCGGCTCTGGCACCATCTCCCAATCTTCCAAGGTCCCCGCCCAAGGCAGAGGTTTACCATCTCTTGTCCAAGCCGCGTTTGGAATCCCGTTCTCGTCGGCCGCACACAGATAGAGATCGCCAGGTACGATTGGAACAGCGGCCTTAATCATATCCGGCAGGTTCGCCGCAACGACAAAAGAGCCCTCCCCGCCTTTGGAGGGCCCTGTAATTCCAATACGGTCATGCCCGAGGTGACTTCGAAACCAATAGATAGCTTCCTCGAAATACTCAATCGGGACACCCATCTGATGCTTGCTGAGATCATCATAGTTGAAATAGCCTAGGGCTAAAACACTAAAACCATGCGACGCTAAGAGGGCCGCATCCTCACGATAAATGCCGCCTCCCGAACCAGAAATTTGAATAACGCCAGGCAGACCCTTAGCCCCTTCCGGCTCAAACAGCACACCTCTGACCCGTCCGACCCTAACCGGAGTGGATCTGACATCTTCGGGAACAAATGAGAGTCGCAACGGAGCCTCCAGCACCGCGGCACCATTCTGTTCCACTCGAAACTGAACCTCGATCGCCTTTACGTCTATGAGCTCTGGCAATCCAAAGCGATGCCCTCGTTTTATTCCAGCCTCGTAAGGTGGAGGTCCCGCCTCCTTGAAAGCACTAAAGTCGAGGTTGGTCTTTGGAGTCATAGACCAGAAGAATCCAGCCGTTCCAGGCTCGGTGAAAGAACCAAAAACCGGCGATGCCTGCTCGAGATCTAATACTCCATCGGCATCGACTTGATAAGCCGCGTATGCGCGCCAGGCAACGCCGAGAGAATCCACCATTTCGGATTGGATGATCGCGAGGATCGAGGGCTGGAGGCCATCAAATCGAATGGCGATCGGACGATCGATGAGATCCGACTCGCGCGAAACTGTCATTTCGGGTGACCTAGGCATCTTGGCTTCTCCTGCGTAAGATCAGATCAACTCTGTGAAACTGAGAGATATACCCAGGTCAGGCTTTGCGCGCTCACTGATGCAAGGTCCAGACCGCATATCGTCAATTCCATCGAACGCTGCACTGGATTTATCGGGATTGCGAACGCCGATAACTATCTCTGAAATAGCAAGGCCTTGAGCTGGCGAGGTTTGCGAAGCGTGCGTTGGCTTAACTTCGATAACTCCAACTTCATCGTCTAGTTTCATTTCATCCTCTTCGACATGTAAATACTGTCCAAACAGGCTCCGCCATCGCCCAATGGGGAAACACTCGCTTGGGCCAATCAACCTTGTGCAAATGATGTTTTCAGCTCCATTGGGATGCGCTTGCCATTCATCAACGAACAAAGCAGCACGATTGTGCTGATATGAGAAACCCTCAAGGTAAGTTGACGTAAGACCACTCATCAACGCAAAACTACTGAAACAGGCTATCTCGCGCTTCCCTCCGGGTAGGACGATGTCGCGCTCAATACGCGATTGAAATGTGGATGCCGAAAGCCCTATTGGATCAAGGCCGGCATGCACTTTCGCGATTTGGTCAGTTTCCCAGATGAGCCCCCACGCGCCACTACCCCCATTAGCCTCGAGAAAATCTGGAACAACAGAATAGGCCCCCAGCATTACAGGGTCATCCACAGCTAGCAACTCGATGAAGTTGTTTTGAAAAACCACTAAACGATTAGCCGTACCGAAAGGGTGAACGGATTTCGGGGTTACGAAAAAGCCGAACGCTTCGTACGCAGAGGCTGCGCGATCTAGGTCCTCAACAACAATTATGATGTGGTCCAAGGATGGAGTAATGGGAAACACTTCTGTGCACGCACCCACATTATCCCGCATGCCATACTCTCCCGACTTTATCAATTCTCAGGTTAGCGGTTGCACAACACGGCACTTCTTCACAAGCCCGAATGCTTCTGGAACGTCACCAGACAACAGAGCGCAATTCTATACAAGAAAGCAGACCTCGAAGCCCCGAAGGTTTTATGTGACTGACCTGAGACTGCACAGAAACTGGTTGCCATATGGGGGGCGGGTCAAGAAAAGCTGGCTTCTTATTTCTACAAGTAGGAACATGCCAGAAATTTAGTTGCAGCTCGCTAGTAGCTGCTAGAGGCTATAAACCGTTGGTCGGCAACCTAGAAGTCCGGCCCAATCTTGGCCAAAACGTCGTTCAAGAAGTATAGGTTCGCTCGGTCCTCGCCATGCGCGTTGCCACCTGTTTTACG
>JABSQB010000024.1:18672-45686 GCA_013214545.1 Henriciella sp.
CCGCCTCCCCAAAGCGTTGGCGGCTTCCCGTTCGGGCTCGGGAAATGGCTCCATACGGGTCAGCCAGTAGAGGACATATTGTGCGAGCGTTTCGGTGCAGAGACGCAGATCGGTTTCGATACGATCCTGCCGTAAGTCAAACCGGTCGATCCGGGATAATAGCTGCGTTTCGCGTTCATCGACTCGGCTTGGGTCGAAATACTGCTCTAATGCCGTCTCTATAATGGACGTCATGGTCGAGCCGTGGGCCGCAGCCTCCACGGTCAACCGCTGCCAAAGTTCGTCAGACACACGAATATTGATCCTGTTGCGTTTCACAGCCTAGCGCGCCGGGATTATGTCCTGATCAACCTCATCCAAGGCGAGCGCCTTGCGAACAGCATCGAGATGCGCGGCGTCCGCGAGATCGATGGGATCTTCCTCGTTCTCCTCCACGGTCATATCTGCAGCGTGATCTCGCTCCGTTTCTTGTGCTAGTGCATGATTGATCTCACGCTCGGCGTTTTCGTCCTTCTGGGCGTCTTCGACAAAATGTTCTATCTCCAGCTCAACAAGAAGTCCTGACCAATCAGAGCCACGTGACGGCGACTGAGCCACCGCAGTAGCCGCGGGCAGGACCCTGGTCGTAAAATTACCATCCTCAAAATAGCGTAGCTTCTCTGCCAGAACGGGCGCTACACCCGATACCATCACAACTTCCTTATCGGGCGGCAGCTGCATGATCTCTCCGGGGGTGAGCAATTGGCGCTGGGTTTCCTGCCGAGACACCATCATGTGGGACAGCCAGGGTGCCAAGCGGTGGCCGGTATAGTTTTTCTGGGATCGGAGTTCGGTTTTGGCCCCAAGGGCCTCAGAGATGCGTTTGGCCGTGCGCTCGTCATTTGTCGCAAACGCCACACGCACATGACAATTGTCGAGGATGGCATTGTTCGGCCCGTAGGCCTTTTCGATCTGGTTCAGCGATTGCGCGATCAGAAACGCCCGCACACCGTATCCTGCCATGAAGGCCAGCGCACTCTCGAAGAAATCGAGCCTGCCGAGCGCTGGAAACTCATCCAGCATGAGGAGCACCTTCCGGCGATCCGGGTCCGGCAGGGTTTCGGTTAGCCGCCTTCCAATCTGGTTCAGCATAAGGCGCATCAGCGGTTTGGTTCGCGAGAGATCCGACGGCGGGACAACGAGATAAAGCGACACGGGCCGAGCGCCTTCGACAAGATCGCTGATCCGCCAGTCGCTTGCAGACGTGACCGAAGCGACGACAGGATCGCGATAGAGCGACAGAAAACTGAGCGCCGTCGACAACACACCGGAGCGCTCATTCTCCGCCTTGTTCAAGAGCTCTCGTGCAGCCTGAGCGACAACGGGATGTACTTTCCTGCTGCCATCACCGGACACCACATGCTTCGTGTTCATCATGCGTGACAGGGTTTCCTTGAAAGGCCGCGATGGATCAGACAAAAAGGTCGCGCATCCTGCGAGTGTCTTGTCCCGCTCCGCATAGAGGACGTGAAGGATCACCCCGACGAGCAAAGCGTGACCGGTCTTCTCCCAGTGACTACGCCGCTCAAGCGATCCTTCAGGGTCAACAAGGATGTCAGCGATGTTCTGAACGTCACGCACCTCGTTTGGGCCACGCCGGACTTCCATGAGCGGATTGTAGCGCGGCGATTCTGCATCTGTTGGATCAAACCGAATGCAGGGTCCAAGCTTCGATCGCCAGCCTGAGGTGAGATCCCAGTTTTCGCCCTTGATGTCGTGAATGACTGTGCTGCCGGTCCAGGAAAGCAGCGTCGGAACGACCAGACCGACACCCTTTCCCGAGCGCGTCGGAGCGAAGGCGAGCACATGCTCCGGGCCATTGTGGCGAAGATAGTTGCCCTTCCAACGCCCCAGAAATACGCCATCACCGCCCAAAAGTTCGGCTTTGACAAGATCACGCTTCTCAGCCCAGCGCGCAGAACCATAGGTCGTCACGCTCCGCTCCCAGCGCGACCGCCAGACTGACCCCATCACCGCAGCCAAAATCCCGAACAATCCTCCGCTCGCCGCAATCGCACCGCCTTTGGCAAAAACCTCCGGCGCATAGGCCTCATAGGCATACCACCACTGGAACAGCCGCCAGGGCCGGTAGACCGGCCATCCATCCACCAAAATCCAGGGTCGCCCGAGCGCCGCCTGATAGCCAAGTTCATGGGCCACCCATTGGGTCGCGCCCCACAGGGTCAGAAGGATGATGATAAGGACAATGAGGAACTGACCGATAAGAATTTTGGATGGGGACATGAGGCACACTACTCCGACAATGAAAAACGCTCGGAGTGTGACGCGTGCATTGCAGCTCGCACAGTGAGAATGGCGGCAATTGCAGGCAACACCTTGGATCCTGCACTATCGCGACAAGCCACGCGCCCGCCCCGATGGAAACGACCAGGAGAGTCCTTTCGCCCTTTGTTCAATCAGCAGAGTTCTTCCGCGATGGCGCTCAAGATCAGGACGCCAGGGCACAAGCGCGAAGGCTTTCTGGTTTCCAATCAGCGCCATACGCCCGGACGCAAGATCAACCGCCTTTTCGAACTTGCCCTCGAAGCCATCACCTTTCGTCAGCTCGATGTGGTTTCTGCCGGAGCGCGCCCCTTCCTTCGCAGCGGCGCGGTTAAGCTCCATCATGCGCCGCCGGTTTCGCGTGTTCTCCGAAAGCCGGTCTTCCCCGTCACTGATCAATCTTTCACGGCGCAGGAAAGCGCGCCTCGCATCATGGGCATTGGAGAGCCGCTCTGACTTCACGCTCGCGGCCCCTTCCGGTCGGTCAAGCCAGGTGTCTGCGCGCGCTTCAATCTGCGCCTCCAGCGTCATCCATGACCGCACGGTAATTTTAATCCCGCCGCCTTTACGCGCCTCGAATTCGGACGCCTTGCTCAGATAGTCATCACTAATATTCCAGACCCCATCAGAGCGCCGCGTCACAAGCCCCGCCCGGCGTAAGGCTTCGAGCCGTCGCTTATGCGCTTCGCGATAATTGTAGGACGCGGTCGGATCGGCTTCCGCGTGGAGGGCATCTGAATAGTATCCGCCCGTCTGACTTGCGACTCGTGCAATGACCTTGTCAGAGGCCCTCGGCGCTGCTTGCGCTGACGATATCTCAACAATCGCTCCGCGCGGCGGTATGCTGCCCGGTTCGACACCATTTGCAGGCACATGCCAGCGTGTCCCATCAAGGTCTTCGACAAGCAGAAATCGCGTGCTCCGCAGCTCATCATCTGGCCCAGATGAGATCACCACGCCGGTGACAGCCTTTGCATCGCGCGGCCGTTCTTCAAAAAAGCGCACACCCCGCGCGGTCTCGCCGGGCTCCAGGCCTGCCGCAAGCGTGCGGACTATGTCGCCTCTTCGTCCCATGGCTTTCAGCGCATTCTGCCACCCCTTTATCAAGCGCCACATGCCAGGCCCGTCCTCAACGGCTAGATGAAGCCTCTCAAGGTGCTGCAAGCGCTGTAATTCCAGACTGCGCCGAAACCGATCCCCTGTCTGGTGCGCAGGTGTGATCTCAACGCGGTTGGTGTCAGCCTTCCGCTCGAGGTCACGGTCAATCGAGGTGAAACGGTCCTGTGTCGTCTCCCGCTGATTGGCGGCGGCAATCTCCAGATCTCGGCGCGGGCCAAGTTCATTCGTGACGATCTGCTGCGCGCGGCCTCTGATCCCTTGGGTGAGATAGTTTTTGGCGATGACCAGGTCCTCGCCGCGGGCATCCTTGCCCCGGATAACAATATGCGTGTGCGAATGTCCGGTATTGTGATGATCAACGGCAACCCAGTCGAGGCGCGTTCCAAGATCCTGTTCCATCTGGGTCATGAGTTTGCGCGTGCTGGCTTTGAGATCACCCAGCTGGCTCGCATCTTCAGCCGATACGGTCAGGCGAAATTGATGCCGGTCATCGCCGCTCCGCTCGGCAAAGTCACGCCCGTCAACTTGTTGTCCCTCCGGGCCATAGAGTTCTCCACCGCTTCCATCGCGCTCAACACCGTCGCGCTGAATATATCGAACATGCTCGGAAAAGGCCCGCACGCCGGAGCCCCCGCGCGCCCTCGCAATATGCACCTTGACGATGACGCGGCGCATGCGGGCGCGGCTGATTTGCCGAAGCGATTGCATCGCCTGCGGGGTCGCGCCATTCCCGCGCCCGATATTGCGTCCTGTAAAACCTGGTTTTCCGGCAGGGTTCTGAAGCCGCGCTGCTGCCTGCCGGACTTGCCGGCGAAAGGACTTCCCACCACTCGCGCCCCGGTCCCGGATACGCCCAAGGCGCGGCGTGAAGTCTATATCGCCGCTCATGGGGTTCGGTCCCAAGCGTATGACAGCAAATCCCCAGCAATGACTGGGAATGCGGCAAAACGTGTATGTTGCAATTGACGGCAAAAGGCGACGAAAAACAGATGTGCAGACAAGGCTTTAGATGGACGTGTACGTACATCCTTTAATCTTGCCCTGACGGGTTCGCTGTCTATTCCCATGCCGCCTTTCGCTGCCAATTGCCGAGATTTGCCGCCATATGCCGCCCGCCACATGTCAGAACTCCCAGATCAGCGCAGCCACACCAACAAGATCGTTTATGTCAGTTGCCCCAAAATAGCGTCCATCGAGAGACTCCTGATGGGTGTTCATCAGGAAGACTTCGGCCTCAGATAGAACTCGGCACCCTGTCCAAACCGGCAAAGATCGGCCTAGTGAGTCGATGTCTTTAGCCTTGCCAATGGTGTTTCCATTCACAGAAATTAAGCCGTCCATCCGGCAAATTTCATCCCCAGACACCGCCACAATCTGCTTCAATAGCGGCCAGTCTTTCCCGACAAATCCTTGCGTCTGCGCCCACTGCGCATTATCGCTTCTGGCTGAAACGACAACCCATCGGCCAAGGGTGAATGGGTCGTCGTTCAGCCTGTAGAGCCCTGTTGGCGCACTTGCTGTCCGGTTCCAGATCAATCGCTCCTGGGGGGAATAAAAACTAGCAAGCACCATCAAGCCAAGGCCACCCAGGGTCAGAATAAACATCCTATAGCGCATGGGATTAGCGGATCGGATCGCCGGTGGAGGACCAGCGTTGCCGATTCGACCAGTCGATTAGATCGGGCTTGGCATAGAAGATGCGCCAGCCATGCTTGCGGTAAATCGGGCCGCGTCCCTGACAGCGATAATGTGACAAGGTGATGGGCGACAAGTTCAGAAATTCTGCCGCTTCGGCAGCGGACAACAGCTCTGGCAGCTCGTCGCTGTGGGCGGTTTTCTTCGAGGATCGTGACATGATTACTGGCTCCTTTCGTCATCGTTTCGAGATGTCAAAAAATGCCGGAAAGAGCCGCTAGTCATAGCCGCAATAAGCTAGGCGTTGATTTTCACCCTGCTGATTAACCAAGACTTTTCAACGCAAAACCGCCCCGAAGATGATCTTCGGAGCGGCTGTTTTCGGTTAGGTCTTAGACCCTAGTCGCGCGGGCTCCAGAGGATCACATGGCGGCCTTTCTTGCCTTTCACAGAGGCGAGGTTCGCGTAGATCTTGCGCGGTCCGATCTGCGGGTCTGCAAGTGTGATCGAGACATATTCGCGTCCCGAGGCTTTGGCTTTGCGCATCCAGCCGCCGCCGATTTCAGTCGAGGTTTCACCGGCATAGATGCGATAGTCCGGCTGTCCATCTTCAGCTTTTTCCGCATTCTTCTCAATGCGGATGGCGGCTGAAAGGTTCATCATTGCAAGCGCGCCTTCGAAGCCTGTTTTGGTTTCGCTGACATATCCGAGTGCATTGGCCATGGTACTCTCCTTTTCGTTTCCTTGGCTGTCTTGGGGGACCTCTTGTCCCCGTCGACGCCGGACCGTCAGGACGGGGCCGGACTGCCTTGAACCCATCCTTCAGCGCGCTTGCTTAACCAAAAAGTGCCTTCCACTTTTTGGGCAAGCGCTAGGTGGGGCGTAACGCAGTGGAGCACCGGACAAGCACGAAAACTTGTCTCGCGAGGAGCCGCAAAGCGGCGGGGAAGTTTTCTTGCTTGTCCGGTTTTAAGGCGGGCTGGCCGCGTCCAGGTCACACGGCAAGAGACGGGAACAGGAGGTCTTCCTCTGACAAGGAGACATCAGAAAAGGACAGCGGCTGGCCTGATACTCGGAGACCCCGCGACACCTCCAGATGGGCATTTTTTCGCCCTGCTCAGTTGAGCCTTAGCTACCCCGCGCCATTAGAAAAGCAGAGGAAACCGCCCGATGACAGGCACCGGACGGCTTCTCTTGCCGCGCGAACGGGAGACGAAAACGTCAGGCGGCGGTCTTTTGCTCAAGGCTTGTCGCATCGGAATCGTCCTCTGTCTCGCTGGGCTCGAACAGACCCTTAATCCGGCTCCACGCATCGACAGGCACGCAGGCTGCGCCCTCGACAAGGCGGGTTGGCGGCACCTGCATCCAGCTTGGCCGCCAGTCTGGGTTGGGGTCACACCCCTCTCCCATAATCCGGTTACCGATAATTATCTTCTGGGCTTTTGCGGTCTCGGTGGCGCAGCTTTCCGCCAGCGACGTCGAGCCAATATCCGCAACCATTGCGTTGATCGCCCGCTTGTCCCAAAGTAGGTCAAAGAAGGCAGGTTCGGGCTTCCAATAGCTTGCCATATCGGTCCCGCAGACATTGGCCACCGCCTCCACAATTGAACCGCCAACTTCAAGCGAGTCCGCCATTGTGAAGGCCAGCACCTGCATCACTTCGTCATCTGACATGGCGAGCAAGGCGGCGAAGACTTCGCACAGGCGATAGGCATCGCCGTTGCGGCGGGCCGCACCATTCACGTTCATGGCAGCAAATAGGTCGCATACCTTCTCTTGCGCGGCCTTCATCTCCTGACTGGCCTGCGAACTTTCAATACTGGCCAGCGTGTTCTCTTTCCGGCTGCGGGCTTCATGGGGTCTCACGTCCCAGAGGGCAGAGCCTATCATGGCATGGGCGACCATCAAACGCAGAGCAATGGCGGGCTGATTTAGCAGGCTCGCACGGGCTGCGCCGTGGCGGTGAAGGCCGATATAGTCTGCCATCGGGCCGGACATTTCAGGTTTGATTTGTGCAGGTTCGGTGGCTGTTTCACCCTTGGCCGCGCGGTCGAGTCGTCTCGCCTCGGCCTGCGTGACATAGCCCTCATGACAGGTCACTGTCCCGTCATGGCGGATTTCAATATAGACTTTGCCGCCTTCCTCTTTCGGGCGCTGGGCATGGTCCCATTTGTGAAAATACTGCCCGCGCTCAAGGCAGGACACATCGCGCCAACCGCCTGCCAAATAGGTATCAACCTGCGCGGCTACCGCTTTGGATTGGGCCTGCCAGAACTGGTCTGCATCGGCGAAAACGCCATGCTCGCCGAACAGGTCGGTGGTGATTTGTCCCTCATAGTCCTCAAGGTCAAAGAGGGCCTTGTCGGTGGTTATCGTGGTGCCGCCCGTCACCCATGCCTTGCAGTTTCGCCCTAGTGGCGCGCGCTCATCATCGCTCTCGAACAGGCGAAGCCATTCGGCCTGCTGCTCGTCCGTGGCAAGTGTCAGGGCACGGATGGTCTCGCGGTCAATCTCAAACTCTGCATAGAGTTTGCGGATTGGGGCGCTGAGCGAAGCAAGCGCAAGAACGCGGCGAACCAGCAATTCCGTCACGCCAAAATAGGCGGCAATATCCTCCACACTGCGCCCTTTATCGTGCAGGCGTTTGAACGCCGTGTATTGCTCCATCTCGGTGGCGGGCAATCGTCCGACATTTTCAATGACAGAGGCCTCAATGGCGCTCGCCGCATCCTTCTCGGACATGATGGCGCACGGCACCAGAGGTGTTTCGCCCGTCTCTTTGGCGATGGCTTGGAGCGCAAAGAAGCGGCGGCGACCGGCAATGACGCCATACTGCTTGCCTTCACGGCGTACGAGTAAAGTCTGGCGAATACCGCCTGCTTTGATGGACGGCAATATGTCGGACACGTCGGGTTTTTTGCGGCCATGGCGCATGTTGAGTTTACTGATACGAAGCTCGGTGAGCGGGATATGTTTGAGGGTGGGGTGTGCCATGTCAGTCTCCTTTTCTGGCGGGTAGAGGGAGAGGCCAAGCTTCCATGCCGGGTCTCTCCAGTTGATTCTTGTGAAAGGGAATCCATCCTTGTCGCGGGATGGCTCGGGGTCTGTTTTGCCCCAGTCATAGTCGCGAATGGATATGAGCGGGGCGCGGCCCTCGACCCAAATCTCGGCCACCTGCTGCTCGCAAATCACCAAGGTCAGACGCGGGCGCGGGCCAAACTGATCGAAGATACGGCTCATGGGGACGCCCCATCACCTAGCGCTGCGGCGCGGGCGGTCAGCCGTGCGAGTATGGCGCGTCCAACGTCCAAAGCTTCGGGCAGTAGCTCGTTAGCAACGTCGGTCAGATAGGCATTGTCGCTGTCAGGATAGTTGGCTTCGATACCCCAAAGACTGGCGGCATGGTCGTCCAGCAAGACGCCTTCAAACGCGACCGATAGAACAATCCCGCAATAGAACCATTCGCCTTTGCGCCATGCCTCCATGACTGCTTGCGCTTTGGCCTGCGCCTCGGCGAAGCGCTCGCGATGGTTTGGGCCAGCGCCAATAAATCCCGGCGCGTCTTTATAGAGCGAGGGCCAGAATCCCTCCTGTCGCTTGTCCGGAGCGTTTTCTGATCCTCCAAACTCGCGCACAATACACGCGGTGATCTCGAAGCCAGCGACATCGCATGTGAGACTATCGCCCTCACAGACGAAGCTCTCAAACCGTGTTATGAAGCCCATGACTAATGACTCCAGAACACGTGGACTTCATCGAAGCCCGTCTGGAAGACCATGATTTCGCCATTCAGCGCCATGTCGCGGGCAAGGGCCTGCCAGTCGATATAATAGCGGAGGCTCTCTGGAATCTCCGTGCCAGTGTCCTCATGCAGCTGCTCGGCAAACTCCGCCGCGCTGCGATACTCGCCAGCATAATCATCGAAGGCTGCGCGGGCTTGGCCCAAATCCTCGCTGAGTTCATTATAGAGTTTCGCGCCTAGCTCGCCATGCTCCTTAAGGAAGGCGGAAAGGTCACAGACTGCGTCAAAGGCCGCATACTCAGAGATGTTGCAGCCATAGAAATTATCAAAGTCATGGATGGCCCATTCGTCAGCGTCCGGCTCCGGTGATGCGGCCAGCATCTCGCGAACCTGTTCCCACACATCGTGCGGGTCGGTGGCCTCAATCCAGCGCCCATGCAAGCGGCCATTATTATAGGCGGCAAGGCAAGCCACATAGATACGGGGCGTGTCTAAAATGGGGGGTGCAGTATCTTCCACAAGAGGTGCAGAGGTTGCTATCTGGTCAGTCATCTCAGTCTCCTTGCGCCGCCCGCGTTCCTTTCCCGACAGTCGGGTGGGCGGCGAGAAGGTGCTCAGCCGGAGCGCATCAGGGCGGCGCGCAAGGGAAAGCTGTAGGTAGGAGGCCTAAAAACGATCCAAGATTACAAAGTCCCGCCCCCTTGCGCGGCGACCGCGCTCTGGCAGACGCACCGTCCGCCCACCTGACTGATGGGATAGATATTGAGGCGGAGAGACGCCAGACGGACCTTTAGCGCCCTTGCGCAACCAGAGTCGCAGAGCCCGGATCACAAGCGAACTTGGCAAGGCCATTCTCGGAAAAGTCGAACGGATTTTAGGCATTAGCTGACGCAGCAAAAGCCCCAAGCTGCACTTGGCCGGGGCAGCGGCATCCGATAAAGCAAGGCATGACCGAGCCGTTTCAGTTCATTTCCATTTCGCCAATCATCAATCTTGATGACTGGGATATCGCAGATGAACCCCTTGGCGGATCCCGCGCAAAGAACACTGTGATCGACCCAGAGACTGAAAAAACCTTTGTATTCAAGGAACCCAAACAAGGCCGCGAAGGACAGATCTGGTCTGAGTTACTGGCATCATATATTGCGGGCGATTTGCTGGACTGGCCTGTGCAGCATGTCTCGCTTGGTGTTCGCGCCGGTAAAGTCGGCAACCTAATGCAGTATATTTACAATGACCAGGAGGAAACATTTACGGAAGGCTGGCAGCTTTGCCGCGACATCGACCCGGAATATGACATCGAGAAAGGCCATCGCCATACGCTTGAATTGCTGACACGCGTGGGCGCACGTCTTGAACGCGATGGGTTAAGCGCGGGCGCATTCAGTGAATTCTGGGGCCGCGCGTTCGCTTTGGATACGCTCATCTCGAACACGGACCGCCATGCGGAGAACTGGGCGATCATCGAAAGTGTCGACGGCCTCAGAATGGCTCCACTTTATGACAACGCAACCAGCATGGGGTGTGAATGGACCGATGAGAGCCTGTCTGCACGCTGGTTCACATCAAATGGGGATCTTCAGGATTCGAAGGTCGAGTCCTATCTCAGTAAGGGGAGACATCATGTTCGCGCTGGCGATCCAGGCAGGCACGGATCCCCATTTGAGGAGATTTGTGTAAAGTTCCTCAGCGTGCACCCTGCTCAGCGAAGCAGTTTTGAAACGGTCGCAGAACTTGATCTTCAGCCCGTTTTCACACTTATGGCGCAAATAGTGGCCATGGGTGACCTTTCGCCGCCTTATAGGATGTCTCGGAATCGCAGTGAACAAATTGGGGCAGTCTTGAAACAGGGGCGAGAACGTATTAAGAACATTCTCACGCAGGAGTAGATTGGATTGATTACGAACCCCATTCAGACACAACGGGCATTGCTGACCTGGCAAACGCCGCTCGGTACGGGCGGCGCACGCCGGCGGCATGCCGTCGGTGAACTCGTCGCTGTAGATGGCGGGGCACAATTCAACTACCTAACACAGACCGACTCGTTCCGAGCAGCTCAAAGCGAAGGCTTTGACGGCTATCCTGGCCTCGCGCTCGACGGCAGCGACGTCTCAGATGCGCTTGCGATCTTTCTGCGGCGACTCCCGAGCCCTGAACGCCCCGACTATGATCAATTCCTGGAAACCTTTGGTCTTTCCCCCGATGCTGGTTGGAGCGGCCTCAGTCTCCTCGCTTATACAGGTGCGCGGCTCGCCAGCGACAGTTTCAGTATTACTGAGACTTTTGACGGCTTTGACCGCCCGTTCCGCTACATATTTGACGTAGCTGGCTTCCGCCGCTTCATCGAGAATGCAGCTGATCTGCAAGCAGGTGAGTCTGTTGCACTGATACATCAGCCAGAAAACGAGCATGATGCGAATGCCGTTCAGGTTCTGCGTCAGAGCGGCGAATGTCTAGGCTTCATAAATCGCCTGCAAAGTGAACGGCTGTTGGAGTGGCAACGGGCGGGTTCAGTTGCGGCAAGTGTTCACCGGTTCAATGGTCGCCCCACTTATCCACGTCTGTTTCTATTAGCGGACGTTCATCCCGGAACAGTCGCAAAAGCCGCTTGATTCAAGCGCCCGCGACCCGCTTCGCGCCAGCGAACCGGAAGCGCGGGCGTGCGGCCAGCCGGCGAGACCCAGCGGGAAGCCTGAAGACGCCAAACTTTACCAATCACTGAGCCTCGCCGGGCCGGTTGGCGCAAGACGTTTCCCGCGGCTCCGGGCAGTAGCGCCGGTCGAAGATCGGCGATCTGAACGGACCGCCTTGATGCCTTGAAACGCTCTGCCCAGCCAGGCGAACAGCCCCGCGCCACCCGCGCGGCCAAGCCGCAGATCACCCAGGACTTACATGCGATTGAAGTTACGCCGCGAGCACATTTGGCCCGAGGTGCGATCCAAGCAGTTCGACCAGATATCCGCCATCACGCAAGGCTTTGGCTTTGTTCACCAGGTAGCGTGTGGTGCTTTTCATCGATGTGTTCCGCCATTCCGCGTCCACAGCTGCTTTGCCATATAGAACGACGGCAATTTCACGATGGGTCATGCCCAGGTCCAGGCAGTCGAGGGCGATCAAACCGTCACGCAGCATTTGCGTGCGTTTGGTCCAGAGCGGTATCTCAATACCAGGATCGTTGCCATAAATACGCATGGCATCCTTTTGGGCTTTCAGTTTGCGCTCATACGCTTCCATGTCGGAAATCTGAAGTTTCATTCGAACGGGCTCGAGGCTGAGCAGCGTTTGACCCGTACAACGAACTTGAGCGACACAGCCATTGCCGCGCAACAGGAGAAACTCTCTTTGGGCACGATCAGTCACGTGTGTAATCTTGCTATGCGGAACGGTACGATCCCAGATATCGCAGGTCTGGCCTTCTGCACGCGGCGTGCAGTTCACCTCGACCTGGTCAGGAAAGGCTGTTTTCAACCAAACCGCATCGGCATCAATTCCGTTCAAGGATGGATCAGGCATAAAGACCAGGCCCCAACGAGCAGCCAGTTTTTGCGGTACGCGAGACCGCAGAAGACGGATATTGGCATTGCGGCATGGCGCGGTCATTACAGAAATATCATCTGAAGAATGAAGCGCTGCGTCTTTCCGAAAGTCTTTATTGCGCCGCAGATATTCCCAGGCCCAACGGTCGCGCGACATTCGCCAGAGATAGTTGTATTTCTTCAGCGGCTCATCGGTTTTCAGTTCATACGTTTTCATTTACCCCTCCCGTATTGGGAGAATTCTCAGCAAGAATGAGGCCAACCCCGACGATGTTAACAGAATGGGCCTGAATATTAACACATTCAAAATCAGAGTTTTATACTATTAACCCTGGCTACTACCCAAAAATCTCTTTCGCCTGATGCACGAAATGTGCTGGCTCAGACTATTGCCAGCATTTGTCGCAGCAGGCCTGGTTTAGCCGGGTTTTGCTTTCATTGGTCGCCATTCACACTCCCGAAAACGCCACCTGCCTGCGAGGCTTCAGTCACACCAACCCCAAGTGACAGGAGCGAAACCAAATGGGCCAGGCCCCGCACCACTCAGAGACAGATGCCAGACGCAGCACAATGCTGCGTACGGCCTTCTGCCCTGTGGTGCGCGGCGCCCTGGAAGCGCCTGACACAATTGAGATCATGGCCAATCCTGACGGCTCCGTCTGGATCGAAAAAGCTGGCATTGGCCTGATTGTCTCAGATCATACTCTTTCCATTGCCGACCGGGAACGCGTCATTCTCCTGGTCGCCTCCGGGGTGGGGGAAGCGGCAAACCGCAACTCCCCGATCGTCTCTGCTGAACTCCCCGGCGCAGGCGAGCGGTTTGAAGGGCTTCTCCCACCTGTCTCGACCGCGCCTTGTTTTTCGATCCGCAAGCCCGCAACAACGCCCTTCGAACTTGGTGACTATGTTGACCAAGGGGCGTTATCGCCGGCCCTCTGTGCGGCGCTACGTGAGACCATCATCAACAAGCAGAACATCCTCATCGCGGGCGGCACATCATCGGGCAAGACGACCTTCACCAATGCCCTGCTGGCCGAGCCCAGCCTGACCGACGATCGCATCGTCATCCTTGAAGATACGCGAGAGCTCAAATGCGCCGCCCCGAATGTCGTTCAACTCAGAACCCATCGCGGCACGACTTGTCTACAGGACCTTGTTCGCTCAACCCTGCGGTTAAGGCCAGACCGGATCATTGTCGGCGAGGTACGCGGACCTGAAGCGCTTGATCTCCTCAAGGCCTGGAACACGGGCCATCCGGGCGGAATCACAACGCTGCATGCGAATTCAGCCCATGGCGCACTTAACCGGCTTGAACAGCTCACCCTCGAAGCGACGCCCCGCGCGCCCTTCGACCTCATCGCTGAAGCCATAGACGTGGTCGTGTTCATGAGCCGGGCTGGCGGCCAACGCCGCGTCGAAGAGGCGCTGCGCGTCACCGGCTTTAAAGGGACAAGCTATGACACCGCGCCGCTTGTCTCCCGATCCCTTTCACTCGTCACAGAAGGAAACCAGACATGATCCTCAATCATCAAACCCGCGCTGTTCACCGAACGGTGCAGATCGCTGCCGCCATTGGTATCGGTCTGCTGGTCGCAGGCCCGGCGCACGCAGCAGGTTCCGGCATGCCCTGGGAAGGCCCGCTCGATCAGATCCTGCAATCCATCGAAGGACCGGTGGCCCGGATTGTGTCGGTCATCATCATCACGCTGACCGGTTTGACACTGGCCTTTGGTGAGACAAGCGGCGGCATGCGCAAGCTGATCCAGATCGTCTTCGGCCTCTCTATCGCGTTCGCAGCCACGTCCTTCTTCCTCACCTTCTTCAGCTTTGGCGGCGGAGCGCTGGTCTGATGGTGACGACTGGTTTTCCGCAGGAAAACGAAACGCTCGAGGAGTGTTTCGAAGGAGGAACGCATGAGCACTAGCGCATGCAATGGCTATGAAATCCCGCTCCATCGGTCGCTAACCGAGCCGATCCTGATGGCGGGCGCGCCCCGCGCTGCCGCCATCGCCATCGGGACGCTGGCAGCGGCTTTGGCCCTTGGCCTCAGGCTCTGGATACCGGGCCTGATGCTCTGGGTGCTGGGTCACTCAGCAGCCGTGTTCATGGCGCGGAGCGATCCGGATTTCATGGCCGTTGCGAGCCGCTCCACCAGACACAAGGAGCATCTGACATGCTGAACCTCAAAGAATATGCCGAAACGCCCACGCTTCTCGCTGACTATCTTCCCTGGGCCTGCATCGTCGCGCCCGGTGTGGTCCTCAACAAGGATGGCAGCTTCCAGACCACCTTCAAATACAGAGGCCCCGACCTCGAAAGCTCCACCGAAGAGGAACTCGTCTCGGTCATGGCGCGGGTCAACAATGTGCTGCGCCGGTTCGGGTCTGGTTGGGCGCTCTTCTTCGAAGCCCAACGCAGCGAGGTGCATGACTATCCGGACAGCGCCTTTCCCGATGCCATGTCCTGGCTCATCGATCAGGAGCGCGCACTGCAAGCCGACGAGGCCAGCGCGCGATATGAAAGCTCTTACTATCTGACATTGCTCTGGCTCCCGCCAGCCGATGCAAGCGGCCGCGCCGAAAAGGCGCTGATCACCCGCGCAGAAACTGAAGATGCAGCGACCTGGCGGCATCGGCTTGAGACCTTCCAGCAACACGCCGACCGCGTCTTCGATCTCCTCGCGACCTGCCTCGCCGAGATTGATCGTCTGAGTGACGACGAAACGCTGACCTATCTCCACTCGACGATTTCGACGAAACACCATCTGGTGGTCACACCGGAGCTTCCGGTCTTCCTCGATGCAGTCCTCGCCGATGAACCCTTCGCAGGCGGCCTCGAACCCATGATCGGTGACGCGCATCTTAGGACGCTGACCATTCTCGGGTTCCCGGCCTCCACCCTGCCCGGCATCTTGGATGAGCTGAACCGTCAGGGCTTTGCCTATCGCTGGGCGACGCGGTTCATCGCCATGGACAAGGCAGAGGCCGAAAAGGTTCTTGGCAAGAAACGCCGCCACTGGTTTGCCAAGCGTAAGTCGATTGGCGCGGTGCTGCGCAAGACGATGTTCAATGAGCAGGCCGCTCTGGTGGACAGCGACGCCGATAATAAAGCCGGTGACGCCGATGCCGCCCTGCAGGAACTTGGGTCAGACCTTGTCTCCTATGGCTATGTCACTACGACGATCACCGTCGCCGATCCCGACAGACGCACCGTCGATGAGCATATCCGGATCGCCGAGCGCATTATCAATGGGCGCGGCTTCACGGCGATCAAGGAAACGCTGAACGCTGTTGATGCCTGGCTCGGAAGCCTTCCCGGTCATCCTTATGCCAATGTTCGCCAGCCAATTCTGCACACCCTGAACCTTGCCCATATGGTGCCGCTCTCTGCTGTCTGGGCAGGCGAGGACACGAACCGTCACCTTAAAGCGCCCGCGCTCATCCAAGCGCAGACGGATGGGACAACGCCGTTCCGCCTGAACCTGCATATTGGAGATGTTGGCCATACTTTGGTCGTCGGCCCGACCGGCGCGGGCAAGTCGGTGCTGCTCTCGCTGCTTGCCTTGCAATGGCAACGCTATCAGGGCGCACAGGTCTTTATCTTCGACAAGGGCCGCTCAGCCCGCGCGGCAACGCTCGCCATGGGCGGCGCGCATGTCGATCTTGGCAGCATCAATGCCCCAAGCCTCCAGCCGCTGAAGGACGTGGACACGCAAACCGGCGCAAGCTTCGCCGCCGACTGGCTGGCTGGTCTTTGCACCAATGAAGGCGTCGACATGACGCCGGACCTCAAGGCCCGGCTCTGGGGAGGCATCCAGTCACTCAGCACAGCACCAGAAGCCGAACGCACGCTGACAGGCCTCAGCCTGATGCTGCAGGACGGCACGCTCAAATCCGCGCTACATCCCTTCACACTTGAAGGTCCGCACGGGAAGCTCCTCGACGCCGATCAGGAAAGTCTTCAGCTCGCCGACAACGTCTGTTTCGAGATGGAAGAGCTGATGCACGCCAAGGGCGCGGCCCTTCCGGTGCTCACCTATCTCTTTCACCGTCTGGAAGCGCGGTTCGATGGCCGGCCAACGCTGCTCATCCTCGATGAAGCCTGGCTCTTTCTTGATGATCCGATATTCGCAGCGCGTATCCGCGAATGGCTCAAAACTCTCCGTAAAAAGAACGTCTCTGTCGTGTTTGCAACGCAGTCGCTCGCCGACATCGCGAACTCGAGCATCGCCCCAGCGCTGGTCGAGAGCTGCCCGACACGGATCTTTCTCCCGAATGAACGCGCACAAGAACCGCAGTCGAAAGAAACCTATGAGCGGTTCGGGCTAAATGCCCGCCAGATCGAACTGATCAGCCGGGCCACACCCAAGCGCGATTATTACTACCAGTCACCCCTCGGCGCGCGCGTCTTCGATCTTGGGCTTGGTCCGATCGCACTCTCCGTCTGCGGAGCCTCATCACCGGAAGACCAGGCGATGCTCAACCGCGTGCTTGCCGAAACGGAAGGCGACGGGCTCGCAGAGTGTTGGCTTCACGAGAAAGGCCTGTCTTGGGCGGCGGAGCTTCTCAACCGTTGGCCTGGCCATGTGCCGCCCGCCGACGCACCCGAACCTTTTCCAACCACCGAACTCGTCGCCGCCGAATAGGAGCCCACCGATGAAACGACTTCTCCTCTCCGCCGCTCTTTGTGCCTTGCCACTGACTGTAATCACAGCACCCCCAGCAAGCGCCCAATGGACGGTCTATGACCCGGCCAATCACATCCAGAATATTTACCAGGCCGCGCGCGCCCTGCAGGAGATTAACAACCAGATCCAGCAACTCACCCATGAAATCGAGATGTTGGAGAATATGGCGCGTGACCTCGAAAGTCTGCCAGACTCCATCGCAGATGACATATTGCGTCGTATGCGCCGCATCGATGAGCTGATGCGAGAAGCCGAAGGCATCGGCTATGGCGTCGAAGAAATCGAGCGCGAGTATGAAGAGATCTACCCGGAAGATTATGGGACAGAACCGCTATCTCAGGCGGTCCTTGTAGAAGACGCCCGCGCGAGGTGGCGCCAGTCGCGTACGGCCTATCGCGAAAGCTTGCTCGTTACGGCAGAAGTCGTTTCCTCGGCTCGCGCAGATAGTGAAAGTCTCGATCGTCTTATTGGTGATAGCCAGTCCGCTGCTGGCAACCTCCAGGTCCTGCAGGCGGGTAATCAGATTGAGGCGCTGCAGACCGAGCAGCTTATGCAGATGGAAGCCATGATGGCCTCGCACTATCGCGCCGAAGCGCTTGAGCGTGCCAGGCAGCTTGCTGAAGCTGAACGTGGCCGCGCTCGCACCCGCGCCTTTCTTGGATCGCCTGACTAATGGACGTAATCGACACCTTCCTCGCGACCTTTATCGCTTACATCGACAGCGGGTTTGGTTTGCTGGCGGGAGATGTCGCCTATCTGACAACCACCTTGATCGCGATTGATATTACGCTTGCGGGCCTCTTCTGGGCGCTCTCTCAAAACAGCGATGTCATCGCAGGCCTGATCAAGAAGGTGCTCTATGTCGGCTTCTTCGCCTTCGTAATCGGCAACTTTGCTCTGCTTGCCAACATTGTCTTCGACAGCTTCGCACAGCTTGGCGTGACGGCAGGCGGCGGGACGATGACGGCGGCTGATTTGCTCCGTCCAGGATTTATAGCAGGCGTTGGCTTTGACGCGGCGCAGCCACTGCTCGCCGAGATCAGCGACATGCTCGGACCGATCTCATTCTTTCACAACTTCATCATGATCGCGGTCATGTTCATCGCCTGGGCGATTATCATGGTGGCGTTCTTCGTGCTCGCTGTGCAGCTCTTCATCACCATTCTGGAATTCAAGCTGACGACGCTCGCCGGTTTCGTGCTTGTACCGTTCGCGCTCTGGAACAAGTCGGCTTTTCTGGCAGAGCGTGTTCTCGGCAATGTCATCACGTCTGGCATCAAACTCATGATGCTGGCCGTCATCATCGGCATCGGCTCAACGCTGTTTGCTTCGGTGACCGACGCGTTCCGCACCGGCGATGATGTCACGCTAGCACAAGTCATGGGGACGGTGCTTGCGGCTATTGCCTTCTTCTGGATGGGCATCTTTGCGCCAGGCGTGGCAAGCGGCCTGATCACAGGCGCGCCACAACTTGGTGCGGGCTCGGCGGCTGGCGCTGCAGCAGGTGCGGCTGCCGGAACTTATGTTGCAGGCGCTGGTGGTCGCGCAGCGATTGGCGCGGCTGCGGGCGGCGCTTCAAGCGCTGTCAAAGCAGGCGCCAGCATGGCAGGCGCGGCGCGTACTTCATATACGCTCGGCTCAGTCGCATCAGGAACAAGCGGTGTGGGTGCTGTCGCCGCTGGCGTTGCGGGCATAGCCCGCGCAGGCGGTGATGCCATACGCCGAACCGCCGGTCGACCAGCTCAGTCTCTCAAAGACGCCTACCGCCGAGGCAGTCAGGGCGCGTGGCGCGCGACTGGCGGCTCCGGTGGAAGCGACGGGTCCGGATCATCCACCTCAAGTTCAAGCCCTGGATGGGCGCGCCGGATGCAAGCTCGCCAGAATGCCAGCCAGGCCGGTCAGATGGCGGCTCACAGCCTTCGCGACGGTGATCGCGGCTCGTCCGGCGCAGCCCCGCAACTCAATGACTGGGACGAATAGATGTTCAAACGATCCTCAAATTCATATGGATCAAGTCCATTTCCAGAAACGCCGTATCAGAAAGCAGGACAAGTCTGGGACCAGCGCATCGGTTCTGCGCGTATCCAGGCGAAGAACTGGCGGCTGATGGCGCTTGGATGCCTGTCCCTTTGCTTCTTCACGTCAGCCGCCCTGATCTGGCGCTCCACGATCTCGACCGTCACGCCCTATGTGGTTGAAGTCGATGAAACCGGCGCGGCCCGCGCTGTGGCACCGGCGACCGAGCGCTACACAGCGACAGACGCTCAAATCGCACATCATCTGGCGAACTTCATCCAGCGCGTGCGCGGGTTGTCCATCGATCCGGTCGTGGTGCGAGAGAACTGGCTCAGCGCCTATGACTATGTGACCTCTGAAGCCTCAACGACGCTCAACGAGTACGCCCAGGCCAATGATCCCTTCGCAGATGTGGGCCGCAAATCGCGCACCGTGGATGTGGTCAGCGTGGTGCGCGTGTCGGATGACAGCTTCCAGGCGCGCTGGATCGAGAAAACCTATGAGAGCGGCGCGCTGATCGAAGCGACCCGCTACACCGGCCTGTTCAACATTATCACTCAGCCGCCGACGGACGCAGAAACCCTGCGCGCCAATCCCCTCGGCCTCTATGTCCACAGCCTCAATTGGGGCCAAGACCTCGTTACAGGAGAATGATCCCCATGCTTCGTTTGCTTCTTGCCACCTCGGCCCTCGCCCTCACGACGGCCTGCGCCACTACTGAACTCGAACCGATTGACCCGAGCGCCTTCGTTGCGGCAACACCCACCGAAGACGATTACGCTCGCCCGGTCGAGATTGTGGAGACCGCCGTCGCGCTTCCGCTACCGGGGCAGATGATGCCCGTCGGCGCATCTGTCACAACAAATCCGGATGGCAGCGTGACACGGACTTATACACGCACGGCCTCACGCCCTTCCGTGTCGCCGACTGAGGCCATAAGGCAGGGCCGCACCAGCGCCCTGATCGAGCCGTCCGTCGATGGCTATGTGAACGCGATCCAGGTCTATCCCTACACTGAAGGCGCGCTGTACCGGCTCTATGCCAGTCCCGGCCAGGTCAGCGATATTGCTCTACAACCCGGTGAGGACCTGGTCTCCGTGTCAGCAGGTGACACTGTGCGCTGGGTCGTCGGCGATACGATATCTGGCGCAGGCACCACCTCCCGCGCGCATGTTCTGGTAAAACCTATAAGTGCGGGTATTCGCACCAATCTGATGATCGCCACCAATCGGCGCACCTATCATCTTGAACTGGAAAGTGTCGAAGGCGGATATATGGCCGCGCTCTCCTGGCGCTATCCGGCTGATGAGCTCGCAGGTCTCACCGCCCGAAACGACCGCGCCATTGCCCGCGAAGCTGGCTCAATCGAGCGCGGCCTGACGCTCGAAGGCCTGAACTTTGATTATCGAATGACGGGCGACAGTCCCGCCTGGAAGCCTGTCCGTGTCTTCGATGATGGACGGCAAGTGTTTATCCAGATGCCGGAGGACATTGCCACCACGGACATGCCGCCGCTCTTTGTCCTCGGCGAGGATGGCGATGCGGAATTGGTCAACTACAGGGTGCGCGGCACCTATTATGTGGTGAATAGATTGTTCCGCGCCGCTGAACTGCGCCTTGGTGAGCGGAACCAGACGGTCGTGCGCATTGCGCGCAACGAGCGCCGTTCACCGCTGGCTGCAATCTTCGGGGGCTAAGGCGATGTCCGAGCCCATCCCTTTCGACGAACACGCCGAGCGGCTGAAAATTCGCTCTACCCCGAAACCCGTCACCCGGATCAATCGCAAGGTCCTGATGGTGGGTGCAGGCCTTGGCGCGCTCGCGCTGTTTGCCGCCGCCAGCATCGCATTGAAACCACCCACGGTGACGGATCCAAGCGAGCGCCGCGAACTCTACAATGTTACGAACAAGCGCACACCGGATGGCTTATCGGCCTTGCCCGTTGGCTATGGCGACGTTCGCCCCGAACCGGGCACACGGCTTGGACCACCGCTCGCTGGAGACCTTGGCGCAACAGTGCTCGCTGCCGAACGAGGTCTCGGGATTGAGCCGGAATATGTGACCCGGTTCGAAGACGACTTCCGGCCAAACCCCGTCGATGAAGCCGAACGCGCCCGGCGCTTGCGCGAAGCGGCCATGGCCGAGGAAGCCGCCCGCGCCCCGGTCTTCTTCCAGCTCCAGTCCGAAACGGGCGGCGCGAGCGTCGTCGAGGCCCGCACACCCTACCGCGACCCGGCGCTTGATCTCGGATCTGAGCTTCTGGCGCTGGCAGCGCTGCCACAAGGCGCGCCAACGGGCTTCGCCCAGCCAACTGACAGCAATCTGCAAGATCGCAAACTCGCCTTCGCCAGTGAAGCGGCAGACAGCGACATCTACAATCCCTACCGCATCGAAGACCCGGCATCGCCCTATCAGGTCATGGCGGGCACGCTGATCCCGGCAAGCCTTGTGACAGGCATCAACTCAGACCTGCCCGGAACCATCGTCGCGCAGGTCACCCAACCCGTCTATGATACAGTGACCGGGCAATACGTCCTCATCCCGCAAGGCTCACGCCTGATCGGGCGCTACCAGTCCGAAGTCTCGTTCGGGCAGGACCGCGCGCTTGTCACCTGGGACCGGATCATATTCCCAGATGGGGCCTCCATCGTGATCTCAGCGGCAGGCGCAGACGCTCAGGGCTTTGCTGGTCTCTCGGACCGCACCGATCATCATTGGGACCGCGTGTTCGTGGCAGCGGGCCTCGCGACCATTCTCGGCATTGGCGCGGAACTCGGCGCTGACGGCGACGGCGATCTCGAGCGCGCGATCCGGCGCGGCACCACCGACACGATCAATCAGGCTGGCCAGCGCGTTGTCGAACGAAACCTTGGCATCCAGCCAACGATCCGAGTGCGTCCCGGCTGGCCAGTCCGTGTGGTTGTCACCCGCGATCTCATCCTCAGACCTCATCCACAAGGAACAAACAGATGACCCTACGCCTTAACCGTCTTCCCGACCGCACCCCGGTGCGCATGAGCCTCTCGGTCGATCCCGACCTTGCGAGCGCCCTCAGCGACTATGCCGAAATCTACCGGCAAACCTACGGCCCGGAAGAGAAACCCGAAACGCTAATTCCAGCCATGCTGGAAAGCTTTCTCAGCACCGATTCCGGGTTCAAACGGGCCAGAAGAGCCCTCCACGCCAACGCCAGAACGGAAGGATAAATCCATGGCACAAATCGGCACGTTCACCGCCAAGGATGGCAGCTATACCGGCACCATCCGCACCATGACCATCAATGTGAAAGCCCAGCTTGTTCCCAACAAGGACAAAGCCAGCGATGGCGCACCGGACTTCCGGCTCTATGCCGGCGGCGCTGAACTCGGCGCAGCCTGGCGTCAGGAAAGCAAGGATGGCGAAACGCCATATCTCGCCGTCAAACTCGACGATCCGAGCTTCGCCAGCCCCATGCGCGCCGCCTTCTTCGAAAATGAAGCTGAAGGCACCGGCGTCATGGTCTGGAACCGCGCCAAAGTGCAATAGCTACACTTGAGACGCGACCATGCCCTCAGAACCACCCAAAAAACCGCCTGTTAGAGCGATCAAGCCTCGCAGGCACCGGGGCAAGAGAGGGGGTGGTAGGCTCGCCGAGAATGATAATTTCGCTGTGGATAGATCGGTTGAGCCACCGCCGATATGGGCAATCGAGCTTGCGAAGGCGCTTGCCAGATATCGAGCGGGAGTGGCATACCGAGACGGGTCATGACCCAAAGAGTAGCTATTTACGCCCGATATTCATCAGATCTTCAGTCGGCAAAGTCCATCGAAGATCAGCTCGACCTATGCCGCAAATACATACGCACCCATAATTGGGTCGAATCGAGAGTCTTTTCAGATAGCGCGATTTCAGGCGGAGCGATGGTCACCAGACCAGGTATTCAAGAGCTGATAGGCGGCGCGACCAATCGTGAATTTGATATTGTCGTCGCCGAAGCTCTGGATCGCCTCTCCCGCGATCAGGCTGACACCGCAACAATCTACAAGATTCTGGCCTTTCACGATGTGCAGATCATCACTCTTTCCGAGGGTGAAGTCGATACGATGCACATTGGCTTCAAGGGCGTGATGAACGAAATGTTTCTGCGCGATCTTGCACGAAAGACACGCAGAGGTCAGGCAGGCGTCATAAAATCTGGCCGCTCAGCAGGCGGCCATTGCTATGGCTATGACATAGTGAAGGGAGAGCAGAACGGCATTTACCAGATCAACGAGGCGCAAGCTGAACAGGTAAGAGAGATCATGCGCCTTTATGTCGAAGGCGTCTCCCCAAGAGCTATAGCCGCCCGACTCAATGAACGCGGAATCGAAGCCCCTCGCGGCGGAGAGTGGCGTGGTTCAACGATCAACGGACAAAAGCATGCCGGGAACGGCATCCTCAATAATGAGTTATATATAGGCCGCAGGATCTGGAATCGGCGCCACAAGGTAACCGACCCGATCACAGGCAAGAAACGCATGCGGGCCAACCCCGAAAGCGACTGGGTTATTACCAATGTGCCTGAGCTTCGAATTGTAGACGACGAGCTTTGGCATTCGGTCAAACGCAAACAGTCTACAGTCTCTGCAAAGCGTGGCGGTGCCAAGCGGCCCAACCGCTTGCTGTCCGGCTTACTAGAGTGCGGTAAGTGCGGGGGGCCAATGTCGATTGTGTCTCAGGATCGCTACGGTTGCTCGGCGAGAAAAGAAAAAGGCACGTGCGATAACTCCAAGACGATTATGGCAAAATCGCTTGAAGAGCGCGTTCTGGCGGGATTGAAAAAGACCTTGTTGCATCCCGACGCACAACGCGCTGCTGCCAAAGAGTTCCATGAAGAACTCGTGCGTCGGCAAGCTGCTGAGGGCGGGGAACGCCTACGCCTTGAAAAAGATATTGCTGAAGCAGGGCGCCGCATCGACAGAATAGTCGATGCGATTGCAGATGGCCTAGCGAGTAATACGATGAAACAAAAGCTGCTTGATTTAGAGGCGCAAAAGGCAGCCAACATTGCGACGCTTGCCGCACTAGGTGAAAGCCCAGTTGTGACACTACATCCACAGTCTGGAACGCTCTACGCCGAACTCGTGGGTGCTTTAGCTGAGGTTGTCTCTGATCCGTCACCTGATGCCGATGAAGTTCGAAGCATTTTGCGCAAGGTGATCAACCGCATCGTGCTGCAGCCACAGCAGGATCAAGGCGATTATGGAATATCCATAAAAGGAGATCTGGCCGCCCTGCTTTCGCAAGACGGCCAGTCTACTTTTATGATGGGTGCGGGAGTAGGATTTGAACCTACGACCTTCAGGTTATGAGCCTGACGAGCTACCGGGCTGCTCCATCCCGCGTCACGGGTTTGCAACGCTGCTTGCGAAGCAAGAGCCGGATATAGCTGTGCGGCTCGGCAAGCGCAAGGCCATGCACGTCACAAGACTGTCTTTTTACGGTAAATCCGCAGCCGTTTCTGCAACCAGCCAATCGACCACTTGTTTGAACGCTTCCATTTCGTCGGCGCCGGCGGCTTTGGCCTCTGAAAACACTGAGAGCTGATTGCAGGCGCTGGTGCCGCGATCGAGGATTTTGCGGGCGTGCTGCACCTCTGCCAGGCAGCCTAGCGCTTGGGCCTCTTCTTCCAGAGTGCCGATCAATTCCTCGATCAGAACCGGATAGGCAATCTGCTCGCCGCGGCTGAGATCGATCAGGCCGCGCGTGACGCCATAGCGCTGGGCGCGCCAGCGATTTTCGTCCATCAACATGCGGGGATAGATCCGCCACCGCTGATTGCGCTGGCGCAGGCGGATCAGCATGCGCAGGATGCTCTGATACAGCGACGCGATGCAGATCGCGTCTTCGAGCCGGGTGCAGACATCGGTGATCCGCATTTCCAAGGTCGGGAAGCGGGCGCTGGGGCGTAAATCCCACCAGATCTTGGAACTATCTTCCAGGGCGCCGGCTTTGATCATCCGTTCAACCATGCGCTCATACTCAGAAAAGCTCTCGAACCGATCGGGAATACCGGTGCGCGGCATTGAATCGAAGATGCCGAGCCGGGCGCATTTCATCCCCATTTCATGTCCGGCCCAGAACGGTGAAGAAGTCGACAAGGCAAGCAGGTGCGGCAGGAAATAACGCGCCTGGTTCATCAGATCGATCCGTGTGTCGGGATCCTCAATACCGGCATGAACGTGCATACCGCAAATCAGCATCCGGCGGATAATGCCCTGCAGATCCTGGTCGAGCATATGATAGCGCGGCGCGTCTGTATGTTTCTGCTCCTCCCACTCCCCAAACGGATGGGTGGACGCCGCCATGAGTCGCATACCGCACTTTTCTGCGTTACGAATCATGTTTTTTTACGCCAAGCTGTCAGATGTGTGCGAACTTCGCTTATATCGGCGCAGACCGGCGTTCCGATCTCAACCTGGCAGCGCAGGAATTCCGGCGTGACCCGTTCTCCAAGGGCCTCGCGGCAGGACTCCATAAATTCCGGCGGCGGTTCCACGACCAGGTCGCGAGTCTCAGGATCGACGAGCAGGTATTCTTCTTCGACGCCAAGCGTTAGCGATGGGATCATGACAGCAGCTCCTCTCTTCGGGATCTGCGGTGCCAGGCTATTTTGCCAGCAAACTTGTCAGAGCGGGCCCCAGTTTCCCGGCCACGCGATCCACGTCTGCTTCATTCGATACCAGGTCTTGTCGAACTTCAAGGGTTACATGGCGAAGTCCGCGCGGCCCGACATGGCGATCGACCGAATAATTGAACACGCGCGCATCATAAGGCTGGTTGTCGCCAACGGTGTAACCGGCATCCTCGCGCAGGCGCTGCATCAGTTTCTGCGCGCTATCTTCGTCTTCGCGCCAGAGCAGGCCAACATGCCAGGGCCGCATCTGCGCGTCTCCGAGCAGGCGCGGTGTGAACGAGTGCACAGAAACGATCAGCGGGTCTTGATGGTCGCGGCAGATCTGGTCGAGCGCCAGTTCCAGCTGCTCATGATAAGGCTGATGGAAGCTCTCAATCCGGTGATGACGTTCAGCCGCTTGCATATCCTGATTGCCGGGGATCGGAATACGATCGGCTTCGGAGGGTACGAGGTCCGGTTTGTCGAGTGGGCGATTAGGATCAATCAACAGACGCGAAAACTGGCAGAATAGCGCCTTTGCCTGCATCCGTTTTGCCAGCGCCAAACCGAGCGCTCCAGCCCCGATATCCCAGCCAATATGAGTGGCCAGAATGTCGGCCGGAAGACCAAGGTCATCGTAGGCTGGCGGCACAGCATTGCTGGCATGATCAACGAAGATGAAGACGGGCGCGTCGCCACCATCAAAGGATCTGGAAACCGGAAACTCAGTCATAAACAGAGCCATAGGCCAAGCAGATCGGGATGGGGAGCCTGCACAGCAGCGCAGATACGATTTTTCATAAGGGTCTGAATTTCAGGCACAAAAAAAGCCCGGCAGAGCCGGGCTTCGTTTGTCTCACCAGCAAGCTGGCAAGTTTGTTCGGGAAGATGTCTGTTTTGCTTCGCTAGCTTTTGCTGACCCGGCAGCGACTTACTCTCCCGCGCCTTAAGACGCAGTACCATCAGCGCTAGGGGACTTAACGGCCGAGTTCGGGATGGGATCGGGTGGGGAACCCCCGCCATAACCACCGGGTCGGCGAAAGCTAGCAAAGAAGAAACCAAAATGACCGCAGATTGTGTTGTTGTGTCTGAGGTGTTTCTGATCTCGATACCGTATGAAGCGTTCACCACCACACACGAGTTTCTAAAGATCAAGCCAATCGAGCAATTAGTACCAGTAAGCTCCACGCCTCGCAGCGCTTCCACACCTGGCCTATCGACGTCCTAGTCTAGAACGGCTCTCAAGGGAAACCTGGTTTTGAGGTGGGTTTCCCGCTTAGATGCATTCAGCGGTTATCCCGTCCATACATAGCTACCCTGCA
>JABSQB010000025.1 GCA_013214545.1 Henriciella sp.
GCTCACCCATATAGGTCAGAGTTCGAACAGCGACGACTTTCTGATAGGAATCAAAGCTGCGCACGAGTTCGATCTCGAATTTGTCGATCAGCTCTTGTTCAAGCGGCTTCGCGAGACCTGTCTGGCCAATGTCAGTAATGGTCAGCATCAGGCAGCATCCTGTTTTGGACGGCGCACAGGCGGCTGCATCCACAGCTTGTCGGCGCCGAAACCGGCAGGGTGAAAACCGATACTCTCCATGGAGCGAACGCCGTCATCTGTCGCGCCGCGCGCGAACGCCGGCACCTGGCCATAGCCGTCGACCCGCATCGTTACCGTCGCCATCATCACGGCCTTGCGGGCCTCATGCGTGGCCCCGGCATAAGCGCCAACATAGACGCCGGCACATGTCTGCCCAAGCGCTGCAAGATGCTCCTTCTCTGGCCCGCTTGGATCGAAATCACCGGATTGGATGGCCTTCAATCCGTCTGGAGAAACCGGAACAATGATGAAAATACCTTCGATCGCCTCTCCGGGCGTTCCGAAAATCCAGGATGTCGACCCTGTAACGCTATTGATCCAATTGATCGTTTCGGCGGAGGTCAGCTCGCTATTGAGCAGCTTTTCTGCAAGCGCCATCATCTCTGTATGTTCAGACGGCTTTGCCAAACGCCATCCAAACGCGCCCATGCCTTTGATGATCTCATCTCGGTTAAGTACGAACGGGTAAGTTTCCAGTTCTCCAACAGTTTTGGTCATTGCTACGCTCCTTCTATTCTTATCGGATGGCACAATTCCCAGTAGGTCGATGCAGACAGAATCGAATTACGGTAGTACAGAAATGTAATAGGGCGGCGGATGATGGAGCGACTGCGGAGTAATGTTTGAAAATTTAGACTGGGATAAACTCAAAGTATTCAGCGTCGTGGCCGAATTGGGCAGCATGAATGCTGCAGCAACGCGGCTGAAAGAGACCGCCCCCACTGTTTCACGCAAGATAGACGAGCTGGAGCGTACCCTCAACGCGCGCCTCCTATATCGTTCACCGCGCGGCGTGACCCTGACCGAAGCCGGCAAGAAGGCGCTTCGCTATGCCGAGATCATGTCCGATGCCGCAGACGGCCTGAGAAGTGACGTGCTGGACCATGATCTACCTGCTGAAGGCCCAGTCACACTATGCACAGGCGACGGTCTCGCAGCCCACTGGATCGCACCGCACCTGCCAGACTTCCATCTACAGAACCCGAAGATCGAACTCCGCCTGGTAACGACCGACCAGCCCGACACAGACCTGCTGAATGAAAAATCAGAAATTGCCATCCAGTTCAGTGAACCTCTTAGACAGGAAATCGTCTCCAAGAAGCTCGGCATCTTGCACTATGCCTTCTTTGCCTCCCCGGAATATCTTGAGTCCTTCGGACACCCGGCAAGCCTGTTTGACCTGCACAATCACCGCTGCATCATCCACTCAGGCTATGTGAACCAGATGGAACGCTGGGCCCCGAAAGCGAAACAGTTTCGGGACCTGATAGACTTCTCGCTGGTGACAAATTCCGGTTCGGTGATGATTGAGGTTTGCTCCAATGGCGGCGGTATTGCGCTGTTGCCGACTTATGTTCACAGCCTTGGCAAGAACATGGTGCCGTTGACCCTACCGGAAGTGGCTCCGATTCGCTTTTGGCTGACTTATACTGAGCGGGTGCGGCGCCTGGCGCGTGCACAAATCGTGATTGATTGGCTGCGCGGCCTGTTCAACCAAAAGTTCTCACCCTGGTTCCGACCAAACTTCATCCATCCGCTGACGGCGGATCAGGAAGACTTGGCAAGCACGGCCCTCACGGAATCGTATTCAGTACACCAGAACGCGTAATACCGACCTCCAATAAACGCATAACCTGTATTGCAAAAATGATGTAACTGACCCACTTGCTATAAAGCGTCGGATGCGTGTCCAAATGATCAACTAAAGGGGATATCGGTAAGGTTCACGCATATGTCGGGTAAAAAAGATTTACCTGAACGTCCCCCAGAATGGCGGGACAAAACTCCAATGGGCGAAGCGCTGCGTGCGCGATATCAGGAAATCCTGAATGAGCCCGTCCCTGAAAAACTCAAAAAGCTAATCGAAGCGTTGAAAGAAAAAGAACGTCGCGAAGCGTCTGAAGACGATTCTGAATAGACGCGCTCAGCCTCTGCGATCGCTTGTTTTGCAGCGCAAAGGTCCAAGGCCAGCAGTTTTTTCATTTTTCTTCAGCGTCCCGGGAACAATCGGGAGTCGGGCCGCATATTCTTGGGTGTAGGACACGCTAATCACTGCGGAATATGCGAAAGGACTTACAAATGGGATCGGACCCGCTGATTGATCGCGAACTGCCACAATGGACCAAATCCAAGCGGCGGCATGCGCATTTTTCTCAAGCCATCGAAACGGAAGACCTCGCCGACGCGGAGCTTGATGTTCAGATCGACATCCTCAAGGCGATGACGGCGAAATCATCGGAAAGCCCGCTCGACATGCTTCTAAAGCTGAAGCTCTGGGAGAGCTTCGTCTCGCCAAACGGTGAGATCGGCGAGGACGAAATTGAATCGCAGCTGATCCTGTCCGTCATCCGCGACTTGGAAGCGTTCCTTCAGAGCGATGGTGCGACGATGGCAACCTATGCGCAGGCGTCATAAGGCACGCCTAAGCATAGCGAAGCAGCATTCAATCGAACCTGTATAAATTTCAGCAGGCGTTGCTCAGCCTAGCGCGCGCCAGCGAGACGCAAAACTTCGCGGACGGGGCCGAGATTGTTGCTCTGTCGCAGATCGAGCAGCAGGTTCATGCAGTCACTGAATTCAGTCGTGTCAGCCGCTTCGGACTCGCCGATACGATTGACCACGCCCTCGTCAAAGAACCAGCTGATCGGCAGATCGAGGACTTGAGCGATCTCATATAGTGTACCGGCCGACACACGGTTCACGCCTTTTTCGTATTTCTGCACCTGCTGAAACGTCAGGCCGATCATGTTTCCAAGTTGCTCTTGAGTCAGTTTTGCATCCCGGCGGGCCTGACGGATTCGACGGCCAACTTGATGGTCCACGTGCGACGGTGTCTTCGCGCTCATATATCTCTCCATTAGCGTGCGGCGTGTTATGATTGAATATGCCGCTATTCGCGCAGCGATAGTATGCCGAGCATGGTGAAGAGAAAGTAAACCTGTTTACACTGCCCCATCGTCGCGCAAAATCGACTGAGAACACATTGTTTCTTTTATAGATTTCTGAATTTCCGCCGCCTTGTCCTGCAAGGCGCGCACTTGTTCCATAAAAGC
Organism: Henriciella sp.; assembly: GCA_013214545.1. Taxonomy (GTDB): domain Bacteria; phylum Pseudomonadota; class Alphaproteobacteria; order Caulobacterales; family Hyphomonadaceae; genus Henriciella. The sequence goes on from JABSQB010000025.1 coordinate 3,294, forward strand.
TTGATCTCTCGCTTGTAAGTAGCGCCCATAGCCATTTTGCAGGCTGATTCGAGCAAATCCGTCGCTTTCGCGATCAAGTTTTGCCCGCTCTTCGACGAGCTCTTTTTGCTTGCGTTCGATCAGGCGAATCTCTGCCATGACGGCGCTGAGCTGGCGCACCTGGTTTTGATGTTTCAGGTCGAGCAGTTTCGGAACAATCTCATTCGGTTCAATCATTGCGCGCCCCCAAATGCTGGCGAACACGTTCGACATACTGGATCGCTGCCGCAACTGCGGCGAAGTGTTCGCGCTTAATCTCTTCATCGATCTCAACCACGCGATACATCGAGCGCGTGGTTGGCGGATCGCGATAGATCGGAACACCATTTGCCTGCGCGACTTCGCGGATCTTGGCCGCGAGGTGATCCACCCCCTTAGCGACGCAGATCGGCGCGTCATCGCTTTCCGGATCCCACTTGAGCGCAACCGCATAGTGTTCCGGGTTGACCATCACGACGGTCGCGGACTCGACGTTCTTTAGCATGTCGCTGCGCGTGATCTGCGTACCGCGCTCCCGGCGTTGTTGCTTGAGTTGCGGGTCGCCCTCGTTCTGCTTCATCTCTTTCTTTAGGTCTTCGCGGGTCATGCGCAGGCGCTGGCCGTGCAGATAGTGCTGAAGCGGCAGATCAAGCAGTGCCAGAACCACTTGAAAGACGAAGAAGTAGAAAATCAGCTTGAGGATCTGGTTCAGCGTGAACTCACCCAGCCCCTCTCGCCCAAGCGCGCTGGCGCCATAATACTCAGTCGCAAAATAGAGCAGGAAATAGGCTGCGATCAGCCCGGCAAAGATCATCTTGGCAGCGTCTTTGAGAAAATCGAGCAGGCCTTTAGCACCGTACTTTTTCTTGATGTTCTCAATCGGCGACAACTTCTTCACGTCGGGTTGGATCTTCTTGGTCGAGAAGGCGATCCCGCGCTGCAGGATGAGGACGAGGATGACACACGACGCGAGCACCAAGAACATTGGCAGCAATGAGAACATGATATCCGCCAGCGTTCGGCGGGTCTGAACCCCGTGGTCGGTGAAGATGTCGGTTGCGTACTCTTCCGCATAATAGAACAGACTGGAAAAATCGGAGGTCAGTTTTCCAGAAGTGAAAGAGACAAACACGATAGCCGAGATTCCGATACCAATAAGGAGGCCAAGCGTATTGGCCTCCTTGGACATTGGAACATCACCATCCTCTCGCGCCTGTCGCAGGCGCTCTTCGGAGGCTTCAAATTCCTTTTCGCCGGATTGTTCTTCCTGTTCAGCCATGGCGTTCTACAACCACACAATCAGTTGCATGATCCGCTCCTGCCAGACCATCAACAGCGCACCAATCGACACGGCAAGCAGGAACAGCCCGGCGCCCACCAGGAATGGCGCGCCGACAAAAGCCACCATCATTTGCGGCATGGCTTTGTTGATGAAGCCGAGACAGATATTGTAAAGCAGGTTCATCGCCACAAACGGCCAGGACAGCATGATGGCAAACGCAAACGCGGCATAAATGCTGTCAAACAGATAGGCTTGCCCAGTCCACGAAACGGAGCCAATCGGCACCGTCTCATACAGTCCGATCCAGCTGGTGATGACCTGAACGTGGAAATCCATAGAGAATAAAAGCGCCGCACCAGCCATGGTCAGAAGGTTTGCCGTCGCCGTCTGCGCCTCATCATCCATTGCCACACCGAGAAACTGAGACAGACCGATCGACTGCGCGATGACCGAACCCGCAATGCTCAACGCCCAGATGATCACGCGAAGGCCAATCCCGAGAAACAGGCTGAGCAGAACTTCGGTGAACATCACAAGCATGAAATCCGCTGTCTGGGTCGGGATTTCGTAATTGGTAATGCCCAGCCCAGAGATTGCTGCTGATAGAGCGAGCAGGACCATGACACGCACTTGTGTCGGGATCACGCGCTCGCCGATGCCCGGAATCAAGATGATCACAAACGACAGCCGCGCGACAGTCAGCATGAACTGCCCCACCCAGTCCGCCAGGTCAGGGCCAAGCAGATCTATGAACGGGATCATACCACGCCTACAATTTGCGGCTTGGTGCCGGACTTGATCTCTTCATAGGCGAGGACAGCGTTCCGAATGCCTTTGCTGGCGAGCACGGTCTGCAAGAAGCGCCGTCGCTTGGAGGAGGTCGCAATCGAGGCAACAACGCCGCGCGATGCAGTCTCGTTGAGCTTTTCCTGGATGCCATTCAGGAGCTCGCTAAACAGCTCTGGCGGCAGCGCAATATCGGTGGCGCCACCTTCTGATTTGATTTCATGCTCAGCGAATTTCTGTTCCCAATTGGTCGATAACTGAACCAGCGGTAGCCGCCCTTCCCCGTCCTGCAACTTGTTGAGGATCTGGAAGGACAAGCGCTGGCGCACCAACTCAATAATGTGGGTGAGCGCAGCCCCTTGAGACTTTGCCTCGCCAACCGTTTCCAGGATCAGGAAGATGTTACGGATCGAAACGCGTTCCTCGAGCAGGGCGCGAAGCACTGACAAGAGGAGCTCAGGCGCCACCTTGGTTGGAATGTACTCGTCCAGCAGTCGTTTGTTATTGGAGGCGCGATCCTCATCCGAGACATTGCTCAACGCATCTAGCGTGTTGAGCATCACCATACGGGTAAAGATCAGCGAGAAATTGGCCTGGATCAGTTCCAGCATGTGCGTGGCGAGAACCTCAATCGGCTCAATCACTGGCACGCCCGCAGCCACCAGTTCCTGTTTCTTGGTGGTCGGCAGCCAACGCGCAGATGCTTTGTAGACTGGCTCCTGAACCTTCTCACCCTGTAAGTGCGGTAACTGGTCTTCTTCCATCAACGCCAGCATGGAGCCGGGCCGCAGCAAGCCTGTATCAACAGGCACGCCCTGTATCTTCAGACGATAGATGTTGCGCTCTAGCGTTGGGTTGTCCGTCATGCGGATTGACGGCAGCACAAAGCCATACTCCTCAGCGATATAACGACGGATCTTCTCGATCCGCGCCTCGATCCCGCTATCGCCTTGCAGCACGGTTGCGACGAGATCAGGCGCGACTTCGAGATGGATTTCATCAGAGTGAATTGAGTCGCCAATCTGGTCGGCTTTTTTGATCTCTTCCTGCTCTTCCGTGCCTGCGTTCTGTTCCAGTTCCTGCTGATGTTTTCGCAAGAAGTAAGCAGCAGCCCCAAACCCGATCGCAGCGGCCATGAAGGGCACGAATGGCAGGCCGGGGAACAGCGCGAAGACGGTCAGCAGACCAGCGACAATCATCAGTGCCGTCGCATTGCCGCCAAGCTGCTTGCCGAGCGCCTCGTCAATCGCGCCATCATCACGCCCTTTAGAGAGCAGCAGCGCTGCAGAGACTGAAACGATGACCGCAGGGATCTGAGAGACCAGGCCGTCACCAACTGTCAGGATGGAATAGTTGGCCGCAGCCTCTCCAATGGAGAGGCCGTGTGCGCCAACCCCAAATCCGATCCCTGCAATCAGGTTGAGCGCAGTGATCAGAAGGCCGGCAATCGCATCGCCTTTTACAAACTTGGACGCACCGTCGAGAGAACCGAGGAAACTGGCTTCTTCTTGTTCTTTCTGGCGGCGCTGGCGGGCTTCTTCATGGCTGATGGCACCAACGGCGAGATCGGAGTCGATGGCGAGCTGCTTGCCCGGCATCGCGTCCAAGGCGAAGCGGGCGCCGACCTCGGCCATACGTCCCGCGCCTTTGGTGATGACCATGAAGTTCACAATGATGAGCACGCCGAAGACAACAAGGCCGACGAACAAATTGCCGCCCATGATGAACATGGCGAAGCCTTCAATCACGCCACCCGCAGCGTCTGTGCCGGTATGACCTTCAGAGATGATCAGCTTGGTCGAAGAGACGTTCAGCGCAAGGCGCAAGATCAGCGAGGCCAGCAGCACGCTCGGAAAGGACGAGAAGTCGAGCGGCTTTTCAATAAAGATCGAAGTGGTGAAGATCAGGATCGCAAACGCGAAGGAGGCGGTCAGGCCAAGGTCCAGCACCCAGGCGGGGACCGGCAACACCATGACCAGAATTACCAACATCAGACCAATCGCGAGCAACGCGGTCGGTTTGGACAGATCGAGCAGTTTCATGTCTGACATCCGCGCCTCACCCCAATATCAATGGGATGATCGTATTGTTGAAAAGATCGAGGCAGACACGCGTCATGTATCCGATAGAGAGGAAGAAGACGACAACGACCGCGACAATCTTCGGCACAAAGGTCAGCGTCATTTCCTGCACCGAGGTCAGCGCTTGAACCAGGCCAATGGCAAAGCCGAGCACCAGCGTCACTCCGAGAATGGGAAGCCCCATCAAAACGCCGGTCCACAATGATGCCCGCAGGACTTCAAAGATTTCAGATTCGCCCATCTATCCCGAGACTCCTACTAAACTGGCATGCGCAGTAATTCCTGATATGCCTCAACGACTTTGTCGCGGACCGTTACAGCGGTTTCGAGGACCATTTCCGCATTGGCCAAGGCCTCAACCATGGCATGCGGATCAGCGCCGGTGACAGCCGTCTCCACGGCGGCTTTTTCAGCCTCCTGGATGGCTGTCTTGAAGTCCGACACGCCCTTGGCGACAGGGTTGTTATCCTCTGCCGGTTTCGCCGCGCCGCTGGTCGGCGTCTGGATCTTGGCCGGGTTGATCGAAGCGTAGGCGCCAAATCCGAAATTGGTCACTTAACTCTCCTTATCGCCGCAGCACGTCGAGCAATGAATTGTACATTGTCCGCGCTTGCTGGAATGAATTCAGGTTGGCTTCGTAAGACCGACTCGCCTCGCGAAGGTCCGCCATTTCAGTCACCAGAGACACGTTGGACAGGGTCAGATACCCCTCTTGATCGGCCATCGGGTGATCGGGGTTGAACTCCGTTGCGCCCGGCGTCTGATCGAGCACGGTCCGCAGCGCGGCAAACGAAACCTCGCTTCCTACAGGCGCCTCGCTGACCAGAATCTTGCGCTTATAGCCGGGCGTATCGGCGTTTGAGACATTCTCCGCCCCAACCGTAATCCGCTGCGACTGCGTGCGCATGCCCGCGACGGCCTGCTGCATGGAGAAATCAAATGGATTCATGTGCTAAGCTCCTATGTCCGCCGTCCGAGCGCGAGCTTCATCAAGTCCATGGACTTGGTGTAGACATTCAGCGCCATTGTATGCTTGCCGACCGCTTCGGCGGACTTGAACACTTCTTCTTCGATGCTCACCGTGTTGCCGTTTGGCGAAGCGCCGCCGCTGGTCAGGCGCTGCTCAAAGCCTTGCGAAAGATCCATGGTTCCAGGCTGCTGGCTCGTCCGCGCCATGAACTCAGAAAAGGATTCAACCTCGACGGCTTTGTAGCCAGGCTCGTTCGCGCGAGCGAGATTTTCAGCACTGGTTTTCTGCGCCTCAGCCGCATGACGCGCCATGGCACTGAAGACCTGGAAGAGCGACATGTCGGAAAGCATCGAGAAATCCCTATAAGTTAACGATTCCGCAAAATTTGCGACTATAAGTTGAAGAAAGGATTAACAGATACCCTGGGTTTAATTAACTTTTGACGACGCTTCACCAATCTGCTGCGCCCGGTCGTTTATGGGGATCGGTGACTGAGATTCTGCCCGGGATGATCTCGCTCGCAGGCGTAAGCCACGCGTCCGGAATCGGCGACAGCGTCATTATCGAGAAACCAGGTCAGCACTTGATCGGCGAGATCATGACGGTCACGGGCGAGGGCGCTAAAGTGCTGATGTATAGCTCGACCGATGCCTTGCGCATTGGTGACCGCGCATTCGTTTCCCACCAGGACCATGTCGAGATTGGCGACCATTGGCTCGGATCGCTGATCGATTATCGCGGCCAGGTACAGATGCGGCGGCTTCCCGATATCGCAAAACTCGTCTCGGTGACTGTGCCTCTACAGCGCGATCCCGTCTCACCTGCAGAACGTAAGGCGCTCGGCCCGCGTTTATCGACGCAGCTCAACGTCACAGACACATTGCTGCCCATTTGCCGCGGCCAACGCATTGGCCTGTTTGCTGGTTCCGGGGTAGGCAAATCCACTCTGCTGGGACGTCTGGCCGGTGGCATGAGCGCAGATCGTGTCGTCATCGCCCTGATCGGCGAGCGTAGCCGCGAGGTCCAGGAGTTCATCGATAGCGTTTTACCGCCAGAAATCCTGCCCAAGACGACCATTGTTGCGGCAACCGCGAGCGAACCTCCGGGCGCGAAAAAGCGCGCCGCCTACTGCGCGATGGCAGCGGCCGAGTATTATCGCGATCAGGGCCACTCGGTGCTGCTTCTGTTTGATTCCCTCACGCGATTTGCCGAGGCCCACAGGGAAACCGCGCTGATGGCTGGAGAAACCCCAGCCCTCAACGCCTTCCCGCCCTCCACCGTGCGCGTGGTGTCCGAACTCGCGGAGCGCACCGGCCCAGGCGCAAAGACAGGCGGAGATATCACAGCGATTTTCTCAGTCCTGGTCGCAGGATCCGACTTTGAAGAGCCCGTCGCTGACATGGTTCGCGGAATCCTGGATGGACATATCGTCTTATCGCGCAAGATTGCTGAACGCGGGCATTATCCGGCGATCGACGTCCTGCGCAGCGTGTCGCGAAGCCTGCCAAAAGCCGCAACGGACGAGCAGAACCGTTTGCTGCAAGTGTTCCGGCGTCTGATGACCACCTATGAAGAAATCGCTCCGATGGTCCGTGCCGGTCTGTTCGAGTTCGGCACCGACCCGCAAGCTGACCTCGCCCATGCGCTCCATGAGAGCCTCGATCAGTTTCTGACCGAGCCCAGCAACGGCATCGACATGGCTTTCGACTATTTGAACGGGTTGCTGACGCCGGCGCTTGAGACTCAAATCAGCGGCGCAGCGCCGAGCGACCTAAAACCGGCTTAGAAACAAATTCTGACTGGCAATCGAGCCAAACCCGACTGCATTGCCGAGAAGGACCAAAGCCGTCGCAGCTGGCCCGGTGGCCGCAGCGTTTCGGTTCAATCCATCGAGCGCCATGTAGCGCGAAACCATGCGGTCGACGACTTCAGGGTCTTTGAGGTCTTGCACGGAAGAGAGACCGAACTGACTTTTCATTTTCTCGTCGAGAATTCGCGCTTGCTGATCGAGATCCAGCTGCTGCATTTCGGTTGGCAAACCGAGCGCGCTTTCCAGAACGATTCGAACCGGCACGCTGCCCAGCAATCTGTACAAGACGGTTTGGTCGGTTGATCCGTCAGTGACGAGTTCAGTGATTTCGTCCTGATAGTTCAGGCTGAGGCGCATCGCATTGTCTTGCTCACCCACAGCGAGTTCAAACGACTCAGCGGCAAAGCGCGCAGTAATCCGTTCGAGGTCTGGGAGCGTCAGCAGGATTTCACCGTCGACCGGCCGCATCTCCTCAGCAAAACGCGTATATTGCGGATTGTTGAGCCGCGCGAGAAACGTACTCGCTGGGTCCTGCACTTCGTCCAGAATGGTGCGGACATAGCCGGTCTTCCACTCTTCGCCGGCAAGACCGAACGCCGTCATTGAGATTCGCCTCAAGCGCGGATCACTCAAGAAGTCCTCCACCGCCATCGGCTCGGCGAACTTCTCCGTGAAATAGTCGATATCGTTTTTGATCTGCGGCGAGTTGGAATAGGTTTGCAACTGCGCATCATACGTCGATTGCAGGAAGTTCCAGCCTCCAAAACCAGACAAGGGTATGACCGGCTGGAACACCATTTTAAGCCGCCAGTGCGCCGGAGTTTTCCTGACCCAACAATTGGGCTTCAAGCTCAATGACCTGCTTGAGATAGCACAGAGCTGAATAGTAATTTCCGCGGCGAAGCATTTCGCAGAGCGTTGGAATCAGATCTGGCTTAATATGCGCGAATGCGCCTTTGAGATCTTCGCAAGCACGATACAGCGCCGGCAGCGTGTCTTCCTCTTCCAGGTCTTTGGTGATCAGAAGCTGGATCGCATAATAGACCTGCTTGACGGGCGTATCGACCTCTTCCGGCTTCAGTGCATCGCGGCAGCGCAGCACCATAACGTCAGGTCCCGGCACGCGGATGCGTCCCGGGCGATCGCCATTTTCAAGCATGGTCCCGTTGATAATAAAGCGCTCACCCGGAGCGAGTTTTAGCATTAAACCGGACATTCCTAGTCCCCTCTTTAAGTCTACTCTTGTTTTTAAACCTAACCTTTGAGGCCACCCATGATGGACTCGTTGATTTCAATCAGATCAGCAATTTCGCCTTCGCCGCTCAGGATTTTCATGCTGGCGCGTCGGACGAAAATAGATAATTCAAGCAGTGACTTACGTGTCGCTTCATTCAACTGGTTTTCAGGATGAAGCAGGTCTGTGGCGAGGAGTGTCCACAGTTCGAGATTACGATTTACAGCGTCTGCCCAGGTCGAAGGATCGGTCTTTTCCAGATCTTTCGCAGCGATCAGTCCATCCGTGATTTGTTGAAACAAAGCATGTTCGAGGGACTTGTTATCAGCGGTTCGGTTACGAACTTCGCCATACGCTTTGTGAGCCAGTGCCTGCAATAAATCCTCCCAGGATCTTAAAAAAGAGCCTGAAGCGCTCGAGTGAGCGCTTCAGGCGATTGGTATTATCGGAACAGTGACAGCAGAGACTGTGGCGCCTGGTTCGCGATAGACAGAGCCTGAGTACCAAGCTGCTGCTGTACCTGAAGGGCCTGCAGTTTCGCCGAAGCTGCTTCCATGTCGGTGTCAGTCAGACCACCGATACCGGTTGTCAGAGAGTCAACCATGGTCTGAACGAATTCGTTCTGCGTTTCGATCCGCTTCTGAGCAGAACCGAAGCCGGCAGCCGCATCAATCGCGGTTCCGAGCAGACCTTCAATAGACGTCAAAGCTGCGGTTGCACCAGCATCTGTGGTCACGTCAACCGTGGCCAGGTCACCGAGGCCGCCAGCGCTAACGCCAGCTGTGCCACCGGTAGATGCAAACGAGTTGATCGCAGTCGTGGCACCAGAATTGTTGGTAATCGAAATCGCGTTGTCAGTCCGAGAAACAACATAGTCAGTTTGACCAGTTGCAGACAGGAAGTTCGAAATCTGAGATTCGAGGCTGGCTGCGACAGAGTTTGCACTATCGTCAGTTCCTGCAACATATTCGAACGTACGTGCACCAATATTGTTGTTGGTTGCCGTATCGTCCAACACGAGGCGATATCCGTTACCATCGGCAACCGTGCCAATTGTAACCACCTGCGTTGCACCAGTGGCGAACGTATCGCCGGTACCAGCAGCTGTACCGCCATTGTCGATCAGGTTGGTCGTCGTATCTGCGGCACCACCATAAACAGCGGCGACGCTGTTGTTAGAGATAGACAGGTCGCTACGTGCAACGCTGATGTAAGACGCTGAAACAGTGCCGTTAGATGCGCGGTCGAGAGATGCAAGAACGTTGACGTCATCAGCAGACGCGCCGTCGATCAGGTTCAGGCCGTTAAACTGAGCGGCGCCAACGATAGAACCGATTTGGTCGCGAAGTGCGCCGATATCGGTTTGGATCTTAGAACGGTCAACGTTCTCTTCCTGAGCCGAAACGATCAGTTCTTTCATGTCCTGAAGAACGTTGGTAATTTGCTCAGAAGCCGAACGCGCAACGCCGACAGATGAGTTACCGAGGTTCAATGAGTCTTGGATCTGCTTAAAGCTTTCTACGTCCGTAGACATAACAGTAGAGATCGCCCAGATGGCGGCGTTGTCTTTAGCAGAAGAAACTTTCTTACCAGTCGAGATTTCAGACTGGACCATTGCGAGATCTTTGTTGATGCCACGCAATGTTTCAAGCGCAACCATGGCGCTATTGTTGGTAAGAATACTAGACATTGATGCTTTTCCTTATTTGGTGTGGTCCTAAGAGGGACTCTTCGTTCAATGTCATCCTGACAGCCCTTTTACGGTAAACCACTCTTGGTTGTATTTTCCCGTTTACTATTACAGGGTGTACATTTTCTTAATGCTAAGCTTTGCTTTCAAAGCCCCCGACAGAGTCTGAGAATTTCACGCGGCTGCCATATTCATTATAGGAACCGACCAGCGTGTCAGACTGCATGCGGCCTAACCGCGTCAGGATGCGACCTAGGCCGTGCCGCATGGCTTCCAGGTGGCGGCTATGCTCGGTCGCGGTCGCCTGGACCTTCTGAATTCGATTAATCATAGCGGGGGGTTGCTGAGACAATGCCCCGGATTCAATCGCCGAAGTTAACTGATTAAAGTGTTCGAGTTTGACCTTAGCGAGCTCACCGAGTTCCGCGAGGTTTCCGGCAACAATAAACTCCGCCTCTCTTTCAAATACAGATTCAATAGAGGTGAGGCACGTTTCCAATTGTTCTGTTGTCATACTCATGAGTCTGCCCCCGGATCTGAATCTATCGATTGGGTTGCATCCGCCTGCTTATCGAGGAGTCCAAGCGGATGCTGTTCAGCAATGTCGGCTGCGATTGCTTCGACAAAGTATCTGGAGAACATTGAGGCGCCTTCACCGCCGCTCAGCGTGAGCGCTTTTTCGAGCCCGGTATGGGTCAGAAGTTCGGCCCAGAGCAATTGCTCAAAGCGCACGTTTGTATCTTCTTCGGCGGTGAGTTTGGGCTGTGTCGGTGCCTGTGCTGCGCCCGTCGGCATCACATTGATCGGCGGTGTAACGGTCATTCCTAGACCCTCGAATGCTTAATCGTTTTTAAACTTAAAGTTGTTAATTCAGTCTTTACGCCCCCTTGTTGTATTGAGGGCCAGTCAGGATGACGCGAAATGATATCGATCTCACCTTCTGAAGGCTTGGCGCCTGCTCAGTCAGGGCCGAAGCAAAATAAGCTCTCAGACCCCTCGTCCCGATCGGACGAGTCTTCCTTTTCCAAAATGGTCTCACGCGACACCGCCGATGGCGAGGTGCCAGCCAAGACGGATCCTCAAACAGCGGATACAGCCGCAGGATCCGGCGAACCTTCCTCGGACCCAGTCCAACCGAAGCGGACGCAACCTCTGATCGCGCGCGAACAAATCGATCCGGCCGTTGCTGACGCCGAGCAGGCCCTCGCAGCAGCGAGCGATAGCGAGGTACCGCGTCCCGCAACCGACGCTGAAATTCAGCTTTCGGTTTCTGACGATCCGCGCGCACCTCAAAACGTGAAGACGACAGACCTGCAGGCTCAGGCACCTCTTCAGCCTGACGCCGACACAACCACAAAGAAACCGCGCGTAGCGGCGGCACCCGCCGGCTCGACGAGCGTTGACCCGGTTGTAACCGAGAATATGGACTCAGCACGCGAAATCAAAACAGCTCCAACCGCGCCATTAGTTGCAAAGGAAGCGGTGGACTCGAACGCCAAAATCGCCGGCGGAACACCTGATGTATCAAAACCGCAGACAGCAACAGCCGAGACCCCGGTCGAAAGCGATGACGTTCTGCGCATCATGCGCAATCAAGATGGCGCGGATGTTCCAGGTCCAGAACTCAGAACGGCGCAGCTCGCTGCCGATGCGGATCTCGCGGGATCGATCAACAAAACCCAGCTTGTTACCACCAACGCAGCTGACGCACGAGCACCGACCGCAATGACCTCCCTACCCGAAGCCTTGCTGTCTGTTGCGCAACCGACCTCCGTATCAGCGCCTGCGCTCACGTCTGGTCTGGCTCCAATCGCTCCATCCATTCCGCTGGCCGCACCGAACGAGATCAGCTCGATCATTCTGAACGCGTTGAGAAATGGTGCAGAACCGCAAGACCAATTGATCGTGCAGCTTGATCCACCGGAGCTTGGGCGTGTTGCGATCGATTTCAAATTCGACGCGCAAGGTGTTCAGCAGATTACGGTTACCTCTGAAAACCCGGAAGCTCTGAAGCGCCTGCGCGAACTTCATTTCGAACTGACCGAAGCGCTGAAAGACCATGGTCTGTCGGAACAAAATCTGTCTTTCCGTCAGCATGCGGATGACCGATCTCAACCGGATTGGCAAATCCCGGAATTGACGAGATCAGATCTACTTTTCTCGGCAACTGACGAACCGAAAAGCCAGGCGTCACCGATACGATCAAACACCGCTTACGCTCTTCCAGAACGACTTGATCTCACGCTTTAGGAGTCAGCCATGACCCAGGTAAATCCAGCCGCATCGACCGGCGCTGCCACCGGTACCAACACGACATCAAGTACCGCCCTGAGCACGAGCGGTGTGGGCGAGGAGTTCGATAACTTCCTACAATTGCTGACCGCACAGATCAAAAACCAAGATCCGCTTTCACCGCTCGATTCGACACAATTCGTTGAGCAGCTGGCGACGTTCTCTTCCCTCGAACAGCAAGTCAAAACGAATTCCAGTCTTGAGGGCATCGCCTCAATGATTGGTGACCTGCACGCGATTATCGCGAATGACTGGCTTGGACAGGAAGTTGCGGTGGCGTCAAAACATGTCGCTTATGAGGGCGCGCCGATTGAGTTTGAAGTCAACCCATCCATCGCTCACGATGAGGCTCTGCTGACGGTTAAAGACAGTCAGAACAATGTGGTCTGGCAAGAGGTTCTGGACGCCGCCATGCAACGCCACACCTGGGATGGATCGCTGACCGATCAAAGCGAAAAGGCCGCGAACGGGATCTATGAATTCCAGCTTGATCTGTACAAGGACGGTCAGCCGGTCGCTCAAACCGATGCCGAGTTCATCACCAAAGTCACCGCCCTTGGAAACGAGAACGGGAAGCTGGTTCTGGGGACAGACAATTACCTAACCGGCGACCTCGCAACGACGCGCAAAATCTCTGAATAGTCAGAGATTTTGCTTCGCCATATCCACGATCAGGACGTTCTGAATTCCATCATCGATTGAGTCCTTGAGGTTCATCAGAATCATCGAGCGGATGTTCTCGTAATTGTTGATGTCAGTCGGCTGTTCCAGCGTCCGTCCATCATTACTGAGCGCGATCAGAGTCGTCATGATATTGTCGCGCAGTTTCGGCTCTTCGGAAAACAAACGCTCAGACGTCGAAGAATCTGTCTCGAGGCTGATATGCAGGATCACCAGGCTGGTGACCTGACCGCCCCGCATGATCGGAACGACAAACTCACGGCTGAACTTGTAGTAAGCAGAACTGCCCGAGCTGGCTTTTTTGGCGTAGCCATCATCTTTCTTGGCTTTCTTCTTATCGGTCTTGCCGTGATCATCGCCATGATCATTCTCTTTGTTCTCATCCTCAATCTCAGCCACGCTTGCCGCTGAGGCCTCAGAGGGAGTCTTCAAGACCACCGCCGCAAAGCTTCCGGCAGCGACAAAAATAATAGCAACGAGGCTGGTGACGATGAGTTTCATCACGTTTCCTTTCAGAACGGGAGGACAGTTTCGAGGACCCTGGGAACAAGGCCGCGTTTCATTCCGGCCATGGTTTCACCCCGGCTCAGATAAGAGAGATTTGCATCGGCAATTTTTTCATACGACACCGTATTGGTGCGCGTGATGTCCTGCGCCCGAATGACGCCAGATACGGTCAGGTAACGCACCTCATTGCTAACTTGAGTCTGCTGGTACCCAGCGATGATGAGATTGCCATTCGGCTCGACCCCGACGACACGCGCAGAGAGACGAAACGTCACCTGCTCAGCGCGGTTCACCGCGCCCGCGCCTGTCAGCGCAGAAGTACGGTCATAATCGACGCCTGGCGAAAGCGTGCCGGCTCCAGGAAGAACCGTGTCCGCGATTTGCGGCAATCCGAATAAAGCGCCGAGATTGAATTGTTCATTGGTCGAACGGTTGCGCGACAATGAGGTTTGCACATTCGCCTGATCATTCATGTCGACGACCACGGTCAGGAGATCCCCAACATCTTTGGCCCGGCGCATGCCGAGAAGTGCGTTCGGGGCAGTCGTCCATAGAGACGCCGACGTCGCCTGTACCGGCTCTGCGGCTTGAGACGTCTGCGACCAGTCAATCTGATGCTGCGGCGGCGCCGCTTGCTGAACGGTGTCCGATCCACCTGAAGCGCAAGCTGATACTGTAAGTGCGACCATGCCGGTCGCGGCGAAGAATCCTATTTTACCCATATCCAGCCTCCTGCTTGGACAGTACCTTCGACCACCTGGCGCGATTGAAGGTTCAATACGGGGACGGTTTCATTCTCACCGGCTTCCCCCATGGCGCGGCCGGTCAGAGAAATCTCCAACGGCCCTCTCAGATACTTTACGGTGACAAGCTGATTGCGCTTTACCAGGCGCGGGCTCTGCGTGTCTTTTTGCTGAATGGTCTGACCAGCATAGACGGTGCGACGAACTTCCCGGCCGAGCAGCGCATTGTGCTCATCCTGCCAGACGTCCCCTTCCGGACTGGCGTTTTGCGGCGTGATGATATCACCGGCGCGAATGACATCATTCGCGGTCAGTGAAACCGGGCTCGATAAGCTAAGCCCCAGGCTGAACAGGACGGCACTAATCATGGCGCTACCTCAGCCGGGTCGTGGCGGCGAGCATTTCATCCGAAGCGGTGATCACTTTGGAATTCAGCTCATAACCGCGCTGGGCTTCGATGAGGTCGGAAATCTCCTTCACCACGTCAACGCTGGAATCTTCCAGGAACCCCTGACGCAAGGTGCCAAGACCGTTGCTGCCGGGCACTTGGCGATTTGGATCGCCGGACGCTTCGGTGCGACGGAAAAGGTTGTCGCCCAGTGCCTCAAGACCTTTCTCATTGACGAAGCTAACCAGCGAAATGACGCCAATCGCCTGACCGTTTTCATCATTGTCGAAATAGGCAGTGACCTGGCCATCGCGACTGATTGAGATGCGGTTGGCATCTGCCGGGATGGTGATGCCATCAGCAAGCGGATAACCATCCATGGTTACGATCTGCCCGTCAGAGCTCCGGTTCAATTTGCCGTCCCGCGTATAGACAGACTCGCCGTCCGGAAGGGCGACCTCGAGAAAACCGTTGCCGTCGATTCCAATGTCCAGCTCTGCACCGGTCTGGCGCATCGAGCCTTGTGTGATTTCGACCGAAACGGTCGACGCCTTGACCCCAGTACCAAGCTGAATGCCCGCAGGCACCACGGTGCCAAGCTGCGAGGTGAGCGTACCTGGCGTGAGATATTGCTGATAAACAAGATCGGAGAATTCGGCGACGCGCGGACGGTAAGCCGCGGTGCTCATATTGGCGATATTGTTCGAAATGACATCGACGCGCATTTGCTGCGCTGCCATGCCGGTTGCTGCTATCTGGAGCGATTTCATGGGCTACCTCCTGTGCCTACCGGTTCCTTACCGCTGTAATCGTTTGGTTGATGCGCTGGTGTTCCTCCTCCAGCACGTTTTGACCCGCTTCATAGGCGCGCTGGACCTCAATCATGCGCGCCATTTCCAAAACGGGAGAAACATTCGATGCCTCGAGGGCGCCTTGTAGGACGCTTGCATTCTCGATGGGCTCTGTACCTTCGCCAGCAATGAAGCGCGTGTCTGTGTCGCGCTGCAACTGACCATTGGCGCGGAAGACACCAATCTGCCCCAGCAGTTCACCGTCAACGGTGATCGTGCCGTCGCCGGCAATCGAGATGTTCGCCGCTTCCGGCGGGATTTGAATCGGCGTGTTGCCCGCGTCCAGCACGCTTGCCCCATCGGGGGTGATCAGCTCACCCTCTGCAGAAACCTGAAAAGATCCGGCTCGGGTCAACCGTTCGCCTGCGGGGGTCTGCAGGGCAAAGAAGCCCTCGCCCTGAATGGCCACATCGAACTGGCCGCCTGTGAATTTCACCGTGCCCTGCGTGAGGTCGAAATTATGCCCGGCCAGCGCGCCCATCGAGAGCGATGGTGTGTCAGTCCCGGTATTGACCAGATACTCAGCGAAAACGGCGCGATCGGTCTTGTAACCGGTCGTGTTCGCATTCGCGATATTGTTGGCGACGACTTGCAATTCTTTAAGCAAGCCATCTTGCCGGGAGATGGTGGCGTAGATGCTATTACTCATGGCTGGCTCCTGCCTGCGAAGATGAGAGGGCGAGTTTCGACGCTTCTAGAAGCGGTGCGATCTGATAGGGGCGAATGCGATCAGGGCGGGCCTGAGGTTCGGTGCCGCGATGCACGCGGTGCACGCGCTCCAGGCGCAAACCGTCTTCGAGGCTGAGCTCTTCAGACAAGGCGTCGGCATTGGCATCATAGAGCGCCCAGCTGTCGCTAAGGGCCGCTTGCTCGATCAGCTCCAGCTGTTTGGACGGCTCGCCGTCGAGCTCTGCATAAGCCTGACTGGCGACTTGCGCGGCGCCCGCCTGTACGGCGCGAACGCCCGCCAGCCGGTTCACTTCGATCAGCCCGGGATAGGCTGTGCGTAGATCAAACAGGTCGTCATCCGCGCCGCTCCAGTATGCAGCTTTCGCCAACAGTTTGGTGACCTCAGCGTCGCGTTCAACAGAGTCCAGCAAAGCTTCAACAAGGCTGATCAGACCGAGATCAAGCGCGATCTCAGCTCCGCGTCGGCGCAGTGCATTCCCCTGCTCATCATATGGCAGATTGGCGTGAAACTGGGTCAGCGTTTTCAGGCCCTTCAGCGATGCTGCGGGCTCTGCGCTGGTCAGATAGGCGTCCAGAGATTCTATAATATTGCGATCCACGGCCGCGCGAATTTCGTCGGTCTCGGCAATTGGCAATGTGCGAACGCGCTGGAGCCCCGAATAAAGATTATCGCTTTCCAGATTCTGCATCACGAAGGCGAGGATTTGTTCAAACCCATGCTTGGTATCGTTCTGCTCGAGAATGCTCCAAGCCTCTTCGAGCGCAAACTCCTTGATCGTCGGACGCAGCGTATCATTGCGCTCGATCAGGATCAGGAGCGCCGCGAGTTTCAGCGTCGGTCGGTTCATCAGCATGACCAGACGATCATCAGACTCGCTACCGTCCGGCATATCGGCAATCGCAGTTTTCAAAGCGGTCAGCTGGGTTGAGTTTTCAATCTCTTCAGCGGAAAAAGTGGACAAGACCTGCTGAGCAATGCCGGCGCGGCGAAGCAGGATCAGAGTTGGGATGGTCGAGGTCGCAACATCCTGGCGGAGGTTGTGCGGCAGCGCGCGCAAACGCGGAATGTGAGCTTGAATGCGCTCAATGCCCTCCGGCTCATATCCGCGTAACTCAGACACGGCCAGCCATAATTCTGCTTCACCATGGCAGCTCGTCAGTTGCCGGAAATAGTCAATGTCCGGCTCGCTCCGACCATTCATCAACTCAATAAATTCGCGATAGACCTGCCAATCGGATTCTGGCGCGAAGGCCAGCATCGCTCGGGCTTCACTGTACAGGCCGAGCGCGAGCTTCGCGCGCATGTCTTTCAGGAACGCAGCGCTGGGATCGGCGTCGTCTTCAGCGCTTGGCACGGGCAATTCAGTGAACCGGCGCAGGGACTTTTCAACAGAAAAATCAAGTGGGTACTGCTCTGTGCAGACGATGGGTTGCAGCGCAGGAACGGAGTCCAGTTCGATGGGTTCTGCCCCGTCATTGCGGACCAACAAGCCGCTGCGAATCGCGGTTTCTACAAATGCGTCTAAGCCCGCCGCGTTATTCTCGCGGACGGGCTCGTCACTTGGTGTCGCTGTTACCGGCTCCGGATCGGCATGCGCTGCCGCGGCCAGAGCCAGACCAAGACTGGCATATGTTAAGCGCCGGATCATGCTGCTTGGCGTAGCCCTTTCACTGCTTCTTCAACTTCATCAAAGGATGGACGTACCCGAGCTGGCGCGTGTCGACGCGCAACTTCGAGGCAAATATTGACCGGGTTTTGATGCAGGCTGGACACCAGCATCTCGCCAATCATCGAATAGAAAAAGTGCTCTTCTTTGCGGGTGTGAGCGACCTTGGCCGCCAGCGGACCAACCACGCCATAGGCCAGAAACACGCCAAGGAATGTCCCAACAAGCGCGCCACCAATCATGCCCCCCAGCACCTCAGGCGGCTTGTCGATAGAAGCCATGGTTTTGATCACGCCGAGAACCGCAGCAACAATTCCGAGGGCCGGCAGAGCGTCGGCCATGGACTGCAGCGCGTGCGAGCCGTGCAGGCGTTCTTCAAGCAAACTTTCAAGGTGCTTCTCAAGCAGCTCTTCAACCTGGTGCACATTGTCAAAGTTCATGATCATCGAGCGAATTGTGTCGCAGATCATCTCAACTGCTTCATGGTCTTTGAGTATCTTCGGATAACGTTGGAAAATCTCGGACTCGTTCGGCGATTCAATATGCGCTTCGATGTCGACGGGGTTTTCCTTCAGGACGCTGAGCAGCTCATGCATCATGCAGAGCAGGTCCTGATAATCTTTCTTCTTCCACTTTGGACCAGTGACTGCGGCGATGACGTCGCCGCCAGTGTGTTTGATGGTCGAAAAGTCGTTGGCTGCCAGGAAGGCTCCGGTCGCGGCACCGCCAATCATCATCATCTCAAATGGCAGAGACTTCAGAATGATGCTCATCTTCCCGCCGGCCAGAATATAGCCGCCGAAGACCATGCACATTGTCACGGCAAGTCCTAATATAGCGCCCACAGAACGCCTCCCTTCAACCCAATTCTACAAATTCTACTCATGTCGCCGCGACCTCCTGTAAGAAGGCCGGGTCGATGTTTGACTTCAGTCGGACCGCACGCTGATGCTTCCAAACGCCCAGCTCGCCTTGTGCGATATCGACAGGGCCATCCACGGTTTTTGCGGTCACGGTCAGTTTCGAACGGTGTGTGCCTGGCAGCTCGATCACAGATCCAGTTTCTAGCCTCAAACAGTCGGCGACTGTCATTGGCAAACGGTCGAGCACGACATCCAGGTGCACACTCGAGTTTTGCACGCGTGGCTCTGACAATCCCTTGGCGCCACCAATGGCCCCCCCACCCAGGGAATCATCGCCCGCAGACTCCGTTAAACTCAATACAGCGTCGAGCTTCAGCGCGACGCCAATTCGAAAAGCCTGGCCTTCAAGGTCACAAAGATAATAGACGACCAGACAATTGCCCTCGATTTCCAGGCTTTCAAACGTCGTAGATTCTGGTGCGGCGCCGTCTTCGCCGAGCATGTCGAAAGTTGTTGTCAGATCTTCACTGAGTTGCTTCGCAGTTGGCTCTAGAAGGAGTTGTAAGAAAAGCTGCGGAGCCTCGGCCAGGCGGGAAGCATCTTGCTGCATTTTCTGCGCCGCGTAGCGCGCGGCAACCAGGTTATCGATCGAGACCGCGACAACCAGATCCTGCGGTTCGTGACGGAAGCCATAAACGTAAGCCCCGAACAAATCGTCTGCCAGTGCGGCTCCGGGACTCACTTCCCGCGACTGCAAGCGCAGTTCACCTTCGTCTTGCAATACGCCGTTCAACCAGGCGGAGATGGCGTGCTCGAGCGCGATCCAGAACGGTTTGTTCTGCAACACTCGTGGCGGAACGCCGCCACTCGATTCAAGCTTTTTCCGAAGCACGGCGCTCAACTTATACCCCTGGATGAATGAGAGATCTCTCTATTTAAGATTGAATTTCATGGTGAATAAAAAGTTATCAGAGCTCAAAAAATCGACTCTGAGTTGTATTTCGGAAATTTACCGTACTTTGCTAAGCCGTCCTCAGCGAAATTTTTGGGTAGGCACAATGGCTAACGCAGCGAACGGACAAGCTCCGGTCATCATCATCAAGAAAAAGAAAAAAGGTGGCGGCGACGGACACCATGGTGGTGCGTGGAAAGTCGCCTATGCTGACTTCGTGACGGCGATGATGGCCTTCTTCCTTTTGATGTGGCTGCTCAACGCGACGACGGAAGAACAGCGCAAAGGGATCGCTGACTACTTCAACCCGACCATTCCGATTTCGCGTATTTCTGGTGGTGGATCGGATGGCCTCAACGGCTCTTCGATCTTCACAGAGCAGACTTACGCCAAGATGGGCACCGGTGCGACGGCGTCTTCGACATTGGCCAAGACCAAGCCTCTGACCCAGGACGAACATGAAAAGTTCGCTGAAGCTTCTGATGAGGACAACAATCCGCCTGAAATCACTGAAGCCGAACAAGCTGCAGCCGTCGCGCAACTGGAAATGATGCTCAGCGATGAGTCCAAAGCGCTCAGCGACCACATCCAGGTCAAGCTGTCTCCAGAAGGCATCGTGATGGAGCTGGTCGATTCAGAAGACGTGCCTCTATTCGCGCTGGGTGAAAGCCAGCCGACAGAGCTGTTGGTCGAGCTGGTCGCGACGGTTTCCGAATCATTCGGGGCTTTCGGAAACAATATCCGCGTGGTTGGACACACCGACTCACTGGCGTTTCGAGATGACTTTAAGTTCGACAACTGGGATCTTTCGACAGAACGCGCCAATGTTGCGCGGCGCCTGCTGGTCGAAAAGGGCTTTCCGCTGGAGCGCATACAGGAAGTCTCCGGCCGGGCAGATACAGATTTGCTGGTTCCAGAAGATCCTTATGCGGCGCAAAACCGCCGGATCTCAATCACGCTCCTGAAGCAGGAAGTGGCGAGTTAAATCCCTCTTAAGTTGAGTTATTCGCTTATTAACCAATGATTTCTACTTTCGGTTGCATCGACTGCAGGAGCAACCGACATGAGTATATCATCATCTTTGAATGCCGGGGTCATGGGCCTCAACGCCAACTCGACCCGCCTCTCAACCATTTCCGACAATATCGCAAACTCTGAAACCTTCGGGTACAAACGAAGTCAGGTGGAATTCTCCTCCATGGTTTTGGAACAGAGATCGTCCGCCTATTCGGCTGGCGGCGTTATGGTCGACACATTTAAAGATGTGAGTGCCGTCGGCTCTCTCATTTCCACGGGTAACGCGACCGACATCGCGGTTGCCGGCCGCGGCCTTGTCCCGGTCACCGACGTTCAAGGCGTCGACCAATCCGCGGCAGACCGCAATCTGATGCTGCTGCCAACCGGATCGTTTACAGCTGATCAGAACGGTAATCTGCGCACCCAAAGCGGACTCTTCCTGCTGGGCTGGCCAGCAGATAGCGATGGCTCGATTGGCAATGTCAGCCGCAACAGCGGCACCAACCTTGAGCCGGTCAACATTGCCACCTCGCAATTTGTGGCCTCACCAACCGCATCCATCGAAGTTGGCATTAACCTGCCCGCAGATGCGACTGACGCTGGCGCAACGGGCGGCGGCTACAGCCTTCCGATTGAGTATTACGACAATCTCGGCCGCGCACAGACCCTGCGTATGGACTTAACGCCGGTGGTTCCGGGCACAGGATCTTCGAATCAGTGGCAAGTTCAGATCTTTGACGATGCTGGCGACCCGACCACCGCAATCGGTGCGCTGGACATCACGTTTGACGATACGTCTGCGAATGGCGGCCGAATCGCCAGCGTCACCGCATCCGGCGGCGCAGCTTACGATACCACAACCGGCCAGGTCGCCCTGACGCTGATCCACGGGCCCGTCGATGTGTTCATTGGACGTCCGCTCGACACGTCGGGCATGACCCAATTGTCCGCACCTTTCTCACCGACCTCGGTGACCAAGGACGGTGCACCGATTGGGGACCTTCAATCGATTGAGGTTGATGAGCTCGGCAATTTACAAGCGATTTACGATACAGGCTTCCGCCGGACATTGTATCAGATCCCAGTCGGCGACGTGCCGAATATGGATGGTCTCAAGGCTCTGGATGGACAGGCTTACACGGTGTCTGCGCAGAGTGGTAACATGTATCTCTGGGACGCAGGGACCGGCCCGGTCGGATCCCTCTCCGGCTTTGCCCTGATGGAATCGACCACGGACATCGCTCGCGAACTGACTGATCTGATCGAGACGCAGCGCGCTTACTCTTCGAGCGCCAAGATCGTTCAGACTGTCGATGAGATGCTGCAGGAAACCACCAATCTGAAGCGATAATTTTCGCTAGTTCAGAAGGGCGCCCGACGTGAGCATTTCAAGTGCCATCGTATCCGCCAGGTCCGGACTCGACGCCATTGGCGCACGTGCGGACCTGGTCGCCACCAACGTCGCTAACGCGTCGACGCCCGGCTATGTTCGCCGGGCGCTGACCGTCAGCGAAACCATACTCGGCGCGCAAACCGCCGGGGTGCAGGTCGAAGGTATAGACCGTTCGACCAATGCGCGCCTGACCAGCGAGCGTCGGCTCCTGGCCAGCGATTTTGCGCAAGCCGAAATCCTGTCTTCTTCCTGGGCTTCGCTGTCTCAGCGGATTGGCGAAGACATTGAAAGCTCGACTCTGTTCCAACGTTTGAACTCGTTCGAAACAGCGCTGCGCGACGCGGCGCTCAGTCCGGAATCGACCACGCATGCGAATCAGGTTGTCCAATCGGCAAAAGACCTGGTGACAGAATTCAATGCCCTCGGCGATCTGATCACGGAGCGACGGTTCCAGGCTGATCAGGACATAGCCGACAGCGTCGCCATCGTGAACGCTTCGCTTCAGGAAATCTCTGATCTCAACCGGTCGCTCGCAAGTATTGATCGAACGTCGGCACAAGCGGCGTCGCTGTTCGACGAACGTGGCCGCGTGCTTGATCGCATTGCTGAGCACATTCCGATTCAGACATTTGAAAGTGACAGCGGCGCGATCGACGTGCTCACCACCGAAGGCGTGTATCTGGTCGCCGGTCCTGCCCGTACAATCGAATTCACGCCCACCAATACAGTGTCAGCAGACTTCACTCTGGCGGGCGGAGACCTTTCCGGTCTCACTGTGGACGGCGTTGACATCACGCCGGGCGCGCCGACTTTCGGCGCCGTGTCGAGTGGATCGCTCGCAGCGCTCTTCACTCTGCGCGACACTGACCTGACGACTCTGCAAAACCAGCTCGACACGATGGCGCAGGACATGATCGACCGGTTCACCGATCCGGCCATTGATCCCTCTCTGCTGGTTGGGGATCCGGGTCTGTTCCTTGATTCCAACGCCGCTGCAGGCGCGGGTATCGCCAGCCGTCTTCAAATCAATGCGCTGGTCGACCCAGTTCAAGGCGGAGCGACCTGGCGACTGCGCGATGGGCTCGGCGCAGTGGCACAGGGCAACCCTGGCGACACCACCATTCTGACCGGTTTGGTCGGCGCGCTCGAACAGGTTCGCACCGTCACTCAACCCGGCCTACAGGGCAGTTACTCAGCAAGCGACTTGATTGCGCAGCTGGGTTCGCTTGCCGGGCAGAACCGCATCCAGAACGAGGCCGTCCGATCGTCGGTCACGCTACAGCATGATGCCGTAAAACAAGTCGAGGCAGCTGAAACCGGCGTCGATATCGAGCGCGAGATGCAGGACCTGCTTCTGATCGAACAAGCTTACGCCGCCAATGCTCGTGTGCTCGAAGCCGCAAGCCAGATGATCAACCAATTGATGGAGCTGTAGTGCGATGAACCCATTATCTCTCAACAGCTTTTTAAGCACCGCGCTCAGTAATTCTATCAGCGACATGCGCTTGCAGATCGCGGATCGCGCCCAGGAAGCAACGACGGGGCGGCAGGCCGATCTGGTCAGTCATCTGAACGGACGAATTGATCATGCCCTGCTCGGCGATAAAGCCCTAAAGGAAAATGCCGATGATCAAGCCCGCATAGAACTCCGCCAGATCCGATTGTCCCTGTCCGAAAATGTCATGGGCTCCATTCGCGACCTCACCGAAGGTCTATCGCTGGAAATGCAGGCGGCCATCGGCATCGTCGATGTCGACCGCCAGCAAACCGTCGCAGCTGAAGCGCGCGAAGCCTTGAGCGAAGTGCTGTCACGCCTGAACGTGCGCCATGGTGAGCGCTATCTGTTCTCGGGTGACGCCACCGCCACGCCGCCGTTTCAGGACGCCGACGCCCTGCTGACAGATCTGCAGGCCATCGCCGCCGGGGCAACCGACGAAGCTGATTTCGCGGCGCAGGTTCAAACCTATTTCGATGATCCAGCCGGCGGGTTCCAGACCAGTTTCTATCAGGGCACTCAGACGGCCAGCGATGCTGATGCCGTTCTACCGAACCAGGGCGCGTTTTCAGATATGTTCATGGGCCTCTCCATCATGGCCCTGTCTGCGCCGGGGACTGCCCTTCCATTCGCTGCCGTTGGTACGCCGGCAATGGATATCGCACTGGAGCGTCTCGACCGCGGGCGCACACTCTTGGTTGATGTCGAAGCCGGTATCGGCATTCGCCAATCCAGTCTGCAATCGGAGCTCGACCTGCTTGGGCGCGAAGCCGTTCTGCTGACGTCTTCCTTCCAGGATTTGACCGGCAAGGACCAATATGAAGCCGCGACTCAGCTGAAGGAGCTCGAAGCCAATCTCGAGGCTTCCTACTTGCTGACCTCCCGCCTCTCCAACCTCTCGCTTCTAAATTATCTGAGATAATCGCATGCGTCTTTCTTCTATTCTCGCCTGTTTCGCTATCGCGCTGATGCCAGTCTTTGGGTCTTATGCCGATGCCCAAGCGAAGCTTCGAGATATTCTGGACATTGAAGGTGTACGAACCAATGACCTTGTCGGTTACGGCATTGTTGTCGGGCTCAACGGCACAGGCGATTCGGTCCGCAACGCGCCCTTCACTGAAGACTCTTTGACAAACATGCTTGAACGACTCGGCATGAACGTGCAGGGTGAGGAAATCAAACCGAACAATGTCGCTGCTGTTTTGGTGACAGCGTCCCTGCCCGCATTCGCCCGCAATGGGTCGAGCATTGATGTGACCGTTGCTTCTATCGGCGACGCTGACAGCCTGCAGGGCGGCACGCTCATCCTGACCCCTCTGCGCGCCGCAGATAATCAAGTCTACGCCGTGGCGCAAGGCAGCGTTATGGTCAGCGGCGTCAATGTCGAAGCCCCCGGCGCGCGCAACACTGTCGGAACCCCAACCACGGGCGCGGTCCCGGGCGGGGCGATTGTCGAAAAAGAGATCGGCTTTGATTTCAACTCACAAAACACACTGACGCTTGCGTTGCGCAATCCAGACTTCACCACCGCGGCCCGGGTCGAGGACACGATCAATACGACGCTCGGTCGCCCGGTCGCCTACATGCGCGACCCTGGCACGATTGAGCTCAACCTTATGGGCACAGGTGGCTCACCAGCGCGCGTTCTGGCGGCGATTGAGAACTTGCCGATCGACGTTGAAAGCCCAGCTCGCATCGTCATTGATGAGAAGTCTGGTACAATCGTGCTTGGTCAGGATGTAACGATCTCGAAGGTTGCGATCGCGCAGGGCAACATATCGATCAAAGTGCGCGAAAACCCGGTTGTGTCTCAGCCTAATCCATTCGCAGAGGGCGAGACGATCGTGCTGCCGCGTACGGACATCGCTGTGGAGCAAACAGGCAATGAAAACATTGCGCTCCTCGAATCAAACACGACTCTGTCGCAATTGATAGATGGCCTGAACGCGCTCGGGGTACGCCCTCAAGAAATGTCAGACATCATTCGCGCGATGAGCGCCGCTGGCGCCATCCACGCCGAACTGGTTATTCGCTAGAGATAGTAAAAGGCGCGGAGCGGGCTATTCGCTCGGTGCCTCTTCCTTGATCCGCTCGACCGTGACGACACCGTCGCGCTTCAATTCCATCATCTTGGTCAGGAAGTCTTTCTCGATCTGCTCCGCCTTAGCCGCATCCGGTGCAGGAAGACGTTCTAGCTCGGAGCGGAACTGATCAGCCATTCGGTTTGAGATGTTCGACAGGAAGTATTCTGCCACCTCTCCATACTGCGCCTGCAGGCAGGTCAGCACCTCCATCAGGAAGGCTTGATCAAGCGCCTTGAACAGGACCGGGATCTGGTTGCGGTTGAGAATCTTCGGCAGGTCTTCAATCGCGAACATGCCGCGCTGAATGGGGTCGACCTTCTCGGCATGCGATTCCTGCAGGAAACCCATCAATGACTTGCGTCGCTCATTCGGTACGAGGCTCAGCATTTCGCCAACCGATTGCAGCTGTGTTGTGTCGTCTGCTTCGATCGATTCTGCGGCCTGCAAATACTCCATCTTGATCATGCGCGCGATGACGCTGTCGATGTCCGGAGACGCTGGTGGTGGATCGACCATCTCGCCGAGGACCTTGGTCTGCACGTCTTCGTCGAGCAGACAGATCAGCTCCGAACACAACGTAGTCTCCAGATTGCGCAGGATGAGCGCGATGATGTTCGGCGTCAGACCGGCGAGATAAGTCGCGGTGTTGGAGGCTTCGCGTTTGGCGAGTTCGGTCCAGATATCCGAGAGATTGTCGAGCTTCGGCGCAACCACCGGGATATCGTCCTCGGCCTGGTCCATCCCATATACCAGTTGCAGGCGCGGCTCATCCAGAACGCCTTCCAGAATCTTGCGCGCAGAGTCGCTGCCGCCGCGCAGCGAACCACTGTTCATGCGCAGCTGGCGCAGGAAATCGATAACGATCTCGATCAGCTGTTCGCGGGCCAGGACCGTGATGGTCTCCAAAGAGGCTGCAATGTTCGCGATCGCCTCATCATCCAGCATCTCGACGATCGGTTTCGCCGCCGTCTCGCCCAGCATGGCGATCACAACGGCAGCGCGCTGCGAGGGCGAAATGTGCTGCGTTGTGCTCTGCGGTGTTTCGGCGAGATTATCTTTGGTCGACACTTAGGCGTACCCCCTAATCAAGGCTTCTGTGATTTTCAACCATCCATCCGCAAGGACGAAGAAGCCGAGTTTGAATGGCAAGGAAACAACGGTTGGCGGCACCATCATCATACCGACCGCCATAAGGACCGAGGCGACCACCAGATCGATCACCATGAATGGCATGAAGATGACAAAGCCAATTTGAAAGGCGTGCTTGATCTCCGACAGCATGAAGGCCGTGGACAGCAATGCGAAGGACGGCTGCTCTTCGGGGCCAATCGGCCGCTCCAGCGCGTCTGAGAGCATGAACAGCGTCTCTGGATCGGTGCGGCGCATCATGAACTCACGAAAGGGTTCCGTCGTCTGCAGCCAGGCTTCCTGTTCAGAGAGCGTGCCGTCAATGTAAGGCGACAGGCCGTTGGTCCAGGCCTCCATGAAGACCGGCTCCATGATGAAGAAGGTCAGGAACATGGCGAGCGCCATGATCATCATGTTGGGCGGCGCCTGTTGTACTCCCAAAGCCTGCCTCAGGATCGAGAACACGATCACCATGAATGGCAAGCACGTCACCATCATGGCGATGCCGGGCACTAGGCTGAGGACGGTTACGAACAGGAAGAGCTGGACGACCGTACCGCTCAGCCCCTGCCCTTCGCCGCCGAGAATACTCTCCAGCGCAGCGCCGTCTGGCCCTGGTACGGCCTGCGCAGCAGCGCCCCCTGAAGCAAAGAGGACGCAGCCAGCGATCAGCAAAAAGGAACGGATGAGCCATCCATCCCAATTCGTGGATCGGAAGCTAGCCATCCTCTTGTTCCTCGATCTGGGTGAGGCGGACGCCAATGGCACCATCTTCAAGCTCGATCAGTTCACCATGCGCGATGACCCGGTCTTCGACCACCAGTTCGATCGGATCTTCGATCTTTGCGGTCAGAGGAATGATTGTATCGGGCTTCAGCTGCAGCAGTTCTGCGACGCTGAGTTTCTTCTGGCCAATCGAGACAATCACATTGACCGGTAAACCGTAAATCGACCGTCGGTATTGGTTTTCGGGCGTCACGCTGCGGCGTTCTGCTTCCCCGACGACGCTTTCTGCTCTTTCTGGTTCTGACATCCTGTCCTCTTACCTGTTGTGCAGCCCGGACAAGCGCCCGAGGGTTGAATTTAGAAACTGATCCATATCGAATTGAAGGCCGCCATCGCCCCAGCTGGCCTCGACGCGCATTTGATCGGGTTGCTCGATCGGCTGCAGCTCGCAGACCTTTGATAGACTTGCTGACGCTTGCAGAGCGTTGCGGAAAGACGCTTCCAGTGTGGCCGGAATTTGCACTGTTAGCTTTTCGACTTGTGGCGGCGCGAAACCCTCGAGCGCCTGCGTGATTTCAGCTGCAAGGAAGGCTTCGTTCAGACGCGGAAAGGCCGAGGTAAAGAAATCTGCTAGCGCCTGGTGACAGGTCGCTGTGGCTGCACGCTCAAGCTCAGCCAGAGACGTTTCCAAACTGGAGAGCAGAACGCCGGTATCAACTGGCTCGGGTTCTGGAATAACTGGCGCTTGTAAGTCTGGGGCCGTTTGCGCCGGGTCGGCCATTGCCTCGGGTGGGGCAGCGGACTCAGGCTCTGGCTCAAAGTCGCTCTGGCCTTCTGGCGCCTGTGTATGCGTCTCAAGCGTACGCGCTGTCCGGGACAGCGCTTTGACGTCAAACCTTGGAAGGGTGAGCGGCGACAATCTATTCATTGGCCGCTATCTTTCGATCTTCTTTAAGCCAGTCTTGGAGAAGCGCGGCCGTCTGCTCCTGATTTTCCTTGGTATAATCCTTCAGATAATCGATCGGGTCCGTCGCCGTGGCGCCGAACAGATCTTCTTCGACACTGCCGCCGCCCGCACCATCGCCTTGCCGTGCGCCGGCCGCACCGCGCGAATTGGCAAAGATCGGCCGCATCACGCCAAAGCCGAGCGCAAGCACGATGATACCGAGGAAAATGGCCTGGACCGCAGACCAGAGATGCTGCTCAATCAAGCGCTGCATCATTCCGGGTGCAGGGGTCATTTCAACCTCAGGCAGCTCCTGGAACGGCATCAGCTCAATCGTGATTGTGTCTCCGCGTGCTGTATCAAGCCCTGCCGCATTGCTGACCAGGGCTTCGAAGTCGGCGCGTACCTGTTCCAGCTGTTGAGCAATATCTGCTGCGGCCAAATCAAGACCGAGAGCTTGTTCGTTCAATAGAACCGCAATCGATACGCGCTCAATCTGTCCGGGCAGACGCTCGGTCTGGGTGCGCACTTCGTTAAGTTCATAGGCGACTGTCTCGCCAGAATTCTTGCGCGAGCTTTCGCTTTGACCACCCGCACCCGCGCCGTCCGGCAGGTTGCTGGCAACTGTGAGATTGCCTGAGCTGCCTTGATTGGTTTCGCTGGCATCATTGGTCGTACGAGAGCGGATCACGCGCGACTCCGGATCGAACCGTACATCGGAAATCGTCTGGCGCTCGCGGCTGACATCAACGCTGACCGAAACCTCGGCATTGCCATCGCCAAGCCGCGCCGTCAGCAGGCGTTTGATTTTCTGCTCGAGGACGCCGGCTTGCGTCTCCGCAACTACAGACGGCGCTTCCATGATTTCCTTGTTCGGACCTGCGAGGATGCCATGACGCGGATCGATGACCACAACATCTTCCGGATTGAGTCCTGATACGGCGAGTGCCACGAGATATTGAATGGCTTCGGCCTGCCCGTTGCTGAGCCGCCGGGCTGAGGACAAGGTCACGGAGGCCGTCGGGGTCGGCTGTGACCGCGAGAAGCCGGATCGTAAATTTGCGCCAATGTGAACGCGCGCCGAATCAACGCCGGGCGTTGTCAGGATCGTGCGCGTCAGTTCACCCTCTTTGGCGCGCCAATAGGCGGCGTTGTACATTTCCGAGGTGACCGAAAACCCGTTCACATCGTCAAGCAATTCGTAACCCTGGACCGATTGACGCGGCAGTCCATCGCGGGCCAGCGCAAATCGCGTCTTGTCGCGGACATTGGCCGGAATGAAAATGGCCTCGCCGCGAATGTCATACGTCACGCCGAGCTGCTCAAGCTCATTGATCACTTCGCCTGCCCGCACCGGATCGAGACCGGAATAGAGCAGAGACATGGGCTCTTTCATCGTACCGCGGACCAGGAAGGTCATCGCCGCGAGGACGCCGAGCACAGTCACGCCGAGGATAATTTGGCGCTGCAAACTAAGGGATCGCAGGTTGGCGATGAAATCCATGTCAAAAGGCCCGAGTTCTCGTTACGGTTGAGTTTGGTTAAAATCTCGGGCGAAAGCGTTAAGGCTTCCTTTACTAGGGATTGATTTAAACAGGAAAACAACTCTTGGTTTAAAGGGGCCGTGATGAGCAGCAAGGAAGACACGAATCCGGAGGCGGAAGCCGCCCCGAAATCCGGTCTGAACTTGATGGGCCTGATGGTACTTGGCCTGGCTTGCGCCACGACCTCATTTGCCAGCGTGTTTTTCCTTGCGCCTTCGCCCGCGCCGGCAACCGCCACCGCAGCGACTGTCGAACCGGAGTATGTGCCGAAGGAAAAACCGGCCACGGCCAAGGCCCACACTTACACACCTGTACAGGAAATCCTGATCACCATTGGGCATTCCCCGGCCACGCGATACCTTAAGATGCAGGTCTCTGTGGCAACGGAAAAGTCAAAGGCCAAGGACGTCAAATCATCGGAAACCGCGCTGATTGATGCCTTCCTGCTTTACCTGCGTTCCGTCGAGGTTTCAGACTTCGAGGATCCAAATTTCTACAATCACATGCGCGAGCAACTCTCCCGGCGCGCAGATCTCGTCCTTGGCGACGGGGTTTCCAAGGGTGTCATGATCACTGAGTTTTTGTTGAGGTAGTGCGTGCCAGTTTCTCCGTTTGATATCGCGATCATCCTGATCTCTTCCGTCGCCTGCATCTATTGCATGGTGCTGAGCCGAAGATTGCGGGCGCTGCAGAACACCCGCAACGGGCTCGGCGCGACGATCAAAGCTCTGTCAGACTCGATCAGTGCCGTTTCGGCGACGACGGATGAAACCCGCTATCATGCAGGCGAACTCGCGACCCGCCTGGCGCATCTGATCGAAGAAGCCAAGATTGCCTGTACTCGGGTCGAACAGCTGACCCACGACCTTGAACAAGCACCGCCGCCTATGCCGCAGCCCGTGCAAGCACCGCCGCAAACCACGATTCCCCAACAGGATACGACGGATGCGATGAAGGAAGCACTGGCCATTTCAAATGAACGGCTGCGTGAGATCACTGATCTGATGCACCGGATGAAACATATGTCGGAAGAATCTGCCGCCACCGCGCAGCGCGATATGAACACCCACGACTCTCACCCTGTGCAACTGAGATCCAGAATGAAAGTGGTTTAGGTTATGGCATCTAAAGCGGCTAATCGAACCAATGTCCTGCTGACGCTCGGCGTCCTTTTCACCATTGCAGCCGCCTCGCGCTTGATGCCAAGCAGCGTCGCCTCGCCAAGTGGCGGCGAAGCGCTTGGCGCGACGACAGCCGCAAACGCACTGGCCGCCGCTGCCGCAGGCCCGGAGCACACGCCTGTTCGATCAAAACTGACTGACATTACCGGCCAGATCTGTTTTAGCGAAGATCTCGCCGACTCCCTGGCAGCCGACCAATTGCGTCTTTCGACGGAGATCAACAAGCTCGATGCACGCGAACTGGAGTTGCAGGCCTGGGCCAACGAGTTGGAGCAGACCCGGACGGATCTCAGCGCGTTACAGGCCACTCTGGATACGCGCTGGCAGGACATGCAGGCCTTTGCCAGCGAAGACCTGCAGCACCTGGCGCAAATGTATGGAGCGATGAAACCGGATCAGGCGGCGACCATTTTCAACCAGATGGACCCTGGATTTGCCGCTGGCTTCCTACGGCTCCTGAACAGTGAAAAGGCCGGCCTGATCATGGCCAATATGGAATCCCAGCAGGCCTATATTGTCAGTGTTCGCCTGGCGAGCATCAACGAAGACTTGCGCCGCGAAGACTCCTAAGCGCCGCGCGCCAATTGCACGGCGCGCCTCTATTATCAACCTTAACTAGAATCTGGCCCGGTTCTTGCCTTAACCATTCCGATTGGTAAACGGCAGGTTAATCTGATGGCGCTCGATACTTCTCGCGTTCCCTTAAGGGTGCGCAGACAAACGTGGATTACACGCGACGACCTGAAAGCGAACCGGGACGTGATTTACGTCTATGGGGACAATGTCAAACGCGAAGGCCGGCGCGGTCTGGCGCGCGAAATGCGCGGCGAGCGGAACGCCCATGCGATCTCTGTCAGTTGGGGGCCATTTGACCCGTTTCTGTTGGAAACACTGGAAGAAGCAAAGCAGGAAATCGACCGCGATCTCGCCGCCCTGGCCGCCCGTGATGCACCTTTTGTGATCTGGCCCATGGCAGGCATCGTACCGGAGTTTCTGACTATGCCGGACGAACTCTATCGCCATCTGACCCTGCGGGCGCGCGCGCTGCTCAACGTCAAGGACCCAGTCTAGGACATTTCTCGGCCATTCACAGTGCTCAGAACACGGCCCATTAACGCTAATTAAAACAACCTCTAGTAGATTTTTCGGATTACATATTCTGGAGATCGACATGCAGGCGGCTGTCAAACAACCCGAAACAGAACCAGGCCAAGAATCGCAAATCAGCGAGCGGTCGCTGATCTTCCGTCGATGCAAGGCGGCGTTTCAGGAAATCCAGAAACACGGGACACCGCCAGACCCGACCACGTATGCCCTGTGGTACGCATATGTCGCCCGCTCGCCAGCTGCGGTGACCGTTGCTGTCGACAAATTGCTCGCAAGCGGCCGCGCGCTGGACCGCTATGAACTCGCGGAGATCCACCGCGAATACCTCGCCGAGAACAGCGTCGATGAGGCCCAGGAAGCGATCGGCAAAGAATTCGAAGAGAGCATCCAGGATGTTTCAGAGCTAATCAAATCCGGCATGTCGCAAAATGCTGAATTCTGCTCGACCCTGCACGGCATCAAGTCCACCTCCGACGCAGAAGGAACGGATGAGGATTTCAAGGTCATGCTTACCCAGCTGGTCAGCGAAAGCCTGAAAATGGCCGAAGCCTCATCCCGCCTGAGCCAGGGCCTCCTGGCGACCCAAGAACGCGTCAAAAAGCTGAATGATGAGCTCGAACAGGCCCGCAAGCAAAGCCTGCTCGACCCTCTGACTGCTGTCTGCAATCGCCGCGCCTTTGAGGACCGCATGCAGTGGCAGGTCGACGATGCGCGCGAGCACGGCTCGACCTTCTGCCTAGTGCTGGCCGACCTGGACGAGTTCAAGCGCGTCAATGACAGTTACGGTCACCAGACCGGCGATGAAGTGCTGAAAAAGTTCGCCTCTATCCTGTTCGAGCATACCAAAGGCCAGGACCTGGTTGCCCGCTATGGCGGCGATGAGTTTGCCATCATCCTGCCTAACATCGAGATCACGTCGGCCTACAATTTGATGGTCTCGATCAAGCACAAGTTTGAAGGCACACGGATGCCAACCAATTCCGGACACGCGGCCTCTGCCACGGCGACCGCCTCTTTCGGGATCAGCGCCTATAAGGACCGCCGAACCTCTGAAGACATGGTCACCGCGGCCGACACAGCGCTCAGCCGCGCCAAAACCACGGGCCGTAACCGGGTGTGTGCGGAAGGCTTGTCCTAGCGCGCTCGCGGCAGTCTAGGCGCTGACAGTATCCTCAAAAAGAAAACCCCTGAATTCCATACGGAAATCAGGGGCTTATTGGGTACGGGAGTAGGATTTGAACCTACGACCTTCAGGTTATGAGATAATCCAGGGCGGTTTCCCGCGTCGTCCTTGAGCGTCCTTTGAGCGTCATAACCTACTGTTTCTTATAATTATAATTTGACATGCTCGACTCTGAGCGTCACCAAGCTGACCCTCTGAAACCCGCTATTTTGCTTCCAATATGCTTCCAAGTTTTTTCAAGCCATGACCAAGATCACGATCCGTTCTGCCAGGGCGTTGAACGCATCTGATGGCAAGGAACGCTTTCTTTGGGATAGCGAGCTGCGCGGCTTTGGCCTGCGTTGTTCTCCGAAAGGCCGTAAAACTTTCATCCTTCAGTATCGCCAGAATGGACGCACTCGAAGGATGTCTTTGGGCCAATTCGGAGCGCTCACCCCGGAGCAGGCGCGCGAATTGGCGCGAAGGCATCTTGGAGAGGTAGCTAAAGGCGAAGACCCTTCAGGCGATCGCCAGCGAGAACGCAAGGCCCCGAATGTATCAGCCCTCTGCGACCGATTCCTCGAAGAGCATGTGGCGCTGAGATGCAAACCGACCACTCAGCGCGAATACAGACGCGCCTGTGAGCTTTTCATCAAGCCAAAGCTTGGCGGCATTCGCGTCATGGCAGTCACCCGCCCAGACGTGGCTGAGCTTCATCACAGTCTTCGTACAAAACCCTACCAGGCTAACCGCGTCCTCGGTGTCCTATCCAAGATGTTCAACCTGGCAGAAATCTGGGGCCTGCGCCCCGATGGCTCCAACCCGACCCGGCATGTCCCAAAATACAAAGAGCACAAGCGCGAGCGCTTCCTGGCGCCTGATGAAATAGACCGGCTCTGGAAAACCCTTGATAAAGCCATTTCAGAGGGCACAGAGACTCTTCATGTGGCTTCAGCCTTCAAGCTCCTGCTCCTCACCGGATGCCGCCTCTCAGAGATCCAGAAGCTCAAATGGGCCTATATCCGCGATGATGTGATCTGGCTGCCAGATGCCAAGACGGGCCCGAGACGCGTCCTGCTCAACCAGACCGCCCTCAGCCTCCTTCTTACCCTGCCCCGCCGGCCGGGAAACCCATACGTGATTGTCGGCGCCATGGACGGCCAGCACGTCACCGACATGCAAAAGCCCTGGCGTCGTATTCGGAAGACGGCTGAGCTCGAAGACGTGCGCATCCATGACCTGCGCCACACCTATGCCTCCATCGCCGCCATGGCTGGCCAATCGCTCCCCATGATTGGACGCCTGCTCGGCCACACACAGGCACAGTCTACCGCCCGCTACGCACACCTTGCTGATGAGACGACGCGGCGCGCTTCGAATGAAGTGGACGGATTATTTGGATCGTTCTTAACTATGCCTGAGCCCGAACCACGGGCGTATCTGAGGCTTGTGAGCGATGCCGAAACGGAAAACCGATAAGAGCGCGCCCGTGTTATCGTTCGACAGAGAGCCTTGGAAACCCATCGCCCCGGAAGCCATCCTCCTGGTCGCGGAGAAATTCGAGATTCAGGATCGCGCGGCCTTTGCTGAGATAGTTCATGACTGGTCCTGCCAATACGGCTGGCTGCGCCGTGTCTTCAGAGATGTGCCTTCTCGCGCTGACCAACGCGATATCTACCGAACCCTCGCGCGCGATCTCGATAGAGCGTTCCAGACCCTCTCGTCACTTGGCCCGACCGTAAAAATGAAACTGAGCCTCTCAGTTGGAAACCGCGAGATGGATGAAGATGTCCGTGACGCGGTTGCGATGATGATGCGCAACGAATCCATCACAAAGCCAGGCAAGCCCTTTGAAGATAGCTTTGACGTGGACGAGTTCACAGATGATGTCGGCATGCTAAAATCAATCTCGGAGTATCTCTCAAACTCAATCGACCGACAGCTGAAGGATGGCGCGTCCAGTCTTCCTCCAAACCGCAATATGGACATTGAGTATCTCGTTGCGCAGATCCGAACCTACTTCAAAGCGCAATTCCCGAATGAGCCAACAGGACGAAACTTCGATCCGGCTGGATTAGAGGGCCCGGCAGGCCAAACCCCATTGAACCGCCATTCTGAATTTGCCGTTGAGTGCTGCCGCTTGATTGAACCACAAATCTCTCAATCACAGATCGATGCAGCCCTCGCACAGCTGATCCAGAAAGAGCGCACCCAACGGTGAGGAGAAAATCCTCCTGCAAGGAGCATTTTTTACCCTGTGACCCAAGGTGACCGATGAAGGCATTATGGGCGCATGAAAGCCATGCGAGGATAGATAATGAGCGCCGATGAAACTGAACGCCTACTCACAGAAGAATATGCTTCACGAATGCTTGCAGTGTCGCCCAGGACCCTCCGTAACTGGAGAACACTCGGACAAGGCCCCGCCTTCGTGAAAATTTCAGGACGCTGTATTCGGTATCGCTTGAGCGACCTAGCCGTCTTCATCGAACATCGGGTTCAATTGTCAACATCGCAAAAAAGAGCCGGCGACCACTATGGAGATGGGTAAGTCTTGGGTCACCGGCAGTTTACGACCTAGGTAAGCCAATCGAACGTATGGTGGGCCCCATAGCTCACGGTCGCTCCAAATACTTCGCAAAGTTAGTGCCCAATGCAGGGCCCCTTAAAATGCTTGCTGTTGGCGATGGTGACGACAATCTCAGTTGCAGAT
Organism: Henriciella sp.; assembly: GCA_013214545.1. GTDB lineage: Bacteria > Pseudomonadota > Alphaproteobacteria > Caulobacterales > Hyphomonadaceae > Henriciella. Next base: position 39,295 of record JABSQB010000025.1, read on the forward strand.
TGCGGAGAAGTTTTCGCAATTTGCAAAAAACATAGCGCATCTTGCGGCACCCCAAGTCTATCGATCCTACGAAATGACCATAAACACTGGCGTTTGTGGTTCGGTACATCCCTTGCCACTCTCTTGATGTGATCGCCTTGGAAATCGCAGTTCTAAACTCCATCCGCGATCACGCCCTCGAGGCGGGTCGTGCCTACAGCCCCCAACCAACGCTCGCCTCGAGGACTTAACGTAAGTCGGGAGTTCGACATGAATGGATTAAACACCCGTAACCCCTTCGGACAGCGCCGAACCAGCAAAGCTGTAAGCGTCAAAGCAGCGGCGCCAATTCCAGTTCTTAGGGTTGATAAGAAGACGCAACGCCAGAGCGAGCGCGAAAGCTTGTGGTGCGTTTGCTATGTCTACGCCGAAGAGTTTGGACAAGAGGTCGTCCGAGAGGCCATCATGCTCGATCTTTCAGAGCACGGCGGGCGTGTGCGATGCAGAAGTCGCGCTGTCTTTCCTGAGAATGTCCGCATGCGAGCTCCTCGATTGGGTCTCGACATGCAAGCAAGGACAGTTTGGCAAGAAGGATTCGACACCGGGTTCGCATTCGAGGTGTAATCCCGAGAAACAAGGTCTGATCTATGTGTATCGGGCCTTGTTAATATAGACACAATAGAACGCGCCCCACTTTTCGGGGTGTGTTCGCAATTGGCAGAATGGCCATTCAATTGGACCAGAAATCCGGTGAATCTCGGAGATTTTGGTGCCGTCTTGTTTATACCAACGTTATTTCCCACACCCTTTTGACTGGGGAGAATTCCCTATGGTTCAAACCTCGATAAGATGGTTTCTGACGGAGCAATCATGACGGGGGGCAGTTTGCAGGAATTATTTTTGCTGGGCCCACTGGCGTTTCTACTGATCGCCTTTTGGCTCACAAGATCGCAGTGGTCCAAGGGCAAAATTGGCGAGATGCACGTCAATAAAGCGCTCAAGAAAAAGCTGAATAAGAAAGAGTATCGACTCTTGGCGGATTTAACCCTGCCAACCTGGGATGGCGACACAACCCAAATCGATCACGTGGTTATCTCTCAGTATGGCGTCTTCGTTATCGAAACTAAAAACATGAGCGGCTGGATATTTGGCGATGCGAAGCATGCCGAATGGACTCAGGTGATGTTCAATTGGCAATCCAAATTCCAAAACCCGCTTCGACAGAACTATCGTCACGTCAAAACCATCCAGCAGATCCTAGGGCTCGCTGACCATCAAGTTCACAACTTCGTCGTCTTCGTCGGAACTGGAGAACCGAAAACAGACATGCCTCGAAACGTAGCTTGGAGCAGTGGAGTTCTCGTCCATCTAATTAAAGCGGAACACCGCGTGGTCCTGGAACATGACAGCATCGACACATTGACATCGCGGCTAACAGAAGCCCGCTTGAAGCCAGGCAAGAGAACTAATCGCCGACACGCGCAAAACGTACTGCGCAAATCTGAAGATAGTCGCGCGATTACAGAAAGGTGTCCGCGATGCGGAAGCCGGATGGTGGAGAGGATAAACAAAACCACCGGCGAGGTGTTTTTAGGGTGTTCAACGTACCCTAAATGCCGAGCTTCCCGAAACTCATTGTAACGGATCATTCGGCGATCTGCGTTCATCAGAACTTTAGCCAATCCCAAAAAAGCCAAATTCTACAATGATTGTTCTAGCGCGCCGGCGAGCTTGCGAATCTGATAGACGAAACAGAAATGAATCCGACACTTTCAAAACAGGCATCTATAGTTTCGAGATCGCGTGAGAAGAGTCACCGCTTAATAGAAGTCTTAAAGCGCGCCGCCGTTGTTCGTGGCTTCTTTGGGATGTTGTTGATTTTCGAGGTCGCTACGCGCTTCGCTGACTTATCTAATTATGAGCTCGCGCGGTTTCTTTCTTCAGTTCTTGTTGCGTGGAATGTCATTGCAGCAAAGATTGGCGAAGTGATCGGGATCCTTCCGTTTATTCCACCGCTTTCTTCCGACCTTGTGAATTGGGTGGTCTTCATGACTAGCGTGACGATTCCGGGGATTTTTGGCGCTTATGTCTACGCGGATCCCAAAGAATATCGAACCGACGAAGCGCCAGAATTTTTTTCGATTTTGATTCGATCAAGAGCCATGTTTTTCTTGTTGTCGATTCTGTTCGTTCTCGGACCCATCATTTTTTATGGAGCGATGGAGTTTTCACCAGAAAGCTGGGAGACTTCGATACTGGCGCCAGGCTCAGTCTCATCGAATTGGGAAAACCCACTCCTGGGCGTTTATGCGTTGTCTATGCTTTTGCCCTTCGGCCTCGCAGTGCTTTTCTTGAAGCAATACAGGGTGGGTGTGTTGATACTGATCGGCGCGATGGCAGCGGGTACGCTGTTTTACTTTTCCCCTATTATTGGAGATGAGGTGCGAAACGTTGTGATTTACCTTGAGCAAATGCAGTTAGACCCTCACGGCCCCGCAACATGATACTTGATCCTAACGAGCAGTTCGCAAAATTCGAGAAAGTCGGCGTAAAAGCCGTCGAAGAAAAGCTTGCGCAAGGTGCGTACGGAGAGAAGCGAGCGCGATTGGCCGAACTGTGGCTCGAACGAAAGTCTGACAGCAATCGAACTAACGATGATCGTTCAAGCGAATGGCGTAAGCCAGCCATTGTGATAGCCGTCGGTATGTTCATTGTAGCAGTTCTATCTCTGTTTGTAGATGTTGGATCGTTGCTCAAACCACAACACGTTGGCGTTTCACCTAGTGACCAACCATCTGTCACGACGCCAGCAGAAAACGAAGATTCTTCGCAGGCAGACATCGCCAACCTGCACGCCTTTCTGGTCGACCGATACCCAGAATTGAACCCTTTCAAGTTCATGGTGTATTCCTACGGAGAGGACTTGGACGGTGTTCCGGAGCATCAAGGACAAGTCTCTGTGTATTCAGCAACGAAAACCGATTGGAACGCGTTCTCTACCTATCCGTGCGGATACCCAGATCAAGCGACCACACTTTTGGACGAGAAACAAGGAGTGGCATTTTCAGCTTGCGGGTTTCCATCGTGGACCCTTCCAGCAAATGAGTTCCGCGAAATCGAGACTTCACATATTCAGTTTCGCGTCCACTTTTTTGATGTCGATCGAACTGTCATCACCAATGTAGATTGCGCTTGTGGGTACCTGTACTTCAAAGATCCGATACTCAACGTAGAAGCGCGAACGATTCAGTTTTCGATTGGTGGCGATGCCGAAAACGTTTTCGTAAGTGGCTACCCCGCACAAAACGTGACCTTCCCAAATGTGAACGTACAAGACTGGCAATCGCGTCCAGTTCTGCGCGTACAAGTCTCATTCGACGAAGATTGGCTACCAATATCTTTCTTCGCCATTGATTAGCGCGTGATTTCGCACGCGGTTCGATGATTCTTGAGAGCGCGCCCCAAAAAAACTCACGTGGCTCGAATCTCGAATTCATTTGCTTCCAATATGCTTCCAAATCGAAAGTGTGAGCATCCGCTCAAAACAAAACCCCTGAAATCCGGAAGGAAATCAGGGGTTTATTGGGTGCGGGAGGGCGCACCCCACAAAAAAGCAGGTTAATAATCCCTTTTAATACAGTAGGTTAGATGCGGAGGACAACCGCACACAACTCATTACAACTTTGGCATGCAAATTAGTCAGGTATGTCGATCCATACAAGTTCATGTGACTAGAAGTTACGCTCAAGCGGACTAGCTCCGGCCGAAAGATTTGCTTTCAGACCGGGAGTCTTTCAGGCTGCCTAAGCTTCTTAAAACGCTTCGGAATAGATCGCCTCTACCTCACCAACTTCCTTATCCGTGAGGGCAGCGAATTCTCCGTCCCGCGCGCGCCTCGACAAGACTCCATCATTCTGCTGGAGGAAACGGAAAAGGAGATCGATGGTGCGGTCTGGCATATCGACCAGACGTGTGATTCCACGCCTGAACTGATCGTAGCCGCGCAGGAAACTTGCTTCCTGCGGCAGATCAGTTTCGATAGTCTGAGCCACACAGTCATAGAGGAACTCAACATGGGGCGTGGCGTCGAAGTAACGGTAATGGTCCGCTGTCTCGTTCAGGACTTCGACATTGTTCGCTTCTGTCGCCCTCCATTCTACCAATGGCAAGATCGCCGATGAATGTATCTCAAGCACGCGGCGATAGTCATCAATTCGGCCCTCAATCGCGCTTGAAATCGGAAACACGACGCCCGGCGGATTGAATCCCGCTTTGGCGAGAAGATGATGAATCAGGTAGCGATGAATGCGTCCATTTCCGTCTTCGAACGGGTGGATATAGACAAATCCGAACGCCGCGGTCGCCGCTGCGACCACGGCGTCGAGATCGACGGCGAAATCTTGAACGAACACGATCAGGCCTTCGATCAGGTCTTGTAAGTCCTGATGACGCGCACTGACATGATCGGGCAAAGGCACTTGCGTGCGTCGATCGTGTTCGCCGACAAATCCGCCTTCGGTTCGATACCCCATATGCACAAAGCGCTGGTCGCCGATGACAATGCGCTGCAAGCGAAGGAATTCATCATGACTGAGCGGATTCCTGCCGGCTCCACCAATCACCCGGCCCCAACGTTGAATCCGGTCCTGCGGCGGCGTTTCGCCTTCAATGGCGAAACTGGAACGCGAGTCTTTCAAAAGCAAAAACGCCGAGGCACGTGCGATCACGTCGGCCGGAATGCGGGCGACGACCTGTCTTGCTTCCTCTGACAGGTTGCGCGCCAACATGGTGGCGATCTTGTCTGTTCGCCTGACCAGCGGACAGAAACGCTTGGAGCCTGGCAAATTGTCCCGCACCTTGTGGCGAGACGAATTGACCGGATTGTCGCGCGCCAATTGCTGTTCCGGATTGATGGCGAGCGTATAGGGAACCGCGCCAGCGTCCGGCAAATCCAACATGTCGCCTGTTAGCCATTCATAGAGGAACCAGGTTCGCCTAGCATATTGTCCAGTCGGCGCATTGCGAACCATCGCGGCGACCGGCTCGGGCCCGGTCGCCTCAAAAAGCTTTTTCAGGATGGCAAGGTCTACGCCCTCGTAGCGAAGGGCGAAGGTCAGATGACCAACGAATGTCGGCGCGGGCGCTTGCTGCACGGACACCAGCGTCCAGCCCGGTGCTTCTCCTTTGCGGTGAATCGGAAGGCTTGCATAAATTGTCCGGGGCGGCGGTGCGGCGAGGTCGAAGGCCGCGAGCAGCGCGCCATATCCTGCAAGCTTTGCATTCTCTGGCGGCGCGCCACGCTCTAACGTCTTCAAGCCGCGTTCAATATCTTCAAAAATAGCGTCCAAGGCTCATTCTTCTTCAAAGTGATTCGGCGACTACAGCCTTAAAATGATCACACAAAGCTTTCAAAAGCTATACTTTTTAATCCATAAGCCCCACTTACTACATATTTCGTTATTTTTTGATCTTCTATCGTATTTTTCCATCTATATCTGGATGGCTCGACGACATGCAATCGCGATTTCAGCCGTTCCTGAATTTTGTCTCGGCTGGCAGAGAGGTATGGCGGGTCATCTGATCTAGACCCCAGGTTTGTATTTAGGTTAGGAGCAGGTCGCGACTATTCAAACGCGATACAGTGTTCTTACCCCATAGTGACTGTAATCAGAGTGACCTCTGAAGAGCACTTGCAATCTAAATATCGCCCTCA
>JABSQB010000026.1 GCA_013214545.1 Henriciella sp.
TCTCTGGGGAGGGGGGGGCGCGCGGGGCGAGCGGTCAGTCAGCCGCCTAATTGTCATCTGTCGTGCTGTTATAGACATGGCGCAGCCCGTCCATGACGCCCCGGCCGAAAATCGTCCTGTGAGTTTCGTTCTCATAAATCACGTCGCGCATCATCACGCTTGGATCGAGCAGGGGGCGGATCGCTTCGACCCAGGCGGCCTGCAAATCATCGATCCGGGGTTCGAGGTCGCCTGATGCAACAAAAACGCTGGCATTTGTTTCGGGGCTCCCGTCGGTTTTCGCGCGTACCGGCAGGATGTGGTATCCGTGACTGACTCTGGGGCGTCCCCACCACAGCTCGCCCCACCACAAGGATGGGCTCAAGATCACATAGCGATTAAACAGATCGGTTTCGTACATCAGCGTCCAAACCCCGAACAAGCCGCCATAAGAGTGCCCATAATAAGCCCGGTCACCGTGAATGGTGCGATACTCGGCATCTATTTTTGGGATGAGCTCACTGCGCAAAAACTCAGCGAATGTTTCCGCCTGTCCCTCATCGGGACGTCCGCCCAGATCGAAATCGGGGTCATCTGGAATGGACGGGCGCAGGTCCCGGGCGCGCAGACGGTAAAAATCGTCGTAGCTCGTATCATAGGCAACGCCGACCACGATCAATTCGGGAATCAGTTTGTCTTTGGCCAGTCGCTGCGCAACATATTGAAGCGCTCCAAAATTGGTTTCCGCGTCGGTCACGTAAAGCACTGGATAGCGTTTATCGCTCGACGCATAATCCCTCGGATAGGCGACCTTGATGAAAAACGTGTCTTCGACCACCTCTGAAGCGAATTCAAATGTCTCGGTGTTTGCCAGTGTCACGGGCTCGCACGCGGCCAGCTGGTAGCCGGGTAAGCCGCCAAAAATGGAAAAGAAAACAGAGAAAAGCAAAGGTCGAACGGTCACTAAAGTCTCCTGAACAGGTTTCTGCGAGACCCTCGATTGATCCTCTGCAAACGTCCATATGTCGGACCGATTGTATCGATTTTTTAATCTGCAAAAGGTCGTCCGAGACGACCAGCCATTGCAATCCAGGTCGCCATCAGAGTTAATTCGAAGCGCCAATTCATGACCAAGACTTCACACTCATGAAAGCCGAAACCTGCTTCAACGCTCCTGCGCTCAGAATTGGGCGTGCAAGAGGAGTAGAAGATGAAAAAGATTGCGGTAGCAGCGGTTTTGGTCGGCGCAGCTTTGCAGCCATCGGGCATGGCTCAGTCCGATCTCTATGTCTCGGGCGGATATTCCGCTTTTGATAGTGAAGGGGCGACCCTGAGCACGCTGAGTCTGCGGGGCGGCCTGGCGTTTCATGAAATACTGGGCGGCGAGTTTGAAGCCTCATTCGGGCTCGGCGCAGAGGATCTGGACGGGGTCTCCGGGGCGCAGGTTGAGCTCGAAAACCAGTTCGGGGCCTATCTGGTCGGCCGGTATCCGGTGGCGCAGGATTTCGACGTCCTGGCCCGGATCGGCTACACGACGGGTGAGTATCAGTCGTCAAATAGCGGCGTCACCGGCGATATCGAAGTTGACGGCGTCGCCTTTGGTGTTGGCGGCGAGTACATGCTGACCGATGCCTGGGGCGTGCGCGCCGACTATACCCGCATCGAAGCTGAAGATGACAGTTTCGATGGCGGCATCGATGTGTTCTCGATTTCCGGCGTGTACAAGTTTGGCGACATGCGCTGAGGATCACCAGAGCTAAGCTGAACCCCCGCACCTTCGTGGCGCGGGGGTTTTTTAATCCCGCTCGGCCCAGGCTTTTAGAATGTGATGCGCGACCGCCATGGGCGGCGGCGCGTAAATGTCCGGGTGCGTCCCGGCCAGGACTTGGCGGGCTTCCTCGCGTGTGATCCAGCGCGCGGCTTCGAGTTCATCCTGCTCGACTGAGGTTTCTGTTGTATCGGCTTCGATGATGATCCCGACCATCAGCGAGGATGGGAACGGCCAAGGCTGGCAGAACAAGTATTCGGCATTGGCCGGATCCGCCTTGATACCGGCCTCTTCCTCCAGCTCGCGGGCGGCGGCCTGCTCAATCGTTTCGCCAGGTTCGACAAAACCCGCCAGCGCTGACCAGAAGCCAGCCGGCCAGCTGGCCTGGCGTCCAAGCAGGCATTTATCATCTTTGACCGCAAGCATAATCGCAACCGGATCGGTGCGCGGGAAATGCTCGGCCCCGCAGGACGGGCAGACGCGCTTCCAGCCCGCTTCGGCGAGCTCACTCTCAGCCCCGCACTTTGAGCAGAAGCGATGGCTGCGATGCCATTCCAGGATGCTGCGCGCGGTGGAGGCGAGATTGGCCTGCATGAGGTTGAGGCTGCTGGCGGCAGCGCGCATGTCGGTAAACTCGCCCGTGCCTTCGATCAGCGACCCTTCCAGTTTGAACCCAGGATTCATATTGATCGCGAAGATCGGGGCGCCGGCTTTGTCGAGGCCGAGGAAGACACGTTCTTCCTGCGGCGCGAGCCGGGCGACTTCCGGGCCGAGCCAGACCAGGCCCTCGCCGCTGAAATCAACCAGCGGCAAGCCTTTCTGCATCAGAAAGACCAGCACATCCTCGCGTTTAAGGGTCGCGTCCAGCCAGGCCGGATCGGTGCGATGGTGCGCGGCGCGATTGATCGGGTGGCTGGCGAGCGGGATGTCATTGGAAGTCGTCATGAAACTCGCTTTAACAGCTTCACCCCCCTTGTCACGAGGTGACCTAAGGGCGATATAGCCCTCGGAGGCTGGCGGTGGACGAGCTCCTCGCCAACCGGGTCAGGTCGGGAACGAAGCAGCCCTAACGAGTTTTCCGGCTCGGGTCATTGTCCAGTCTCCACTTTCATACATTGAAATCTCTTTACGCCGGCGCCTGTTGCAAACAGGGCCATCCCGCGATTGGGATGACCCTGTGCACCATACCTTCGCGACTAGTGGGGGAGACGATCGCTCAGGCATAATGAAGACCGTGAGCTGATCCATCCTGCAGAACGACCACCCTGTCTAGTTTATTGATATTTAATAATATTTTCTACATCACGCAGCGACGGAAGTGGCGCGTGTAATCGTTTAAGCGTGATTTCGCACGCCGCCAGCTCAGCCATCGAGCTGACTCAGGAACCCCTCCGCGGCCTTCAGATGGGCATCGCGTTTCTCGGCGTCCATTTTGCGGACCATGGAGACCATCATCGCCCAGCGCGGGTTTTTCTGCAGCGCGTCGGCATGGGTCCAGATCCAGCGCCAGTAGAGGCCATCCCAGATCTCGGCCCAGGGCCCAAGCTTGTAATGGCTCATCTTGCGAATATAGGCGGAGCCTGAGAAATAGGGCTTGGTGGTGATCTGACCGCCATCGGCATTCTGGCTCATGGCGTAGACATTCGGCACCATGACCCAGTCATAGGCGTCGGCGAACATTTCCATGAACCAGCGATAGATCTCGTCCGGATCGAATTCGCACAGGAACATGAAGCCGCCGAGCACCATCAACCGTTCGATATGGTGACAGTATCCCGTTTTCAGCGTGCGACGGATCGCATCATCGACTGGCGCAATTCCGGTCTCGCCAGTCCAGAAGCTTTGCGGGATAGGGCGCGTATGGCCCCAGTGATTGGTCGTCCGCATGGACACACCAAGGTCTACATATGTGGCGCGCATAAACTCGCGCCAGCCGATGACCTGACGAACGAAACCTTCGGCAGAGTTGAGCGGAATGTCATGCGCCTGCAAATGCTCTTGCACCGCGTCCACAATCTGATGCGGTGTGATCAGGCCGATATTCAGCATTGGCGTCAGGGCTGAGTGCCAGAGCAAGCTCTCGCCTTCTACGATGGCGTCTTCGTAAGTGCCAAACTGCTCAAACCGTTGATCCAGAAAGGTCTGCAGCCACCGGGCGGCGGCCTCGTGCGAGCTTGGCCAGATCAGCGTATCCAGCGCGCCGTAATTGTCGGCAAATTGCTGTTCCACAGAACTGCGTGCGGCTTGATCGATCTCATCGGGCGCGCGCGAAGGCATGGCAGCGATCTCTGAGAGCAGTTTCTTCGGGACCTTCTTGCGATTGTCCTCATCAAAGCTCCACTTTCCGCCGACGGGTGCGCCGTCCTCCATCAGAAGGTTCAGTCGCCAGCGCTGCGCCTTGTAATATTCCGCCATGAACCAGCGTTTCTGCCCAGCCCGCCAGGTTTGGTTCTCCTCATTGCTGCTCAGGAACATTGGCGAGTCGAGCCAGTCGAGATTCAGCCCGGCCGCACCCGCATAGGAGCGAAGACGCTTTTCCAGAATGTAATCGACGGGATCGGCGCAGACCAGCTGTGTGACACCGTCATCCGCTAGCCTCTGCACAGTCTCCTGCGTCACCGGGCGGCCAGCCTCATAAGCGATATAGTCGACCTGCTCGCCTTCCTCGCGCAGTCGCTCGGCAAAGCGAGTCATGCTGGCGCGGTGCAACCACAATTTCTGCTTATGAAAGCGCATCGGATATTGCCGATCCCCGAAGAATAGTGGGTCCTCAATCAAAACCACGCGATCGGGCCCATCCGCCAAACCTTGGTGTTCAGCGAATAATTGGTGCGGGAAGATGAGCAAAGCTGTGGTCATCTTGGCGACTTAGAGCGCTGATCGCTTGCCGCCACCCCCGAGTCCCTGCCATAAGCTTTAACCATGAGCGAGACGCCCGAAACCCCGGAAGAAAACGAGCGCGATGACGCGACCTTTTCCATGTTTGGCGACGCTGAAATGGGCGCGCCGAAAGAGGAAGGCTATCAGGTCCTCGCGCGCAAATACCGTCCGCGGCTATTCTCGGACCTGATCGGTCAGGAAGCCATGGTTCGGACGCTGAAGAATGCGTTCGAAACCGGCCGGGTGGCGCATGCTTTCATGCTGACCGGCGTTCGCGGTGTCGGCAAGACGACCACTGCGCGGCTGCTCGCACGGGCGCTCAATTACACCCGCGAAGGCCATGATGCCCCGAGTATGGAGCTCGACCCACCGGGGGATTTCTGCGCCGCGATCATGACCGGCAATCATCCCGACGTGCTGGAGCTTGATGCAGCGTCGCGCACCGGCGTCGCGGATATGCGGGAATTGCTGGACGGGGTGCGCTACTCGCCGGTCTCTGCCCGCCACAAGGTCTATATCATCGACGAAGTTCACATGCTGTCGACGGCCTCGTTCAACGCGCTGCTGAAGACGCTGGAAGAACCACCAGCCCATGTGAAGTTCATCTTCGCGACAACCGAGATCCGCAAAGTGCCGATCACGGTGCTGTCGCGATGCCAGCGCTTTGATTTGAAACGGCTCGAAAGCGAAGCCTTGTCGCAGCATCTCGCCAAGATTGCCGAGCGCGAGAAGGCGAATGTCTCAGAAGAGGGGCTCGCCCTGATCGCCCGCGCCGCTGAAGGCTCTGTGCGCGACGGCCTCTCCATTCTCGATCAGGCGATTGTGCAAGCGCTGGATGGCGACGAGGTTACAGGCGAACGGGTGCGTGATATGCTTGGGCTCGGCGATCGGTTGCGCCTGCTCGATGCGTTTGAGTTCGCGATTCAAGGCGAAGCGCAAAAGGCGGTCGATGAGGTTGCCGACCAGGTCCGCGCCGGGGCTGATCCTCTGGTCATCCTCAAGGACATGCTGGAAATCGCCGCGGACATCGCGACGGTGCAAGCGGCCGGCAACAATTACCAGTTGCCAGGCCCCGCGGACTGGACGCGGCGGACGCATGAGATCGCGGCGACGCTGACGCCGGCGCAAGCCCAGCGGAACTGGCAAATCCTGCTGTCTGGATATCGCGACACCCAAACCGCGCCGGAAGCCGATACGGCTTTGCGTATGGTGGTCTTGCGCCTGGTTTCGGCGGCGCGTCTGCCAAGCCCGGAAGAAGCCGCCCGCATGCTCAATGGGGGAGGGGCCACGGGCGGAGCGGGAAAGCCTGACGCCCCCGCGGCGTCGCCCTCCGGTGGGGCGCAATCTGTTGTCCAACTGGTGCAACCCAGCGAACAAAAGCTCGCCAATTTCCGTGATGTTCTCGACCGACTGGATTCCCGCAAAGAGGCCCGGCTGTGGGGTGAGGCGCGAAAGTATATCCGCGCAGAGAATTTCCGGCCCGGTCGTCTCGTCTGCGCAGTTGACCCTGGCGCACCGAAGGACCTGCTGCGGCGCTTGACCGACTTCCTCGAATACGAAACCGACATGGACTGGGACGTGGCGCTGTCGAACTCGTCAGTCGAAACTCAGCGCGAGACCGAAACCCGCGAACGCGGGGAGCTCCTTGCCGACGCCGCTCAGCATCCAGACGTGGCGGCCGCGCTAGAAGCGCTGCCTGGCGCAGAAGTCGTTGATGTGGAACGCAGCGCACCCCTTGATCCAGAGACCCTCACAGACAATGTCGTGCCCCTGAAACGCAGCTCCAAAGGCTAGAACGGAAGACTGATGACCGACCTCACCAAGATCATGCAGCAAGCGCAGGAAATGCAGGCCAAAATGCAGGACGCGCAAGCGAAGATTGAAGAGACCGAAGCCGAAGGCATTGCCGGGGCGGGTCTCGTTGCAGTGACCCTGAAAGGCAAAGGCGAACTGGTTTCAATCAAGATCGATCCGTCGCTGATGTCGGACGAAGCGGAGATTGTTGAGGATCTGGTCAAGGCGGCGCATCGCGAAGCGCGCAAGAATCTCGACCAAGCGATGGAAGCGGCGATGAAGGAAGCGACGGCTGGGTTCGGCGGCATGATGCCCGGCTTCAAGATGCCGTTCTAGTCTGCCTCATCCTTGGCGACGTTTTCATCGGCCATTTGATACTCGGTTTCGCGCTCTGAGGCGATCAGAGCGCGCACGGTTTCGGTCTCGTATCCAAGTTCTTCAAGCGCCCGGGCGGACATTTGCAGGCCCGCTTCGATCGCGTCGGGGATGACATAAGTTGCGCCAGCTGTGTAAAGCGAGCGGGCATGATCAGCGTCGCGGGCCCGGGCCAGGATCGGCACATCGGGGCGGCCGCGCCGGGCGGTGCGCACCATGCTTTCAGCGCGCGAGGCATCATCTAGAGTTACCACGACCATGCCAGCCTGTGCGAGGCCGGCTCGCTGCAACACTTCCTCGCGTCCGCCATCACCAAAGTAGACATGCCAGCCATCGCGGCGGTGTTTGGCGACCGTATTGGGATTGGTTTCCAGTCCGACGATCTCGGCCTGCTCGCGGTCCAGGATATGCGCCACAGCCCGGCCAACGCGGCCAAAACCGGCGACGATGACATGACCTTCCGCATCGCTGAAATCATCTGGCAGAGGGTGACTGTCCTCCTTCGGCTTGATCCGATCAGCCAACCAGATCCCGCCGCGCCAACTGACTGTGATGATCAACATGGACAAGGCGACAATCGCCGAGAGAATGGTGGTGGTCTCAGCCATCAGAGTACCGGCGGCCAGCCCTGCGCCGAGGATTACGAAAGCAAACTCCCCCGCCGGGGCGAGGAGCGACGCAGACTCCACTGCGACTGGCCAGGCGCCTGAAAAGATCCGCACGGCGATGACGGCAATGAGCGCTTTGACGATCAGCAGCGCGAGGAGACCGCCAAACACCATTTCCCAATTGTCCACGACCACACCAATATCGATGGCGAGGCCGACGGTCAGGAAGAACAGGCCAAGCAGCAGGCCCTTGAACGGTTCCAGATCAATCTCGGTCTGGTGCTTGAACTCGGTCTCACCGAGCAGCAATCCGGCGAGGAAGGCCCCAAGCGCCAGCGACAAGCCGGCATTGGCTGTGATCACCGACGCGCCGACCACTGTCAGCAAGGTGATCGCCATCAGAAAGTCGCGGCCACCGGCATGGGCGGCCAGCCGGAACAGATGGCGCAGTAGGAAGCGGCCAATGACGAAAATGATGAGCAGCGCGATCAAGCCGTTCAGCAAGGCCTGTCCGAGCACCGCGGCGAGGCCCGCATCGCTCTGACTGGCGGTGAAGCCGACAAAGATCAGGATCGGTGCGACCATGATATCCTGAAACAACAGCACGCCGAGCGCTGTGCGCCCTACCGGTGTGGCGGCCCGTTTCTTCTCGATCAGCACCTGCATCACGATGGCCGTCGATGACAGGGCGAGCGCCAGGCCGATAATCGCTGCGGCGGCGGCGGGCTGTCCGAGCAGATAAGCGACATAGCCAATCACCATCGCGCTCAACAAAGCTTGCATTGTGCCTGCGCCGAACACAGTGCGTTTCAAAGCCCAGAGTTTCTCGAATGAGAGTTCGAGCCCCAGCAGGAATAGGAGGAACAAGACGCCAAGCTCCGCAAACGGCGCAGCCGCGGCAGGGTCAGAGATGGTTAGATATTCAAGCCAGGGTAATCGATCGCTAAAGGCGCTGAACCCGCTCGGCCCGAGGGCGATGCCGGCGAGAATGAATGCCACCACCGCCGGTAGTCTGAGCGCTCGCAAAACTGGCACGACCAAGCCTGCCGCCAGCAGAAACACCAGGGCGTCCTTGATCATTACTTCCTGGCCTTCATGTCCCACGGCCATGGCACAGCTTCCCGCTCTATACAGGTTCTACTTAACGTGATCCGCGTGCATAGAAAGACGACATCTTGTGCTTTGGCGGGGATTTATGCGCTGACGAGCAAACGGCTGAGCGCTGTGTCCAGTTTTTGCGCAGCCGCTGCGGTCAGCGCGCCCTCAAGCAAAGTCAGATGTTGCTGAACCGCACTCATCACTGCGCCAGAGCCGATATCGCTGTCGGCTCCGCTCTCGCGCAGGAATTCGAGGTGATATCGCAGAATGATCACCATATTGGTGGCAATCACCGGCAGTTGTTCGCGCTGCAGGTCGAGGTGACCGGCTTTCACCATCGCATGCAGATAGGTTTGAAACTGCGCCAGCGTGTCCCGATAAATGCCGGGCAGGCGCTGCAACAACTGGTCCGTGTGTTCGCCATAGTCGGCCTGGTCCCGGTACAGAAAACGATACTGGCGGATTTCCGAAACCAGTGCGGCGATCATGTCAGCATAGTCTTCAAGGATGTTGGACTCATCGCTCGGCAACAAAGCCAGGCGATGCTCGACATCTTCAAGAAAGGTGTCAGAGAGCGCTTCAAGAAGGGCCCGTTTGTTCTTGAAATGATACCAGAGATTGCCCTCAGCAATGCCGCACTCAGCGGCGAGATCCGCTGTCGTGACATTGCCAAAGCGACGCGCGTTGAACAGGTCGCGCGCCGTTTGCAGGATCCGGTCGCGAGTCTTCATCCGGCCTTCGGGCGGACGATGACCGGAACGTTTGTGTAGCCCATTACGAAGTTTGACAGGACGCGTTCCGGTTTTCCAACCAGTTCAATCTTGTCGAACCGTTTGAGGATTTCTTCCCACAGAATGCGCAATTGCATTTCGCCGACGCGATTGCCCATGCAGCGGTGAACCCCAAAGCCGAAGGACAGGTGACGGCGTGCATGCGGGCGATCGATCCAGAACCGGTCCGGGTCCTCAATCGCAGTCTCATCCCGGTTTCCGGAGATGTACCACATGATCACCTTATCGCCCTTCTTGATCTGCTTGCCGCCGAGTTCGAAATCTTCGAGCGCGTTGCGTCGCATATGACCGAGCGGCGTTTGAAAGCGAATGATCTCCGACACCATGTTCGGGATCAGGGACGGATCGGCTTTCAGTTTGGCGAACTCATCCGGATTGCGATTCAGCTCGACCACCCCGGCGCTGATGGAGTTGCGAGTGGTGTCATTGCCACCGACAATCAACAGAATGAGATTGCCCAGAAACTCCTGCGGGTCATTGACCATGTCGGCCGTTTCCGGATTGTGCGCGAGCAGGGAGATGAAATCGAACTTCTTCGGCTGCGCGGCGCGTTCATGCCAGAGACCAGCAAAATAGGCGTAGCATTCTTCCAGCGTCTTCATCCGCTGATCCATATCGACTTCAATGCCGACGGTTTCAGATGTGGTCGCGACATCGGACCAATAGGGCAGGAGGTGTCGATCTTCGAACGGGAAGTCGAACAGGGTCGCGAGCATCTGCGTGGTCAGTTCTTTTGAGACGTGCTCGACCCAATTGATCTCTTCATTGACCGGCAGACCGTCGAGAATGTTGCACACCCGCTGGCGGATCAGGGCTTCGATATCAGAGAGCTGCGACGGCGCGACTGCGGGGCTTACGGTCTTGCGTTGCAAGACATGTTTTGCGCCATCCATCGCAATGAACATCGGGGTTTGCATGCCATCCGGCGCATCGCCGATGACAATATTGTCCTGTGAGGAAAACACCTTGTGATTGGAGTCGACGGCGATGATGTCATTGTACTTGGTGATCGACCAATACGGACCGAACGGACTGTCGGGGCAGTAATGTACCGGGTCTTCATTGCGCAAGCGGCGGAAATACTCACCTTGCGCATTGGCTTCGAAAATCTCGGCCTTGGATACGTCCAGCGTATCAAGCGGCAAGCTGTAAGGGTCTGGGACCCCGGACTCATCGATTTCGTGCACTGTGTCAGCCAAGGTTTCCTCCGATCTTATGTTTTCTAGGGTGATAACCCTAAACGCGGATCGTGCCAAGGAATTCCAGAGCTTCTGTCCGCGGTGCTCTTGCACCTCGCTCCGAGTCCCTCACATTAGCGTCTATGAGTAAGTCATCTGCAGGCCCTGAGATTCAACGCATGATCGATATGATCGCGCGCTTGCCCGGGCTTGGTCCGCGTTCCGCGCGGCGCGCCGCACTGTTTCTACTCAAACGCCAGGACGCCTTGCTGCGACCGATGGCGGAGGCGCTCGCCGACGCGGCTGACAAGATTGAGCAGTGCCAGGTCTGCGGAAACTATGACACGATGCAACCTTGCGCGGTCTGCCAGGTGACCGGGCGTGATGATGGCCTGATCTGTGTGGTCGAAGATGTTCCGGATCTCTGGGCCCTGGAACGCGCCGGTGCTTTTCGCGGGCGCTACCACGTTCTGGGTGGCGTGATGAGCGCGCTGGATGGCGTCGGTCCCGAAGACCTGACCATCGGCTTGCTGATTGATCGCATCAAGGCTGGCGGCGTGCGCGAAGTTATCCTGGCCCTGAACGCGACCGTCGATGGGCAAACGACAGCGCACTACATTGCCGAACAGATAGAAGGCCTCGGCGCCGAGGTGACGCGTCTGGCTCATGGTGTTCCGGTGGGCGGAGAACTCGATCACCTCGACGACGGAACGCTGGCAACAGCGCTCCGGTCGCGGCGCGGTGTCTAAGCGCTATTCGACTTTATCGACGCGGTAGACCACGCCATCCAGCATATTAGTGGCGACATAGATGGCATCCGGGGTGGAGATGACGTCCCGATATCCGGTCTGTAGGTCCGCCAGCAGGTCTTGCGTCTCGCCAACGCTGCCATCGGCGCCGATATCGACACGCACAAGCTTCTGTCCGCGCGGGCCATCCATGGCGCCGATCAGGAGGTCGCCTGACCAATCGTCGAAGCCTGCGGTTTCCACAACGGCCATGCCAGACGGCGCAATTGACGGGACCCATTTGACGTCCGGCTGCTCCATACCTGGCGCTTCGGTTTCATCGGTGATGATGGTGCCGTCATAATTGATGCCATAGGTGATGGTCGGCCAGCCATAATTGTTGCCGGGGGCAATCACGTTCAGCTCATCACCGCCTTTCGGGCCATGCTCATGCGCGAACAGGGCGCCGCTCGCGGCGTGATAGACGAGGCCCTGCACATTGCGGTGGCCATAAGACCAGACCGCCGCATGACCGCCGCCATCCGCAAATGGGTTATCGCCAGGCACGGAGCCGTCCGGCATGATCCGCGCGATCTTACCATGCAGCAGGTTCGGGTCCTGCGAATCTTCCATATAGCGATAGCCGTCGCCGAGCGTCACAATCAACGACCCATCCGGCAGGAAGGCCATGCGCGAGCCATAGTGGAATGTGGTTTCGCGCGCCTCGCCTAGGAAGATCTCTGTCACGTCGCTGAGACCGCTTGCATCGTCTGCAAGCGTGGCCGAGATAACGGCCGTCGTGTTGGTGTCGCCCATATCCTTGGAATAGCTGAGATAGAGTTTGCGGTTGGTGGCAAAGTCAGGATCCAGCAGGATACCGAGCAGGCCGCCTTGGCCTTCAACCAGAATGTCGTCTGGCAGACCCGTGAGCGGGGTGTCGACCAGCGTGTCCCCTGAAATCAGACGCAAGCGACCCTCGCGCTCAGTGACCAGCAAGTCGCCATTTGGCAGCGCCGCCATGCCCCATGGAAATTCGAGTTCTTCTGCAATCGGAACCAGTCGCAACCCATCGCTTGAGGTGAGGGAGCCATCTTCCGCGGCTTCTGGTGCAGCGGCTTGCCCCCCGCAAGCGGTCAGCAAGGCGATAGAAAGGGCGGAAAAGCTGGTTCGCAGCATCTCGAATCTCCTGAATTAGCTCTGCAGCCAACATAAGCTGTTCGGCGATAAAAAAAAGAAGGACGACCTTTGCAGGTCGTCTCTCCCCTCTCTCCCCCGCGTCGCGGGGCCCCTCGAGGTGTTGATGCCCTGACACAGGTCGTGACGGATACACCTTACGCCGTGTTCGTCAGAAACACACAGTTTGAATTGTAATCGGCTTCTGCCGCGGCCGGATGCCTGTATTTTCAGCACTCACATGAATTGCGTTTCCTGACGACCTACCCATCTTGTACGGGCAGGCTACCAGTCGCATGACACATGCAGTTGAACGGCTTTGTCAACCAAATAGGTCAGGCGCGGCTCAAATGTGTCGCCTGTGTGTGACTTTTGGTGCACGAACCTGATAAGATGGGCCAACCGCGTAAGGTCCGGCGCTGATGGCCCGGAATTGATTGAGAGAAACCCGTTTAGATGACGAACACATCTGCCCTCGTTCTGTTTTCTGGTGGCCAGGACTCGACCATTTGCCTGGCCTATGCCTTGTCGCGGTTTGACCGGGTCGAAACGGTCGGATTCGATTACGGCCAGCGTCACGCCGTTGAGCTTGAATGTCGGCCTAAGGTCATTTCAGCATTGAAGTCGGCTTTTCCCGAGTGGGCACCAAAGCTGGGCGAGGACCATGTCTGCGACGTCTCAGTCCTGCGCGATATCAGCGACACTGCGATGACCTCGGAGACTGAGATTGTCATCGCTGAGAATGGATTGCCCAACACCTTCGTTCCGGGTCGCAATCTGATGTTCCTAACGCTGGCTGGGGCGATTGCCTGGCGCAGAGGCATCACGAGCCTGATCGGCGGCATGTGCGAGACAGACTATTCTGGCTATCCCGATTGTCGGCGTGAGACCATGGACGCGCAGGAACTGACCCTGGCGCGCGGCATGGATCGGCCATTTAGCATTGAGACCCCGCTCATGTGGCTAGACAAGGCTGAGACCTGGGAGCTCGCCGAAACGCTCGGCGGGAAAGCGCTGGTCGATCTGGTGATTGAAGAGACGCACACGTGTTATCTCGGCGACCGCACGCATCGGCACGCTTGGGGTTATGGCTGTGGCACCTGTCCGGCCTGTGAGCTGCGCGCCAAGGGCTATGAGAAATGGCGGGCGCAGGTGGCGGCATGAGGACGTATTCCGTGAAGGAATCCTATGTCACGCTACAAGGCGAAGGCGCGCAGACAGGCCGCGCCGCGGTCTTCCTGCGCTTTGCCGGCTGCAATCTCTGGTCAGGCCTTGAGCGCGACCGGGCTGAGGCCGTGTGCAATTTTTGCGATACCGATTTTGTCGGCACGGACGGCGAGAATGGTGGCAAGTTCAAAGGCCCGCAGGTTTTGGCCGATCACGTCTTGAAGGTCTGGCTGGACGGCGCGCCAAGCGGCGGTCAGCCTTATGTCATCTGCACCGGCGGTGAGCCTTTGCTGCAGCTCGATCCCGAGGCCATTGCAGCGCTGAAATCGGCCGGGTTTGAGATTGGCGTTGAAACCAATGGGACAATTGAAGCCCCGATGGGCCTTGATTGGATCTGTGTCAGTCCAAAGGCGAACGCGCCGCTAAAACAGCTGTCTGGCCACGAATTGAAGCTGGTCTTTCCGCAAGATGAGGCCGAAGCCCAGCCAGAGAAGTTTGAAAGCTTGCAGTTTCAACACTTTTTTCTGCAACCCAAAGATGATAGGGCGCAGGCCCAGAACACCGCGGCTGCGGCCGCATATTGTATGAAGCACCCGAAATGGCGACTGAGCTTACAGACCCACAAACTGATCGGACTGCCTTGAAGGTAGAAGGTCAGGTATTTGAGATCACCAAGGCGGTGAATTTCGAAGCGGCTCATTATATGAGCGGCAAGCCTGAGGGGCATCCGTATCGAAACATGCATGGGCACTCTTTCCGTCTGGAAGCAACGGTTGCTGGCACGGTCCAACCCGGCGCCGAATGGGTTCAGGATTTCTCAGACCTTGCGGCGATCCTTACGGAGACCGCAAACAAGCTGGATCATCGTCTGTTGAACGAGGTCGATGGATTGAGCGTGCCGACACTGGAGCGGATCGCGCTTTGGGCAGCGAATGATCTCAAACCGAGATTGCCCGGCCTGAAGCGGGTCGTGCTCGCCCGGCCGAGCCTGGACGAGCGCTGCGTACTGGTCATTTAAGAAGCAAAAAAGGCCCCGGCATGTTGCCGAGGCCTCTTCCGTGCCCGTCTCCGCCCCGAGTCTTGTCCGGACCCCCGGTTTGCTCAAGGCCGCGTTTTAAGCCGGCGTTTCTCAGCAGCTTTAAAGATCCAGGCGACATCCAATTCGCGAAGGCTTTCAGGCAAAGCGTTCACGCGTTGCTCCACTCTCGCCGCAGCCTGAAGCTCTCGCGCAGGCTCGGTGCGTTCCACTGGAAATCGTATGACTCTGGTTCGTCTGCTCATGACACAACCAGCAGCAAGCGATGTGCCGTTTTCTCGTAGAAAGGGAAAAATAGCCGGAATACCCCGTGTTTTAGGGCGAGTTGCGGGTCCCAAACTTTGAGGTAGGCGCGAGGTCAGGTCTGGAATCTGTCCAACACAAGTCTCATCTCCTGTGCCAGAATAGAACAAACCAGGCAGCAAGGAGCGGGCATGTGCTGATGATCATACTGAAATGGGGGCTTGGCGTTTTC
This sequence comes from Henriciella sp., assembly GCA_013214545.1. GTDB lineage: Bacteria > Pseudomonadota > Alphaproteobacteria > Caulobacterales > Hyphomonadaceae > Henriciella. The sequence continues at coordinate 15,051 of JABSQB010000026.1, forward strand.
GTAGCCTTGCTGGTGCTGGCGGTGATCGCCGTAATGTCTCTACAGGCCTCGACAAGTTGGAAAACAACAGACGCCATACAGACGCCTGAGGCGCGGTTTGCCGATCTGGTCGATTATCCCTTCTCGCCAAACTATGTCGAGATCGAAGGCTACCGAATCCATTATGTCGATGAAGGTCCGCGCGATGGGCAGGTTGTTTTGCTGCTGCATGGCCAGCCTTCGTGGAGCTATCTCTATCGTCACATGATCCCGTCTCTGGCTGAACAAGGCTATCGGGTCATCGCCCCGGACCTGGTCGGCTTCGGCAAGTCCGATAAGCCGCTGAAGCAGACCGACCACAATTACCAGATGCATGTCGATCTGATGACCGACTTTGCGCGAGAGCTGGACCTGCAGGGGGCAACTCTGTTCGCGCAGGATTGGGGTGGGCTGATTGGTCTTCGCGTCGTTGCCAATGAACCGGATCGGTTCGCGCGGATCATGATTTCCAATACCGGCCTACCGGCCGCTGGCGGCCTACGCGGCTGGATTGGCTATCCGATGATCAAGTTCGCGGTGTGGCGGGAAGGCAAGCCAGATGAGGTGATTGATAATGGCGAGTTCCGCTTCACGCGTTGGATTGCGTGGGCGCGCTATTCAGAAAATTTCGATTTGCCGACCCTGTTCCAGGGCGCGACCAGCCGCACGCTGTCCGAGGCTGAACTGGCTGGCTATGCAGCGCCATTCCCAGACGAGCAGTACAAAGCGGCGATCCGCATCTTCCCATATCTGGTGCCATCACAGTTGCGGCAGAATCAGAAAGTCATGGATGATTTCTACGCCAATTGGGACAAGCCGTTCCTAACCGCCTTTGGCGATAGCGATCCGGTGACTGCGGGCGGCGATGTCGTCTGGCAGGACACCGTGCCCGGCGCGCAAGGCCAGCCCCACACGACCATTCAAGGCGGCAATCACTTCATCCAGGAAGACAAACCCGAAGAACTGGTCGATCTGCTGATTGGGTTCATTGAAGACAACTAGCTAAGTTGGGCGCTGCGCGATGAACCTTAGTTCAGCTTGTCCTCGTCACGCGGTTTGGACGGAGTGAAGGCCGGATGCAAGGGTTCGGCGGGCACCCCTTCTTCTTGCAGGGCTTCGCGCTCTTCAGCTGTGGTTTCGCCCCAGATCGGTTTGTTTTCGGTTTCGCCATAATGCATGGCGCGCGCTTCGGTGGCGAAGCCGTCGCCGACATAATCAAAATTCTCTGAAACGTGCTGGCGGGCTTTAGCCGCGAGTTTGCCGAAGACTTTTTGAGGATCCGGCGGACCGGACTTCTTGGTGCCGGAGACCGCTGGCGCCATGATCGCCTTGCGGACGTTCTTGCCATGGCACTCAACGCATTCGATCAGGCCGCGCTCAGACTGTTGGTCATACGCGTCAGACGAGGCAAACCAGGCCTCGAATTCGGCGTCGCAATCAGCACAGTTGAGCGCGTACTTAATCATCAGGCCGCCAATAATGCATCAAGTTTGCCAGCCCGTTCAAGCGCCATCATCTCATCGCACCCGCCAATATGCAGGTCGCCGATAAAGATTTGCGGGAAGGTGCGGGCGCCGCCGGATTTCTGAATCATCTCCGCCTTCTTTTTCGAATCCATACCGGCATCGATATGGTTGAGCGCCACACCTTTGTCTTTCAACAGGCTGAGGGCGCGGGAGCAATACGGACAAAACGCGCGCGTATAGATGGTCACATTGGCCATGGTTTGGGCGATCCTTTGGTTCGGTTCGCCCCTTATATGGTAACGTCTGCTTCTCTGACAACGCGTGCCAGCACCAGCACATTGACGCGGGCAGCGCCGGCGCGTTTCAGGGCTTTGGTACAAGCCGCCAGCGTCGCACCAGTGGTCAGAACATCATCGACCAATGTGACGGCACTGCCTTTAATACGGCCCTGACGTGATTTTCGAACTTCGAACGCCCCGGCCACGTTGCGACGTCTTTGCCGGGCCGTCAGGCCGCCCTGACTGGGTGTATTGCGTTTGCGCGACAGCGCGTCGACCAGCGCCAAGGTTCCGGTCTTGCGGGAGACACCTTGCGCCAACCAGGCCGACTGATTGAACCCGCGCGATGCCAATCTCTGATAATGCAACGGAACCGGCACCAGCCAGTCGGTTTCAGGTAGGATGTCCCGGCCCGCCAGCGCCATCCAGGTCGCCATTGTGTCCAACCCATCGCGTCGGCCAGCATGTTTGAGTTCAAGGATCGACTGGCGCGACGCGTCGTCATAGGCAATCGCGGCGCGCGCCTGATCCCAGGCCGGGGCTTTCGCGGTACAGGCGCCGCAAATCGTGTCTGATCCGAGATCCACCTCCATCGGAGCGCCGCAGCGGCGGCATCCAGCCCCGTTCAGGAAGTTCACGCGACCGAAGTCTTCTGGGGTCAGAGGGGCATCGCCGCCGTGTCGCTCTCCGGATATGATTGAGCGCTGCGGCCACACGAAATTCGCGAGCGAACGGAGTCCGGCTCTTGCAGATCGTGTTGTCCAGTGCATATCGGAGCTCATGACGCCCGTACCACCTCCCATCATGTTTGATCGAGCCCGCGTTGCCCGCAATCGGGAGCGTGCTTCTTTTGGTTTTCGTGAGTATGCCTTCCTTAAGGGCAGGGAGTCGAATCAATTATTGGAAAGATTGGCCGATACATCGCGCAATTTCGCCCGCGCGCTCGACCTCGGCGCCCATGATGGACAGGCGTGCGAGGCGCTTCGAGCGAGTGGAAAAGTCAAGGAAATCATCGCCTTGGAGTCGGCGCCAACGATGCAGAAGAAGCTGCGCGCCAACGGGTTCGAGACCGTCACATCTGACAGTGAAAATCTGCCCTTTCCAGCCGCTCATTTTGACCTCGTGACCAGCATCCTGTCGCTGCACTGGATCAATGACCTGCCTGGCGTGCTGTACCAAACGCGAAATGTCCTCGTTCCCGATGGATTGTTTCTGGCCTGTCTATTTGGCGGCGGCACGTTGCCTGAGCTGCGCGCGGCCTTGATCGAGGCCGAAAGCGAGATCACCGGCGGTGTCACTCCGCGCCTGTCGCCCTTGCCAGGTTTGCAGGATATGGCGGGACTGCTGCAGCGGGCTGGATTTGCCTTGCCCGTCGCCGATGTTGAGCGGGTTACGGTTCGCTACAGCCATCCAATGAACTTGCTGCAGGACCTGAAAGGGATGGGCGAGCAGGCGGCCTTTGCCAAACGCGAAGGACAAAACCGCCGCCCGCTGTCGCGCCGTATTCTGAGCCGTATGAGCGAGATCTATATCGATCGCTTCAGCGACGCAGACGGCAAGGTTCGCGCGACATTTGAAATCATCTGGCTGTCTGGCTGGGCCCCGCATGAGAGCCAGCCCAAACCCTTAAAGCCCGGCAGCGGCAAGCATAGCCTGGCTGAGGCGGTTCGGCGCGCCAGCGATCAGGGAACAGATGAGTAGCCCTTCCTGCTGACCCGCAAATCAGCGTATGAAAGCTGATCGGATTGGGAGCGGGCAAATGGAAGTTAAGTCAGGCACAGTTGGCATCTGGATCATCGCAACCGGCGTGGTCATTGCGCTGCTCTATCTCGGGCGAGACATCCTGGCGCCATTTGCCTTGGCGGTATTCCTGTTTCTGATCATCGAAGGCTTTGCCAGAGTGATCGATGAACGCTCCGAGCTCCTCAAGCGCGACTGGTCGCGGGCCTTGGCGATCCTGGTCGTGATTGGCGGCTTTGTCGGATTCCTGGCCATGATGGCGCGCGGGGTGGCCGAGTTTGGCAGTCAGGGCGATGCCTATCTGAACCGGATCAATGGTCTGATCGAAGACGGGTATGCCTTGCTGCATCTCGGCGATGCCCCGACTTTGACACAGCTGGTCTTCAATGACACGGGTCAGGCCTTTTTCGGCACTATAGCCAGCGCGACGAGCGGGCTGACCGGCGATCTCGTGCTGATTCTGATTTATGTCGCATTCCTGTTTTTGGCTCAGTCTGCCTGGCCCGGGAAACTCGACCGCTTGTTTCCGAACGACGAACAGCGCCAACAGGTCAAGGAAGTTGGCGATGCGGCGCGTCGCGGAATTGAAACTTACCTGTGGACGCAAACAGTGATCAGCGCTCTGATCACCGTGTTGACTTATGCGACGCTGCTGGCGCTCGGCGTCGACAACGCACTGTTCCTGTCGACGTTGATTTTCGTCTTGAACTATATTCCGACCATCGGGTCGATCGTGGCGGCGCTGGTGCCGCCTTTGTTTGCGCTGGTTCAACCAGAGATCGCAGCCTGGATCCCCGGCGATGCGCCGAATGACAGCTATGTCTTTGCAGCGCTTGTCTTCCTTGGAGTGAGCTTCTGGCAGTTCTCCATTGGCAACTTTGTGCAGCCGCGGATCATGGGCGATACACTCAACCTATCCGCGTTAGTTGTGCTCCTTGCGCTCGCGATTTGGGGCGCCGTTTGGGGCATTCCGGGCATGTTCCTGTCTGCCCCTCTGACAGTATTGATGATGATTTTATTTGCGCAGTCTGATTCGACACGCTGGATCGCGATTCTATTGTCTGCGAACGGCGAACCCTTGTCACACGAAAGCGCCACAAAGGCAGAAAATGCGGATCCGCAAACCCTTGATTCTCAATAGATGTTACGGGAAGCGCTGATTTTTCACTTGGCTTTGTGTCAACAGTGTTACATATACAGACACGTTGGGACAAAATCAGTCGAATTATAGAAATCTGGCCTCCGCGTGCGTCCCCCCACCCAGCCTGCGGATGAGGCCAGTAGGACCCACCGGACAAGTCCCCGTTCGGTGGGTCCGCTTATTTCCAGACCTGGTTTTTTATTGAGCGACCGTTTGCATAAACTTGCGCATTGCATCTGCAGCGAGTGCGAATTGTGCAAAACTCGGTTTGGATCCTGTATAAGTCTTTAGATCCGTCAGCAGGGATGCGCGTGCGTCCGAATGCTTTCCGAGCCAGTTTTCCGGCTCGCCAGACGCTAGCGCAAGTTGTGCTGCGTCGGCTTGCAGCTGTTCCAGTTCGCGGATCAGGCCGCGGGTCGCCAGACGGTCCCAGTGCGGCATCTCTGTGATCGCGGATGTCGCCGCCGCGCGCAGGCGGTCCAGCGACAGGGCGTCACCAACTTTAAGATAGGCCGATGTCGCCGCGCTCGCATCCTTGCCACTTCGATCCGCCAATTGCGTGATCAGCGGCGCGTCAGCGAGCAAGCGTGTTGAGACGACGGCATTCGCAAGATCCGTCGGCACACCATCGCGGCCGAGAAGATTGATCCGCCGCTTGAACGTGGCTTTTTCATAGGCTGGCAGGGTTTCTGCCGAAAGCTCAGACAAAGCGATCCGCGCGTCAGAATATTGCTCGATCTGCGCTTTGATGGTGCCGCTCGCATGTGCGGTCAGGATGCTGTGCGTCAAACGGCGTAGAGATGCCGCTAAGCCCGTCTGCAAGGCGTTCTGTCGGAGCGCCGGCACCTGATTGTCCAGATCATCGATTTGCGATTTCAGCTCCGAGATGGACAGCAGGGCACGCGCAACTTCAAAGGCCGCGACGATGTCGGCATTCGCTGCGCCAGACTGTTCGCGCAGCCGCAGCAGGAAAACCGGTCCAGCAATGTCGACGATCCGATTGGCGAGCACGGTGCAGATAATCTCGCGTTTCAGGCGGTGCGCTTCCATCGCATCTTGATATTGCAGCAGCGCTTGCGGGAAGTAACCGCGCAGGGTGGTGTCGAAATACGGGTCATCCGGCACGTCAGACGCGACGAGATCATCAAACAGGACGATCTTGGTCCAGGCCATCAGAACGGCAATTTCCGGTCGGGTCAGCGCACGGCCATTCGCCTCGAATTGGGTCATCTCTGCCGTGCTTGGCAGGCCTTCGACTTCGCGATCCAGCACCCCGCGCTCCTCAAGCCGAACCATCAGGCGCTCAAACGCAACATGGTCGCGGGCGGCGCGTTCTTCGGCCAGGCTAAGCGCGCCCGTCTGGGCATAATTGTGCGCCAGGACGTGATCGGCGACATCGTCGGTCATTGAAGCGAGCAGGGTGTTGCGTTCACCCGTCGGCAAATCGCCCCGACGCATCGCCTCGGTGCAAAGGATCTTGATATTGACCTCATGGTCGGAGCTGTCGACGCCAGCCGAGTTATCGATCGCGTCCGTATTCAGGCGCACGCCGCTCAGCGCTGCTTCAATCCGGCCCGCTTGCGTCAGGCCGAGATTGGCGCCTTCGCCGACGACTTTGGCTTTCAGGTCCTTGCCATTGATACGCATGGCATCATTGGCGCGGTCCCCGGCATCGGCATGGGTTTCATCTGAAGCCTTGATGTAAGTGCCGATGCCGCCAAACCAGAGCAGTTCACACTCGGACTTGAGCAGCGCGTGGATCAGCTCATCTGGAGTCACCGCGTCGACGGAAAGCCCGGTCAGAGCCTTGATCTGAGGGGACAGAGGAATGGATTTTGCGCTGCGGTCGAAGATGCCGCCGCCTTCGCTGATCAGGCTCTCATCATAATCCATCCAGCTGGAGCGCGGCAGGTCGAACATGCGTTGACGCTCTTCCCATAAGCGCTCCGGATCCTGCGGATCAGGATCGATGAAGATGTGCATATGGTTGAACGCGGCTTGCAGGCGGATCTGCTTTGACAGCAACATGCCATTGCCGAAAACATCGCCGCTCATGTCGCCGCAGCCGATGACGGTGAACGGTTCGCTCTGGATATCCTTGCCAATCTCGCGGAAGTGGCGCTTCACCGCTTCCCAGGCACCGCGCGCGGTGATCCCCATCTTCTTGTGGTCATAACCAGCCGAACCACCGGACGCAAAAGCATCTCCAAGCCAGAAGCCATGCGACACGCTGATTTCATTGGCGATGTCTGAGAAGGTCGCCGTACCCTTGTCGGCGGCGACGACGAGATACGGGTCGTCGCCATCATGGATCACAGTCCGGGCCGGCGGCTGGACCGTGCCGTCAATCAGATTGTCGGTCAGCCCCAATAGGCTGGTGATAAAGGTCTTATAGGCTTCAATTCCGGCATCCCGCACGGCTTCGCGGCTGCCGCCCAATGGCAATTGTTTCGGGAAGAAGCCGCCCTTGGAGCCAACCGGGACAATCACCGCATTCTTGACCTGCTGTGCCTTGACCAGGCCGAGCACTTCAGTGCGGAAATCATCGCGCCGATCGGACCATCTTAGCCCGCCCCGGGCAACTGGGCCGAAACGGCAATGCACGCCTTCCACCATGGGCGAGTCGACAAATATCTCGCGATACGGCTTCGGCGCTGGCAGATCTTCCAGCTCGCGACTGGCAATCTTGAAACTGATATAAGGCAAGGCCTGCCCATCATGGCTAAGCTGATAGAAATTGGTGCGCTGTACGGCCATGATCAGATCGGCCAAACGACGGATCACCCGGTCGTGGTCGAGAGAGGCCACCGCTTTCAAGGCGTCTTCGATCTTGTCGCCGAGCGTCACCATGGCCGCATCGCGGCTGTCTTCAAATGCCGGATCGAAGCGCGCTTCGAACAGGTCGACCAGAAACCGGGTGAGGTCTGGATTTCCGTTTAGCGCTGCAATCTGGGTTTGCCGCGCGGGGTCGAGGCCGGTTTGGTGACGATAGGCACAAAGCGCGCGGCAGAGCGCGGACTGGCGCCAGGTCAGACCTGCATTGAACACAAGCGCATTGAAGCCGTCATTCTCCGCCTGATCGCTCCATACGGCGACGAACGCGTCTTCGAAGGCGGCGCCAACTCTTTCCAGATCAATATCTTGTCCGTCAGCGCGGCGCATCGAGAGCGAGTGGACCCAATATTCGTCCGGGGCGTCTGGTGCGGGCTTTGACGATGGCAGGACCGGGTAGCCAGTCTCGAAGGCTACAAACAGGCCCATGCGCTCGAAAACCGGAACGCAGTCCGACAAGGCAATTGCGCCGCTTCGTGAATAGATCTTCGCCCGGATTTTTGCCGGCTTGTCCTTTGAGCGTCGATACGCCCGAAGCGCGATCGGATGGGTGCGATCAAGGTTTGCCAGCATACCGACATCGGCCATTGCCTCTTCCGGCTCGAAGGCCTCGCGATAGGCGGCATTGAAGGCGCCTGTGAACAAGGTTGCAAGCGAGCGCTCATCAGCGCCGAGATCGCTTTCCATGACGGCATCGTGGAATCGGTCTTTCCAGCTGCGGGACAGCTCGGCAATCGCGCGTTCCAGAGCGTCGAGGTCTGGTCGCTTCCCGGAGGCTGGCAGCGCTGTTTCAAACAGGACCCGCACCATTGTGGCGCCGTCAAAACTCGGCTGGAAGCTCGACATCCGGCCGCCCCAGGCCGCTTCGATTTCTTCGGCGATATGACGGCGCAGATCGGTGTCATAGGCCTCACGCGGAACGAACACGACGGTGGAAACGAACCGGTTGAACCGGTCTGGTCGTGAGAAGACTCGGACCCGCGGACGCGCAACCAAGTCCAGCACGCCTTGCATGATAGGCGCCAGCTCTTCGGACTTGGTCTGGATCAGCTCGTCGCGCGGCCAGCCTTCGATGATGTTGGAGAGCGTCTTCTCGTTATGGCTTCCCGGCAGAACTTCGAGAATGTCGAGCACGCGCTCCATACGGCGGCGGAGCAAGGGAATGTTGCGCACGGATTCGTTGTACGCCTCGGCGGTGTACAGGCCGAGGAACCGGGTCTCACCGATGACCTGTCCTTTCTCGCCAAAGTGCTTCACCCCGACATAGTCGCAGGCAACGCGGCGATGCACGCGGCTTTGCAAAGTGGCTTTCGCCATGATCAGGGTTTCCGGCTCGGCCAGAAAGGCTCCGATTTCTTCGGTCAGGAGCAGGGGCTCTGCGCCGCGATTGAGCACATTGCGCGCATCATCGCGCAGCAGGCCCAGATTGGAGCCTTCCACCGTGTCCGGCTCCTCGGGCAGGACATTGCCGTCCGGACCGGTCTGGAATGTGTAACTGCGGGCACCGAGAAACACGAAACGCTCATTGCCGAGCCATTTCAGGAACTCGACGGCTTCTTCCTTGTAGCGTGCGGACACGTGTTCGTTGCCATCAAGGCGTTCGATCTCTGCCGCCATGCGGGCGCGCATTTCCTGATAGTCGGAAGTTGCAGCGTGCACATCTTTCAGTGTCGCTTCGGCTTCGGCGAGCAGCAGACTGATCTCACTTTCGCTAAGGTCCGGAAGGTGGATTTGAATCAGCGAAAAGCGGCCATTCTCGGTTTCGACAATTGGATGGAAAAGCGTCAGCACTTCGAAGCCGAGATCACTGCACGCGCCCAAAAGCGAATCGACCAGAAACGGGCGATCCGGCCCGACGGCTTCCAGAAGATGATGCCCAAGCAAATCATTGTGCAGCCCTTCAGCTGGACGAATACGGACCGACGCCGAGTCGGTTGTTTCGAACCATTCCCACAGTGATTTGCCGAGCGCCTCGATGTTTCCTTTCGGAATAGAATTTCGGGAATCGGCAGGAACCTCGGCAAGCATTTGCGCAATGCAAGACGAAACGGGGTACATTTTTTTGATTTTGTCTGATGTGTGAGAATGATCTGCCATGACAGAATGCCCTTGAAAGTCCGTTCTTCCTTAAGGGAAATCTCTCGCCGTCTCAATCGATAGCAAGTTGATTTTTTCGCGATTACTGTTGACTGCGGTGTCAGTCGTGCGCGCGGTGATTATAGCACCCGCAATCGACCACTGATTCCGGGCGCTCAGAGGCAAGATAGGCACCCCGAAATCCAGCAAAGCGAAAGGTTCGAAAGGTTTTCGTCAGCATTTTGCGGTCCTATGCACTCCATGAGGCACGGCTTGACGGATAGGATTTTGACGCACGGAAAGGTTTCGCTGCGCTCATCTTTTCGTCGACCGCAAATAGCAGTAGGGCGGGTTTCATGAAACGGCTGTGGCACTGGCCTATCGACCCGTTGGGGCGCACGGTTCGCTTGATGATGAGCGAAAAGGGATGGACGTTTGAGTCCATCGAAATTCGTCCTTGGGTCTCTGATCTGGAACTCGCCGCCCTGGCACCCGGTGCGTCTGCGCCCGCGCTGCTCGACACAGATGCTGAGGTAAAAACCTCGGCCGTCGGGTCGCTGGCGATCTGTGAATACATTGAAGAGGCGCTGCCAAGCCCGCGACTATTACCGTTCACGCCGATGGAAAAAGCTGAGGCACGACGTCTTTGGCAATGGGCAGAAGAGAGCTTTGCCGGGATCAATAATACGCTGCTGGCGGAGCGTGTGACGCAATGGGTGAAGCGCGACCGCTCGCCCGACAGTCTGGCGCTTCGACAAGGTGCGCATGCGCTCAAAAACCGTATGACCTTCCTCAACGCACTGGCCGGCGAGCGCGCCTATATTGCCGGGCGCAATTTCTCGATCGCCGATCTCAGCGTGGCCGCCCATCTCTCATCTTACGATTATTTCGGTGACGTGCCGTGGGATCTGACACCAGATCTCAAGGACTGGTACACGCGGATGAAATCGCGGCCAAGCTTTCGCAGTCTGCTTGAAGACCGGGTTGGCAACGCCAAGCCCGTGAAGCACTATACCGACCTGGACTTCTAACGTCCGCGCCGGATCCACTGTCATGTCGCAGGAAGCCTTTCTCAGAACCACAGCGCAGGCGCTTGGCTTTGACGCGTGTCAGATTTGCCGCGCCGATGAACCGTGGCCGGCGGGTGATCGCCTGGAGGCCTTTGTCGATGCGGGCCACCATGGCTCCATGGAGTGGATGGAAACCACGCTGGAGCGCCGCAAAGCGCCAACCGCGATGTGGGCGGCGGCGCGGTCGGCGGTGGTCGTTGCGCTGAACTATGGTCCAGATCATGATCCGATGCTGACCCTCGAACGCAAGGGCGAGGGCAACATCTCGGTCTATGCCCGCGGCAAGGATTATCATAACGTTCTCAAGAAGCGCTTGAAACAGCTCGCTCGCGCTTTTGTTGAGGAAGCTGGCGCTGAGGTGAAAGTCTTTGTCGACACCGCCCCGCTGATGGAAAAGCCGCTGGCGCACAAAGCCGGGATGGGTTGGCAGGGTAAACACACCAATCTGGTCTCGCGCGAACATGGCTCCTGGCTGTTTCTGGGGGTCATGCTGACTGATGCAGTGCTGAGCCCGGACACGCCAGAGGTGGATCATTGCGGCTCATGCCAGGCCTGTCTCGACATTTGCCCGACCAACGCTTTTCCAGGATCATACCAGCTCGATGCGCGGCGCTGCATTTCCTATCTGACAATCGAACACAAAGGCCCGATTGCCGAAGAGTTCAGGGCGGCGATGGGCAATCGGATTTATGGCTGCGATGACTGTCTCGCAGTCTGTCCGTGGAACAAGTTTGCGGCGACAGCGCAAGAAGGGGCCTTCTGGGCGCGCGCGGAACTGAAAGGCCCCGGGCTCGATGAGCTGGCCGCCCTCAATGATGCGCAGTTTCGTGAAGTGTTTTCCGGCTCGCCGATCAAACGCGTCGGGCGCGACCGGTTCATCCGAAATGTCCTGATCGCCATCGGTAATTCTGCTGACCCCAGGCTGATTGAAAGCAGCGTCGTGCCGCATTTGAGCGACCCTGATCCGGTCATACGCGGCGCTGCTGTGTGGGCCTTATCACGCCTTGATTTGGCCCGCTTTGAAGCCGAGAAGGCGTCGCGTTTCGCGCAGGAAACCGACACTCAGGTGGTGGCCGAATGGACCAGACCGCTACAGGCTCAGACATGATGATCGGACGTTGGCTCTGGCGCACTGCCAAATTTGTCGGGGGCCTGTTCGTCGCGGTGCATATCTATGCGCTGATCCTATTCTTCGCGCCGGTTCCTGGAACGCTGAACATGGCCGGCCGCGTGGTGCAGGGTACCGGCGTCTATTATACTTGGGTCCCTCTGGAAGAGATGTCGCCGCATCTGGTTCAGGCCGTTATCGCAGCGGAGGATACGCGCTTTTGCGAGCATTCCGGTGTCGATCTGGACGCCATCCGAACCGCGCTTGATGAACGGGCGCAAAGCGGCCGGGTCCGCGGCGCCTCAACCCTAACCCAGCAGACGGCCAAGAACGTCTTCCTCTGGAATGGCGGCGGATACGCGCGCAAAGGCGGCGAGGCCTGGTTCGCTATCTTTATCGATGGGTTCTGGGGCAAAAGACGAGTTATCGAGACCTATCTCAATGTCGCCGAATGGGGTGATGGATTGTACGGGGTACAGGCTGCGGCGTATGGGCGCTTCGGCAAGTCGGCGAGCGAGCTGACACGCTTTGAGGCGGCGCGTCTGGCGGCTGTCTTGCCAAGCCCGAACAAATGGCGGGTCAATCCCGCCGGGCCGTATGTGCGTCAGCGCACTGGAACCATTCTTGCGCGCATGGACGTAGTCACGCGCGACGGCTTGGATAGCTGTGTCTGGGACTAGTTGAATTCAGAGAGCCGGATCGCTTCGCGAATCTCTCCGCGCAGGACCAGGATGTTGATGTTCTCCGGCTCATAGGTCAGAGCCTCTTCCATATCGGCTTTGGCGGCGGGCAAATTCTCGGTCGCAAGATGCGCGCGCGCCCGCAGGGAAAGGGCTTCGGCGTCTTCAGGGCGTAGTTCCAGCGCGGCGTTCAGATCGTCTACTCCGTCCATCCAGCGTTCGACGGCGAGATAAGCAGCGGCGCGGTCTTTATAGATATCTGGATCATCGCGTTCGAGTTTCAGCGCTTCTGTCAGCGCAACGATCGCCGCGTCCGGATAATTGCCCGCCAGCCAGGCATTGCCGGCTTGGGCGAGATAGAGGATGCGATCTTCCAGCTCGATTGGGTCTGGCGCCGTTGCCAGCGCTTCCAGTCGCGCCGCGCCTTCTTCCAGACGATCTAGCGCCAGAAGCGAGATCGCGTTGCAATATCTGGCTTTCGGGCGATTACCATTGCCGAGCCAGGCGAGGGAATCTTCAAAGGCTTCCTCGGGCGCCGTTTCGGTTTTTTCGATACAAGTCTGCAGCCGCTCCATCTCGGCACGGGCGATGTCTTCGGATGCCGATTGCGCAAATGGCAGCAACCCGGACAGCAAGACAGATACAAACATGGACAATCCCTTCGACGAGCCAATATCTATTGCAGTAAGGACACTGAGATACGAGCGCAAATGACAGATCCGTCACAACCCTTATTCTTGTTTGGCCCAGGATATAGCGCGCAGGCGCTGGCTGCGATGTGGGACGGACCCGTGTTTGGAACCTATCGCTCTGAAGCGAGCCGCGAGAAACTGGCAGATTCGACAATCGAGCCTGTCTCGGTCGCTGATGAGGCGGGGCTCAGTCGCGCCGTGAACGGCGCTCATCTGGTGATCAGTGTGCCGCCAACCGATGAGGGGTGTCCGGCTTTTGCGCTGATTGGAGCCGCTGCGGCCAAGACGGCGAGCGTGACCTATCTGTCGACCACGGGCGTGTATGGCGACCTTAGCGGCGGATGGGCGATGGAATGGTCGCCCCTGAAACCCGCATCCACGCGTGCTCGGCGACGGGTCCTGGCGGAGACGGCGTGGCGCGAGGTAGGCGATCAGGTCAGTCTGGTTCGCCTTCCCGGAATTTACGGGCCAGGGCGGTCGGCGCTCGATCGCCTGCGCAGCGGTCGCGCCCGGCGCATCATCAAGCCCGGGCATGTGTTTTCGCGCGCGCATGTCGACGATATTGCGAGCGGGCTGAAGGCCGTGATCACGTCAAGTGCCCGCGGTGTGTTTAATCTCTGCGACGATCTCGCCGCGCCGCCGCAGGACGTGATCGCTTTCGCTGCCGAGCTCCTCGAGATGCCGGCGCCGCCTGAGCTTCGGTATGAAGACGCCGAACTGTCGGCGATGGCAAAGAGTTTCTATTCCGAATGCAAGCGGGTCTCGAATGCTCGTCTGAAAGCGGCGACGGGATGGCGGCCAAGATATCCGACCTATCAGGCGGGCTTAACCGCCATCCATGCTGCAGGTGGTTAGGCGCTACGTTCTAAGCGAACCCGAGATTGGTCTGATTGAAGTTTGCAAGGTTCGGCAGGGCCGAGCGAAGCTCAGCATCATTCAGACCAAACCATGAGCCCATGGTCGCGGCGTATTGCTCGACCGATGTGGTCGGAATCAGACGCCCGCGCGTTGGCGTGTACTGGCCGTTATTGAGTTCCGGCGTTGGAATATCGCCGTAAAAATTCTTGCCGCGGACCTGACCGCCAGTGACGAAGTGATGTCCGCCCCAGCCATGATCGGTGCCGTCGCCATTATCGATCAAGGTGCGCCCGAAATCAGACGCGGTGAAAACAAGCACATTGTTCCACTCGCCAATCTCGATCATCGCATCGCGGAAGGTCGAAATCGATTCTGCGAGATCCGCGTGCAACGCGCCAATTCGGCCAGTCTGACCCGTATGCGTGTCATAGCCGCCCATCGAGACGTAATACATCTGCCGGGAGACGCTCAGGAATTGGCGAATCTTGATCGTCTCTGCCACCGCCTGCAACTGGTTTGACAGATTGGAACCGGAGAACGACGTGCTGAACGGCGTCGCGTTCGCGCGGGCATCTGAATATTGTTCAGAATTGTCGACCGCCGTTGCAAGCGCATTGGTCGAGTCCTGTTCGAATATGTTGCGGCTCTGAAAATCGCGTTTTGCCAAGAAGGCTCGGATCTTTTGCCGGGCTTCTTCATCGCCATTGGCAAATCCCAGAACATTTCGATTGTCATAGAGTTCAGGTTTCGCCGCATCGCCGCGGGTCACGGTGAATTGCGAGACATTATTACCCGCGAGAAAGACGTCGTTCGCGCTGGCCGCGATTGCGGAAAAGACGCGGTTCTCGGTCGGTGAAGAGTCAACGACACGGTCCATGAACTTACCGCCCCATCCGAGCCGCGACCCTTCAGTGTCGAACGACATCCAGGTCGATTGCTGGTCATTGTGAGAGAATAGGCGCTTGGGCAGGATCGCGGTATTATTGTCGATCTGAGCACGTGTCGTCGGTTCGATCAGTGGGCCAACATTGCCAACAACGGCGAGTTCACCGGCTTCAAACAAGGTGTGAAGGGGCGCAAGTTCCGGCGGCATGGCGTACTGCCGCCCGCCAAAACTCGCAGCATTGTCCGGGTTCAATTGCAGCAGGTTCGCGCGGTTTCTGGTCGAGGTGCCCGAGCCGACATTATAGGTGCCAAACAGACCATTCCGAATGCCTTGCAGCTGATTGTAAGAGGTCTGGTCGTACGGAATAATCGTATCCGCGCCGTCCATTCCGCCTTTCAAGAAGATACAGATGATCGCTTTATAGCCGCTCGTGTCGGCGGCCCAGGCTTTGTTCATGCCAAGACTTGTGAGACCACCGAGGCTGCTCGCAAAGCCCGCCGTGCCGAGACCCGCCAGCATGTGGCGTCGTGAAATATAGGCCATTCTCAAGACTCCTTCTGAGCTTACCAGGTGACCGCGTAAGAGGGTGAATTCAGGATCAGTGCGACAGCCGCGCGGACCACATCTTCACGGTCAGCAGCAGTGTTTTGAGGGGTGTCAGTCCGTATTTCCAGCGATCCAATAATGTCGACAATGTCAGTTTTCTCAACATCCGACATCCGGCCGCCGGTGAGTAGATCATCCAGATGATCGACCAAGGCTTGTGGTGTGTCAGCCAAGTTGATTTCAGTCGAATAGTCCGGGTCATAAGTCTGGATCGAGTTGTCGACTTGCGACGCGCGATCAAAAACGAAATCCGTCAGGAAGTTCATGATGCCGACCGCGCTGCTGGCATTGACCGTCTGGAATTCCGGTACCGTGATGCCGCGATCACCAGCGATGGTGCCTGGCGCCACATATCCTGGGCGATAGAAGTTGAATACGGACGGCGCGCGGTAAGCCTGTTGACCGAGCGAAAGCGCATTGCTTCGCGTGTCGCGCAGATCGTTTTCGTTCTTCGCGTTTAGGCCTTGCACATTGAACGCTCTAGCCCAGTGCGTGAAACGCAGGATCGGTTCGCGGACTTTGCCGAAGGCGAAATCGGTATTGCTTGTTGGATCGCTGAACAGGGTTGGTTCGAGTAGGATAGCCGCAAGCGTGGCCTGAAGGTCGCCGCGCTGGCCTGTGCCAAATTGCTGGCCACCGAGAGAAACAAAACGTCCATTCTCAAACGCCGTCGCAACACTTTGAACATAGGCTGTCGAAGGATCCGAATGGGTGAAACGCTGGATCAGCTGACGCGAGATAAACGGCGCCACATTGGGATGAGCGAAGATGGTATCCAGCGCCCGCCGAATGCTTTCATTACCCCGCGTTCCGGCAGGGATTGTGGTTCCAAGAAACTGCTTCTCAAGCGGCGAGTGGCGATCTTCGATCATCTCCATTGGGCGAATGCGTGCGTCAGATGTTGCGCCCCCGCCTGATTGGGCAAAGTCGAGACCGGTAAACACTTTTGCCAGTCCGATGACATCATCATTGGTGTAGGTTTCGATCTGTTGCCCTTGTGCGTCGAGCCGAGGGGTGCCATCCATGTTGAGCTCAACCACGCCGATCGAGAACAATTGCATGATCTCACGCGCATAGTTCTCGTCCGGCATGCGACCGGTGTTCGGATCGCCTCTGCGGTTGCCGCGATACGTCAGGTAGTTCCCCATCGCGGCGGTATATGTGACCGCCTCCAGAACGTCGCGATAGTTACCGAACGCGTTCTGTATCAGGGTGTCCTGATAGTGCGCGCGAACGATCTGATCAGGGTCATTCACGTCCGAATAGACCAGAATCTGAGACAAGGCGAAGGCCATGCGCTGGCGCAGTTGGTCATTGGACCCAATCATATGGTCCCAATAGAGTGCGTTGATGACCTTGCCTTCCAACTCGCCGCTGGATGTGCGGGGCTGAGCCAACAAAGTCGGCATGGTCAAGGTGACCGGTTTGGCAAACTCGTTTGCCACCCAGTTCGCTGCGTCAGTTCCGGTGAGAGAGGCAATCTCAGGTTTAGATCCGCCAAATGATGCTCTGGCCAGAAACCGTGAAGCGTCTGCAGCGTCGGCAATGACATTGCTGGATGCCGCCGGGGGGATGGCGCCTGTACCCGTGGTGCCGCCACCTGATGAGCCGCCGCCGGTACCGCTGCCGCTTCCGCCGCTCCCGGTGCCGCCAGTGCCCGATCCGCTCGAGCCGCCGCCGCTGACCGGCGGTGCAGTTGGGGGAACGGACGAACCACCGCCGCCGCCGCCACAAGCTGCGAGAACGAGCCCCGCCGCAAACACAATACTGACTAGATAGTTCGCCGACTTACGCATGTCGTCGTCCCTCATCTGAACTTTCCCGGCCCGTATGTCGCTTTTTTTGCGCTGCAAACAGCTAAGTCTTCGTAAGACTAAACATGTCGATTTGCATATCTGGCTAACCTCTTGTTAACCATGAGTTTTTCAATTTTCGTATGTCTGATTTTTAATGTTGCGTACGCAGTAGTAATGGCCCGATTTCCCAATGATTACGGGCATATAATCATTTTTCCGACGACTTTTCGACCCAGAAGCTGTCGAAACCCCTCTACGGCCTGCTCCAGCGGGAGGGTGTCGTGGACGTAGGGGCGGGTCTTTCCCTGGCGCGCCCAGTCCCAGATTTGCGCAACATTTTCGCGCCCGCGGTCCGGAAACTGGCGGCCATATTCACCGGCGCGTACACCGACAACCGAGAAGCCCTTGATCAGCGGCATGTTCGACGGAACGCTGGCTATGCGCCCGGAGGTGAAGCCGATGACCAGCAGCCGGCCATCAAACGCGATGCAACGAATGCTCTCGTCAAACACGTCGCCGCCGACCGGATCGTAGATGACATCTGCGCCGCGCCCGCCAGTCAGGTCTTTCACCTGCTGTCGAAATCCGCTGCCCGTATTGATCACATGATCAGCTCCATAAGCCTTGACCTTCGCGAGCTTGTCGTCTGACCCGCCGGTGGCAATGACGGTTGCTCCCAGCAGCTTGCCAACATCGACCGCGGCCATGCCGACACCGCCGCTGGCGCCGTGGACCAGAAGCGTCTCGCCCGCTTGCAACCGGCCGCGACGGACCAAAGCGACATAGGCGGTGAGATAGGCGGCGGAATAAGAGGCGGCTTGTTCGAAAGACAGATTGTCCGGCTTTTTTTGAAGTCCTTCAGCCTTCACTACCGCAAACTCAGCGAACCCGCCAAACCGCGCGCCGCCGCAGACCGCGTCGCCAATCTCGAAGCCAACGACCTCGGACCCGATCGCGGCGACGGTCCCGGAAGTGTCCATGCCGGGCGTAAATGGGGGCTCGAGTTTCAGCTGATACTTGCCCTGACACAGCAGAATGTCGGGGAA
Organism: Henriciella sp.; assembly: GCA_013214545.1. Lineage (GTDB taxonomy): Bacteria > Pseudomonadota > Alphaproteobacteria > Caulobacterales > Hyphomonadaceae > Henriciella. The sequence continues at coordinate 33,344 of JABSQB010000026.1, forward strand.
GTTGATACTGGTCGCGCGGACCTTGATCAGCACCTCGTCATCGCCAGGTACTGGCGTGTCCACCTCACGGATTTCGACACCGGACAGATCGTCCGTGATTTCGTGGCAGACCAGGGCTTTCATCAGAGCTTGGCGTAGGCGTCGCGGACCATACCGGCGACCTCCAGGCACGCCTCGCGCGCGGCTGGGGCGACGGCGGTGAATGCGGTAAACCCATGCGCCAGGCTGTCATAACATTTGAACGTCACATCGACGCCGGCTGTTTTCAGTTTCTCTGCATAGGCGGCGCCATCATCGACCAGCGGATCAAATCCGGCGGTGGCAATCACCGCTGGCGGCAAACCCTCAAGGCGACTTTCCTGAGCGGGCGACAGCAACACATTGCCGCGATCAAACTCGTCCGGCAGATATTGTTTCATGAACCACTGCATGGTGTCGGTCGAGAGCGGATAGGTTTCGCCATAGGTCGTTGCGGAGGGAAACTCGGTGACGAGGTCGGTTGCCGGATAGATCAGCAATTGCAGATCAGGCTTGGGCATGCCGCGGCGGGTCGACTCCTGTGCGATGATAGCGCTGAAATTGCCGCCCATACTGTCGCCGCCAATTGCCGCGCGGCCGGCAGGGGCGCCATACTTTTCGGCATTGGCCAGTGTCCACTCATAGGCCGAGATACAGTCTTCCAAACCGGTCGGGAATTTGTGCTGAGGCGCTAGGCGATAATCGACAGAGACGACCGGACATTTGGCGATTTTTGCGATCATCGAGCAGAACGCATGACAGGCTTCGACATTCAGGATCACACCGCCGCCCATGTGCCAGTATGCCATCATCGGCGCGGCCGGATCTTGATCATCTGGCTGATAGACACGCACCGGGATCTGATGCCCATCTTTTCCGGGGATGGTCATGTCTTCAAATTGCACGCCGGGTTCCGGTTTCGCCGCGAACATGGCCAGCCCTTCGATGGCGGCTGCCTGCGCGATTTCGGGCTCCAGTGACGACATGGGCGGCTGACTGGCCGCGCCATGCGCGATGAATTGAAGATTGGGATCGAGCGTCCGCCCGCCCAGAACGACTGGCTCTCCGCCGGCCATCTTGATTTTCCAACTGGCTGGCAGCTTTAAAAGCAGCTTTGCAATCGTCGCCTGCAGGCTCATCTGCCGACCCTCCCGATAATTATCTTCTTGGGAGTTAATCTGACCTAGCGCTCAGACTTTGCAAGCGTTTCGATCCCGGCAAGCATCAGTTTTGTGGCGAATTCTGTCGCTCCCGCCGCGTCAACGGGGCGTCGTTTGAGCATGTGGTCGCCCATTTCTCGTGCGATCCCGATCGCAGCCGCTGTCAGATATTCAAGATCCAGATGCGCCAGTCCGATCTTGTCCATGACGATTTCCAGGTCGGCGCGGATCTCATCAGAGACCGTTTGCATTTCGGGCGTGTCGATGCGCACGCCGATCAAACTCATATGGGGCGTCCCGGCTTCGATCGCGGGATCGTTCTCTTCGGCCAGAAAATTGAAGTAGGCACCGTAGGCGGCGTGAAGGTAGGATTCCAGATCCTCAGCCTCTTCGCGAACTTTCTGAAGCAGAGGCCGAAAGCGTTGAACGCTGTCATTGGCGATGGCCTCAAAGACTTCCTCTTTGGATTTGAAGTAATTGTAGAACGTTCCGCTGGCGAGATCCGTCTCGCGGATAATGTCGCGAATGTTCGCCGCGTCATATCCGATCCGCGCGAACACAGTGCGCGCAGCCTCAAGTATTGCTTTGCGGTTGGCTTCCTTCGCTCTTGCGCGTTTTCCCATTCGAATGTCGGGTTCGGCTGTGATCGTCATGTGATTCCATATCCCTCTCGCACGCAGTCTGCCCCGATTGATGACGGAACGTCAACTTTTTAGTTGCAGTGCAGTGTCAATGCGCACCCGGCGACGAACGGTCAGGAACACGCCCCAGGCCGCGCGTAGAAGGATGAGCGCCAGCATCCCCCACATCGGCTCGCCCAGTGCAGCCATAGCGAACGCGCCTGCAAAAATCGCAATGTGCAGGACGATAACCCGGCCATAGGGCTTCATCATTTCCTGTTCCACGGAGGTTTCGCGATACTCGCCGCGCAGAATGAAATCCTGAACAAACAGGAAGACCTGAACCAGAATGATCGCCAGAACGAAAGTCGGCATGCCTGCGCCAGAGGCGAGCGCTTCCTCGATCAGGCCCCATGGCGTCGGGAAGCCCGGATCATTCGAGCCCGCGCTCATATGCGCAAAGACGCTGACAAACACGCCATGGACAAAACAGAACATGCCGTAGTGGAAGACAAAGAACGGTCCGACAAACAGGATTCCGATCAGGCCAATCACGTGTTCTTTGACGCTGGTCGCGACCATCTTGGCCAGCGTCACGGCGCCGATGATCACGTTCTCAAGCCAGTATAGAAAAACCAGAGGTGCTGCGCCCCAGCCCAGCGTTAGGACCGCCCAGATCGGAAACAGATCAACTGCGAGGATGAACCAGGCGACGGGATCGCGATAAGTGCGGGCAAGTGTATTCGGATCAAGAAAACTCAGCAAAGCCCCGCCCCATTTGGTCAGCTGGTTTTATCCAATCCACTCCATCTCGGAAAGTCCAGCGGGTTATTGGCTTTCAAGCCCCAGGACTTTTTGGGCGTGTTGTAATTTCCGGTGAGGATCTCGTAATGCACATGGATCGCCGTCGCGTTGCCTGTGCGGCCCATCATGCCAAGCGGCTGACCGAAGCCGATTTTCTGTCCCGGCGCCAGGCCTTCGTCGAAATAGGCGAGGTGGGCGTAGCGGGTATAGACGCCGTTGCCGTGGCCGATCAGGACCTGATAGCCAAAGCCGGATTGCTGGCTGACTTCCAGCACGCGGCCGGGTGCAGCGGAATAAATCGGCACGGCGGGTCTTGCCTGCAGATCGATGCCTTTGTGCATGGAACCGTAGCGCGGTCCGAACCCGGAGGTCATACAGGCCCCATTGACCGGTGAGGCCGCAAGGATCACGCCCTTAGCGACCACCAGCGCATCATAGTTCAAAATTCGGCCATTCGAATCTGTCGATGGCCGGTTCGAGAAGTTCGGCGTGCAGGCGTAGAGATAATAGTCCGGCTTGAACGGCCCTTGTTGCGAACGCGATGTGGCAACACTCCGGTCGCCAGCCACGACAGGGCCTTGCGGATATTGCGCGGGCGGCGGAGATGCAGAGCATGCGGCCAGACCCGCAGCTGCCAGCCCCGCAACAATGGTTCGCATTATCCTGCTCCTGATCCTCTATGCAAACACGCGGGCGCGCTTTCGCCCTTTGTCTATCTCTTGCATAAGGTCTCTTACATAAGTGTTGAAATCTACCTGCATTGTGTGACGAGCGGCCTGATAAAAGTGGCCCATATGGGTCTTTTCATCAGCTTCAGTGACCCGTTGCATCTCTTCTGCGCTCGGCAAGGCATATTCGCCGGCAATCATCGCCGCGGCCAATTTGGATTGCTGTTCAGCAAAATTGACCAGGGTCGGAAGCGGTTGCGCGAGCGCCAGGAAGACCAGATTCTCATATCCGGGTTTCACCATCCGCTTGAACAGGGGAAACTTGTTGTCCTGCGGCGTGAGCTCCGGATCATCGAAGAATGGGAAAGATACTTTGTAGCCGGTCGCCCAGACGATCGCGTCAATCTCTTCACGGCTGCCATCAGTGAAGACCACGGCATTTGGTTCAAATCGCTCGATTGCGCCCTTCGCACAGATGTCGCCGCAGCCGACACGCGTCAGGAATTCGCCCGAGACGGACGGGTGCGCGTCGAGCGGTTCATGATCTGGCTTGGGCAGACCATAGTCTTGCGGATTGCCGATTTCTTTCTTGATCTTCGACCGGGCAAGGGCGCGGCCCATGCTCATTGGCATCCAGCTTGGCAGGATGGCTTTATCGGCGGGCTGGCCGCCCAAATATTTCGGCAGGACCCAGACCCCCCGGCGCATCGAGATGATCAGCTTCTCAGCAATCGGGCGCTGCGACAGCTCGGAGGAGATATCCATGGCAGAGTTGCCTGCGCCAACGACGAGGATCTTCTTGCCGCGAAAATCATATGGCTCGAACGGATCCTCATAATTGTGGCTGTGGATCTGGTAACCGGCGAATGTATCCTGGCCGGGATAGTCATCTGGCGTGCGCGGGTCCCAGTGGTGACCATTGCCGACAAACAGCCATTGATAGGTGCGCGTCTCGCCAGAGGACAGGGTCACATCCCAGTCGCCATCCTCACGGCGCACGGCTTTATTGACGCTGGTATTGAACGTGATCGTCTCACGCAGGCCGAAATGATCGACATAGTCGTGGAAGTACTGCAGCAGTTGGCTGTGATGTGGGAAATCCGGCCAGTCTTCAGGCACCGGGTAATCTTCAAAGGCCAGGCGCCATTTCGACGTGTCGATATGCAGGCTCTGATAGCAGGACGACATGCCGTTGGGGTTTTTATAGTACCAGTTGCCGCCAATATCGTCTGACGTCTCAAAGCAATCATAGGCGATGCCATAATCCTTCAAGCGCTTGGCCATGGTGAAGCCGCTACATCCCGCCCCAATGATGCAGGCTTTGCCTACTGCTGCTGCATCAAACGCCATGTTCATTCCTCCCGTGAGGTTACCGGTTTATCGTATCGAAGAGATGGTATATCCGCTTACGCGAACGTCAATTTGCGACCGCGCGTCAACTTAAGAGGACGTCATGGACGAGAGTATCTCCAGCCTGGAAAAACGCATTGCGCTGATGCGTGAGCATATGGACGGCATGACCGAGGTTGTGCCGTGGGCGCGAGAGACAGGTTTCAAGGTCACCCGCGTTGAACGCGGACAGGTCTGGGGCGTCCAGCCTTTCGCTGAACACCTTGTTGGCGATGTCGATGCGCAAGTCATTCATGGCGGTGCGATCACGACGCTGCTCGACAATCTCAGCGGCATGGCCTGCGCGGCGGCGCTGGAGGAGTTTCGCTTTGTGGCAACGCTGGACCTGCGCATCGACTATATGCGCCCGGCCGATAGTGGCCGTGATATTATCGGCGAGGCGGAATGCTATCACGTCACCAAGTCCGTCGCCTTCTGTCGGGCCTGGGCCTATCATGAAAGCCGGGACAAAGTGATCGCCACAGCGCAAGGTGCTTTCGCGATCAACAAACCCCGCCCGAAAGCCAGCCTGGGAGTGCCGGAATGAGCGAGACCCTGACCCGCGGCCAGCAGCTGGAAGCCTTCCTTGAGCGCGTCCCGATTGTTCAAACGCTTGGCATGCGATGCGATATCAAAGGCGATGACATGACAGCGGTATTGCCGTTCCAGAAGAAACTGATCGGCAATTTCACCATCAAGGCGCTGCATGGCGGCGCCATCGGGACCTTCCTGGAAATGACGGCGATGGCGCAGCTTTTCCTGGTGTCCGACGTCGAGCGCCCGGCCCGCACGATCAACATCACCGTTGATTATTTGCGCCAGGGCCGCGCAGAAGACCTTTATGGCCGCGCCCGCGTGATCAAGCTGGGACGCCGCATGGCCTCGGTCACCGCCGAAGCCTGGCAGAGCGAACGCGACAAGCCTGTCGCAGCCCTGCATGGACATTTCCTGCTCAACCGCTCTGGCGAAACTTCAAGCTAGCGCCATATCCGGCGTCATGCTGCCTGTCATTCACCATCCAGATTATGACGCCTCATCCGTGAGCGATGAGCATCGCTTCCCTATGCGCAAATATTCGCTGGTGGCCGATCTGGTGCGCGCGAAAGGCTACACGCTGGAAGCCCCGGTCCACGCAGCTCAGGCGGCGCTCGAACGCGCGCACGCCGCTGACTATGTTCATGGCGTGCTGACCAGTTCGCTCGATCGCAAAGCCGCACGCCGCGTGGGCTTTGACATGACGCCTGCGATTGCGGCGCGAACCCGCGCTTCGGTCGGTGGGACAGAACTCGCCGCGCGCCGGGCGCTGGAGACAGGCGCCGCCGTCAATCTCGCCGGCGGTAGCCATCATGCCGATTATGAAGGCGGGGCCGGGTTTTGTGTTTTCAACGATGTCGCCGTCGCCGCGCTCAGCTTGCTGGAGGAAGGGCGCGTGGCCAAAATCGCTGTCATCGATCTCGACGTCCATCACGGCGACGGCACCGCCTTGATCTTTGCTGACGACTCGCGCGTGTTTACCGCTTCGCTGCATTGCGAGGACAACTGGCCGCGGACCAAACCGCCGTCGGACCTTGATGTCGGGCTTGCGCGCGACACCGCGGATACGGCTTATCTGCGCGCCGCTGAAGACCTTGTGACCCAGACGCTCAGCACGGCCGAGCCGGATCTCGTCTTCTACAATGCCGGCGTTGATCCGCACGCAGAGGACCGTCTGGGTCTATTGGCGCTCAGTGATGACGGGCTCCTGGCGCGTGACCGCCTGGTCGCGCAGGGCTGCGCTAGGCAGAACGTACCGATCGTGGGCGTGCTCGGCGGCGGTTATAGCAAGGATGCCAGCGCGGTGGCGCATCGCCATACGTTTCTGGTCGACGCTCTGCAAGAAATCGTCTGATTACGCCTTCTGGTCGCTTGTTTTGACGCGCGAGTCCGCTGACAGATGACGCAATGTCGAAACGTGACGAAACCGTGCTCAAAGACGCCCGAGACTTGCTCCAGCGGATATATGGCTATGCCGACTTTCGCGGCCTGCAGCCTGACGTGATCGCGGACGTCATGGCGGGTCGCGACGCGCTTGCTGTGTTGCCGACCGGTGGGGGCAAGTCGCTCTGCTATCAGATTCCGGCCATGATGCGTGACGGGGTCGGGTTGATCGTCTCGCCCCTGATTGCGTTGATGGCGGATCAGGTCGACGCCTTGAAAGCGCTCGGCGTAAGGGCGGAGCGCCTCGACTCCTCGATGCCTTATGAAGACCGGATCGCGGCTCTGAATGCTGCGCGGTCAGGCGAGATGGATATGCTCTATGTGTCGCCAGAGGCCTTGTCCGGCGGGCTGCTCAATGCACTCTCCCAGCTCAAGGTGTCGCTCATCGCCGTTGATGAAGCCCACTGCGTCAGTCAGTGGGGGCATGATTTCAGGCCAGACTATCGTGCGCTTGGCCGGCTGAAGGCCGCGTTTCCCTGCGTGCCACGACTGGCCGTGACCGCGACCGCAGACGCTCGCACTCGCGATGATATTCTCCAGCAGCTCGACCTGACCGAGCCTGCTGTGCACGTGGCGAGCTTTGATCGCCCCAATCTGACGCTCGGCGCCGAGCCCAAGTCGGGCAACAAGACCGATCGCCTGGTGAGCCTCATTCGCGCCCATAAAGGCGAAAGCGGGATCGTCTACGCCGCCACCCGTAAGGGGACCGAACAGCTGGCGGAGGCGCTGGAAAAGCATGGCATTGCCGCGCTCGCCTATCATGCCGGGCTTGAGGCGGACGACCGGGCTGAGCGTCAGCGCCGCTTTTTGCTCGAGGATGGCCTCGTCATGTGCGCGACAGTTGCGTTCGGAATGGGCGTCGACAAGCCGGATGTGCGCTTTGTGATCCATGCCGACCCACCCAAGACCATCGAAGCCTATTGGCAGGAAGTCGGCCGCGCTGGCCGGGATGGTGAGCCGGCTGAAGGCTATGCCCTGTTCGGTCCGGCAGACCTGCGCCGCAGCCTGATGTGGAGCTATGACAGCGACGCTGAGGAGGCGATCAAACGCGTCCAGATCAGCAAGACGCGCCAGCTCTTTGCTTTGCTCAACGGGGATTCCTGTCGCCGTCAGGCGGTGCGGCAATATTTCGGCGAAAGCGACGCCAAGCCATGCGGGGTTTGTGATAATTGCACCGCCGAAGAGAGCGTTCTTTATGACGCCACGCGCTGGGCGCAGATGGCGGTCTCAGCTGTCTTGCGTTGCGGGCAGAAGATTGGCCGCGGGCGTCTGGTCATCCACCTGACGGGCCAGGCCAAGGATGGGTTCGACGAGGACCTGTCGCAGCACTCGACCTATGGCATCGGCGCCGACTTGCCCAAAAGCGGCTGGAACGCGGTGTTTGATGAGCTCTTGTTCACCGGCCTGCTGGCCGAAGGCGGGGAAGTCACCCGGCCGTTTATCCTGGTCCCCGACCATGAGGTCGCGAAGGCCCTGTTCAAAGGCGACCGGGAAGTGCTGCTGCGCAGTGACCCCTCGGTGCGGCGTGTGCGCAGCCGCGGCAGCAAAACCGCAAGCACGGCCTTTGCTGACCTGTCGAGCCGAGATCGTGAGCTGTTTGATCTGCTCCGCAACTGGCGGGTCGAACTCGCCAAGGCGAAGGGCGTGCCGCCTTATGTGATCTTTCACGACAAGACACTCGCCATCATCGCGACGGAGCGGCCCGCTGATATGGTTGAGCTGCTGCAAATCTCAGGCGTCGGGGAAAAGAAGGCCGGGCGGTATGGCGAGGACATTGCCCGCATCGTCCGTGAAGCGGCGTAGAAAGCTGCCCACAAACCTGCTCAGAAAAAGGGGCCGAACAAAGCCGGCCCCTTCTTGATTGGAGTTGACGGGTCTTAGTGTCCGTAAGCCGACTCGCCATGGCTGGCTGTGTCGAGGCCGACCTCTTCTTCATCGGCTGTAACCCGCAGCGGGGTGACCAGCTTGACCAGAAACAGGATGACCGCGCTCAGCATCGCTGACCAGGCGCAGACGGCGACAACGCCCGTGAGTTGGACCGTGAACTGACCGCCAATGGTGGCTTCGCCGAGGCCAGGGGCCATCGGGCCGACGCCGGCCAGGAATGGGATCAAGAGCGTACCGAGAATGCCGCCCACACCGTGCACTGCGAAGACGTCGAGGCTGTCATCAATCTTCAGCTTGTTACGGATCAGCGTCACCCCATAGTAGCAGGCGAGCGCGGCCAGCGTGCCGATGATGATGGCCGCCAACGGACCAACAGATCCGGCTGCAGGTGTGATCGTGGCGAGGCCCGCAATCGTGCCCGTCGCTGTGCCGACAAGGGTCGGCTTACCGTATTTGAGCCATTCAACGGCCATCCAGACCAGAGAAGCGGTCGCAGCTGACAGATGGGTGACCAGCATGGCCTGACCTGCGCCGGCATTGGCGCCGACGGCAGAGCCTGCGTTAAACCCGAACCAGCCGACCCAAAGCATGGATGCGCCGAGCATCACAAAGGCTGGATTGTGCGGCGGCTTCATCTCTTGCGGGAAGCCGGTGCGCTTGCCCATCATCAGAACGAAGACAAGCGAGCTGATGCCCGCAGTTGCGTGAACAACCAGACCGCCAGCAAAGTCAGCGACGCCTTGATCAGCGAGCCAGCCGCCGCCCCAGACCCAGTGACAGACCGGCGCATAGACCAGCACCAGCCACAGAACCGAGAACAAGAGCACAGCGCCAAAGTTCACTCGCTCAACATAAGCGCCGACAATCAGAGCCGGCGTAATAATCGCAAACGTCATCTGGAACATGACGAACAGAGATTCCGGGATCGTTCCCGACATGGCGTCTGTCGTCAGCCCGCCCAGGAAAGCGTTCGACAATCCGCCCCAGAGGGCGCCCGCGCCTTCTGCGGCGCCATTGCCGTCGCCAAAGGCGATGGAATAACCGACCGCGACCCAGACGAGTGACATCAAGCAGGCCAGCACCAGGCATTGCATCAGAACCGATAAGACATTTTTGCCCTGAACCAGGCCGCCATAGAACAGCGCGAGGCCCGGCAAGGTCATAAACAGGACCAGCGCTGTCGCGGTCAGCATCCAGGCTGTGTCGCCTGTATCAGCGAACGCTGGCGCCGCGAAGATTGATAGAATTGCAAGGAAAGAAAGTGAGCGAGCGGCATGCGCTCCTCGACGTTTTAAGAGTTTCATTTTTTCGCCCTCCCGAAGCGATGGCGCAGGCAATGGAGATTCCTCGCCGAGGAACAAGTGTCTGCGCGGCGGCGCCTGTGCGGAATCCTAAGAAATGTACAAAGATTGGGCGGAAATGCCCAGAGATTGGGCGGTTGGATTTGCAAGCTTTTCGGCTGACAGGTCTTCCGCTTCAGTCTAAGCGGCGGCCATGGCTGACTTCGTCTTGTCCCGATCGCGCGTCCTGCGCCTGGCTGTGCCGGTGATGCTGGCGCAAGCGGCGATTGCCGCGACCGGCGTAGTGGATACCGCCGTGATGGGGCTTTATGGCGATAAGTCAGATCTCGCTGCCGTCGCCGTCGCAAGCGTTGCGTTCAGCTTCATCTATTGGGGCTTCGGCTTTTTGCGCATGTCCACGACCGGACTTGTTGCTCAGGCGCTGGGACGCGGCGATGAGGCGGAAGCTCGGGCAACCTTGCAACGCGGTTTGCTGCTTGGGGCGGCGTTCGGTGTCAGCATTTTTATCCTGTCTCCGATTTTGCGCCTGGGCGTGTTCGCGCCGTTTGGGGCGGAGCCGGATGTGGTGGAACTGGCGGATGGCTATTTCGCCGCTAGGGTCTGGGGTGCGCCAGCCTTGCTGACGCA
>JABSQB010000027.1 GCA_013214545.1 Henriciella sp.
ACCAATATGCCCCGCAATATGGCGGCTATTGCGCCTGGGCTGTGGCTCAAGGCAAGACCGCGAAAGGCGATGCCCGCCGCTGGGCGATCGTCGATGACAAGCTCTATCTGAACTACAATAAAGGCATCCAGCGGAAGTGGGACAAGGATCGTTCCGGCTTCATCACCAGCGCCGACACGAATTGGCCAACCGTACTGCAAGACTAAGGCTTTCTCCCCTCTGTGAAGCCCTCCCTCATTGCAGTTGGACGGTCGATAAACCCCGCATGGGAGGGGATCCATGCGGGGCTGATCAACCGACCGTCTACAAGAGAGGGGACTTAAAAGAGGGGAGAAAGCCCTAGTCTTGCAGTACGGTTGGCCAATTGGTGTCAGCGCTGGTGATGAAACCGGACCGGTCTTTGTCCCACTTTCGCTGGATGCCTTTATTGTAGTTCAGATAGAGCTTGTCATCGACAATGGCCCAGCGGCGGGCATCGCCCTTGGCTGTCTTGCCTTGAGCCACAGCCCAGGCGCAGTAGCCGCCATATTGCGGGGCATATTGGTCAGGATTGCCAAGGAAGAGGTTCAGGTTTTCCTCACTGGCAAACCGGAATTCGGCACCATTATACGTGGTCGAATATTCGGCGCTGCCTTTGGTCGGTTCGCCAACGGTGAAGTAAGCGACCGTGTCATAACCCTGCAGCGCCAGGTTGGAACGCTTCGCCGTATAGATCGGGTCTTTGTCTGCAAACGCGGCCGGTGCGGAAATCGCGATCGGGCCAGCAGCAATGACAGTCGCGGCAATAAGTGTGCGGAGTTTCATGGATTTCGTCCTTCTGAATGAGGAAGTTTCTGGGAGGATAGCGGCGCGTTTATGAACGCGCCGGGAACAAGGTGGCCTTGAGGCCGGCGAAGATGGCGGCGAGTTCCTTGCGTCGAATAAGGATTAGGCCGAAAGACGTGAACCAGACCACAACGGCCATGAAGAACAGGCCGCCACCATCATTGTTCGGGTCGATGCCGAGCGGGGTCCACAAGTGGAAGTTCACAGCACCGCTCATCACCGCGAAGGCGATCAGTGCGCCAACGGCTTGCAGGCGGCGGAAAGCCGGATGAATGCCGATCAACAGGAGCGCTGACGCAAATAGCTCAGCTGTGCCGATGACATATTGGCTGAACAGCCCGGTCTGTGCGAACAGACCGTCAGCGCCAAAGCTTGCGGCCCAGTCATTTAGCTTGCCGAAAATGGTCTGGGTCTCTGGGGCATTGGTGAATTTGAAGCGCAGGCTGTCGAGAAAGACCAGCGATGCGATGCCAGCCACAACATGTGGCGCATAGGTTTTGAGTTTTGAAACAAGCCCGGAATTGGCGGGCTGGGGTGTCAGTGTGTCGGTCATGGTTGTCATGGATCCCTCCTTGCTTGCCCTTGTACTTACGGGGCCTCGCCTTCACTTGCGAACCACGACTGTGTGAGCCCTGGTCACGTCGGTGTGAGCGATTTGTGAGGCCGTGGTGTTTGCGTTAACGCGCGGCATAGAAAAAGGGCCGCAGATCGCTCTGCAGCCCTTTGTTTACAGGCGTGGGTAGGGTTAAGCAGGAACCGCTTCACGCTTGGTTTTTGGCGTCCAGGCGTGTTTCTGGAAGGCTTCGTTCACAGGGGTTTCTGCGACATGGTTGGTATAGTTCGAGATCACTTTCAGCGCGACGCCGAGAACCACTGCCAAAACCGCAGCGCGGTCATATCCAGCCGCGAGGAAAGCATCGACATCCGTGTCGGACACAAAACCGCGATCGATCACCATCTTCTTGGTAAAGACGCGCAGGGCTTCCAGCTTCGGGTCCGCGATCGGACGATCTTCACGCACAGCGTCGATCACGCTGAGGTCAAGGCCAGCGCCTTCAGAAATCGTGGTGTGTGCGGCGACACAGAAGTGACATTCATTCTCGACGCTCGCAGTGATCGTGACGATTTGCTGCTCCAGCGGAGAGAGGCCTGATTTGCCGAGCTGGTCGGCAAGCTGGGTATAGGCGTTGAGAACCGTTGGGTTCTCAGCAAACACAGCATAGAGGCTAGGCACGAAGCCCATTTTCTTCTCAACGCCGGCAATAAAATCGCGGGCGCCAGCCGGGGCGGTGGTCGAGTCGTGTAGGGTAAAGTTGGCCATGATTGGCTCCTTGGTTTGAGAGGATCGGCAGGCATTTGTCGCCGTCGATGATCGCTAAATGGACCACCCTCCCCTTTTCCAGAACCGGGAGAGGTTCCATATACCCCATGCATTTTTCGCATAGGAGCGCTCGGTATGGACCGTATTGATGCAATGAGACTGTTTTTACGGGTGGCCGATGCAGGCAGCTTTTCACGTGCCGCTGCCGATCTTTCCATCGGCCAGCCGACCGTTTCGCGGCGGATTCAGGATCTCGAGCATCAGCTGGGCGCCGAACTGTTTCATCGCACCACCCGGGCGCTGTCCCTGACCGAAGCCGGTCAGCGCTTCTATGGCCGAGCCCAGGACATTCTGGCCGAGTTTGATGAAGCCGAAGCTGAAGCTCGCGGCCTCGATCAGGAACCGGTCGGCATGTTGAGGGTCAGCGCCCCGCACTCGTTTTCAAAGCTGGTGATTACGCCGGCAATCGCGGGTTTTCTGGATAAGTATCCGCACGTGCGCATGGATCTGATGACCGATGACACCTATACCGATCTGGTCACTGAAGGCGTTGATGTCGCCTTCCGCCTGGGCGAACTCACCGACAGCGCCTTGATGGCGAAACGCCTGCTGGTTGCTTATCGCGGAATCTGGGCGGCACCGTCTTATATTGAGCGCCATGGCGCGCCGGAATGCCCGGAAAGCCTGAAAGACCATCAGGGCCTGGTGTTTCGTCAGTCGCTACAAGGTCAGCAATGGACTTTGAAAAACTCTGAAACCGGCGAAGAGCACCGGATCATGATGGATGGCCGATTCCGCGGCTCCTCAGGCGATACGCTACTGCAAGGCGCAGTCGATGGACTGGGGATCTTTATCGGCCCGGATTGGCTGGTTTGCCCGCACGTGAAGTCTGGCGAGCTGGTGCGCGTGATGCCTGAATGGCGCGGCGCGGACCTCCCACTGTCAGTGGTCTGGACCGGCGGCAAGCTTCGGGGCAAAGCGCGCCTGTTCGTCGAGCATATGCAAGAAGCGCTCAGCCAGCTGGAGAATGTCGGGCGCTAGATGGCGCATCCGAGCTTTGCGCGCTGATAAGAAAAGCCGGGCCCTGTATTCAAACCAGGCCCGGCCTTCAATTGAAGAGCTAGATTAGCCGGCTTGGACGCTGGCAATCCACTCATCGACACGGCGCTCCAGGATGGCGAGCGGCATCGCACCACCGCCCAGGATCGTATCGTGGAAGGCGCGAATATCGAAATCCTCGCCGAGTTGATCTTCAGCTTTGCGACGCAGATCCTGGATCCTGATCATGCCGATCTTGTAGCTCGTCGCTTGACCAGGCAGAACGATATAGCGGCGAACTTCCGAGCGGGCTTGACCCTCGGGAGCTGCGGTATTGGCAAGGAAGTAATCGATCGCTTCCTGCTCCGTCCAGCCTTTGGCATGCAGGCCGGTATCAACGACCAATCGGACCGCGCGCCACATCTCGGATCCAAGGCGACCAAAATCAGAAAGCGGATCCTGGAACGTGCCTGGCATCTCTTTGGAGAGCAGCTCTGAATAGAGCGCCCAGCCCTCGACATAGGCCGTAAATCCGGCCTGCGTACGGAAGGTCGGAACGCCTTCCAGTTCTTGCTGAATGGCGATCTGCATGTGGTGGCCTGGCAGACCCTCATGATAGGCGATCACTTCCAGCTCACGCTTCGGCATCTGCTTCATGTCCAGCAAGTGGGCGTAGTAAACGCCCGGACGCGAGCCATCAGGGGTCGGCGGGAAATAGTGCTGCGCCGCGCCAGCCTGTTCGCGGAAAGACTCAACCCGTTTCACCACCATGTCAGCTTTTGGCAGGATACCGAAATAGTCCGGCAAGACGGCTTTGATGCTGTCAATCGCAGCGGTTGCATCATCGATATAGCCCTGCCGCCCTTCATCTGTGTTTGGATAATAGAGGCGCTCATCATCCTTGGTGTCGCGCAGGAACGCGAAGAACTCTTGCAGCGTTCCATCAAACCCGAACTCTGCCTTGATGGTTTCCATTTCACCGCGAAGACGGGCGACCTCAGAGAGACCAATTTCATGGATCTCATCCGCGGTCAGGTTCGTCGTCGTCTGATTGGCGAGGCGTTCATTGTAGTAAGCCATGCCGTTCGGCAGCGCGCTCACGCCTTGCGCTTGCTCTGTTGCGTTGACGCGGTCCTCTTCCTGCCAGGCGATCAGGCGCTCGTAGGCAGGCTGCCACTCTTCGACGAGGGCCGTGCGGATGTCCGCCGTCAGCTGATCAGCTTTGGCTTGGTCAATCTCGCCCTGTTCCAGCAGGTTGGCAATCTTCGCCTGCGCGTCTGCCCAGATCGAGCTGTCCTCACCGCTATCGTCAAATGGCGCGCCAGTGATGATCTTCTGGGCCTCATCGATCACGGCTTCAAACGCGAAGTAAGGTGGGCGAACGCCCTCCTCAGCGATACGCTTCGACGAGACAACCAGCTGGTCGAGCGCTCGGGCGCTGCCAGAGACACGCTCCAGGTAATGGTCCATGTCTTCACCGTCGACGACCTTGTGAAAGGCGATCAGGAGCTGCGGGAAGAAAGAGTGGATGGATTGCATCTGCTCAAACACGTACGTGTTGTAGCGAAACTCGTACGACGCTTCGGTCCGCTCAGCCTGATAGACCCAGAGGTCATAGGAAATCTTCGCGTCCGGTGTCAGCTTGTTGTAATCAAAGTTCGCTTGCAGCTCAGCCAGATTGGCGCGTGAGCGTTCCAGCTGAGCATCCAGCGCAGCTTCTGAGAAATCGTCGATCTCGTTCTGACGCTCATCGCGCCCGAGAAAAGTCAGCTGAATCGGACTCTCAAGCAGTTCGGCTTCGAACTTGTCTTCAAACCAGGTGTTCAGACGCTCGGTCTCGGCGGCGATATCTTCCGCGGTCGGCTCGGCAGCGGCTTCAACAGGCGGCGTCTCGGCCTCCAAATTCGAAGGCGTGTTGGTGGACTGACCGCATGCGGTCAGGGCGAAAATAGTCGCAAGTGCAGTGAATGTTGCTCGCATAAGTAAAGGCCTCCCAATGCCTCGTTTTATCGATATTCGGCAAAAAGCAGGTTTTTATAGCGGCGACAAGAGCGCAGGTGACGAAGGTGGCTTGCTATTTTGTTCACTTTGTCAGCGCGCCGCAAACGCTAACTTCCAGCCAACCCTGAGGATTCTATTTTGGAGCAACTATGCGCAATCGCACGTTCTTCGCCCCTGCCCTCGCCCTGCTCCTGTCCGGCTGTGTCGTGACATCCACGGCCGGGCTGCTCTTCAACGGTGCGAAGCTCGCCGGAAAGACGGTCTATTATACGGGCAAAGGCGTCTATCAGGTCGGCAAACTCACGGTACGCACGGGCGACGGCGTTCTCGACGGAACAGAGCGGATGCTGCGCCTGACCATCCTAACGGCCGATGCCACAGGCGCCGTGGTGCGGACCACGCGCGAAATCCATTCGACCGCTCTTGAGGCAGAACTTGCCGCGCTTGAGCGCACAGAAGGCGTGATCGAAGTTATTGTCGAACCGCTGGACTAAGCACTTTTATCTTAATCAATCCGGGATTATATTGGTCGTGTTCCTTGTGAACTATGGTGATAAATGCGCGTGTAATAAGCGGTTCGGACCCGGGGGCGGTACCCGGCGCCTCCACCAAACGATCTCTTCCTTCAGCAGAGATCATTTGGGGGCGAAATAGGATCGACGGACGTGTAAAAGCGAGGCTTTCACCCGCTTGAGCTGCGTTAGAAGCTCAATCAACAATAGTTGCTAATGACAACTTTGCTGAAGGTGAACTGCTCGCTGCGTAACGCAGTGCGTGGAAAACCGCTTTAACTCCTAGGGCATCAGCGCCTTAGGCGGGGCCCGGAGGCGCCTGGCAACAGAAGCCTCCACTTTAGTTTCGTAGAGTAGCCGGCCCTGTAGCGCTTATTACAGGCCGGGCATCAAACCAGATTGAGACACCCGGGTGGGGAAGTCACAAATTTACGCTCGCCTGACGAATGAACGGCGTTGCGGGAAGAGATTCGAGGCGCTATCCAGTGCGCCAGCGTAGGAGAGCTCGATGACGGACTATATTGGCTACGAGGCCCTGACTCAGGCTGCGATGCGAGGCGTCGTTCGTGAAGCATTGCGCCAGGCAGAGAAAGGCTCAGCCCCTCCTGGAGACCACCATTTTTACATCACGTTCCGCACCAAAGCCCCGGGCGTGAAGATCCCTGACCACCTGGTTGAACAGTTTCCCGAAGAAATGACGATCGTAGTTCAGCACCAGTATTGGGACCTTGAAGTCCATGATGGGCATTTTGAGATCGTCCTGAAGTTTAACCGTGTGCCGCAGCATCTCTCCATCCCTTATGTTGCACTGACGCGGTTTGTAGACCCTGCCGTGAACTTTGGCGTGAGCTTTGAGAAACCGGCATCTGGCGAGGATGCGACCGTCGTCGCTCCGGCGCTGGAGTCTGACAAAGCGGAAAGCGAAAGTCAGGATGCGCCAGAAGCGGGCAGCGACGATACCGTCGTCAATCTTGACGCGTTCCGCCGAAAATAAGCATGAGCAAGTCTGACGAGGGTGAAAAACCGCGCGTCTCGGATGCCGAGATGCTGGCCCGGTTTCAAAACAGCAAGAAGCGGCCACCTTGCTCCGACACACTGGGCATGCGGCTGGCTGAGGTCGAGCAGGATGCCAAGCGTATCCGTATGGATTTTGACGTCTCGCCAAGTTTCGCCAATCCAACCGGCGCGGTGCAAGGCGGCTTCATTGCGGCAATGATGGATGAAGCGATGAGCACCTGTGTGATCATCGCCTCCAACGTCACCATGACGGCACCGACCCTGGAGATGAAAACCTCGTATTTGCGACGCCTTATGCCCGGTCCGGCGCAGGTCAAGGCGCGAATTCTGCGCATGGGCCGCTCCGCAGCCTTTATGGAGGCGGAGTGTTTCGATGCCGATGGCAAGCTCGTCGCGAAAGCGACGGCAACCGCCATTCCGATGCGATTTAAACGCCTCGACTAAGCCGCCACCATCGCCATGACGACCTCATAGCCGATCAGCATCGTGCCGAGCAGCGCGACGCCCCACACAAGCGAACGCAGATAAGACACGCCGAACAGATAGAGCGGCACGAAGGCAAGGCGTCCGGCGAGGTACAATGCGGCACCGGCAATCGTGAGCTGAGAAGAGAGCCCGCCCATTTCTACAATCATGATCAGCGGCACGAACAGAAGCATCCCCTCGACATGATTGGCGACCGTTCGGCTCGCGCGCCCTTGCATCGCTGTGTATTCAGCTTTGCCATCGCGGCTGCCGAGTCCCCATCCAAAGCCCTGGTTCAGCGGCACCAATGTCCCCTGAAAGACCAATAGCGCGAACAGGATCAGGACCGACCCGACGACAGCTTCCAGCTCAAAACTCATATTCACCTCCTGTTTTTAAGTAACTATCTTTTTCGTAGTTACTGGATTTCGTCAAGTTGTCTGTTTAGAATGTCGTATGAGCAAAAAGAATCTGCCGCTTTGCCCGGTCTCGCGGACCGCATTCATTATCGGATCACGTTGGACCAGCGAGATTATCCGTGAACTGGTCGATCATGGCCCGCGGCGGTTTTCTGATTTCGAGGCGGCGCTGGCAGGAATCGCCCCGAACACATTGTCGAACCGGCTAAAAATGCTCGAAGATCATGACGTGATCAGCCGAAAGATTTACGACACACATCCACCGCGTTCGGAATACCATCTCACGGACAAAGGCCTAAAAATGCGCCCGATCATCGATGCAATGCGACTGTGGGGGCAGCAGAGCAGCTGAACTTGTTGGCACAAAACGTGTATGTTAGCCTTTATATGCGAGATTTGATCGTAAAAGAGTAAGCGGGGAAAATGATGCTGAACACGTGGCGCGGGCTTGTGCTCGCTGCGGGCGTTGCGGCGATACCTGCTTTTGCGCAGGCCGAATGCCCACCTCCAGAATCGCTGGATCGCTATGCGCAAACCGCGCGCGATGCTCTGGTGGCGCTCGACGGACTGGTTCCTGAAGAACAACAGCGCGGTCTTGAAGACCGCTATACGGCAATGTCTGTCCTACGCTGGGATCGCCAAGGCCGGGATGCGATCTTGAATGAACAGTCCGCCCTCGATCTCCTGGATGCGTGCATATCGACCGGACGCTGCGACGCTGAAGCAAGCGAGCGGTCCGGCGCTGGGCCACGCACCATCGCGCCGCAACCGAGCGCAACACTGGTCACCTGGGCGAATGTGACGCTCGAGTGCGAAACGGCCGCCCCAGAACTTGAGCCTGTGCCCGAGCCTGAAGAGGTCGTTCTCGACGAGACCGACGCCGAACGGGTCGAAGACCCAGAGACTGTCGAGGAAATCGCCGATCTGGATCCTGAACCGCTGCCTGATCCAGTTGAGGGCGCGGAAGAAGAAGTAACTGTCGAGATCGAACCAGAGCCGATTGATCTCGCCGATTCGCTTGATGCACTATCGGAAGCGCTGGAAGCGACGCCCGCAACTGAGTCTGCAGAAGAGTTTGCAAGCGTCGAAGCACCAGCCACTGAGGCGTTCGACCCGGCCGACACGCCAGAAATCGAAGAGGCGGCTCCTACAGATACGTTGCCAATGGCACCAACCATGCCGGAATCGAAGGCTCAGCGCCTGGTTCGGCACGCCGCCCTCGCCATGAAGAAAGGCGATCTTGGTACCGGCGTGCAATTCCTCAGCGAGATCTGTTTCGATCTCGCGGAACAAACGGACCCGGCGCCGCTCTGCGAGACGATATTCAATCATTATGATCAGTTAGCGGTCCGCGCTGACCCGATCGCCTTCCTGGCCTTCACCGATCAGCTATGCCGCATCGATTATGCCCGCGGATGTTCCAGCCTGGCGACCTATTTTGGGGTCACCAGCACAGCTGAAGCCCACGCGGCAGCGATCAATTTCTATGATCGCGCCTGCAATAGCGGCGATGCAGAAGCCTGCGCGGCGGCCTCCGATTATTTCCTGACCGGCCGCGCAAGTCTCCCCAACCTCGAGCGCGCCCGCGATACGCTCTATCGCGCCTGCGACCTTGGGCTCTTGGCGTCCTGTCAGGGACTGGCTGAGTTTTTCGCGCGCGGCGTGGGCGGCGACCGCGACGTGGAACGCGCGCTGGAATTGAATGAAGTGTCTTGCCCGCCGGCCCGCTCGGACAGTGCTGAGACTTGCGTAGCAGCTGCGAATTTTGTCCTGATCAATCAGCGAGACAGCTCTGAACGGGCGGTGAGCGTTCGCAAATTCACCGAACGTGCCTGCGCGATTGGTCATGATACGGGCTGCGCCTGGCATGCGGATAATCTTGAGTTTGGAATTGGCGGCGATGTCGATATGGCTGGCGCCGAGCGCGCACGCCAAACAGCCTGCCAGTTTGGCCACGAGGCCAGCTGCGACGCGAATTCCTGACGCTTAACTGAGCGCTTTCACCCGCATATAGATGCCCTCACGCTCGCCCACGCGGCGCTCGACCAGCAAGCGAGCGACCTGATGGTCATCTTCAAAGGCGTTGCCGGTCAGGCTATCGAGAAGCGCCTTGGCAAGATTATCGAGATCCATCCAGGGCGCGTCGCCGGTATATTCCATAATGATATGGACATCATAATCGCCATATCCGGGACGCAAGGGCGTGAAATCCTTGCGGAAGAACTCGCGGAAGAGCTGCTTGTAGTATTTGGTTTGCGTGGTGAGACCGAAACAGCGCACTTCCAGGGCGCCGTCGTCTCTGATCCGGCCACGGACTTTTCCGTTCTTGATCCAACCGTCCACGCTTATGCGATCCAGCCAGCGGCTTCGCGGCGGACAATGTCCTCGATGACATCAATCGCGCCGTTGCTATCGTTCAGGCAAGGCACCACCGAATAGGCTTCACCGCCTGCTTCCATAAACTCGTCCCGGCCTTCCATAGCCAGTTCTTCAAGAGTCTCGAGGCAGTCGGAGATAAAGGCTGGAGACACGACCACTACCTTCTTGGCGCCTTGTTCTGGCAGCGCTTCCAAAGTCTTGTCCGTATACGGCTTCAGCCACTCTGTTGGTCCGAAACGACTTTGGAACGTGGTCATGGCGAACCCGTCTTCCCAACCCAGCCGCTCGGCCACCAGACGCGTCGTCTTGTGGCAATGGCAATGGTAGGGATCGCCTTTGTCGAGATAGGCTTTCGGAACGCCGTGATAGGACATCAGAACCTTGTCCGGCGTGAACTCAAGCGATGCCAAATGCTGCTGAATGCTGTTTGAGAGTGCCTCGATATAAGCTGGCTGATCGTGAAAGGCCGCAGCGGTCCGCACCGCTGGTTGCCAGCGCATCTTGCCGAGCACCTTGAAAGTGCGATCGCAAACACTTGCCGTCGTCGCGGCTGAGTATTGCGGATAAAGGGGCACGACGCAGATCCGGTCACAGCCCTCATCCTTCAGACGCTCGATCTTTGATGCGATGCTTGGATTGCCGTAATTCATGGCAAAATCGACAAACAATTTGTCGCTGCCAATCCGCTCACGCAGCTTATCAGCCTGGCGCTTGGTGTAGACCAGCAGCGGCGAGCCTTCATCGGTCCAGATCTTTTTGTAGGCGCGGCCAGACTTGCTTGGCCGGAAGGTCAGGATTGGTCCCTGCAGGATGAGCTGCCAGATCGGTTGCGGCACTTCAATCACACGCGGGTCTGACAAAAACTCAGACAAATAGCGCCGCATCGACCAGTAATCGGTCCCATCCGGCGTGCCGAGATTGACCAGCAATACGCCAACCTTGCCCTGACGCACCTGCGGGTGGTCAGCGGGCAATGGGCCTACGGTACCTGGGACAGAAACAGTCGAACTCATCGTATCGGGCATTCAATCATCCTTTGCCCGCTTATTTAAGGCGCAAGTGAGAATGGCAAGTGGGGCGTTGCGCCCCGCCCAGCGGATCCGCGTGTTCGATTATGCCGAGATCAGCTGTTCGCGCACTTCGCGTTTCAGGAATTTGCCGCTGGCATTGCGCGGAAACGGATCATCGCTGATCCAGATATGCGTCGGGATTTTGAACTTGGCGATTCGCTCGGCGCAATGCGCTTTCAGCTCCTCAGGCGTTAAGGCCGTGCCAGGCTTCAGATACAAAGCCACGCCGACTTCTTCGCCCAGACGCTCATCCGGCACACCGAACACGCAACACTCGGCCACGGCTGGGTGGTGATAGATCGCCGCCTCAACTTCGACGCAGTAGATATTCTCGCCGCCACGCAGCACCATGTCCTTCTTGCGATCAACAATGTAAATGAAACCATGCTCATCAAGGCGGGCTATATCGCCTGTGTGCAGCCAGCCATCGGTGATCGATTCCGCCGTAGCCTCAGGTCGGTTGATATAGCCCTTGATGACAGACGAGCCTCGCACCCAGAGCTCACCAAGTTCGCCAACGGGTACCGCTTCGCCGGCATCATTGACGCATTTCACCTCGAAGTTCGGCATGGCAGGCCCGGCGGAGTCCGGTTTGTCGACAAAGAAATCACCGGCGACTGACGTGATGATCCCGCAAACCTCTGTCATGCCATAGCCAGTGCCCGGGCGCGCCGTCGTCACCTGGTCTTCAATATGCTGAACCTGATCCGGCGGGACTTGTGCGCCTCCGCAGGAGATCGCCAGCAGGCTCGATGTATCTCTCTTCGCAAAATCCGGATGGTTGATCAGCTCACGCCCCATGACCGGCACACCGCCAGCCGACGTAATCCGCTCTTGCTCAATCAGTCGCAGGGCTTCCGCTGCATCCCAGCGATACATCAGCACTAGCGTGCCACCGACCGCTGTCGCGCGATAAGCGCCGCAATTGTTTGCGGTAACATGGAATAGCGGGGTCGTGATCAGTGTCACCGGGACCGGCATGACCGCTGGCGGTTCCACACCGGTTGCGGCCTGAACGGCGAGCATGGCCGAGGCGGCGGCATATTGCATGTTCAGCAGGTTCGCCACGCAGCCGCGATGCGTCAGCTGCGCGCCTTTGGGAAAGCCCGTCGTACCGGACGTATAGAAGATGCAGGCATCGCTGTCCGGATCGACGTCGACGTCCGGCAAGTCGCGATCAACACTGATAATGTCTGCCCAGTCAGTGACGCCCGGAGGCACGTCATCGGCGCGCACCGCGATCAAACCAGGCTGGTAATCGATCTCTGCGTTGCCGATAATTCGCGCGAGACGGTCTTTATCCGCAAAAATGATCTTTGGCCGCGCATCATTGATCCCGTACGCCATTTCAGGCTCGGTCCACCAGGCGTTCATACCGACCACAGCGACGCCGACTGAGACGCAGGCCCAGTACAGGATCATCCATTCCGGGTAGTTGCGCATCGCGATTGCAACACGGTCGCCAGGTTTGACCCCTTGTTCGAACAGCCAGCCCGCCGCACTGGTGGTTTGACGGTGCGCCTCGGCATAAGTGATCCGCTCGCCTTCATAGACAATGTAATCGCGGTCGGCGAACTGGGTCGTACCGAGCCAGATGTCCCGCACGCTATTCGGGCGGTTTTTGTAATCCCGGATACGATTGCCGAGAATATCTGTTTCAATGATCTCGAACGGACCGCCCGGCCCGGTCAGCTGTTCCCGCGCAGCTTGGAGTTCCTTATAGTGCATATCCTACCCCGAATTATCTTTTCCTATGGTCTTAGGACGTGCAGGACGGCGCGATAGACCTCACGTAGAGGTACGCTGGGCGAGGTCGCGTCCGTGCTGAGTCATTTTTCGGAGGATATTCAAGTGGTACCGGTGGTCGGGCTCGAACCGACACTTTCCAAGGAAAACGGGATTTTGAATCCCGCGCGTCTACCAATTCCGCCACACCGGCCTGTGCGATCAGGCCGCCTAACTGCCGCAGAGAATGGCGATCGTCAATCTCCACTTTGCGGTTGGCACAAACCTCGCTAGTCAGCCCTGCATGACCGATACTGGAACGCCGCCACGCACCTTTCTGCAATCGCTTGAAGCGATGGCTGATGACGCCCCTGAAGCAGGCTTCTCCTTGCATCAGATCCTGGATCGGCTGGAAGAGCGCGCCTTTGGGGCGATGCTGTTCATTCTAGCGCTGCCTTGCGCCATTCCCTTCCTGTACGGCGTGCCGCAAGTCGTGTCTTTGCCGATGATGGCGCTCACGCTGCAAATGCTGGCAGGGCGCGAAGAACCGTGGCTGCCGGAAAAGTTCGGGCAGCGCATGATCAACAAAGCCGGGCTGACGCGCACCTCCCGGTTTGGCCGCAAATGGTTTGGCTGGCTGGAAATCATCTCGCACCCGCGCCTAACCTTCCTGACCGGCAAGGCGATGGAACGGGTGGTGGCGCTGTTCCTGACGGCGTTCTGCGCCTCGATCCTGGTGCCGCTGCCGCTGACCAATTCGACACCCGCGATTGCCGTGGCGATTGTTGCCTTCGGCTTGATGGCCCGTGATGGCATTCTGGTGCTGCTCGGGGCAATCCTCGGCACGGTTTGGATCGGCATCCTGGTCACCGGATCGACCTGGATTATCACGTCGCTGAAAACCATGATCCTCGGCTGAGCTCCCATATGACAGTATCGTAACCCCCCGTGCGTGGTTGCCGCATGGACTCTGAGGCGCTGCGATACGATTCTATGGGCCATGTTGGACCGCATCGATCCATTTCTGAAAACCTGGCGTTGGCCAGCCCTGGCGCTGGTAGCCGCTGGGTTCATGCTCGGGGCAGCGCACGCGTTTGAGACGTTTGCGCTCTTATTGCCGTGTCCGCTTTGCCTGCGCCAACGCGAAATTTACTGGGCCGTGGTTGCCATGTCGGTGACCGCGCTGGCGCTGTGGCAGGTGCGGCAGAACCCGCGCTTCGTGCTGGCGGTCAACATCATGCTCGGCCTGATCTTCCTGACCGGGGCAATCATCGCCGCCTATCATGCCGGGGTCGAATACAGGTTCTGGCCGGCGCCGAGCGGGTGTACCGCCACGGTCGTCGACATGAATGCGATTGATTTGTCCAATCTCAATCAGCGCCAAGGCGTGCCGTCCTGCATGGATGATCCGTGGAAAGGCGCCTATGGCCTGTCTATGGCGGGCTGGAATGCACTGATATCGCTCGGTCTATCGGCGCTGAGCTTCCGCGCCGCAGGGGTCAGCCTGCCCCGCCCAAGGACGCTAAGCCCCGCTGAATAAGGTACCAGGCGGCGACCAATGACAGAACCGCGCCGAGGGTCGGCCATAACCGCATGCGCCGGTACCAGATTGGCAGTTCCGGCGAGATGCTGTCATACAGAAAATGCAGAATGAACGCTGCCGCCATTGCAGCATAGATCCAGGCTGGGAAAGCGTATTGAAACGCGGCCATAACCAGGCCCCAACCGATCAAAGCGCCAAATGTCGCTGGGCCGAGCTCAGCAAAACGCGGCCGTTCGCGCTTGGCGACTTCTGCGCCCCAGCGCACGCCGCCAAGGAAACTCAGGATCACAGCGGAATAGACCAGCAGCCAGGTTCCGGCGGTGATGACCAGCGTATAATTATCACGCCATACGAACATCGCGCCAGCCGCTGACGCGAATGGAATAACGCCGCCAAACATCAGTGCCATGGGCACTTGGGGGGGTGAAGAACGGAACATAGCTCAAATCCCTTCTTTCATATTCATCGCATATCAATTTTACGCGTCTATTAATTTAATATGTCACGACGACTGATCGCTCTTTTGATTGCGTTATACGCAATTGCCTTCGCTTTCGGAGCGATGGCGGCCATACGCTGGCCGAGCCTGATGATGGTCGCAAACCTGTTGCTGGAAGATGAAGCCGCAATGGCTGGCGTTGCCGGAATTGACTGGCGCCAGCTCGGCATTGTCTATGGCGCGCCGTATTTCCTGGCCGCCCTGTGCCTCTACGCCGCCGCGCTTTCGCTTGGCAACAAGAAGCGCGGGGCGCGCGTCTGGTACTTCATGGGCGTGGTCGCAGGGTTTCCCTGTGTCTTCCTGGTCGATTTCGAACCGGGCTGGTGGCAAGACCCGAGCGCTGGCGAGGGCGCCGTAGCAGGCGCCGCCGCGGGCGCCGTCCTGCTCGGCATCGCGGTTTGGGAGCTTTGCCGCAAACCAAAACGCAAGCCAGAGCCGACGGTTGAGCACGTGCCCGGAGAGCCACAAGTCGTCTATGTTCAAGCGCCGACGCCAGAACCCAACAAACCAAAGAAACGCAACATTCGCCGTCCAGTCCCTGCCGCCATCGCGAGACAACGCGCGCACTTTGCAGCCGAAGGTCGACGCATGATGGCGCGCCAGCGCCGCCACTAATCTGCCACAAAGGTGCCCGCAAATCGCCTGCGCGATTTTCCCCTTTGTTTGCAAATCCCTGTCAAATCCGTCACAAAGACAAAGCTCTGGGAGGAGACTTCTAATGTTAAGAAGAGTGGCTGGATTGGTCATGCTCGGATTCGGCCTGTGGCTCATATGGGACGGAATCCGTCCGGTATTGCTCATTGTGGAACGCGGCAGCGATCTCGGCAGCGCTTTGCTTAGTCCGCCTACAAGCGCCATTAGAATTGTAAGTAGCATCGTTATGGCGTTTGGCGGCTTGCTGGTTCTGCTCAGCGCCCGCTTTGGCGCAACCCTGGCGACAATCGGCTCCGTCCTGTTCGCCGTTCTTGGCGGGCTGATGGCGGCTTCCGGCGCCGATTCCGGTCTTTGGATGGATGAAGTCCTGTTCGGAATGGGTGCAATTGCGCTTTCTGTGCTGATACTGACATTACGTCGCGCCTAAGACGTTTCTACGATTGCATTTGCCGTCGACGACACTAGGTTGCCGCCACACCTTATGGCGAGCTGAGACAGGCAAAGAATTCCCATGGCAGAGACCTATGACGTCGTAATCATCGGCGGTGGCCCGGGCGGCTACAATTGCGCAATCCGGGCTGGACAATTGGGGCTGAAAACAGCCTGTATCGAAATGCGCGACACGCTGGGCGGCACATGCCTGAATGTTGGCTGCATTCCATCCAAAGCCCTGCTCCACGCGTCTGAATTCTACGCTGCTGCAAAGAATGATTTTGCCGATATGGGCATCAAGACGGGCAAGCTGGAAGTCGACCTCGAACAGATGATGGCTCAAAAAGCCGACGCCGTAGACGGCCTCACAAAGGGCGTCGCCTTCCTGCTCGAGAAAAACAAAGTCGATCACTATCACGGCAAGGGCGAGATCAAAGGCACTGGCCAGGTCGAAGTGACCGGACCAGATGGCAAGACACAAATGCTGAGCGCGAAGAACATTGTCATCGCCACGGGCTCTGAGCCCTCCACCTTGCCAGGCATCGAGATTGATGAAGAGCGCGTTGTCACCAATACCGGCGCGCTAAGCCTGAAATCTATTCCGAAAAAGCTGGTGCTAATTGGCGCGGGTGTAATTGGTCTGGAGATGGGCTGTGTCTGGGCGCGCCTCGGCTCTGAAGTGACCGTGATCGAATATCTCGACCGGATCCTGCCGGGTACCGACAATGAGATCGCCAAAGAGGCCCAGCGTATCTTCAAGAAGCAGGGCCTGACCTTCAAGCTTGGCACCAAAGTAACTGGCATCGACAAGCTGAAAACCAAGCTCAAGCTGAGCATGGAGCCTGCAAAAGGCGGCGATAGCGAAACGATTGATGCCGACATCGTCATCGTCGCCGTTGGCCGTCGGCCATATACGGAAGGCCTTGGCCTCGAATCTGTTGGCGGCAAGACCGACAAGCGCGGCGTGATCGAAACCACCGATCACTTCAAGGTTGCCCCGGGCGTCTGGGCGATTGGCGATTGTATTGACGGTCCGATGCTGGCGCACAAAGCCGAAGATGATGGCGCCGCTGTCGCGGAACTGATCGCCGGCAAGGCCGGTCATGTCGATTACGATCTGGTTCCAGGCGTGGTCTATACCAATCCGGAAATCGCTACGATCGGCAAAACCGAAGAACAGCTGAAAGAAGCCGGCATCAAGTACAAGAAGGGCAAGTTCCCCTTCATGGCCAATTCCCGCGCGCGGACCAATCACGAGACGACAGGCTTTGTGAAAATCCTCGCTGAAGAGGGCACGGACAAGATCCTCGGCGCGCACATGATCGGCGTTGGCGTGGGCGAGATGATCCACGAGGTTGCCATCGCGATGGAGTTCGGCGCGTCATCAGAAGACATTGCCCGGACCTGTCACGCTCACCCGACCATGTCGGAAGCGGTGCGACAGGCCGCGATGGGCGTCGAAGGCTGGACGATGCAAATGTAGGCTGCGCCGACGCGCGACGCCTTAGTCCACATTCAATAACGTGCAGATCGCTGTGGCGCTGCGCTGTCCCATGGCGCTCAGCGTGGCCCGGGTCGCGCCGGATTTTGCGCGGGCAGAAAACGCGATCAGCGTATTGGCGGCGATCTCTACAGCCATTTGGATGTCTGCTTCATCCCGGGACGATGCAGCTTGGACGATCCGATCTCGCATGATCCTGTCTGTGGACGTGATCCCGAATTCGAGCCGCTGTTGAATCTCTGCTTCTTCTGCGCTCGACGGCGCCGTGCCGAAGACCAGACATCCCGGGGCAACGTCGCTGTCACGATAATAAATGGAAAGCATCGCGTCATAGAAATTGGCCAAGGCGGACTGCAACGGTCCTTCCGCGCGTAGCGCCGGCACAGCCATCTCGCCAACCTGCTGACCAAACGCGTCCATTGCGCCGAGATACATGGAAAGCTTGTTTCCAAACGAGCGGTAGAGACTTGGGCGACTAAGGCCGGTCGCTTCTGACAAGTCATCGAGCGAGACCGCCGAATAGCCTTTTGATCGAAACAGCTCGACCAGAGCCTGCATCGCAGCATCGGTGTCGATTGTGGCGGGGCGCCCGCGTTTGCGTTGGACTTCAGACATTACGTACCGTTTCGCATTTAATTGTTGACGTCTCGATAAAAATGTTCGAAACGGTACGAAATTGCAAGGCCAAGGAGCAAACCATGCTGATTCAATCTCTCGTCTATCCCGGTTTCACCACCCTCGATCTGATCGGCGCCTTGCAGCCACTGGCGCAGATTCCGGGGACCAAGACGGAAATCGTCGCGCGCGTTCCCGGTGCAAATCCTACAGATTCAGGGGCAGCCATCATGGCGGATGTGACCTTTGAAAATGCCGCCAGCGCACCGGACGTTATCCTGGTGCCCGGTGGCGGCACGCCGACGATTGATACGCTTGAAGACGAAGCCACGATCGAGTTCCTGGCCAAGCAAGGAGAGTCTGCCAAATGGATCGTCGCGGTTTGCACCGGTTCACTTTTGCTCGGCAAAGCGGGCCTCCTGAAAGGCTATAAGGCTGCGAGCCACTGGTCTGTGATTGATACGCTGGAAGCGTTCGGCGCAACACCTGTGCACGAGCGCGTCGTGATCGACCGCAATCGCTGCACCGGTGGCGGAGTGACGGCGGGCGTTGATATCGGTCTGACCATTGCGGGCGAATTGGCCGGTGAGGACATTGCCAAACTGATCGAACTGGTTCTGGAGTATAACCCAGCCCCGCCGTTTGGCACTGGACACCCAAGCATCGCAGACCCGACCACATTGGAAATCGCGCGCACCCGCGCCCAATCCACGATGCAACCCGATCGCATTCGCCAGATCGCTTCGGCCTGATATCGCGCGCGGGCGCGGCGCATCATCAGCGCATGCATTGATCGCGCGAGCGGATCAAGGATACTCTTAAGCAGCGCAGCCAACGTGACTGCAGCTCGGGAGATTCTCTATGTCGGTTCTCAGCGTTTTGCTCGCCCTGAACGCCATCTGGTTTGCCATGGCGTTCGATGCCTTCTATCGCCGCCGCCGGATCTTCGCCAAAGTCATGGTGCCGATTTAGCAAGACCGGGATAACTCCGCTTATGAGGCTCTCATCGAATCCGGCCGGTTCATGGGCGGGTTCAATCTCGCGCTGTCGGCCTTGAACGTGCTTTTGCTGTTCAATATTGGCGGGTTTGAAACCGAGGCTCAGTGGGCGACCTTGCTCATCTTCAACGCGATGGCGCACGGCTCTCAGTTCTTTGGCAATGCACCTATGGCGCTCCAGAACCGCAGTGGCGGCGGGCTCTGGAACTTCTTCAAAGGCGTGATGCTGCTGATCTTCGTGCTCGATTTCACGCTGATGGTGGCCAATGCGGGCTTCGCCGCATGGCTCCTGCTCGCCTGACCTTCGACTGAGCGCTAGCTCAGCCCCTCCTGGAAATTCGCAATCGGCTGACTGCGCACACGCACGCCGGTGGCGGCAAACACAGCATTCGCCAGCGCCGGGGCGATCGGAGGGGTCCCCGGCTCGCCGCCGCCGCCAACCTTGGCGCCGCTATTGATCAGCTTGACCGTAATCTCCGGCGCGTCGCGCATACGCAGCATTGGGTAGTCGTGGAAGTTCGACTGAACCACGGCGCCCTGTTCAATCGTGATATTGCCGTACAGGGCCGCAGTGAGGCCATAAATGATGCCGCTCTCAATCTGAGCGGTGAAGCCATCCGGGTTCATCACATAGCCAGGGTCCGCAGCGCACCAGACATGCACGACCTTGGGTTCAGGGCCTGTGACATCAACTTCGACCACTTGCGCAACCACGGTGCCGAAGGAATCGACCAGGGCGATGCCAAGCCCGCGCCCCTCTGGCACTTCACGCCCCCAGCCCGCAGCGTCCGCCGCCGCATCGAGCACGGTGAGATAACGCGGATTATGCTCCACAAGTTTCCGGCGATAGGCGTAACCATCCATGCCCGCCTGATCGGCCAGCTCGTCAATGAAGCTCTCAATAAAGAAACCATGCTGGGTGTGGTCGACAGATCGCCAAGGCCCGAACCGCATATGGTGTTCCGCGTCGGTATACTGGATCAGCTGATTGTCGATCTTGTACGGAATGTGTGACGCTTCTGGTGGGTCATGCTTCTGAACGAACATGTTCTCCCAGGAGACGGGCATGCCTTGATCGTCCAGACCGGCCTTGAAGCGACTGACCGAAGCCGGGCGATACCAGTCCTGCTGGGTATCCTGTTCTCGCGACCAGATCATCTTGACCGGGTGGTCGAACTCCTTGGCGATCTCCACCGCCATCAGCGGATAGTCCGGCTCAGACCGGCGCCCGAAGCCGCCGCCCAGCATGACATTGTGGATCGTCACGTCATGCTTCTTCACGTCAAAGGCACCAGCAAGCTCATCGCGCACGGCGAGCGGGTTCTGCAGGCCAGACCAGAAATCGATCTTGCCGTCACGCACCCAGGCCGTCGCATTGATCGGTTCCATCGCTGCATGCGCGAGGAATGGCACACGATATTCAGCTTCATAGACGCGCGCGGCAGTCCCGGTCGCCTGCCGGGCGTTGCCGACAGCGACATCCTCGCTGCCCTTGCCGTCCGCCGCATCTATCGCCGCGCCAAGCATGGCATAGATATCTGACTGATTGAGCGTCTCCGCACCGGTCTTGGTCCAGGTCAAATCAAGCTGCCGCACGGCATTCTCAGCCTGCCAGTAGCCATCCGCGACGACGGCGACAAAACTGCCTTTGTTCAGAATCTTGATCACGCCCGGCATGTCGGCCGCATAAGTCTCATCCACGCGTTCGACTTCGGCGCCGAGCACAGGCGGACCCATCACCGCGGCATATTTCATGTCTGGCAAGTCAACATCGATGCCGAATTCAGCGGTGCCATCGGTCTTGGACGGGATGTCGAAGCGTTGCAGCGACGTACCCATCAGTTTGAACTCATCCGGCGACTTCAGCTTGGGCTGGGTTGGCGGCGAGTACTTACCCGCCAGGACAGCAAAGCTCGCATATGGCTCCGAGCGCCCGCTGGCATCGTGATAGACATAGCTCTTCTCGGTCCGCAGCTCTTTAACTGGGACATCCCAGGTCTTCGCCGCCGCTTTAACGATCATTTCGCGCGCTGCTGCACCCGCTATGCGCATCCCGCCCATACCGGTGAAGCGAATCGCCGTGCTGCCGCCGGTAATCTGCAGGCCCATGGACTGGGCAATCCGCAAGAAGCCGCCATTCAGCGAGTCCTGCACAAAGCCAGGCACTTTGGTGTCGCCCATCAGGAATTCCCGGCCGAGGGGATAGTTGGCATAGCCTTCATGCGCCGGCGCCTGTTCATAGGTGACCATGTCCCAGTCAGCGTCCATTTCATCGGCGAGCATTTGCGTCATGGACGTGAACACGCCCTGCCCCATCTCGCTATGCGGAACGATAGCCGTGATTGTGTTGTCGGCTGAAAGCTTGACCCAGACATTGACCAGCGTCTCGCCGTCTTCGGTCACTAGTTCGGCTAGTTTCGGCGCGCGGTGACCTTCGCGAATGCCAACACCCACCATCAAGGCGCCGCCTGAAACAACACCTGCTGCAATAAAGCCTCTGCGAGTCCATTTACCCATAGCGATGTCCTCCCTTTACGCCTGCGCGGCAGTTTTGATGGCAGCGCGGATACGGCCATAGGCACCGCAACGACAAATGTTGCCGCTCATCGCTGCGTCGATGTCCTCGTCCGTCGGGTTTGGGTTATCGCGGAGCAGTGCGACCGCCGACATGATCTGTCCAGACTGGCAATAACCGCATTGTGGCACCTGATGTTCAATCCAGGCTGCCTGAACCGCGTGGCGGGTGCCATCTTCGTCAGCCACACCTTCGATCGTCGTAACCGCCGCGCCGTCAGCGGCAGCGACCGGGGTTGAACAGGATCGAACGGGGACGCCATCGACATGTACGGTACAGGCACCACACTGCGCGATGCCGCATCCGAATTTGGTGCCATTCAGCTTCAGCTGTTCTCTCAGTACCCAGAGCAGAGGTGTGCTCGGATCAACATCGACCGTTCGCTCCTCTCCGTTCACGATCAGTTTCGTCTCGGACATGTGTCAC
Organism: Henriciella sp.; assembly: GCA_013214545.1. Lineage (GTDB taxonomy): Bacteria > Pseudomonadota > Alphaproteobacteria > Caulobacterales > Hyphomonadaceae > Henriciella. The sequence goes on from JABSQB010000027.1 coordinate 22,016, forward strand.
CTCTTACGCCTGAATGTTTTGTATATCGTTCAATACACAGACTCCCTGTCAGAAGGGAAGTAAAATTTTCGGCATCCGGGTCTCCGGACCAAATCCGCGCGGTTCGAAGCTGGTTGTCAGCTGGGCACGCCCCTGTATGAGGAAGCATGACGATCACCTCACTGTTCCCGACCCAGATCCAACAACAGAAGATGTCCAATCCGGATTTGATTTCCGAGCTGGAAGAGGCGTGCTGGATGATTGAGGAAGGAGATGAGGCCGGACATGACTGGTGCGAACGCGAAGGGTATCCAGGCTACACCTCTTACGCCTCGCTCGATGACCTGCCTCTCCGCGCGCCGGCTTTCGCAGCGCTTGTCGCTTTGCTTGATCAACACGCCGCCGCGTTCGCAAAGTCCCTGCACTGGGATCTCGGCACCGCGCGGCTTAAATGTGACAGCTTATGGGTCAATATGCTGGGCGAAGGCGGCCAACATAGCGGGCATATTCACCCCAATAGTGTCATCTCTGGCACCTGCTATGTCGCCATGCCGGATGGGGCCGGACGGATTAAATTCGAAGACCCGCGTCTGCCTATGATGATGGCCGCCCCGCCCCTCACGGAAGATGCGCCGGACTCAGCGCGCCGATTTCACTATATCTCGCCGCAAGCTGGCGATGTTTTGATGTGGGAAAGCTGGTTGCGGCACGAGGTTATGCCCAGCCAGGCTGAAGATCCGCGAATATCAGTGAGTTTCAATTATTCGCTGGCCGACTAGCGGATACGCGACACCCGGTAAGGCTTCTTGCGACCATCAAGGAACTTCATGCGAAGCGAGCCCATCGCGCCTTTCTTGATTTCCACACGTGCTGGCAGTTTGCTGATCTCACGAATGCGCTCGATCTCAGTTTGTCGCCAGACGACGCCATCATCGGTCGTCAGATAGTATCGGCCCTGACCATCCACGGATGCCCCGACGACGGTGGTTTCGTAGGACGTGGGTTCATCTGCCTGCTCAGCACGATCAGTGCGTGAGAGTCTCATCCAGGATGGGAACAAGCCGCCATCATTGGACTCTGCGGCCTCCGCCACGGCAGGCTCAGCAGCGGCGGTTTCCAAAGCAGCAGCCAGGATATCGGCCGCTGCATCATAACAGGCCAGTCGTTCGGTTTCGGGCGCTGACTTGCAATCAATCACCTGCTGCGAGGCTTGCTTTAAGTCTTCCGCATGCGCTGTCAGCCCAATGCAAAATCCGCAACCAATGGATACCAAAACCGCTCTATTCATGCGCACTTTACTGCCTCTACTGATGAGACTTGAGTAGAGCATGCCTTCCCCTGTCATCCAAGACAAAAGTCGGGTTGACGACATGGCCGCGATCCTGCACGGGGCTCGTCAAAAGACGCACAGACAAGGTTACCTCCCATGGACGTTTCAAAAATTACTGTCGGCCAGAACCCGCCTGATGATATCAATGTGATCGTTGAAGTTCCCCTCGGTGGTGACCCGATCAAATACGAGATCGACAAGGCCTCAGGCGCCATGTTCGTTGACCGCTATCTCTACACCGAGATGCGCTATCCCTGTAATTATGGCTTCGTGCCTCATACGCTGAGCCTGGATGGTGATCCGATCGACGTTATGGTGGTCGGCAATCGGCCGCTGGTTCCTGGCAGCGTCGTCCGCGCGCGGCCAGTAGGCGTGCTGATGATGACCGATGATAAGGGCCCGGATGAGAAAATCCTTGCCGTGCCGCATCCCAAGCTGACGGCCTATTACGACAAGATCGCCACCTATCATGATCTGCCGGATATTCTGGTCCAGAAGATCACCCACTTCTTCACGCACTATAAGGACCTGGAACAAGGCAAATGGAGCCAGGTCGAAGGTTGGTCAGGCGTCGAAAAAGCCCGCGAACTGATTGCACAATCCGTCGAGCGCGGCGCGGCTGGACCCTAGTCTGTTTCTAGAAGCGGCCCGGGCGCATCACCTCGACTTCGGTCAGGGTGACAATTCCGATATGCGCGCCGAGCAGGCTGGCAATCTCATCCATCGTATTGCGCACTTTGTCTTCGTCGCCAATTGAGACGATAGAGACCATATCCGCACTGGCAGAGATATCAGTGTCCCGGCTCCAGCGTTTGCTACCGCCATAGCCCGCCATGGCTGGAAACACGGTATATCCGGTCATGCCCGCTGACTCGAGGACGCGGCAGGCGCGTTTATGCGCCATGCGTTCGATGATCAGTTCAATCTGAAGATACTTGGTCATGGCTTACCCCTGTCCGTTAATCAGCAAGGCGAGATAGATATAGATCGGAATCCCGATCGTGACATTGAAGGGGAAAGTCACGCCCAAAGACAAGGTGAGATAGATGGACGGCTTGGCTTCCGGCAAGGCGAGGCGCATAGCCGCCGGCACGGCGATATAGGACGCCGACGCCGTCAGCGTGATCAACAGCGCCGCATCACCCGGAGGCATGCCGAGAATGTACGCCGTTCCCGCAGCAATCACGGCCGAAATCAGCGGCATGTACAGGCCGAAACCGACAATGGCTGCTGTGAGTTGGCGCCAGCCCTGACGCAGGCCGCGCCCAGCCGACAAACCCATATCGAGCAGGAACAGGCACAACACGCCCTGGAACAAGCCGACAAAGAAAGGTTGAATCGACGCTGTGCCCTCTTCTCCTGCAATCCATCCGATGGCCAATGCACCAACCAGGACCACGATCGAGGCGTTCAGAAAGACCTCGCGCACCAGCTCGCCCTGCTCTGAACCCGCGACCGGTTCGCTGCGCTTCTGGCCACGCGACGCGAGGTAGAGCGCGGTAATGATGGCGGGGGTCTCCATCAGCGCCGCAACAGCGACGAGGTGCCCGCCGGAGTCGAGCCCGGAGAGGCGCACCGCTTCTGTCGCGGCAACGAAGGTCACGATCGAGATTGAGCCATAATGCGCTGCCGTTGCAGCCGCATTGGTCTGGTCGAGCTTCGTCGTCAGGCGCAGCAACAGATAAGCGAGCGCTGGGATCAGGAAGGACAAGACGATCCCCGCCAGCAGGACCAGCATGATGTCTAGGGTCAGCGGGTTTTTCGACATCTCGACCCCGCCTTTAAGGCCGATGGCCATCATCAGATAAATCGCGAGCCCTTTGGCGAAAGCCTCAGGGACGCTCATCTGGGATCGCAGCAAAGCAGCAAACATGCCCAGCGCAAAAAACAGAATGATCGGCGAAAGAAGGGTCGAAATAGCGACGTCCAAGACGGCCCCCTATGCAAGTGCTGTTTGTTTGAGGCCCGATATAGGGCGCGGATGACGTGTGCCTAGACCGCAGTAAACACGGCGGTCTTTTTGTCGCGCCAGCGCGTTCGCAGCGTCCTAAAGGTCTTGTAAGAAATTCGTGCAAATAGAAAAGACAAACGGATCGTTCCGTGATAACGGGATTCTCAAGTAGTAGGGTGACAGCGATTAAATGACCGAGAAGAAACTCAAGCGCAAAAAGAGCCAGCGCAGCAGCGAAGAATCGCGTGCCGCAATCCTCCAGGCCACACGCGAAGAAATGGCCGAAGCAGGCTGGCGAAAATTCAGCGTCGACAAGGTCTCTCGCCGCGCCAAAGCTTCAAAACAAACGATTTACCGCTGGTGGCCTGCCATCGGAAACATGTGCATGGAAGCGGCGATCGACCTGATCCCCGAGCGCTCCAAGCTTGGCCGCGATCCGGCAGAGCGGATTGCCGCTTTGATCCAGCCCCTGGAAGACACCACTCGCCAGGGCTCTGGTCACGCCGTCCTGCGCGCCGCGATGATTGCCGCGAGTGACGACAAAGACGCCGGCGAGACTTGGCGCAATTGGATGAAAGAGAACATCCGCGCACCTTTGCGTCTGGTTCTCGCTGAAATTGCAGCGAAAAATGTCGTGCGCCGCGACTTTGATCTTGATGAAGCGGTCGATTTTCTAACCGGGCAATTCTGGTCGCGCGTGATGATCATGCGGGCGCCGCTGCCGGAAGGCTTTAGCGGCCAGCAGGCGAATGCCTTGCTCGCCGGGCTCGCGCCCTAAACAACACAGGCCGTCAAAAAACGCCCACGAAGAGACACTCCGCGCCTTGTGACGGGCCGTGCAACCAGCTATCGCTGACACGCACTCAGGGAGCCGGTCGAGTATGTCAGAAATCCGCATTGCTGTGATCGGCGCGAACCAGCTCGACCTCGATCACCGCCACGCCTTGAATGCCCTGTCTGACAGTGGCCGCATCGCCGTTTATGCGCTGGAAACCGACTCGCTCGATGAAGGCCGCGAAGCGCTTCAGCGGGCGGTTGATCTGAACGCGATTGATGCTGCGATTATTGTGGGACGGCGCAAGAACCTCGCGGCCTGGATCGGCTTTGCGCTAGAAACCGGCTGGCCCGTCTACACGCCTTATGCGGTGCCCAATACGATCGAAGACATGATTGAGATCCGCCGCGCGGAACAACAGAATGCACCGGCGCTGCTACAGTTTGGTCTGTCCGCGCGTTTGCATGAATCAGTTGCAGCGGCGCGCTCGAAAGCCGACTCTGGAGAGTATGGGCAGCTCTTGAGTCTCCGCGCTGTTTGCGGCGTCGCGGGCGTAGAGCCTGATGACAGTGTCCTCTTCGGGCCTGCCGCCCAGCTCGTTGATATTATGCAGCTTTTTGCCGGTCCATTTCAGGATGTCACCGGTTTTGCCGATCTTGACCGTCGGGAAGACCCAGGGAGCGAGACGAACGTTCTGGCAAGCTTGCGGACGCATTCCGGCGTACTTGCCAATCTGCATACGTCGGCCACGCAATGGCGGCCAACCTTCCGACTCGAGCTCGGTTTCGAACGCGGCTATCTCTGGCTTGAGGGTCTCAACAATCAGGAACACGCATTCGGTCAGGAAGTTCTGGTCTATGCGCGCACCGACGATTCGCAGACCCAGCATGAGACAGTGGACCAGTTCGAAGAGAGCAATGGCGTTCAGATTGCGCTGGAGCAATTCCTGGCGCGTATCGCCGACCGAACCTTACCTGCTCCAAGCACCAGTCAGGATGCATTCGACACGTTGAACACGATCCAGCGCATTCTCGCTGCAGATCCCATTTACGCTCCCATTCAAGAAAGACAGGTTTCATGACCCTAACCGGCGACACCTTGGCCCGCATCGCGCTCGATGCTGGCGCGCTCATCATGCAGGTCTATGCCACAGATTTTAATGTCGACCGCAAAGATGACAGCTCACCTGTGACCGAGGCGGACGAGAAGGCCGAAGCGCTAATCCTCGCAGCTTTAGCCAAGGCCGATCCAGGCCTGCCGGTCATCGCAGAAGAAGCGGTCGCGGCGGGCAATATCCCAGAACATGGCAATCGCTTTGCCTTGGTTGATCCACTCGACGGAACCAAGGAGTTCATCAACAAACGCGGCGAGTTTACTGTGAACATTGGTGTTATTGAGAACGGTGTGCCGGTCATGGGCGTGGTCTATGCGCCCGCGCTCAACCGATTATTCGTCGCCGACAGCCGCTTCTCCGCCTGGCAGGCCGAAGTCGAACCGGGCGGCGCTTTACCCGACCCCGAAGATCGAAGCGCCCTGCGCATTCGGCGCGTACCCGACGCAGGCGTGACAGCCATCGCCTCCAAATCGCACCGGTCCGACGAAACCAATGCGTTTCTCGATACCCAGAACGTCGGCGACATTATTTCGGCGGGATCATCCCTCAAATTCTGTCTCATCGCGGCGGGTGAGGCCGACCTCTATCCGCGCCACGGCCGCACGATGGAATGGGACACGGCCGCCGGACAGGCCGTTGCCGAAGCCGCTGGCGCACGCGTCACCGAGACAGATGGCGCTCCGCTACTCTATGGCAAGAAAGAACGCGGTTATGACAACCCGCACTTTATCGTCTGGGGCGATGTCACACCGCCAGTGCCTGCCTGAACGACGAAACCTGACAGAGAGTTCACGCGGCTAAGGCTCGACAAAGAGACGGATTTCTCCTGAATAGGCGCTGATGCGCTGCGGGGGCGTTTCTGAGAGACCTTTGTTAGAATGACCCCAGTTAAAGCCGTGACCCTCGCCCTGGGAATAAGCGCGATGACGGCCTGCGCCAGCACCCCGCTCACCCTCAATGATAATCAAATCGTGCCCGGCGAACGCGTCGGTGACGTCGAAATCGGCATGCCGCTCGATCAGTTGCTTGCTCTGAAAGGCGTGCCGCGCCAGACCATCCCGATGCGTGGCTCGGCTGCCACCACCTATGTGTTCGACGGTCTGACCGTCGGCGCGCATGATGAAGTCTACTGGATCATCGTTCAGGATGCACGCTTCCGCACCGCGCAGGGGATCGCCAAAGGTTCAGAGCAGATCACCACACGCGCGACCTTCGGCGTGCCGGACTGCGTCGTCTCAAAAACGGACACCACGATCTATGACTATGGCGACATCTATTTCGACGTCGACAATCAGTCCGGCCGCGTCAACCTGATCGGCGTCATGGGCGAGACGCAAAACTGCGACAGCTGATGTCGCGCCTAAAGCTCTGACAGAACCGGACGTCGCTCGTCACCGCCCATCCAGGCCTCATCGAAGAGGCTGCGGGCATAGGCCTCGGAACGCGCATCGCCTTTGGCTTTGAACGTCTCTGCCAGACCATACAAGGCATAGGCATTGTTCGGTGCCTTGATCAGCGTCTTGAAGAACTCCCGCTCTGCGCGGTCATACTGGCCGTCTTGCAGAAGCAACATGCCGAGCGTTTGCCGGGTCGGGTAATACCACCAAGTCGGCTCGAAATAGGGAAGCTGGGCTTCAGCCGCAGCCGCCGACTCGAGCCGATCTATGGCGTCTTTCAGGTTGCCTTCAGTCGCGAGCAAGCGACCTTCCAGTGTCAGTTGAGCCACGTTCTGGATACCTGTGAGTGGCGCGAAATAGAGCGTGTCATAGTCCGCGAACCCCGGTGCCTCGGTCAGCATTGAGAGCTTTCCGAGCTCCGCCTTGGCCACCTCAAGATCACCCTGACGCGCGAAAACAGTGCCGCGCGCATAGTGCCAGGCAGTCCGCATATAGAGGTGGGGCGCAGCCGGCTCAGCTGCGGCGAGAACCGTATCATCGCCCGCGAACAGGAGATCGGTAAAGATCGTTGAAGCGGCGATATGCTCCGCCAGAGGGGCTGGCGCTGCTGGATCAAGCACAGCCAGGGCTTTCAGCTTGCCCGCCATTTCCAGCGCCGTGTCAGCGTCACCTGCAAATTGGGAACTGGCGACGACGAAATGAACATTGTGCGGATGATAGACACTGCCATAGACCGCCGCATTCTCAGTCGCGGCAATATAGGCTTCGTCAGCCGCGATCGCTGCAATGTTCGAGGCGTGAGACTTCTTCCATTGCCCCAGGCGCAAATAGATGTGCGAGGGCATATGTACCAGATGCCCAACGCCGAGTTCCTGTTCCAGCAATCGGTCGGCGTAGGCCTCGGCTCGGAACGGGTCGACGGACGACTCTGTGATGTGAATATAGAGATGGATGGCTGGCGCAAAATCCAGATCGATCGCTAATGCTTCTTCGATCAGCTCCAGCGTCCGCGCCGTTCGCCCTTTCGGCTCGCGCGCTCCTGGCTGCCAGTAGTCCCAGGGCTGGGTATCCATATTGGCTTCCGCGGCAAGCGACAGAATGAACTTGTCTTCTGGGAACGCCGCGGCGACCGCGTCCATGGCGTCAGCAAAATCGCCAGCATTCTCAACCACTTCGGCGTCATCCTGAATGCTGTACCGGGTATCGAGCGCCTTGATCAGCTTGACCTCTTGCGCGGTCAGACCATCGAGCCGCGTGACCGCCTCACGCGTTGCGAGCAGGCCTGCAGCGCCGCGCTCGGGCATGTAGGGGATGTTGATATTGCTGCCAAAGGAGAGCCCTTCGCCCCAGTAGCACATGGCGCAATCTGGATCGACACTTTGCGCCGTTCGAAACGCCGCGATCGCCTCATCATGATTGAAGTTTGCCATATGCGCGAGGCCGGTATCGAACCAAAGCTGAGCCTCTTCATACTCAGTCGTGATCGGATAGTGAAAATGCGCAATCACATCCTCGGGCAGCGCGAACGGCGCCCCGTAATCGAACCCGGGATTGAGACCTGCAGCGGCTTTGAGACTGACTTCAGAGGCCTGCGAGGCGCGACTGCTGCACATGCTCTGCGCGAGGACCACCGGGTCAATGAATGGCGGCGATTCCTCCTCGACGCTGGCGGTCTCCAATGGCTCCGGCAACACGCAGGATGCCAGGCTCAGAGTAGCGATCGCGGCCCCGGTTCTCCAATAGGTTTTAAATGTCATAGTCTCGTCCTCCCTGCGGACGAGTATGCCACAAAACCGCGTTTCATTTAAGCGCAGGGCACTCTCAGCCTCTCTCGCGATGTCCTAAATCGACAGCGTGATCTTGCCGAAATGCTGCTGGCTCGCCTGGTGAGCGAAAGCCGCCGCGATCTCGGTGAGTGGAAAATCCTTGTCGAGCACAGGCTTGATCCCGTTCGCATCAATCGCGTCAATCATCGCTTCCTGATGCTCACGAGACCCAACAGTAATCCCGGAAACCGTGATGTTCTTGGAGAACAGTGCCGCCGTTGGCACTTCACCAGAAACGCCCGTCAGCACGCCGATCAACGAGATATGTCCGCCGACACGGCAGGCAGCAATCGACTGCGCCATCGTGCCCGGCCCACCAATCTCGACGACTTCATCAACGCCGCGACCGCCGGTTAGCTCGAACGCTTTCTTACCCCATTCGGGCGTGTCTTTGTAGTTGATGATATGATCGGCGCCGAGCGCTTTCAGGCGCTCCAGCTTGGCGTCGGACGAAGAGGTCGCGATGACCCGCGCGCCAGCCGCCTTGGCCAACTGGATCGCGAAAATCGAGACCCCGCCTGTGCCCTGTGTGAGCACCCAGTCGCCGGGCTGGACGGTGTTTTCGACAAACATGCCGCGCCACGCGGTCAGCGCCGCGCATGGCAAGGTCGCGGCTTCCGTGTAGGAATATCCCTCCGGCATGCGCGTAAACGCCTCGGCCGGCATCGCCACCAGTTCGGCGGCAAAACCATCAACGCCATCGCCTGGCACAGAGGAGAATCCAGCCGCTTGAGGACCGCCATAGAACCAATCGGGGAAGAAGGTCGACAGCACTTTGTCGCCCACCTGAAATCGCGTCACGCCTTCTCCAACCGCGACGACATCGCCGGCGCCGTCTGACATCGGAATGCGTCCATCATCGGTCGGGATACCGCCCATGACGACGACGAAGTCATGATAATTCAGAGACGATGCGCGCACCCGCACCAGGATCTCACCCGGACCAGCGACCGGATCCGGCCGCTCTTCTATGACGAGGTTTCCGGGGCCTCCCGGCTTTTTTACGGCTGCGACTTTCATTCCTGCCTCCCATGGCTGTTCTTCACGCAGGAAGGAAGTTCGGTCGCCGCGGAAGTCAAGCGCGGCCATGTGTTACCCGGCAATGCCGCGCGGGCACAGGCTGACAGGGACGGCGCTGTGGTGCTAGCACGCATGCAAGAAACCAGTTTCGGCAGGAGGGGCCCGTGACGGCACAAGCCATCGCAGCACAAGCAGATCTGCATCATCAGTACTTTCTCGGACTTCAGCTCATGGTCGCGGTCGAGGAGACCAAGCAGACCGTTTATGACTGGATGTTCCGACTGTTTCGCCGCCAACATGAAGAGAAATTCCTGTCGAGCTTTGAGAAACTCGGCCTCAGTGATCTGCCCGACGCGGTGGCCTGCGCGCAGTATCATGAGCTCTCCAACAGTATGGGCGGGGTCGGCGTCGAGTTCATGCCGGAAAGCGACACCAAAGCCTGGGTTCGGTTTCGCTATCCGCGCTGGATGTATGCCGGCCCTGCGATTTGCGGCATCCCGGTGGAAGCCAGCCGCGGATTCCTGAATGGCTGGTATGCCCAGAACGGCGTCAGTCTCGACAATCCGCGCCTCGGCTTTGTCTGTGTCTCGGAAGACGTCACAGGTCAGTTCGGTCTGTGCGGATACTTCAAGGAGTATGATCAGGATCTAAGCCCGGATGAGCGCCTCGTCTTTGCGCCAGATGAGCGCCCACCCGCTTTTGATCCGGCCGCTCAACCGGCGCCTCCGGCAACGGAATGGAGCGAAGAACGCCTCGCCAAGGCCAATCGCAATTATGCGATGGAGTATGTGCGCAATGGCATTCAAGCGCTCATACAGGTGGTTGGCTACGACCGCACTTGTGAGCTGGGGCGTCGCGCGGCGCGGCTCACGGGGCTGCAGAACTATCCGGCCTTGGCAAGCGCTGTCGACACTCGTGAAGGCGGCGTTCAAGAGGCTGCCGATTTCCTTCAGCGCATCATGACCGGGATGGGCGATGACTGCGTCCTGGAACAAGACAACGCACAATCGCGCATCACGCAGACCGGCTTGCGTATTGTCCGCGGCCTGGAGGGTGAGGCGCGAGAAGCCTTGCTCACTTGCTGGGTCGAGATCTGGCGCGGCGCTATCGATTCCGGCAGAGCGTTTCTGAATGTGACATGTTCAATCGAGGCTGAGCAGCTGGTTTGGGAGATTGAACCGCGGTGAGTATGCTCATCAGCACATCGCCCCACAAAGGCAAAAGTCCAGACGGCCTGTAAGCCGGGTTCTGTTCCCCCTTGCGGGTTCAGCAGCCATTCCTCTGCGACGTCTGTTGCCAGGCGCCTGATGCGACACACCCGGGGCGCGGGTTGAAGACGGCCCATGCGCACCCCCTATTCGGTCTTGCTCCAGGCGGGGTTTACCATGCGGGCCGCGTCGCCGAAGCCCCGGTGGGCTCTTACCCCACCCTTTCACCCTTACCCCGGACCTGCGTCCCGGGCGGTTTGCTTTCTGTGGCACTTTCCCTCGGCTTGCGCCGGGTGGACGTTATCCACCGCCTTGTCTCCTTGGAGCCCGGACTTTCCTCCAGCAAGCAAGCTTGCCAGCGACTGCCCAGCCGTCTGGAGCGGCGGATATAGTCGATACTGGTTGGAATCGCCAGCCCCTTGCCCCGACGACTGCATTGTTGGCGGACAGTCAGTATGCTCCCTTGAAACGAGAGACATGATCCGGGAGCACAAAAATGGACCTCAAACTCAATGGAAAGAAGTGTGTCATCCTCGGCGGGACACGCGGGATCGGACGAGCGATCGCAGACACCCTCGCCGACGAAGGCGCAGATGTTGCCATCTGTGCGCGCAACGCTGAACAGATCGCCGCGGCCGTTGAAGACCTCAAAGCCAAGGGCGTAAATGCCACGGGCGGCCCGGTGGATGTGACCGATGGCGCTGCGCTAAAAGCGTGGATCACCACTGCTGCCGAAGAGCTCGGCGGGATCGACATTCTGGTCTCGAATGCTGGCGCTATGGCGCAGGGCAATGACGAAGCTTCATGGAAACAGAACTTCAATCTCGATGTCCTCGGCGCGGTCAACGCGTTCGAAGCCGCTGAGCCCTATCTTGGCAAAGCTGCTGATGCGAATGGCGATGCGGCTTTTGTGATGATCGCTTCGATCTCCGCTGCAGTCGCTGATCAAGCTGGATCTTACGGACCAATCAAAGCCTCGCTCATCCACATGGCCAAAGGCCTCGCACGCCAACATGCCAAGCGCGGCATCCGCACCAATGTTGTCTCCCCCGGCATGGTCTACTTTGAGGGTGGGATCTGGCACCAGGTTGAACAGAACATGCCGGACTTTTTCGAGCAGGCGCTGAAGCGCAACCCAACCGGTCGCTGTGCGACGCCGCAAGAGATTGCCGATGCCGCAGTGTTTCTGGCCAGCCCTCGCTCTTCCTACACCACCGGATCAAATCTCATTGTCGACGGCACGGTTTCCAATCGCGTCAATTTCTAAGCTCGGAGGCATACGATGAAACTCTACAATTCTGTTGGACCAAACCCGCAAGTCGTCCGCACCTTTATGGCCGAGCGCGGCATCTCAGTCCCTCTTGAAGAGGTTGACATTATGGGCGGGGCCAACCGGCAGTCAGACTATCTCACGGTCAATCCAGCTGGCCAGCTGCCCGCTCTGGAACTGGATGATGGCACCATCCTGACTGAGATCACGGTGATCTGTGAATATCTCGATGAATCTCAACCCGGAGCGTCCATTATGGGCGATACACCAGAGGCGCTCGCCCAAATTCGCAGCTGGACTCGCTGGGCGGACCTCAACGTCTGTGAGCCGCTCGCCAATGGCTTTCGCTTCTCTGAAGGCCTGCCAATGTTTCAGGACCGGATGCGCTGCGTTCCGGAAGCGGCGCCCGGATTAAAAGCCTGCGCGCAGGACAAGCTCGAGTGGCTGGATGGACAGCTCGGCGATCGCGCCTTTCTAGCAGGGGATCAATTCTCCCTGGCGGATATTTTGCTGGCGACTTTCCTGGCGTTTGGCGAACAGGTCGGACAACCGCTGAACCGAGAGCTCAAGACGCTGAGTGCGTGGTTTGATCGCTGCCAAGCGCGCGAGAGCGCCAAAGCTTAGTCATCGCATCAGGGCGCACCTTGTTCGGATGCGCCCTGAGCATTTGCATTACCCGCCAAACTGCCAGGAGGCGCCAATTTTGACATTGGTGCCAGGCTCGATCGCGCCTGCAAATGAGCGCTCATATTCTTCATCGAAAACATTGTCGACGCCGAGATCGAGACGCAGGCCATCGACGGCGGCTGGCTGCCAGCTCGCATAGAGATCAAGGACAGTGTAGCTGCCGCGTTCATCCTGCAGGGTGAATCCGCCAGCGCCATCTGAAATCCGCTGTTCGAAGTCACCGGCATGCTGAACGCGCGCTCCGACAAGGGCATTCCACTCTGGCAGTTTCAGGCCGAGATTAACCGCTGTCCGATCTGGCGTCAGCGAGCCGAGATCTGAGCCGTCGGCCAGATTTGTACCGTCAATACTGGAGAAACTGGCCCGCGCGAAGAACCGGTCAGAATCATAGTGCAACTCTCCTTCCCAACCTTCCAGCTCCGCCTGATCCACATTCGCCGACTCCGAAGTCCCCCAATTACATGGCTCAAAAAACGGCGGCACAAAACACGTCGCAGCGGGCGTTACATCAACCGAGAGATTGATCAAATCATCCGCTTCGGTCTCGAAGTAGGAAACTTTGCCTTGCAGCCGGTCGCTGGCGACGAAGATCTGATTGAAATCAACACCAACGCCGAACTCCACGGTTTGGGTTTCCTCCGGTACCAGGTCCGGATTGGGGATGAAATTGTTCGGTGACAGCACAAACGATCCCATAGCTGGATTGAACAAGACCGGGTGTGGGATCGAGAAGTGGACACCATCCAGATAGAGCTCATTGATGGAGGGCGCGCGGAAGCCCTCTGCGTACGATCCGAACAGGCGCAGCCACTCGGCGCCCTCTGGGGCAAAGCTAGCGGCAAACCGCGGAGAGATCGCATCGTCTGAGTTCGTCTCGCCCGGCGCGATGGACGACGAGCTCTCAAATTCATCAAAGCGCACGCCCGGAATGACCACGAATTGGCCAGCCGGTGTTTCGATCACAGATTCAAGCTGCGCGAACACACCCATGAATTCGCTTTCGCCGTTCGGAACGCCGCCGCGGGTACCGTCTGTGGTCTGATCATCGGTCCCGGTTTGCTCATCCTTATACCAGTCACCGCCAATCGTCAGCGTGGTTTCAGCCGAACCGATGGTAAATCGCGACGCATTGCGCGCTGAGAAGCCAGTGGTTTCGATATCTCGTACGGTTGTTCGCGGAACGGTGGCATCAAACTCGTCAACATCGCTGGAGGTTTGATAAGCCGTCAAAGCCAGATCGATCCAGTCATTGCTCGCGGGATCGAAGGTCAGTCCGACGCGGAATGTATCGGTTGAAATATCCTTCTCTACATTACGATCGAGAACGCCATCGCCTGTCCCTGCTGTGCCCTGACCATTGTTTGGTTCAATTGCGGTATTGGTAAAGCGCTGCCACGACCCCTCAATCGTGAGTGCATCGGTCAAGACATAACTACCCTTCAGCAGCGCGGTCTGGATATCATCATCTGAAGGCAAATCAGCGCCAGACGCCAATGCGATGTCGCTGGATTGGCGGATGCCGAAGCTCGCCACGCCGTCAAATGCGCCTTGCTGTGTAAATGCGGTAAGCGACGCAAGTCCCTCTTCATTCACGCTCTGATAACCGACTTTGGCACGTGCGCCCCAAGTCTCGCCATCGCGGAGGAGGTCGACCGCATCGACGCTTTCGAACGCCAGCACGCCACCCACGGCGCCTGACCCATAAAGCGCCGATGCAGGCCCCCGCACGACCTCCGCGGTACCAATTAGCTCCGGATCGACAAAGAAGCGGCCATCATGAGCTGAGGTAAAGCTCTGCCGGGCGCCATCGAGCAGGATCAGGACATTCTGCCCGGACAATCCGCGAATGCTTGGCAATTCACCTGTCCGGCGGGGACCCCCAGAAAAATCCAGACCCGGAACATCCCGCAATAGATCTGAGACCGCAGACGGTGCAATCGTTTCCAGCGCCTCGCGGTCGACCACCGTAACCTGGCCTGGATAGTCGAAGACAGGCAGCGGATTGGACGTGCCATATACTGTGATCGTGTCTTCGCGCAGCTCATCATCCGCGGCATCCTCGGCCAACACTGCCGGTGAAACAGCGATCAGTGTCGACGCCAGTAATCCGGCTTTCATGTGCCGGTTCCAATGCGCGGACTTGGAATGGAAAGTCATAATGCACCTCTGAGATTAGCTCTTTAAAATGAGAATGGTTCGCAAAAACACCTATGGCAGGTAAAATTCCTTATTGCAAACGATTCTTACTTTCATTATCAACTGAACATTCCAACCACTCAAAATTCGATACGAGAAGACACATGTTGACGAAGAGAATTTGGGCATCCGCCGCCGCAAGCCTGGCTGTTTTAGCGCTCACCTCGGCCTGCACGACGCCTGTCGCCACTGCAGCATTCCAAGCTGAAACTGAGATCGAGCAAGCCTCATTCGCGCAAGATCGCCAATCCATTCTTGCTATGACTGGCAACTACAAGGTGACCTTTGATTTCACCGAAACCGTCTCCTTTGTGGACGGCTATGACCTCAAAGAGCCGAAGCTCTCGGGTGGACATGAGTCAGTGCGCGTCATCGAAGACAGAGGAGACTTCATCAGCCTGCAGCACCTACTTGTGGTCGGGCCGGATGATTCACCTTTCGTGGTCAAGCACTGGCGCCAGGACTGGCAGTATGAGCCCGCCCGCGTGCTGACCTTCATAGGCGGCAATGCCTGGGAGTGGCGTGACGTTCCGGCGTCAGAGCGTTCCGGGACCTGGTCTCAAACCGTCTACCAGGTCGACGATGCCCCGCGCTACGGCGCCGTCGCCAAGTGGACTTACAATGATGGTATCGCTGAGTGGACCCCGGCGCACGAGTGGCGCCCCCTGCCCCGCCGCGACATGACCACGCGCGATGATTATCACGCGGTGAACGCGGTCAATCGACATGTCATCACGCCTTGGGGCTGGGTACACGAACAGGACAATTCCAAACTGATGCTGGACAGCGCGCCGCAAGCTTTGGTCCGCGAAGTCGGCGTGAACACCTATAAGGCGTTTGACAACTACCCGGTTTCCGCAGCCGAAGATTATTGGGCCGGCACAGCCGACTTCTGGGCCGGTGTTCGCGCCGAATGGACCAGAATCGCGGAAGAGAATGAGCGCTTTGCCATCACCATCAAGGGCGAAACAGAAGACCTGTACAATCCGCTTCTGGAACTCGCGGGGAAAGTGAAATCAGGCGAGAAAGAACTTGAACCCGCGCTCGTTGAAGCGCGCGAAACAATTGCTCGCTTTGTGACGGCTGATATCGGGACGCTTGCTGATCGTCTGCGCCCAACCACCAAATTGGCCAGCAGCTACTAATGCTCTCGCGGACCGCTTTTCCACTAGTCGTCTCGGCGCTCCTGATTGGAAGCGCCGCGGCCGACACCGCGTATGTGAGGCCGTCGACGTTTACACCAGAGAAGGACCAAACCCTCACGGTTGAAGTTTCATTCAGTGACCTATGTTGCGAACCGAGCTACTCGGTGCGCACCGACACATTTGCGATGATCGGTCCTGACGGCGAAGCCGCTTCTCCCGACCGGGTCGAGGTGTTTTCAAATACCACAATCCTGGAACACACCTTCACTGCCGAAGGCACGACGCGTATCTCCACGGGTGAGCGCCTCGGGCGAAAGGGCGAGTATGTCGAGCTTGATGGCAAGTATCATCTCATCAACAGCCCCGACGCTGAGCCAATTGAAATCCCGGATGGCACCCCAATCCTTTCCTCCCAGACTGCAACCGTGACGGACGCGTATGTGACCGTCGGCCCTGCAGATTGGGGTGCCATCCGGACCCAAGTCGGCCGCCTTGCGATTGAGCCCCTGCCACATCCAAACTCTGCCCGGATCGGCGAGCTTTTCGCGGGGCGTGTGACCTTGGACGGTGCACCGGTTGCTGAACAGACTGTGCTCCTCACCAATGAGGCGCAAAGACTTCGAAATGCTGACGGAGTGCCATTTCAGACAGACTCCGATGGCAGGTTCGACATTACGTTCTCCGAGCCAGGCGTCCACTTGATCATGGTTCGCCTGCAGGCCCCGGCACCGCAAGGCGCTGAAACGGATATTCGCAGTTATACAACGGCGCTCACGCTGAGTGTGCCCGCGGATTAAACGTCTGACAGCAGCGGCGGCACTTTGGCGTGCAACAGCTCGATCAGGTCCGGGTCCATGAAGCGATACAGATCCGGAATATCGAGCGTATGCAGAGCCTTGTAACGAACCTCGTCGCGAAACTGCGCGCGAAGGCGGGCGCGATGTTTGTCTTCCATAACCAAAATCACGTCGGCCCAACGAATGTCTGCGACGTTGATTGTGCGGCGTGCGGCACGCGACGTCCCGGATGAGCGAACCGAGAGACCTGGTTCCTTGCGAAACACCCTTTCAGCTGTAGGGCTGCGCCATTGATTCTTGGAGCAGACGAAAAGCACCCGGATTGGTTCAGCGTCGCTCAAGACAGCCTCCCATTCGCTATACGGCCAGTAGCGACCGAGCTGACAGGCACGTTTGAGCTTCGCAGATCGAAAGTAAAGCAGGCGCCACGGCTTTTCTTGCCAGCATGCCTTTTGAGCTACGGTTGAAGTGCGGTCGCCATGCTTGCGCCGCTGATGCCGGCGCCATGCGCGGCCTCGATAAGTCATGGTCTTGTCCTCGAAGAGAGTTGCGGGGTCAGCAGCCGCAGCAATACGAGGAGGTGAGCGCTCTATCGCGCAAAAATGACGAATTCAAGTCAGTCGACGCGGGCAAGCTTGTAATAGTCGCCGGGCGTCGTGCCCCAAAGCTGTTCGCCTTCCAGGTTGAAACCACGTTCAGCCACGGACAGGGAATCATTGCTGAGCAGCGAATCTGCGCCGATCCGGATTTGCGTTCCCCGCCGCGCCGAGTCGATGATGCACGTGTCGGGATCCACGGTGCCGATCCAGACGTCATCCGAAAAAGACCAAACCTGCGCGCAACCATCCTCGAGCCCGGCAGACAGAGTTTCCAGGGACAGTGCTTCCAGCATGTTCGGTTTGTCCCACAAGTCGGCGTGGGCGCCGGCATCTTCAAACGTCCACGCTGTTTGTCGAACCCGCCCATCCGGCAGCGACTCCAGTTGCAAGATACGCTGGCGATAAACGGACAGGTCGGAGCGATGATTGACTTGGTAATAAAGCCATTGGCCAGGCCCCAATGCATTAAGCCGGACACGTCGATCACGCATAGCTTCTTCGCTGCCGATCGCCGTTTCAAATGTTCCTTCCATGCGGTCGGCGAGCGACTCTTCTAGGGACAGGTTGGGGGAGTTTGCGCAGGCGCCGAGGCACAACAAGGCCGAGGTAGCGATCAGTTTAAGCTTCATTATTCGCGCTCCTATACGCTTCGCATACAACGCTGATCCGTTTCAGGGTGGCGAGGTCTGCAGCTCCTGTGACGCGATCTTGCACCCATCGCCGCTGAAATGCACGCACGCAGGCTTCCGTGACATCATCGTACTTTTCCGACGCCGAAATGGCATAACCGATTTCCGTCAGCATGAACTGCAAGCGCGCAATCGGCTCGCCCGTATCGCTACGCCCGAGACCGCGCCCAATCAAATCGGGTTCTTTCTGAGGATGACCAGTCGCGTTTGCCGGCCAGAGTCCGATGCCCGCACGTGCTAACTGGTCCCAGGGAAAGTGTTCGCCGGGATCGTCCTTGCGCGTGGGTGCGATATCGGAATGACCAACGATGCGACTTGCTGGAATGGTCCACCGCTCAAGTATGTCGCGGCACAGTTCGATCAGTGCTTCAATCTGCGCCTCTGGATAAGGTGGCGGCGCGCCATCAGACAGCGGCCAATCATGTCCGCCGTTGACGATCTCGATCCCGATGGATCGCGAGTTGAGATCCTCATCGCCCTGCCAGTTGGATACACCAGCATGCCAGGCGCGCTTATCTTCGCCGACGAGCTGAACCACACGGCCATCTTCCCAGAGCATGTAGTGCGCGGAAACACCTGCCGCTTCATCACGCATCCGATCGAGCGCCGCCTGACCGGTTTCCATACCGGTATAGTGCAAGACCAGCATATCAATCGGATGCTTGCGGTCATTGAAGTTGGGGCTGGGTAAGGCTTCGATCTTCATTCCTTTACGCCCCTAACTTTGTCGCCCAGTGCAGCTTCCGGCATAACCCGATTTGGCCGAACCAAAATAACAAACACTCCGCCCAGTGAAATGGCCGCCCCGACCACAAGCTGCAAGGTCAGCACTTCGCCCAACAGAACAACACCCAGAACCACACCCCAGATCGGTGTCATAAGGGTCAGCGGCGAGAGAAGCGAAATGTCATACTTCTTGATCAGCGAGTAAAAGCCGCCATGGCCGAACACGCTGACGCCAATGATCGCATAAATCGTGGCCAGCCAGACAAGCCACCCGCCATCCACCAGAGCGCCCCAACCATTCTGGTCGCGTTCGACCAGACCAGACACCGCAAACAGAGGTGCGAAGCTGAACAGTCCGATCCAAGCTTGCATCTGCAACGCACTGATCGAAGGCATCCGCTTCATCAGGATCCCCGCGCCGGATGCGACCAAGGCTGCGAACACCACATAGATCAGGCCAAAACTCAATGAGAAGGTTTGTGGGTCCACTGCGATTAGGATCGCTCCGGCAAACGCGAGCAAGATGCCCAGCCCGCGACGCCAGCCGACAGTTTCGCCGAGGAATGCCATACTCATGAGCGTGGAAAACGGGACGCCTAACTGGCCGACAACCGATACGGAGCTTGCTTCGGCTTGCGCCAACCCCTGGAACAGCAAAGCAAAATGTCCGGCCCCCATCCCCATCGCGATCAGGAACAGGACACCCAGCTGCTTCGGGATTGGACGCAGGAACCAGAATAGGACCAATGCCAGGCCTGCGAACCGGATCGCGGCGAAGAATATCGGCGGCACGCCAGCATCGGCCACAACCCAGCGGGTCACCACCAGATTCAGTCCCCAGACGAAGCAGACCGCCGCTAACAAAAGGAAATCGCGAAACGTCACGCACCCGCCCTAGCAGGCTTTTCTGACAAGTCCATCACGCACCCGGCGGCAACAGAGCCTCGAGGTTTTCCAATCGGTCGGCTTCAGCGCTGGGTTTGTCCCAGCGAATCCGGTTGATCCGCGGGAAGCGCATAGCGATCCCTGACTTGTGGCGCGGACTGCGTTGCAGTCCTTCAAAAGCGACTTCCAGGACCAAGCCATGGTCTTTCGTCGCCGTGACGGAGCGCACTGGACCAAACCGCTCCAACGTGTTGTCGCGTACGAACTTATCAAGCTGCTTGAGCTCTTCGTCGGTGAAGCCGAAATAGGCTTTGCCAACCGGCGTAAGCTGGTCGCTGCCATCAACCTCACGCCAAACACCGAACGTGAAATCAGAATAGAAACTCGAGCGTTTGCCATGGCCGCGCTGGGCGTAGAGTAAAACCGCATCGATCAGGAACGGGTCTCTCTTCCATTTGAACCAAGGACCTTTGGGTCGACCGGCTTCATAAACGCTATCCCAGCGCTTCAGCATGAGGCCTTCGATTTCTGACGCTGGCGGATTGTTGCGGGCGTGCTCCAACGCGTCGATGGAAACCACGTCGACTAGGGGCGATAGGTCAATGCGATCACTCTCGAGCCGCTCAACGAACGCTTCGAGGTGCGCGCGGCGGGTTCGAAAATCCTGCCCACGCAGATCGTCCTCACCTTCAACCAATAGATCATAGACCCGAATGAAGGCGGGCCGCGCATCCATTTGCTTCTTGGTCA
>JABSQB010000028.1 GCA_013214545.1 Henriciella sp.
TACACCTGGGGGCGATACACAGAGTCAAACAGAAATCCGCTGCTCGGAACCATGGATGGGGCTGACGGCCTCAAGACAGGGCATCTGGACGCCTCCGGTTACGGCCTGACAGCTTCGGCGGTTCGGGATGGCAAGCGCCGGATCGTTGTGTTCAACGGCACCGAAAGCAAACAAGCGCGGGCCCAGGAGGCCGAGCGGCTGATGCGTATGGCGTTTACTGCGTTCGAAACCCGCACCATCGAAGGCGGTGAAGCGCGTCTGGCTGAGCTAGACGTCTGGATGGGCGAACGCCGGACCGTTGGCGTACGATTGCAAGACAGTCTCGACGTGACCGCTCACAAGCGTGCCTTCTCGCGCGGCAAATCGGAAATCGTACATGATCGTTTGATCGAAGCACCGATCGCCGCGGGTGATCAAATCGCCACGCTGGTCGTGACGATTGAAGGCAAAGACCCGATCGAGCTGCCGCTGGTGGCAGCAGAGGATGTGCCGCGACTTGGCTTTGTCGGAAAAGCCATTGAAGGGCTCAGCCGAATGATGGACGGAGGCGCTTAAAGCTGTGACGGGGCCAGAGCGGTTTATCACTCTTGAAGGCGGCGAAGGCACCGGCAAGTCGACGCTGATCGCTGGACTGCAACGCGTGCTGAGCGAGCGCGGGGCTGAGATCGTGGTGACGCGCGAACCCGGGGGCACAGTATTGGCTGAAGCGGTCAGAGCCTTGGCGCTCAATCCGCCGGATGATGAGAGCTGGTCACCTCTGGCACATGCGCTTTTGATGAACACGGCGCGCGAAGATCATCTCAAAAACCTGATCCGGCCGGCGCTGGCGCGAGGAGCCTGGGTCATTTGTGACCGGTTTGCCGACTCAACCCGTGCCTATCAGAGCATTGACGGCGTCGCGCTTGAGCAATTGCTGGCGATTGAAGCCATTGTCGTGGGAGAGACGCGCCCGGACCTGACGCTAATCCTCGATGCGGCGCCCGACGCGCTCGCGGAGCGAAGACGTCAGCGCAATGTCAGTGACGTGTTCGAGCAGAAGGACTTGTCCTTCCATGAACAGGTGCGTGTGGCCTTCCTGGATATCGCCGATAATGAGCCAGACCGATGTGTGGTACTGGACGCACTCCAAAGCCCTGAGGATGTGCTGAACGCGGCGCTAAGCGCGATCGATCAGCATCTGGTGGCGGCATGACCGCTGCTTTCCCTCTGATCGGTCATCAGCAGGCTGAAACACGGTTTCTGGCCGCTAAGGAATCGGGGCGCTTGCATCATGGCTGGATCTATCAAGGTCCGTCAGGCATCGGCAAATCGATCTTTGCTCGACGGATCGCCGGCCTGATGCTTGGCGCAGAGGCCACGGATGCACCGGACACCGATAAAACCATGCAGCTCATTCTGTCTGGCGGACATCCAGATCTGAAATGGGTGACCCGGGGCCTGAATGAGAAGGGCAAGCTGCGCCAGGACATCACGGTCGATCAGATCCGCGAACTCAATCAGTTCTTCTCATTACGACCTGCGCTTTCCGGGTGGCGAGTCGGCGTGATCGACGCGCTCGATGAGATGAACGTGTCAGGCATGAATGCTCTGCTGAAGACATTGGAAGAGCCGCCGAACAATGCCCTCCTGATCCTGATCTCGCACGGAACGCAGCCCATATTGCCGACGATCCGGTCGCGCTGTCAGGTTCTGCGGCTCTGTCCGTTGTCGGAAGAAGATACAGCGGCCGTGCTTAAAAAACAGGATGGTGAAACCAAGCTCGCTGCCGAATTGGCGCATGGCCGTCCGGGCTACGGGTTGGAGTTGTCGCGAACCGGCGGCGCCAAGGCGGTGCAGACCGCACGCGCCATGCTGCGCAACGTCCGCAAGCCGTCAGGCGGTGTTGTTTCGGCCGCGCTGACCGCGGCCATTGTCGATGAAGGGTCTCTGCGCGCCTTCACGGATACACTGATGGAATGGGTGGCGGACAAATCTGCATCGGATGCGGAACTCGCGAACACCTGGCTGAAAATGCATGACGTGCGGGCGACCGCGGAAGAGTTCAATCTGACTCCGCTTCAGACCGCAACAAAGCTGTTTGCAACTTTGCAAGACGGCATGAAGGCTGTAAGCGCGTGAGCCCATGTTTGATACGCACGTAAATCTCCACGCTGAAGCGTATGAAGAGGACTTGGCTGACGTCTTGACGCGGGCGCGTGAAGCCGGTGTCTCGCGCATGCTCGCGATTTGTGAGCGGCTCGATAGTTTTCCGCGGGTGAAAGCGATTGCAGATGCCAATCCTGACATTTGGTGCAGCGTCGGAACCCACCCGCATCACGCCAAGGATTTCACGACGACAAGGTCTGAGGATCTGATCGAGCAAGCCCGCGACCCCAAGGTCGTGGCGATCGGCGAGACAGGCCTCGACTTCCATTATGGCTACAGCCCTGAAGATGAGCAGGTGGCGAGCTTCCGCATGCATATCAGCGCCGCGCGCGAAACCGGCTTGCCGCTGATTGTGCACACGCGTGAGGCTGACGATCTGACCGCGAGTATCTTGGAAGAAGAATACGCCAAAGGCGCGTTTCAGATCCTGCTTCATTGCTACACGGGCGGGGCGGATCTCTGCCAGCGCGGGCTAGCCCTCGGCGCTTATGTCTCTGTGTCGGGCATATTGTCTTTCAAGAGTGCCAAAGACGTACGCGCGGTCATCAAGGATGTGCCACTGGAGCGCGTCATCCTGGAAACCGATTGCCCGTATCTGACGCCAATGCCGTATCGCGGACGGCGCAACGAGCCAGCCTACTTACCCTATGTGGCCGATGCACTGGCGGACCTTCACGGGCTTTCGCGTGAGGAGATTGGCGCGACCTGCGAAGCCAATGCGCTTCGACTGTTTAGCAAGATCACATGACGGATCGCGCGTTCAAGATCACGCTTCTGGGGACCGGATCGTCTGGCGGCGTGCCGCGTGTTGGCGGCGATTGGGGCGTATGTGACCCGGAAGAACCGAAGAATAGACGATTGCGCTGCTCTGCCTTGGTCGAAACTTGGGCTACATCTGATCCTGATCAGAAGACCATCGTTCTGATCGATACATCTCCGGATCTTCGCGAACAGCTTCTCAGCGCCGAAGTGCCAAGGCTGGATGCGATCCTGTACACCCATGATCATGCTGACCAGACCCACGGCATAGACGATGTCAGAGCGCTCGCCATTCGCAACCGAGCGCAAGTCAAAGCCTATATGGACGCGGCGACGCATTCGACGCTGTTCCCGAAATTCCAATATGCGTTTGAAGGCAAAGGTGGTTATCCACCGATCATCGATCTTCAGCCACTCATATCCGCGTATCAGCCGCTGAGCATTCAAGGACCCGGCGGGGCGCTAGACTGTTTGCCAGTGGATCAGGAACATGGGCGGATACGGTCCTTGGGGTTCCGGTTCGGCGGCGTCGCTTATTGTAATGATATCAATGGTTTGCCGGACGAAAGCTTGCGGGAACTTGCGGGACTCGATCTGCTGATTATTGACGCGCTGCGCTACACGCCGCATCCATCGCACGCGCACCTGGAGCAAACGCTTGAGTGGATTTCTGAGCTGAAGCCAAAACGCGCAGTGTTGACCAATCTGCACGTGGATTTTGATTATCAGACGCTGAAAGGTGAGCTTCCGGACGGCGTCGAACCAGCCTTTGATGGTTGGAGCTACACCACCAAGCTCTAGGCCGCTTCCGTAAGGCTCATCACCATTTTACCGACGGAGCCATAATCGGTCTTGCCCGTGCCCAGGACTGGGATTTCATCGACGTGGTAGACCTTTTTCGGGACAGAGAGTTCCGACACGCCATGTGACTGGCACCAGGCGAGCAGGGCGCTGCGGTCCGCGTCTTTGGCAGTGGTTAGCAACACCACTTGTTCGCCCTTGCGGGGGTCCGGGATCGCGGCAGCCGCGTGCATTTCATCTGGCCAAATCGCGCTGGCGCAATTCTCGACCACGGCCAGCGAGACCATTTCGCCGCCAATTTTAGCGAAACGCTTCACGCGGCCCATGATGCGGATGCAGTCATCTTCATCCATCACGCAAATGTCGCCGGTATCATGCCATCCGTCGATCGGTGGTTCGATCACGCCAGGCGCAGATGAGCGCATATAGCCGAGCATGATATTGGGGCCGCGAATGCGCAGCTTGCCACCTTCTTCGATGCCTTCAACCGGGACGAGTTCATACTCCATATCGGCCATTAAGCGACCAACGGTTCCCGGCTTGTTGAACTCCATCTGATTGGCCGCCACCACAGGGGCGGCTTCAGTTGCGCCATAGCCTTCGAGGATTTCGATGTTGAACTTTTTGCGGACGAAGGCGCGGGTTTCGTCTTTCACCCGCTCAGCGCCGCAGACGGCGAGGCGCACGCGGTCGAGCGCGCCTTCTTTCGCTACGCGGGCATACTGACCAATGAATGTATCGGTTGCCAGCAGGATCGTGGATTCGGTTTCTTCCAGTCGGTGGGCGATTTCCCGTGGCTGTAGTGGGCTCGGATGAAACACAGCCCGCACGCCCGCGATCAGCGGCAGAATGGCTCCGACGGTCAGACCGAAACAATGGAAGGTCGGCAGAGGATTGAAGACGCGATCAGTCTCAGGATCCAACCCGATATGCGCGCGGACTTGTTCGACATTGGCGACAATATTGTGATGCGAGAGCACCACGCCTTTTGGTTCGCCTTCGGTGCCAGAGGTAAACAGGACCACCCCTGGCTTTTTGTGGCTTTGGCGAGAGTGGAACAGACTTGGCAGGATTGGTCCAAGCCCACCGGCCACCTTATCCATCAGGCCAAGCGATTCCCGGACATCTTCGAGATAGATGAACTCCGCAGCATCTTCGAGTTCTGCGATCAAAGGTTCCAGGCCGCCCAGCTCAACGAATTTGTGCGCGGTGACGATCTTGGTGATCTTGGCCGCCTTCATCGCAGATTTGATGTTGGCCGAGCCCGCCGTGAAGTTCAGCATTGCCGGTAAGCGCCCGGAGGCCAGCACCGCGCAGAAGGCGATTACCGCGCCAGCGCCAGTCGGCAGCATGATCCCGACCGTCTCATCTTTCTTGAATTTCTTGCCGAGCGCTGAGCCCAGCGCGAATGACCCACGTAGGATGGTCTTGTAATCAACCTCGGTGCCATCGCCGTCGACAATTGCGATGGTCTTGCCGCCAAACTCCTTGGCGGAACGGATGATGGCAGAGAAGATATCTGTCTTGGCGCGATTAGCGCGCCAAGTGAGTGGGGCAGGGATCGAAGTGTCAGTCATGCTCTTGTTATGGTCTGGAACTTTAATCTTTTGAAACAAAGTGTCACAGTCGGTGAAGAGTTCAAGCCCTTCAACAGCGTATGCGCTTCCGGAAGGGGAGCTATGTCCCGCTGACGCTTGCAGTTTTTGCCGTTCCACTCCATTTATGGGCCATGGCGACGCTCATCGATAAGAAACCCCAATACCGGCATCCGGAGAAGCGCAATCGTCCGGATACACCGCTTTTGCGCAAGCCGGACTGGATTCGCGTCAAAGCGCCGACCTCCAAGGGCTATGCGGAAACGCGAGAGATTGTGAAATCCAAGGGCCTGGTAACGGTGTGCGAAGAAGCTGGCTGTCCAAATATCGGCGAGTGCTGGGATAAGAAACACGCGACCATGATGATCATGGGAGATACCTGCACGCGCGCTTGTTCGTTCTGCAATGTGATCACCGGTAAACCGGCACCACTCGATCAGGATGAGCCGCGCCGCGTCGGGCAAGCGGTCGCTGAGATGGGCCTCGAGCATGTGGTGATCACCTCGGTGGACCGCGATGACCTGGATGATGGCGGCGCGATGCATTTCGTCCACACAATCGAATCGATCCGCGAGGCTTCACCCGGCACGACGATTGAGATCCTAACGCCAGACTTTCTTCGCAAGGATGGCTGGGAAGAGAAAGTTATTGATGCGCGGCCGGACGTCTTTAACCACAACCTTGAAACTGTCCCGCGGCTCTATTTGTCGATCCGGCCTGGCGCGCGTTACTTCCATTCCCTGCGTTTGTTGGAGAAGGTGAAAGACAGAGATCCGTCGCAATTTACAAAATCAGGACTAATGGTCGGCCTTGGCGAAACCAAGGAAGAGGTGATGCAAGTCATGGATGACATGCGCTCTGCCGGCATCGATTTCCTGACCATCGGACAATATTTGCAACCGACCCGCAAACACGCCGCCGTCGACCGCTATGTCAGCCCAGACGAATTCAGCGCCTATGAAGAAATCGCGCGCTCCAAAGGCTTCATTATGGTTTCAGCTTCTCCGCTGACCCGGTCGAGCTATCACGCAGGTGAAGACTTTGCCCGGTTGCGCGCCGCGCGTGATGCGCAGCTTGGAGCCGATGCCTAAAGTCTCAGAACAGGTGCTGATCCCGCACAGTGCGGACAATCTGTATGAGCTGGTACGGGACATTCGGCGCTATCCCGATTTCATCAAATGGATCCGCGCCGTCGCCGTTTCTGAAGAGAAGGGTGAGGCCGACGGTCCGTATTCCTGCCTCGGCGAAGCAAACGTCTATTTCAAAGGCTTTGATGAACGGTTCGCGACTTATGTCACGGCTGATCCGGTAGCGCGCCGGATCGAGGTGAAACTGGCGCGGGGGCCATTTCGGCATTTGCGCAATCGTTGGCAGTTCGATCCGCGCGGCGACGACAAAACCCGCGTTCACTGTTTCATTGATTATGAGTTCAAGAACCCGGTACTGGGTCTGCTCGCGCGGACAAATTCACGCCTCGCAGTTGAGCTGATCATTGACGCGTTTCGAGCTGAAGCGGACCGGCGATTCTCTGCTCAACCTCCTGCGCAACCGGGAAACTGAACACATTCAAGAGCTTACTCACGTGGATAAGATTTCACTATGAGAGTTAAGCGGTTCCCAACACACTCGCCCGATCATTGCCCTACGAGCAGTATCTAGAGTGGACGTAGTTACTATGAAATCGAAGCAAGCGGGCCTCGCAGCCCTCAGCGCCGCGAGTGCGGTTATCTTGTGTGTGTCGGGCGCGGCGCAGGCAGACCAAGGTGCATTTGAGCGCGGCAGCTTTACGCCAGCGGACGAACGTTCGACCGCAGCCACCGACCCAGTACCGTTGCCGGTCGGTGTCTTTATCGTGCAGCCTGAAATCGATTTCAGCCTCGATTGGCGGTCAAATGTCTTTGCCACGGCAGGGGCGGAAGAAAGTGCGAGCGCGTTTGGCTTCAAGCCGACCTTTGATGTCACATCTGACTGGGTGCGCCATGCCATGGGCGGCGTGTTGCAGATCAACCATGTCGAGAACCCGGATTTCAATTCAGAGAGCTATACCGATGTAAAGCTTGGCCTGAATGGACGATTCGATCTTGGCGCTACCACGAGTGTGTTCGGCGAACTCTTCACCGAGGACGTCACTGAAGACCGCACAGAGCTTTCTAACGTTCCAACATCTCTGGAACCGAATGAGTATTCCCGCAGCGGCGGTTCGCTCGGCTTTGAACATCAAGCCAGCCGCTGGTTGGTTGATGTAAATCTCGACCTCTTCGCGTTTGATTATGATGATGCCGAATTGCCGAACGATCTGTTTCTGGACCAGGACCTGCGAGATCATGACGAGATCGATGGTCGCGTTCGCGTCGCCTATGCCTTCAATCCGAACATAGCCGCGTATACCGAAGCACGACGGATCGAAACCGATTTCGATCTGCCGGGCCTCTTCAACTTCTTCAACCGCGATTATGAAGGCAATGTCGTCAGTCTGGGGTCGGATTTCGAATTCGGGAACTCGATCAGCGGCGATATCGGCATTGGCTTCATGAGCTACACCTATGCCGATCCCAACTTCGCTGACATTGAAGACGTGTCAGTGTCGGGGAATGTGCAGTGGGCGCTTGCCGATAATACGACGATTGAGACCGAGTTCTCACGCGGCGTGATTGATCCAGGCCTTGCCGCGGACATTGCAGCGGTAGAGACCGGCGTGAATGTCCGCGTCGCGCATGGGCTCAGCTCGAAAGTCTTCCTGATCGGCGAGGCCGGTTTCGACAATTACGAGTTCGAGAACATCGACCGTAGCGACGATCGCGTTGGTGTCCTGCTCGGCGCCAACTGGAAGCTCAACAAGAATGTCTGGTTCGAGAGTAATTACGAACTGCGTGACAGCTCGTCTCCGGTTCAGGAGTTTACCGACAACCGGGTTCTGTTCCGGATGCGTGTGTTCCCTTAGGCGCGCAGACGCTCGTCGGCGGCAATCGTGGAAGCGATAAAGCCGCCGCCGAGTATCCGGGTTGAACCTTTAGCATCATAAAGCACGCTGGCCTGGCCGCGGGCGACGCCTTCTTCTGGTTGATCGAACCAGACAGCGGGAACGCCATTATCAAATCCAAGCCGAGCGGGGGCGGGCTCTCGCGTCGATCTAACACGCACGAGCACGGGTTCGCCGCGCGCGCAGGCGTCTTCAAGCGTACCATCGCCGAGCCAGTTCAGTTCTTCCATGGTTAGTCCCGCCGTCAGCAAGGCTTCTCTTGGGCCGACCACGACTTGGCGCGCCGGCGCATTGATCTTGACCACATAGAGCGGATCGCCGGTCGCCACGCCGAGCCCGCGGCGCTGGCCGATCGTATAGTGGATGACGCCATCATGATCGCCCAGGACACGGCCATCGAGATGCACGATCTTACCCCCGCGACCTGAGCCGGGGCGCAGTTTTTCAACCACTTTCGCGTACGAGCCTTCCGGAACGAAACAGATGTCCTGGCTGTCCGGCTTCGCCGCGACCGGCAGATCAAAGTGATCTGCGAGTTCTCGCACATGCGTTTTAGGCAATTCGCCGAGGGGGAAACGGACATAGTCCAGCTGCTCTTTGGTTGTCGCAAAGAGGAAGTAAGACTGGTCACGGCTCGCATCCGCGGCGCGATGTAGTTCTGCCTCGGCTGCGCCTTGGACGCGGCGAATATAGTGACCGGTTGCGAGACAGTCCGCGCCAAGCTCCTTGGCGGTGCGCAGGAGATCGGAAAACTTGACCGTCTGATTGCACCGAATGCACGGAATAGGGGTCGCGCCAGACAGATAGGTGTCGGCGAAGTCTTCCATCACCTGCTCTTTGAAGCGGCTCTCATAATCGAGCACATAATGCGGAATGCCAATCTGGTCGGAGACATTGCGCGCATCATGGATGTCCTGGCCGGCGCAACAGGCGCCTTTTTTCTCGATCGCTGCGCCGTGATCGTAGAGCTGTAGCGTGATCCCGATGACGTCATAGCCGCGTGCGGCGAGCAGGGCGGCAACAACAGAAGAGTCCACGCCGCCAGACATGGCTGCAACGACGCGGGTCTGCGCCGGTGGCTTGGCGAAACCGAGGGAATTTAGCGCGCCGTCCACGGGCGCAGGTTCGGGCGCCGTCAGCGCCGCAAGGTCGATGGTCATTTGCGTCTCCAAACGGGTTCAAGGCCCGCAGCAGATGGGTTTGCGGCTATATAGGATGAAAACAGCGCTGCGTCATGAAAATCTCGCAGAGCGACAAATGACGTCCATAGCGCGACCAATTACATCTGTAGCGGGTTGACCAACACGTCGCGCGGCAACAGGCTGGTTTGCGTGCGAAGTTTTCCGGTGATGCTGAGTGATGTTTGAACGATTGCGGCCATTCCTCGCGCCTAGCGGTACGAGTCTGAAATCGTTCTGGACGTTCCAGTTGATATTTTGGTCATTCAATTTCGTCTGGCGGTTGCTGTACAATATCTCGCATGGCATGGGCGCGGGCTGGCAATCGACAGCGCCGCGTCTGGTCTCCATGACGATTTCCGCGCTGACTGTGCTGGTCTTGGCTCATATCGCCGTGCGACTGATGCCGCGACGCTTACGGTTTGAGCGATTGGCCATGATTGTTGGCATCACGCTGGTTTGGGCGCTGGTGCTTGCCTTTGTCGACCGATCGATCTTTTCGCTCTTCAAAGGCAAATACTCTCTGTCTCACATCCTCATGCATGATGTGCCAATGACCTATTTCTTCAGTTCCTGGATGTTCGTGTCCTGGGTGATTCTATTCTTACTCATCGGGCAGTTTTCGCGGCTGCGCGAGCGTGACACGGCGATTTATGAGTTGAAGGCCTCCGAAAAAGAAGCGCGAATGCAGATGCTGGTGCACCAGCTCAATCCGCACTTTCTGTTCAATACGCTCAATTCAATCTCCGCGCTGATCAATGAAACGCGTCCGAATGATGCGGATCAGATGATCGCCCGATTGAGTCGTTTCTTACGACACGTTGTTGATCTCAACCCCTCCAACCTGATCTCTCTGGATGAGGAATTGGCCATCCTGCACGATTACACCGATATCCAGACCGTCCGCTATGGCGACCAGCTGGACATTACGACGAGCTGCGAAGACAAGTCCGTGTGCCACGCGCAAGTCCCCAAGATGATCCTGCAGCCGCTCGTAGAGAACTCCATCAAATACGGACGCCTAAAGCCCGGTCATGTCATCCGGGTGAAGGTCACGGCAAAAGCCTATGGTAGCCGCTTGGCGCTTCGGGTTGAGGATAATGGTCCCGGGTTTCCAGAAAAGCCAAGTCCGGATGGTTTAGGTCTTCTCTTGGTCCGAGAACGACTGGAAGCCCATTTCGGGGACGATGCGGACCTCAGAACGTCAAACCTTGAACCCTCCGGGAGCCGTGTAGAGATAAGGATGCCGCTGCGGCTCCCATCAGACGAGGATGAGGGCAACGAATGAAGATCATCCTGGCCGAAGACGAACCTCTCGCGACCCGCCGTCTGGAGCGGGAGCTGCTGCAAATTCCGGAATGCGACATTATCGGGACCTATGCCGATGGGTTGAGCGCTCGCGCTGCGATCCTGGAGCTTCGCCCGGACGTGGCCTTCGTCGATATCGAAATGCCTGGTTGCTCCGGACTTGAGATGCTGGATGGCATTCCAGAGCCGCAGATCCCGCTGATTATCTTCACCACCGCCTATCAGGAACATGCGCTCGAAGCGATCAAAGCTGGCGCCATTGATTACCTGCTGAAGCCGTTTGATGGTGACGCTGTCCGGGCAGCCGTGCTCAAAGCGCAGAAGCGATTAAAGGAAGCCGGTGACGCAAGGCGGTCGCAACGGCTGAGTTCCCTGATCGGTAGTCTAGATGCTCAAAAGCGGGAGCCGATTAAGTTTGAAACAGAGTTCTGGGTGCGTGGATTGCGGGGCACGGTCCGGGTTTCTGTCGATACAATCGAGGCGATTGAGGCGGCGCGTGATTACGTCAATCTGCACCAGGAACACAAGTCCCACTTGCTGCGCGGTAAGATCTCAACCATCGCCGAGAAGCTCGACCCTGAACACTTCTTGCGCGTTCATCGGTCCTACATTGTGCACACCAAATTCATTCAAGCGGTGCTGAAACCCAGCAACGGGGTGCGCAAAATCCTGATGGCTTCAGGAAGAAAGGTGCCGATTGGGCGTTCATTCAATTCGGACGTGATGGAGCGCATTACGTCGTGATTTGGTCGGGTTACAGTCGTAACTCGTCGCGTCTCGCCTGCAGTTCGACGCTTAGAAACTGACAATTCAGAAAAAACAGCGATCCTATGCCGGTCTTTTGAAAGTTCGTCTCTCGAAAGATTTTACCCACTTGCATAGGGCCGGACTCTCACAATTATCTCCGGTCTTCTGCATTCGGGGCCCTAAGGCGTGAAATAGGGCCGATCACCAGCAATCGTTACCCGCTCCATGATCCGAACGTTCGGGAAGTAATCACTCGCGGCGTAATGCTGACAAGCGCGGTTGTCCCAGAAGGCCAAAGAGCCTGGCTCCCAGCGGAAGCGGCACTGATATTCCGGTAACCAAGCACGGTGATACAGGAATTTCAGCAACTCATCGCTCTCGTCCCGGTCCATGCCGACAATATAGTCGGTAAAAGCGATATTGACGTACAGGCCTCGCTCACCGGTTTCTGGATGGGTCCGAACAACTGGATGCTCCTGCGGCGGGAACTTTTCGTGAAGCGCTGACGCGTCCTTGTTCAGTCGGCGCGCAAATACACGAGCAATGTCGTGCATCGCGGTCATCTCGCACAGGCGCTCTTTCAGATCCTCGTCGAGATCTTCATACGCGCGCACCATGTTAGAAAACAGCGTGTCTCCACCAATTTCCGGCAATTCCATCGCACGCAAAATGGATCCCAGCGACGGCTCGGCCCGCCAAGTGACATCGGAATGCCAGTTATTTTCTTGTCCGCGAGATTTCGGTCCGTGCGCAATTCGCAGGATTTCCGGGTCGGGCTGATCCTTTGGTGTCGCGGGATGGATCTCCAAATCACCAAAGGAGCGGGCAAATGCAATGTGCTGGTCGCGGGTCAGATCATGCTGATCGCGGAAGAACACGACCTGGTATTTGAGCAGGGCCGCGCGAACTTCATCGACCAGAGTGTCATCAAAATTCGCGATATCCGCGCCAATCAGTTCGGCACCAACGGCGGGGGACAACAGTCTCGGTTCAAATCGTGTGAACTCGGTATTCGCGTCGTAGGCCATGCTTCCTCCGTTTTCTTTTGAAGGTAACATAGACCTTGGGCTTTGCCCAAGGGCGACGCAGAGGCAAGGTGCGAACGCGGGACTGGAGGGGAGTGCCTAGATTTGCGCCCGTATCATGTTGAGCGCAGCTTCAAGGGTCGCCATCCGCACCTCGTGGCGACCGATCTCGCCAAGCATCAGCATTTCATGCATCATGGCTTTGTTTTCGCGCGCACAGGCAATGTGGACGGTCCCGACAGGCTTCATGGGGGTGCCACCGCCTGGTCCAGCAATCCCGGTGACGGCAATCGCGAGGTTGGCCCGGCTTTGCTCCATTGCGCCTTCGGCCATTAGACGCGCAACCGGTTCCGACACTGCGCCATAGTCAGCAAGAACATCGCCGGCGACGCCCAGGATTTCCGCCTTCGCTTGGTTGGAATAAGTGACGAACCCACGTTCCAGAACTTTCGAAGACCCGGCAAATTCGGTGAACAGGCCGGCCAGCAGCCCGCCCGTGCAGCTTTCAGCGGTGGCGATCTTCACCCGCCGCTCCATCGCCTCATCCATAACGAGCAGCGCGAGATTGCGGATACGATCAGGAAACATGTGCAGATCCTATGAGTTGGTCTGAAGTGGCGTGAGAACGGCGCTGGCTTGCGCAGCGATGCCTTCGCGGCGCCCGGTAAAGCCCAGCCCCTCAGTCGTGGTGGCTTTGACGCTGATCGCAGACGTGTCGAGCCCGATGATCCGGGCCGTCTCTTCCCGCATGGCCTCGCGGTGAGGCTTCACCTTTGGCGCCTCGCAGATGATGGTGAGATCACAACTGGACACCGTCCAGCCCGCACCAGCAACCAGTTCAACGGCGTGCTTGAGAAAAACTTCCGAGGCAGCGCCTTTCCATTGCGGGTCGCTGGGTGGGAAATGGTCACCAATATCCCCCAGCGCAGCGGCGCCTAGGATCGCATCGGTCAGCGCGTGCCAGGCGACATCTGCGTCTGAGTGACCGGCTAGTTTCTGATCATGCGGAATCCGAACGCCGCACAGCACCACTTCCTGACCTGGCTCGAACGCATGGACGTCAAATCCGGTTCCGAAACGTGGGGCTGGTGGGTGCGGCATCAACAAGCTCTCTAATCGATTCAGATCGTCCGGATAGGTTATCTTCGCGAGAGTTTCACTGCCATCAATCAGCGCAACCATTCCGTCTTGGGCTTCAATCGCGGCCAAATCATCCACCAGATCGTTTGACGCCGACAGGGCCGCAGTAATGGCGCCCAGTTTGAAAACCTGCGGAGTCTGCACGCGATACAGGTTTTCCCGGCTAACATTGCTGAGGCGTGATCCTGTCTGTCGCTTTAAAGCGTCGGAGACCACGAGCGCCGGGGCCGCGGCGTCGGCATGCTCCAAAGCCTCAATCAACGCCGAAATCGTCTCTTGCGACAGCCCAGGGCGCGCCGCATCGTGGATCATAACGAGATCTCGATCGGATAACGCGCACGCATCCAATCCGGCTTTCACGGAACCGGTGCGCGTCTCTCGGCCCGCAACGATTTTGACGTTGGGATTTGTGGCAGCTGCGTAGGCGTCTTCATCACCGTTTGGCACGACCAGAACGATTTGCTCAATGCGATCATGGTGGCTGAATGCGTCGACAGACCATTGATAAACCGGCTTTCCGCCGAGCGGTTGAAGCTGCTTTGGCAGGCTCCCTCCCGCGCGTTCGCCTCTACCGGCGGCAACAATGATCGCAGCGACACGCATTCCGGCTGAATAACGCGTTGCGATAAAAAAGCCACAGGCCATGCATTATTGAATGTCAGAACTTCAATGCTACACTTTTGTGCAGTGCAAAAATATGATTTGACTGAGCATATGTTGAAGATGCCTTCTTTTCAGGCAGAGCGCGTCTGGCTGGCGCCGATGTCCGGCTCGACCGATGCAGCCTTTCGGCGCCAGGCGGTACGCTATGGCGCGCCTGCCGTCGTGTCTGAAATGGTCGCCGGAGAAGCGCTTGCGGAAGCGCGCCCGGACGTGGTGCGTAAAACCTGCCGCCACGAAGGGCGAGGGCTTTGGATTGTGCAGCTGGCCGGGCGCCGGCCTGAAGACATGAAGCGCGGCGCTGAACTGTTGGTCGATGCAGGCGTCGACGTCATCGACATCAATATGGGCTGCCCATCCCGGCAAGTGACCGGCGGCAATTCGGGCTCCGCGCTGATGCGGGAGCCGGACCTTGCACTGCAAATCATCGAAGCAACCCTAGAAGGGGCTGGACGCACGCCTGTGACCCTGAAAATGCGTCTCGGCTGGAATCATGATTGGCTCAACGCGCCTGAAATTGCGCGCGCCGCCGTCGATCGCGGGGTTGAGATGCTGACCGTCCACGGCCGGACCCGATGCCAGTTCTATAAAGGCGAAGCGGATTGGGCCGCGATCAAAGACACGGTTCAGGCCGTCAACGTGCCGGTCATCGCGAATGGCGACATCCATTCGGTTGACGACGCCGAGGACTCCTTGGCGCAGTCACACGCTTACGGCGTCATGGTCGGACGCGCCGCCATGGGGCAACCCTGGCTGCTGGGCGAGATTGCTGCGCATTTGGAAAACCGAGACTTCCAAGCGCCCTCATTGATTGAGCAGGCCGACGGTCTTTGCGAGCAGATTGAGGACAGTCTCAGCCTGTATGGAGCCTCATTGGGGATACGCATCGTCCGCAAGCACGTCGCGGCGCATATTGATCAGGTCGACTTGCCGCTAGAAGACACCGTGCGCCGTGCCCTCAGAGCGCAATTGTGCAGATTGGACTCGCCGCGCGAGCTGATCGGTCAAATTCAACGCCTGTATTCGAATTCAGCAACGAAGGTCGCGGCATGATGACAACTCTGGACCTGGTTGGCCTCGCCCCATTTGCATTATTGGGCCTGGATGAGCGCCGACGCGTCAGCGCGGCCAATCCGGAAGCTCAGTCTTTGCTTGGCCAGTCTGAGCGGGCGATGCATCGTAAACCGCTCAGCGAAATCCTGTTTCATGACTCGCCGATCTTCGCGCTGATGGACAAAGCAATCAGCCTGAAAGGCGACATCACGGCGCATGGCGTGCCGATCAGCGGTCCGGGACTGCAAAAGGCCCGCGTTCTCGATATGCGCCTGCGTCCCCTTCAGGATGGTAGTTTCGTGATCGCGATGACTGAGGCGAATGACGCGACCATCGTCAATAACAACCCGGCCGGGGTCGCCGCCTTCGGGCGGATCCTGGGGCATGAGGTCAAAAACCCTCTGGCTGGCATCTCGGGCGCGGCGCAGTTGCTGTCGCGAAATGCCCGCGACGATCAGGCGGCGATGCTCGACATCATTCAAAGCGAGTCCCGCCGGATTGAACGTTTGGTCTCCCGCCTGTCCGCA
This sequence comes from Henriciella sp., assembly GCA_013214545.1. Classification (GTDB taxonomy): domain Bacteria; phylum Pseudomonadota; class Alphaproteobacteria; order Caulobacterales; family Hyphomonadaceae; genus Henriciella. Next base: position 15,919 of record JABSQB010000028.1, read on the forward strand.
TTTGAGCTGTTCTCGGCACCGGCGCGTGAGCCATTGAACATTCACGAGCTGCTCGACCGCGTCGTTGCCGCAGAAGAGGCCGCACATGCCGGCAAAGTCTCGATAGTGCGCCTGTATGACCCGTCTTTGCCAGACATTCTCGCCGACCAGGATCATCTGCACGAGGCTTTCCAGAACGTGTTGCGCAATGCCGTCGAAGCGACGCAGGCCTTCACGCAAAATCCGCAGATTCAAATTGAAACGGCGTTTGAGACCAGTTTCGCAATCGTTCGCCGCGACGGCTCTGAACGGCTGGGCCGCGCCATCCGGGTGACGATTGAAGACAATGGACCTGGCGTGCCCGCGGAGAAAAAAGCGCGCATGTTCGACATGTTCATGTCTTCGAAATCTGGCGGTCGGGGCCTCGGCCTCAGTGTCGTCAACGAAATCGTATCCGCCCATAAAGGGCGTATCAAAGTGGATAGCAAACCTGGTCTGACCCGGTTCTCCATCTATCTGCCATTGCCGAGATTGAAGAAATAATGAGTGAAAAAACAGTTCTTCTCGCTGAAGACGATGCCAGCATCCGTCTGATCGTCAACCAGACTTTGGTCACCGCCGGGTATGCGGTGCGCGCCACCAGTTCCCCGGAAGCGCTCGAGCGGTGGGTTCGCAATGGCGAAGGTGATGTCGTGGTCACCGATGTCTACCTGACCGACACGCCGATTTTTGAGCTTCTGCCCTCTTTCAAGCTCGTCCGGCCGGAACTGCCGATCATCGTCATGAGCGGTCAGAATACGATCCTGACGGCCGCCTCGGCGGCGCAGCACGGCGCCTATGATTATTTGCCGAAACCGTTTGACATCGATCAACTGACCGATCTCGTCGGACGGGCGCTGAGCGACGCTAAATCAACGCAAGTCGCAGCCGCCAAAAAGCCAATCAGCGATGCGAGCGGCAACGCGGCTGTGCCGCTGGTCGGGCGATCGGCCGTGATGCAAGATGTGTATCGCATCATCTCGCGCGTCATGAACACGGATCTGACGGTGCTGATTGAAGGTGAGTCGGGAACCGGCAAGGAGCTCGCCGCGCGCGCCGTTCACGATCTTGGCGAGTCGCGCACCGGACCGTTCCATTCTCTCGATCTGTCCATGCGCCCCCCGCAGGAAGTCAATGCGGAACTATTCGGCACAGAAGACGCGCCAGGGATCGCATTTGATCGCCAGGCAACGATCTATCTCGATGAAGTCGGCGACCTGTCTCAGGAAGCGCAGACCCAATTGGTCAAACTGATGCGCGAAGAAGGCGGGGCGCGCATCATTGCGTCGACGCGCCAGCCGCTATCAGCGCTGGTCGAAGCCGGTGAGTTTCGAGAGGACCTCTATTATCGGATGAATGTCGTGCGGATAGAGATGCCGCCACTGCGCCGTCGCAAGGATGACATTCCCGAATTGGTCAAAGCCTTCCTCATTCGTGCTGAGGCACGCGGCCTCGCGCCGAAACAAGTGGCTAAGCCTGCGATGGAACTGATGATGGCCTATGACTGGCCTGGAAACGTCCGAGAGCTTGAGAACCTGATCTTCCGTCTTGCAGCGTTGAGCCCCGACGCCACCATCACTCAGCGCGACATCGAACGCGAATTGCGGGCCGAGACGCTGAAAGAGCAGGGGCCTGACGCCTCTTTGGAGAGCGAGATTGAAACTTTGCTGCATCGCTATGTCATGGCCGACTTACTCCAGGGCGGCGAAGAGGACGGCAAAATCTACCACAATGTGCTCGAGCAAGTGGAGCGACCGCTGATCAAACTGGCGCTCAGCGTCACCTCCGGCAACAAATTACGCACCGCCGCGTTGCTCGGCGTGAACCGAAATACCTTGCGCGCCCGTATGGGTGTGCTGGGAATGACAGATGACTGATTGACGTAAGGGACAAGTGTTGCTCTAAATCACCACTGTTGCTGTTTGGTGACAGTGTGTGTGTTTGAGGTCCCGTATTTGGCGTCCAGCGTATTAGCCACTCTCAGACGTAATGGTGGGCTTTGGTTCCAGGGCCTGTTTGTGCTCGCCGCTGTCGGCGGCGCAGCTGCAACAATTATTGCGCTAGGCCGCAGTCGCCCCACGGATCCAATTCCAGAAGGTCTGATGTTCCTGCTGATCGGGAACATGGTGATCCTGGTTGTTCTCGCGGGGCTCATCGTTTCGCGCTACTTGTCGATTCGCAAACAACAGGCGCAGGGTAGCGGCCGCCTGACCCGCCGCTTCATGCTGCTGTTCGGAACCGTCGCGCTCATTCCTGCGGTGATTGTTTCACTGTTCCTCTGGCTGACCATTGCGCGCGGGATCGATACCTGGCTGGGCGATACAGTGCTGACGCTCGTTGATGAGATCGGCACGATTACGGCCGAGAGCGGCGAGCAATTTGCAGCGCAGTTCGAGGCAGATGCCGAAGCTGTTGCTGACGATGTCGATGCGTCCGCGGGCGGGTTCCAGGCCAATCCGGAAGCCTTTGAAACCATATTCAGCGTACTCGCTACGTATCGCGAATTCTCCGCCGCCTACATTATTGATCGCAACGGCTATCCGCTGGCAATTGCTGAGAATATGAGCTCACCCAATCACTATGGGCGTCCGGCAGCTGAATATTTCGACGCGGCGGATCGCGGTGAAACGGTTGCCGTGCTCCGTCCGCAAGCTGGCTATACATTCGCTTTGCAGCGCCTGGAGAACTATGGTGCGAGTTATCTCTATCTCGCGAGGCCGGTGGATCCGGAGCTGTTTGCCCGCCTCGATCGGGCTCGGGCGGCAGGCACCAATTACCGCCTCGCGCAGCAACGCAGCAATGAGATCCGAACGCTGTTCGTGGTGTCCTACCTGCAGATCGTTGCGCTGGTCCTGCTTCTTTCCGTCCGCCTGGCGCAGGAAATTTCGGAGCGCATTTCACGGCCGATTGGACGCCTCGCCAGCGCCGCGCTCGACGTGAGTGAAGGACGCCGGGGAGTCTCTGTTCCGCTGCCGGAGTCTGATGACGAAGTGCGGGCGCTTTCGAACTCCTTCAACATGATGACGCGGCAGCTCGATGAGCGCCGCGATGATCTCGTCTCAGCGCGCGAAGAAGCTGAAGAACGCCGGCGCTTCCTGGAAACCCTGCTCGTGGAGCTCAGCTCTGGCGTTATCCGGATCGATTCGGCTGGGATCGTCACGATTGCCAACCGGTCAGCAGAGAACCTTCTGGATCAGGGGCAGTTGGAAGGCCGTCTTTTGCCAGAAGTGAACCCGGAAATCTGGAGTCGCGTCGAAGAGGTGCACTCGCGCCGCAGCCAGGACGAGACCTTCATCAATATGATGACCGAAGACGGTCTGCGTCACGTGCGTCTGAAGGTCACCTCAGATACGGTCGGCGGCTATGTCATCACGCTCGACGATACGACCCGCCTGATCTCAGCTCAGCGTCAGATGGCCTGGCGCGATGTGGCGCGGCGGATCGCACATGAAATCCGCAACCCACTGACGCCGATCCAGCTCTCGACTGAGCGCATTCGTCGCCGCTATGGCGATAAGATCGATGACGAAGACGGCGTGTTCCAGCGCTGTATCAACACGATCCTCCGACAGGTCTCAGACATTGGCCGCATGGTTCAGGAGTTTTCTGATTTTGCGCGGATGCCGAAGCCAACGCCAATCCGGTTTGATCTCGCCGCTCTAATCACGGACGTCGTTTTCGCGCAGCGCGTGGTGCATCCAGACTACAAATTCGTCCTGACGATGCCGGAAGAGGGTCTGGAAATGCTGGGCGACGAACGCCTGCTCGGACAGGCTTTGACGAATATCGTCAAGAATGCCGCCGAAGCCCTGTCGCGCCGCCCGGAAACAGACGAAACGCAGGGCCAGGTGAGCGTTACCGTCGAGAAGTCTGAAGCCGACGGGCTGATCCAGTTCGCCATTGAAGACAATGGCCCGGGTTTCCCTGAAGAGGCCCGCGATCAGCTGCTCGAGCCCTATGTGACGGCCCGCGAAGGCGGAACTGGACTGGGACTTGCGATCGTTAATCGCGTCATCATGGACCATGGCGGCAGCGTGCAGCTTCTCGAACCTTCACACGGGGCCCGGGGGGCCATCGTGAAAATTGTTCTTCCACACAGTCTGGCCAGCGCGGCGGACGCAGAACATCAGCCTTTGGAGTATGCCAATGAGTACTGACATCCTCGTCGTAGATGACGAACCTGATATCCGCGAACTGATTGCCGGCGTTCTGGAAGATGATGGCCATGGGGTCCGCGTCGCGGCCACGGCTGAGCGAGCGATTGAAGAAGTGCGGAGCCGAACGCCAAGCCTGGTTGTGCTCGATGTCTGGCTGCAAGGCAGTGACATGGATGGCCTGTCAGTTCTGAAATATCTCAAGACCATCGATCCGCTGCTGCCGGTGATCGTGATTAGTGGTCACGGCAATGTGGAAACCGCCGTCGCCGCCATCCGACGCGGCGCTTATGATTTCATTGAGAAGCCGTTCAAGGCTGACCGCTTGTTGCACCTGGTGTCTCGCGCGATTGAGTCTTCAAAGCTCAAGCGGGAAAATGAGGCGCTGAAGAGCCACAGTTTCTCTGTTTCTGACTGGATTGGCACCAGCGGCGCCGCGCAGGCCCTGAGAGCTCACATCGAAAAAGTCGCGCCAACCAATTCGCGGGTTCTGGTGTCTGGTGAGGCTGGCGTCGGCAAAGAACTGTGCGCCAAGCTTATTCACGAAAATTCGCGCCGCGCTGGCGGTCCCTTCATTGCCGTGAACGCCGCCAATATCGCACCTGAGCAGATGGAACGCGAGCTGTTTGGTGAGGAAGACAATGCTGGCATGCCGGTCAAGATTGGCGTGTTTGAACAGGCCCATGGCGGGACGCTGCTACTCGATGAGGTCGGCGACATGCCGCTCGGCACGCAGAGCAAGATCCTGCGCGTTTTGACGGAACAGCGCTTCCAGCGCGTCGGCGGCGGCTCAGACGTCAGTGTTGATGTTCGCGTGATGTCATCCTCGACCCGCGATCTGGAAGAGGCGATCGCCGCGCAGGGCTTCCGCAAGGATCTATATTATCGCTTGAATGTGGTACCGCTCAGCGTGCCATCGCTGGCGGATCGCCGCGACGATATTCCGGCGCTGGTGGATTATTTCAGCGCCCGGATCGCGGATTCCTCTGGTTTGACCCCGCGCGCCTTCAGTGAAGAAGCCATTGCGGTGCTGCAATCGATGAACTGGCCCGGAAATGTGCGTCAGTTGCGGAACCTGGTGGAGCGCGTTCTGATTCTGTCTCGGGACAGCAATAGCGGAGTGGTGAGTGTCGATGAGCTGCCGCTTGATCGCGGTGCAGGCGAAAGCGGCGATGCCATGGGCGTCTCAGCCGACTTTGTCGGTCTCTCGCTGCGTGACGCGCGGGAGCAGTTTGAGCGTGATTATCTTTCGCTTCAGATCACTCGGTTTGACGGCAATATCTCGCGGACTGCGGAGTTTATTGGTATGGAACGCTCGGCTCTACACCGAAAATTAAAGGCGCTTGGGGTAAATGCCTCAGCGAGTCGCACGGAAAACCGGTAAATGCGTGTTATCATTTGTGGTGCAGGCCGCGTCGGGCAGGGCATTGCCCGCCATTTGGCGCTTGAGCATCACGACATCACCATGATCGACGAGAATGACGATCTGATCGAACAGGTTCAGATCGATTATGACGTGCGCGGTGTCGTCGGCCACGCGGCGCATCCGAATGTGTTGCGTGCAGCTGGCGCCGATGCGGCTGAAATGCTGATCGCGGTGACGCATTTCGATGAGATCAATATGGTGATCTGTCAGGTCGCAGACACGCTGTTCTCGGTCCCGACCAAAATCGCCCGTGTTCGCGCCCAGGCCTATCTCGACGCCGAGAATTCAGAGCTGTTCTCCAAATCTGCGCTGCCCATCGATCTGATCATCTCACCGGAGATTGAGGTCGGGGAAGCCATCTTGCGGCGCATTCGGGCGCCAAGTGCGGTCTCCAGCATCTCCTTTGAAGCCGGTGAGCTGCAAGTGCTCGGCATGAAAGTGCAAGAGGACAGTCCGTTGCTTGAAACGGCACTGGACCAGATCTCCGGCCTTTTCCCGGATCTCGGCGCCCGCGTCGTCGGCATCAAGCGTGGGGCATCGGTGTTCGCACCGCGCGGCAATGACCAGCTGCAGCCAGCCGATACCGCTTATGTCGCTGTATCGCGGGACTCCACGCCGCGGCTCAACAAATTGTTCAATCGCGACATCAATGAGCATAAACGCGTCGTCATCGTCGGCGGCGGCAATGTTGGTCTCTATGTCGCAAGCCAGCTCGAACGCGAAGGCAATGTCCGCGTCCGCATTATCGAAGCGGACTCTGAAAAAGCCGACGTTGCGGTTTCAGCGCTCAAGCAAACCATTGTCATTCATGGCGATGGCCTTGCCCGCGATGTTCTTGAAGAGGCTGGCGCAGACCAGGCCGATATCGTCATCGCCGTCACCAATGACGACAAGACCAATATGTTGATCGGCAAGCTCGCCAAACAGATTGGTGCGCGCCGGACGCATGCTCTGGTCAATGCCTATGAGCTGGTCGCGATTTCCCAGGACTTGGACATCGATGCAGTGCTCGACCCGCGCGCGCTCAGTGTCTCCAAAATCCTCACCAAACTGCGCCGCGGTCGCATTCTGTCTGTAGAGTCCCTGGAAGGCGGTATGGCAGAGATCGCAGAAGGCGTAACGCTCGACTCGTCCCCCCTGATCGGCAAGCCAATCGACTATGCGCACCTGCCAGATGGCGTGACCTCGGCCGCGATTATCCGCGACGGCGAGATTCTCTTTCCGACATCAGCCACCACGGTTCAGACGGATGACCGCTTGTTGATGTTCTATGAAACCAGCGCGACGCGAAAAGTGGAGCAATTCTTCCGAGTCAGCGCTGATTTCTTCTAGGCGAGGATAGTTTCGTGAACCACCTGGCCATTGTTCGAGTGATCTCCACGATTGCGCTGGGCTTTTCAGGCTTGTTTCTGGTGACGTTTCTCGTGGCGCTGGCGTCCGGCGAAGCGGCGCAGCAAATGGTATTCGCGGGCGCCGGCGCGACCGTGGGGGGCTTCGGTGCAACCGTACTTCTGCTTACAGACAAGCCAAAACGGCGCGCACATGCCCGTGACGGGCTTGCGGTTGCGATTCTGTTTTGGATTGTTGGCGGGCTTATCGCCTCAATCCCGTTCTTCGACTATATCGGCGCGCCCAATTTGCTGGCCGCCTTCTATGAAAGCGTCTCCAATCTCTCCACCACGGGCCATAGCCAGGTGGATCCTGCGCTCAATCCTATGCCGACAAGTATCTTCGTCTGGCGCGCGCTTTTGCACCTGATCGGGGCCATCGCGAGCGTAGCCATCGCGGCGACCGTGTTCTCCGGGCTCAACCTTGGTGGCCCGGGCGTTCATCGCAATCGCTTCTTCAGCGAACCAGAGGGCAGCTTTTTTGACCCAGTGCCGCGCGTTGTTCGGGTCAGCGCCATCCTGATTCTAAGCAGCACGATTGTACTGTCCGCGCTTTTGCTCGCGATTGGACTGGCGCCACGCGATGCGCTCGCTGGCGCGGTCAGCGCGATCACAACAGGATTGGTCGATCCGGCCGCGTCCACAACTGGACCAGCAGGAGGGGCTTTGCACTCCGCGCTGTTATGGATCGGCCTGGTTATTGGCACGCTTGGGCTGATCGCCATTGATGGCGCCGGGCAGGGGCGCGTTCGGGCGGTGCCATTTGATCCGGAAACCCTTGCCTGGTTCGGGACACTGGTTTTGATCACAGTTCTCGCCTTTCTCGCCGGTCTCCCGCTTCTGGAAAGCCTTGGCTGGGCGACGTCATCGCTATCCACCAGCGGGATAGCGCTCAGCGATCCGCAGCAGTTCTCGCGGCTTCCAATGGTCCTCGTCCTGTTCCCGGTGCTGATAGGCGGATCAGCTCTGTCGGCAGCAGGCGGCTTCAAACTGGCGCGTCTGATCATTCTGACCCGGCGTGTGGCGCTGGAATTCGTACAGCTTGGCTATCGCGGCAGTGTACAGCACTTCAAATTCAGAGGCCGTCGTCAGTCAGAGCGGACTGTGATGGGCGTCTGGGTCTATCTGGTTGGCTATATTGTCGCCTGCACCATCGGAACGCTTTTATTGAGCGCCGCAGGCCTCGCTTTCGACGATGCGATTCGCGCTGGCATTGGTAGTCTGTCGAATGCTGGGCATGTGCTGACGGGGATCAATGCTGATCTTTCTGCCACGGCACAGATCTGCACAGTTCTGGGCATGATTTTGGGGCGATTGGAAGTAATTGCGCTGATTCCTGCGCTAAATCCAACTTTTTGGCAACGTTAGACCGCCTTTCCCTTGCAAACGGAGGTCAATCGTTATAGCGGCTGCAATATAAAAGAAGGGCAGACAAACAATGTCTTCAGATAAAAAGCAGAACCTCCAGGATACTTTCCTAAATGCAGTCCGCAAATCCAAGACTCCTTTGACGATTTTCCTCGTCAATGGCGTGAAGTTGCAGGGCGTCGTCACTTGGTTTGACAACTTTTGTGTGTTGCTGCGCGGCGATGGTCGCCCACCGCAGCTGGTTTACAAGCACGCAATCTCTACGATCGCACCAGGTGCGCATGTTCAGCTCTTCGATGAAGAAGATAGCTAGAGCATTTGACGCAAAAACCGATTGATCTCGAACAACCGCCTGAAATGGCGGGGATCATCATTCCATGGACGCACGTTGCCGATCGCCCCGGAGACGAGCGGCTGTCTGAAACAGCGGGTCTCGTTGAGGCGCTCGGCTGCGAGCTCGCTTTCCTGCGCGCCGAACAAGTGCGGAAGCCGACGCCAGGCTATCTGTTATCAGGTGGTTTGCTGGATCGTCTGATCATGGACGTGAAGGGCTATGACTGCTCTATGGTCATCATTGATGCGTCGCTGACCCCGATCCAGCAGCGTAATCTCGAAACCAAGCTCGGCGTCAAAGTCATCGATCGAACCGGATTGATCCTCGAGATCTTTGGTCTGCGCGCGCGCACCAAAGAGGGTACATTACAGGTCGAACTGGCGCGCTTGCTCTATGAGCGCTCACGCCTGGTGCGGACCTGGACCCACCTTGAGCGCCAGCGCGGAGGCCGCGGCTTCCTCGGCGGTCCGGGGGAGACGCAGCTCGAGGCCGACAAACGGATGATTGATCGCGCCGTTGGCCGCCTGCGAAGGGATCTCGAGGACGTGAAGCGTACGCGCCGGGTGCAACGCGAGGGTCGCAAGCGCCGTGACAGCCGCGTCGTCGCGCTGGTTGGCTACACCAATGCCGGCAAGTCGACCCTGTTCAATCGCCTCACCGGCGCCGACGTGATGGCCAAGGACATGCCATTTGCGACGCTCGACACCACGATCAGAAAACTCGACCTGCCTGTTTTGGGTGAGGCGAGCCTCGTGGATACGGTTGGATTCATCTCAGATCTTCCGACCCACCTCGTCGATAGTTTCCGCGCCACACTGGAAGAGGCGCTCGAAGCAGATCTTCTGATCCATGTGCGCGACCGCTCCAGCGATGCAGATGAGGACCAAAAGCGAGATGTGCTCGACGTGTTGCAGCAACTGGCAGAACTGGAACGGGTTGAGCTCCCGCCAATGATCGAGGTCTGGAACAAGATTGATCTCGTCCCCGATTTCGTGCGCGACGGTTTGATGGCTGAATTGGAGCGCACACAGGATCGACTGGTCGCGGTGCCCGTGTCTGCCATCACCGGGGAAGGCGTCGATGAGCTGATCCAGGCGATTGAAGATGTCCTGGACCAAGGCCGCGCGCGCTTCCAGGCACACCTGACGAACAAGGATGGGGCGTTTCGGGCGTGGCTTTATGAGAACACTCAGGTCGAGGATGAAACCTACTCCGATACAGGCGAAGTGAGCCTGACTCTGAGCCTTACCAAGGATGAATTCGGACGCCTCGCCGCCCGTTTTCCGAAACAGCTGAACACACAGATCGAGAAAGTCGATTAGATGAGTGAGAAAGACATCCTGTTCCTGCTCCCACCCGGGTTCGAGGACAATGACCGGCGTGAATTCTGCCCGGAATGCGCAGAACTGTGGGGCGTGCTGAGCTATTTCCCCGCGATCAAAGAAGCGCTCGAGATTCGCTATGTTGGGATTGAACATCCGCGGGCGCCAATATGCGAGGAAATGGGGGGAGGGGCGCTGGAATGCGCCGACCCTGGTGCTGGCCCCCGCCAATGCTACGGAGGAGTCGGCTGAAACCGCGAACGGCAAGGCCTATCTCGGCTCGGCCCGCGCCATCGCAAAATATTTCGCTGCGCGCTTCGGCATACCCGTGCCACGTGGGAGTTAAGCGACATCCACACCTTGTAACACGCCGCGAATGGACAAATATAACGGCGTCTGCCAGACCATGGCCAAATCTATTCCGCTTGAAGGTAGTTTCATGTTCGACCCGCGCCCGACTGACGTAAATCTCGTTCCCACTGTTATTGAACAAACCAGCCGTGGAGAGCGCGCCTTCGACATTTTCTCGCGCCTCCTGAAAGAGCGCTTGATCTTCATCACCGGTCCGATTGATGACACGACAGCATCGCTGGTCTCCGCCCAGCTTCTGTTCCTGGAATCTGAAAACCCCAAGAAAGACATCGCGATCTACATTAACAGCCCAGGCGGTTACGTGACCGCTGGTCTCGCGATTTACGACACCATGCAGTACATCCGCTGTCCGATTTCGACCGTTTGCATCGGTCAGGCGGCGAGCATGGGATCACTGCTTCTGGCAGCTGGCGATGAAGGCAATCGAATCTGTCTGCCTAATTCCCGCGTAATGGTGCACCAGCCTTCAGGGGGTTATCGCGGTGTTGCCAAGGATATTGAGCGCCACGCTGACGAAATCCTCGATCTGAAGAAGCGTTTGAATAATATCTACGTGAAGCATACCGGCCAAGACTATGACACGATTGAGAAAAAACTTGATCGCGACACGTTCATGACGGCTGAAGAAGCACGGGATTTCGGGATTATCGATACGGTTTATGAGCGCCGCGAAGATCCTGGTGAAGAGTAAACGGCATTCATCCTGCATCGTGAATGAAAGCTAAGACTTGCGTGAGCCCGTCAGGGTTTTAAAGTTGCAAAAGTTCCTGGGATTCGTCCCCCGGTAAATCGCATGTTAAGGCATGCGTGTCATAGAGGTTGCCAATGGCAAAACAAAACGGTTCCAGCGGCGATTCAAAGAATACGCTCTATTGCTCTTTCTGCGGGAAGAGCCAGCACGAAGTTAAAAAACTGATTGCAGGCCCAACGGTCTTCATCTGTGACGAATGTGTCGAACTCTGCATGGACATTATCCGTGAAGAGAACAAGGCTTCAGGCTTCAAGGCGAAAGAGGGCGTTCCGACGCCGCAAGAGATCTGCGAAGTACTCGATGATTATGTCATCGGCCAGAGCTATGCCAAACGCATTCTCTCCGTCGCCGTGCACAATCATTATAAGCGCCTCGCCAATCCAGCAGGGGCCGATGGTGTAGAACTCGCCAAATCGAACATCATGCTGATCGGACCAACCGGTTGCGGTAAAACGCTGCTGGCCCAGACGCTTGCCCGCGTTCTGGACGTGCCATTCACCATGGCTGATGCAACGACGCTGACCGAAGCGGGTTATGTCGGTGAGGACGTCGAGAACATCGTCCTGAAACTGCTTCAAGCTTCTGATTATAATGTTGAACGTGCCCAGCGCGGCATCGTCTATATCGATGAAATCGACAAGATCTCGCGCAAATCAGACAATCCATCCATCACCCGTGACGTATCGGGCGAGGGGGTGCAGCAAGCACTTCTGAAATTGATGGAAGGCACGGTCGCAGCGGTTCCTCCGCAAGGCGGACGCAAGCACCCACAACAGGAATTCCTGCAAGTCGACACGACCAATATCCTGTTTATTTGCGGCGGCGCCTTTGCTGGCCTCGACAAGATCATCTCTTCGCGCGGTGAAGCGACATCGATCGGCTTTGGCGCGGACGTTAAAGATCCGGAAGCTCGCCGCGTTGGCGAAGTGCTGCGCACAGTCGAGCCTGAAGATCTGCAGCGCTACGGTCTGATCCCTGAATTCATCGGTCGTCTGCCAGTTCTCGCGACTTTGGAAGATCTCGACGAAGAAGCCCTGATCACGATTCTGACAGCGCCGAAAAATGCGCTGATCAAGCAGTACCAAAAGCTGTTTGAAATGGAGAACGTGAACCTGACCTTTACCCCGGATGCCCTCGCGGCGGTGGCCAAGAAGGCAATTGTTCGCAAAACCGGTGCTCGCGGTCTGCGTTCGATCATGGAATCGATCCTGCTCGACACCATGTTTGAGCTGCCTGGATTGCGCGGGGTTGATGAAGTTGTGATCAACGCAGAAGTGGTCGATGGCAATGCCGAACCACTCTACGTGCACACCAAACAGGTTCAGCCGAGCGAAGCGTCCTAAAAAACAGGCGCTCATAGGACAGAATTGTCAGATTTCCACCGTTATTTGGTGGTTGAACTCAACCTGTGCGAACATCAAATGAAACAGACGCCAGAATCATCCGACAACAGGATGAAGGTGATGGTCGCCGCTGAGCGGGACCAGATGTAAAGGAGTCGAATATGACGACGAAAACCCTCCCAGTTCTCCCGCTGCGAGATATTGTGGTTTTTCCAGACATGGTGGCGCCGCTTTTTGTGGGCCGTGACAAGTCTGTACGGGCGCTCGAAATGGTCGATGAGAGCGACAATGAAATCATGCTGGTCGCACAGAAGGATCCCTCAACCGACGATCCAGGCGGCGATGACCTGCACCCGGTCGGAACCACGGCGACCATTCTACAATTGCTGAAACTGCCCGACGGCACAGTCAAAGTGCTGGTCGAGGGCAGCCACCGCGCCCGTGTAAACACGCTGGAAGACCGCGGTGACCATTATGTTGCTGAAGTTGGCATCATCGAGGCAGATGACGGCAATACGAGCGAGCTCGAAGCGCTGATGCGCGCCGTGATCGAGCAGTTTGAAAGCTACGCCAAGCTGAACCGCAAGATTGCGCCGGAATCTGTCTCGACGATTTCAGAAATCGTTGAGCCTGGGAAACTGGCAGACGCCGTCGCTTCGCAACTGCAAGTGAAGCTGGCTGAGAAGCAAGGCCTGCTAGAGCTTTCTGACGTCAAAGACCGTCTGGAAAAAGTCCTGTCGCTGATGGAAGGCGAGATGGGCATGATGCAGATGGAGCGGAAGATCAAAAACCGCGTGAAGCGGCAGATGGAGAAGTCTCAGCGCGAATATTATCTGAATGAACAGATGAAAGCGATCCAACGCGAACTGGGTGACCAGGGCGATGGAGAGCGCGACGAGGTTGGCGAACTTGAAGACAAGATCCGCGATACCGGTCTGTCAGAAGAGGCACGGACGAAAGCTGAGCAGGAGATCAAGAAACTCCGCCAGATGAGCCCGATGTCAGCCGAATCTACGGTTGTGCGCAACTATCTCGACTGGTTGCTGTCTCTGCCATGGGACAAGCGCAAGGATATCTCCACCGATCTAGGCGCTGCCGAGAAGCAGCTGAATGACGACCATTATGGCCTGGAGAAGGTCAAGGAACGCATCCTTGAATATCTCGCGGTGCAGAAACGCACGAACAAGCTGCGCGGCCCAATCCTGTGTCTTGTTGGTCCTCCAGGGGTGGGTAAAACCTCTCTTGGTAAGTCGATTGCAGAAGCTACCGGTCGCGACTTTGTTCGCGTATCGCTGGGCGGCGTGCGTGACGAGAGCGAGATTCGCGGTCACCGCCGGACCTATATCGGGTCTATGCCTGGCCGCGTCATTCAGAGCCTGAAAAAAGCCAAGACGGGCAACCCGCTCTTCTTGCTAGATGAGATCGACAAGATGGGCATGGACCATCGCGGCGACCCGTCAGCAGCTCTGCTGGAAGTGCTCGACCCGGCGCAGAACTCGACCTTCAACGATCATTATCTGGAAGTTGATTACGATCTGTCGGATGTCATGTTTGTCACCACGGCGAACAGCCTGAACATGCCTCAGCCTTTGCTGGACCGTATGGAGATCATCCGGATCGCCGGCTACACAGAAGACGAAAAGCGTGAAATCGCTGTCCGTCACCTGTTGCCGAAGATTCGCGCTGATCACGGTCTGAGCGATGCCGAATGGGTGGTCCAGGACGACGCGATCAATGACTTGCTGCGCTACTATACGCGTGAAGCCGGGGTTCGCTCGCTTGAACGTGAACTGGCCAAACTCGCCCGCAAAGCTGTGCGTGAGCTCGGCAATGAAGGCGTGACGCAAGTCACGGTGACGCCAGACAATCTCGCCGACTATTCGGGTGTGCGTAAGTTCCGCTTCGGCCTTGCCGATGAGGAAGATCAGATCGGTGCGGTCACGGGCCTCGCCTGGACCGAAGTGGGCGGCGACCTGCTGACCATCGAGGCTGTGTCCATGCCAGGACGCGGCAACACCAAGGTCACGGGTAACCTGCGCGATGTGATGAAAGAGTCGATCTCTGCAGCGCAATCGCTGGTCCGCTCGCGTGCCGTCGATCTCGGCATCAAGCCGAGCGTCTTCAACACGACGGATATCCACGTCCACGTGCCAGATGGGGCAACGCCGAAAGATGGCCCGAGCGCAGGTATCGCGATGACGACAGCGATGGTGTCTCTGCTGACCAATAATCCGGTTCACCGGGATATTGCGATGACGGGTGAGGTCTCTCTGCGCGGTCGCGTTCTGCCGATTGGCGGTTTGAAAGAAAAGCTGCTCGCGGCGCTGCGCGGCGGCATCAAGACCGTGCTGATCCCGCAGGAGAATGAGAAAGACCTCGCTGACATTCCTGAGAATGTCAAAGAGAGCCTGACCATCATCCCGGTTTCGGACATCAATGAAGTCCTGGCCCGGGCCCTGACGAAAACTCTGGCGCCAATCGAATGGTCTGAAAAGGATGAGGAAGCGCTTGCCGCAACTCTATCCGGCCGGCCTTCGCCAAATGATGGCAGTGCGCCCGTTCGTCATTAGCAGGTCTCTGAGTGGCGGTGCGGTCTGCGTGGAGTCGTGATTCATCCACGGTCTGTACGGGTTTCATTGCCATAATATAAAACTTCAGCGGCCCCTGTTTTTTCTGACAGGGGCCGTCTTGCTTTTCTTCGCCAGACAAGGCAAAGGAAGCGTCCCGGAAGGGCGGTTAGCTCAGTTGGTAGAGCATCTCGTTTACACCGAGAGGGTCAGCGGTTCGAGCCCGTTACCGCCCACCATTTTCCAGACCTAAAGCACCCGCGTCTCAAGGCTGTCGCCGCGCTCGACCAGAGTGAGCTCTGTGCCCTGTCGCTCCAACGTCGTGACGCTGCAATAGTTCGGTCGGAACACGGTCACTGAAGGCGCGCCGCTGAGATGCCCGACAATCGCATTGATGGCGATGAAGTGGCTGAAAACGACTGTGTTATCAGGAAGTTCCGACACAGTACTGAGCAAATCCCGGTGCCAATTCTGGACGAGGTCCGGGGTATCGACCCATTCGCCAGCCATCAGATTTCGCAGCCAAGTCCGGCGATCCGCGACATCACCTGGCGTCGGGATCTCGGTGACATTTGGCTCGATCACAGCTGGCTTAGTAGCGAGATCGGCAAAGGCGGACGCGGTTTCCTGGCAGCGCGCCATGGGGCTGGTGAAAACTTGCTGAATATCCAATCCAATCAGACGCTTGGCCACGGCCTCGGCTTGGATCCAGCCCTTATCAGACAGTCCGGGATCCGGGTGTTCACCCCAGCCCGCAGCAGCTTCGCCATGACGGACGAAATAGATCATGCGGCCACGAGCTGCGGATCTTGATCATACTCACGAAACACAGATAGCGCGCGCTTGTAGAGGACCGGCTCTGCAATGTTCAGACGCTTGCGAACGGCGTCAATCGGCTGATCCAGCAAGCTGACAATATCCTGTTCGATAATCCGTTTGGCGGCTTTGCCGTTCCGGCGTCCTTCGGCGAGAACTTCTTTTACACGCGCGGCTTTTGGCGCCTGCTTGGCGATCTGACGGTTGCCCATAAAGGCAATGAAACTGACCCCGAGCCCGCCATGCTGGCTATGCGTGTAACCGAGCAGGGCATCTTCGCCGAGGGCGTCACGTCCGTAACCCGTCAGCACATGATACATGTCGTGCGTGTCGCGCAGGCGATTGGCGTACCACAATAGATCATCGTCATATTGTTCGTGCGCTGCGCGATTCGAGAGGCTTTCCTCGACCAGACCATGTGCTGTCAGACCTTCGCGTTCCATAAACTCCACATAAGTGCGCCCCACGGTGCCTTTTGGCAGCGCCTTGAGCGGCGCGTGATCGTCGAGGATATCCGGCAGGAATGCGCGCTGAGCGAGCAAGCGCGGCCCGTTTTCAGACGCCATGAAGCGCAGGAAATCTTTTCTCATAGATCCGCCATTGAGCGCTTCGATGATGTGAAAAACCTGTTCCGTATCTTCTTTGTCGGCGATCAGTTTCTGCATATGACGCCAAGCCTTTATCGGGCGGCGTTTCGGAACTGGACGGCTTGGATCAATGAATGGAACAGGGCGATTCATGCTTTTGAACTCCTCAAGGTCTCTCGACCATAGCAGAAGAGGGTAAACCAAACAATGACGCATGCGTCATGAATTTGATGAAGCGCCTATGCCCGATTTTGCATCAAAGCCGCCCAACTGTTAATCATGCTGCAGCTTGCCTGCTTGATCGCAGGATAGAAGTATCGCTTCGCCGCAATACCCGTCTTATGCGAAATCCAACTTAGCCATCATAAGGGTTGCGGGAATGAAAAAGATTGAAGCGATCATCAAGCCATTCAAATTGGACGATGTTAAAGAGGCGCTCCACGAAGTGGGCGTCCAAGGGATGACAGTAGTCGAGGCCAAGGGTTTTGGCCGCCAGCGCGGGCACACAGAGCTCTATCGCGGCGCGGAGTATGTCGTCGACTTTCTCCCTAAGCTAAAAGTTGAAGCGGTTGTTGCTGATGCTGGCGTCCAAGGTGCGATCGAAGCGATCACCAAAGCTGCGCAGACCGGCAAGATCGGTGACGGCAAGATTTTCGTATCGGACATCGGTGAAGCCGTACGCATCCGAACCGGCGAAACGGGTGATGGCGCGCTTTAGTGCCGGACAAGAAACCAAGTCATAAACACAGACAGGAAATGTATTGGAGGGCTTAATGGCCGATAGTGTTTTGAAACTCATCAAGGATAATGACGTAGAGTTCGTAGACCTGCGTTTCACAGATCCACGCGGAAAGATGCAGCACGTTACCTTTGACAAAGGCATGGTTGATGCTGATTTCTTCGAAGACGGTCAGATGTTTGACGGTTCATCTGTTGCTGGTTGGAAAGCCATCAACGAATCAGACATGAACCTGAAGCCTGACCTAGCGACGGCGAAGATTGATCCGTTCTTCCAACAAACCACGCTGGCAGTCTTTTGCGATATTCTCGACCCAATCACCGGCCAGGCCTACAATCGCGACCCTCGTATGACGGCGAAGAAGGCAGAAGCCTATCTGAAGTCCACGGGCGTTGGCGATACTGCGTATTTCGGCCCGGAAGCTGAATTCTTCGTATTTGACGATGTTCGCTGGAACACGGAGCCTCACGTGACCGGTTACAGCTTCGACTCGACCGAGCTGCCAGCCAATACCGGCAAAGAGTACGAAATGGGCAATATGGGCCACCGCCCAGGTCCAAAAGGCGGGTACTTCCCAGTGCCGCCTGTCGACTCCGAACAGGATATGCGTTCTGAAATGCTGTCTGTGATGGGCGAACTGGGCCTTGAGCCCGAAAAGCACCACCACGAAGTAGCACCTGCCCAGCATGAGCTCGGCATGAAGTTCAACACGCTGGTGACCATGGCTGATAACCTTCAGCTCTATAAGTATGTAATCCACAATGTTGCTGCGAGCTATGGTAAGACGGCGACCTTTATGCCGAAACCATATTTCAACGATAACGGCTCAGGTATGCACGTGCACCAGTCAATTTGGAATGGCGGCAAACCTACATTCGCTGGCGATCAGTATGCCGGTCTGTCTGAGACCTGCCTTTATTACATTGGCGGAATCATCAAGCACGCGCGGGCGCTGAACGCTCTGACAAACGCTTCGACCAACTCTTACAAGCGTTTGGTTCCTGGATTTGAGGCGCCTGTTATGCTCGCTTACTCAGCCCGCAACCGTTCGGCATCCATCCGGATCCCATTCGGAACCGGCGAGAAAGCCAAGCGGATTGAAACCCGCTTCCCAGATCCAACGGCTAATCCATACCTGGCCTTCGCCGCACTGCTTATGGCTGGTCTGGACGGCATCGAGAACAAGATCCATCCAGGGGATGCGATGGATAAAGACCTCTACGATCTGCCGCCAGAAGAAGCGAGCGCAATTCCTCAGGTCTGTGGCTCACTGCGTGAGGCGTTGGATGCTCTGGACGCGGACCGCGAGTTCCTCAAGAAGGGCGGCGTGTTCGATGACGATCAGATTGATGCATATATCGAGTTGAAAATGGAAGAAGTGATGCGCCTTGAGCTTCACCCACACCCTGTCGAATTCGATATGTACTACAAAGTCTAACTCCGCACAGCGGAGGCAAGACGCACAAAACCGAAGGCGTCAGAGCAAAGTGTTCTGGCGCCTTTTTTGGTTGCGAGCCTCAGGAAATGTGAAAAGTCATATCTTTTTCGCCATCGTCACAGGTTTGTGTGACAACCGAATCAAAATCGACCCGGTATAGGGGAAGCATTGGCGTCGATAGCGATTTTAAATGTATACGAATTCAGATCCGAACAGCATTTCCTTTACTCGAAAAAGTAGCGAGGAAGACTACCAACTAAAGTTGGTGGCAGATTGTCTTGAGAGTTTACGAAGCTCATCGCTGACGCGTTCTGAATTGTCGCCGGATACGCGGGCCGAACTGGAACAGTATCTGGCCTTGGCAGAAGCGGCGCTACGGCGCGCGCATGCCGAAACGTCGCTGTCTTAGCGTCGCAATCTAAACCACTGGATCCCAGGAATTAGAGAATCCAACGGATTTTTCGCTTTTTCGTTGTGTCTCAAACCACCGACGCCTGAGTTGTAGAGGCTTGCCCTTACGTGATCTATTTGTCACGTTCGTCGCGTGCAATTCATCCCGAAGTGATGGAGGCGCAAGCGAGTGGGGAATGATCATGCCAGTAACTGCATCCGCGATGGGCAGCGCAGACCGCCAACGGCAGGAATCAGCTTCAAGGCCGGAGTCGCCGCTCGATTTTACTGATGTTGCCATGCGCATCAGCCAATCAGAGAGCGGGGATGAAGTCTGGCAGATTATGTCTGAGGTTTGCCAGCGTACGGGAACCAAAGGGGCATGCTGCCGGTGTTTTCCCTCCAATGCGAGCGCCGACCAGACGGTGTTTTTCTCAAAAACCGCGGATTTCAGCCCGGCACTGGAGCGGGCATTGCAGAACGCACCGGGATATTTGGATGCGTTTCTTCATGCCTCAGTAAAAAGCCCCAAACCGTTTCGCTGGAGCGATGTGCCCAAGATTCTTGATGCAAAATCGCCGCAAATCTACTCGTATCGCCAAGATATCGCTTCCATAGGCGACGGCGTTGTCGTTCCAGTCTTTGGCCCCTTGTTTCGCAATGGTTATTTTTGCTTTCAAGGAGAACACGGCCGCGAATACTCCGATACTGAGATCCTGATGATGCACTCGGTTTCACAGACAGCTTATCTCAAGCTTCTGGACCTGATGTACCGCGAGGAAGAAGAAAATCGCTCGCTTTCGAGCCGGGAGCTGGAAATCATAAACCTGATCGCGCGCGGACAGAGCAATCAAACGGTTGCCGAAGGATTGGATGTCTCGATCAATACGATCAACACTTATATGAAGCGCATCTTTGAAAAACTGGATGTGTCTGACCGTGTGAGCGCTGTTATGCGGGCCTACGCACTCGGCTACATCGCATAAGTCGCTGGCTGCCTGAGCGTTAAGACCGCTCCTTGGCTTTTACTTGCTGCCACAAGGATTCCTGAGCCTCCAGAGAGAGCGCCGAAAAATCCAGGCCTTGTGCGGTTGCTTCCTGCTCCATAGCGCGAAAGCGACGCTCAAACTTGGTGTTGGCTTTTCGAAGAGCAATTTCAGGGTCGACTTTCAACCGTCTGGCCAGATTGGCTGCGACGAATAGGAGATCGCCGATCTCTTCCTCGATGTGGTCTTGGTCGCCAGAGCCCATCGCCTCTTCAATCTCGGCTTTCTCCTCCTCCAGCTTGTCCAGGATGTCCTGGGGGTCGATCCAATCAAACCCTGTCCGTGCAGCGCGCTTTTGCACTTTCTCAGCGCGCATCAAAGCGGGTAGAGCTTTAGCAACCCCCGCTAATGCGCTGGTATCGTTTGCGATTTTATCTGCGCGCTCAGCGGCTTTGATGCTCTCCCAATTACTCACTTGCTGCGCGCTTGTCTTATGATCTGCCTCGCCGAAGACATGGGGGTGGCGACGGATCATCTTCTCGGAAATAGCCTGCGTGACGTCTCGGATCGTGAAGTGGCCTTCATCAGTAGCGATTTGGGCATGAAAGACGACCTGCAAGAGCAGGTCTCCGAGTTCATCGCTTAGATCTCGCATATCGCCGCGTTCAATCGCGTCGCCGACCTCATAAGCTTCCTCGATCGTGTAGGGTGCAATCGTCTCGAAACTTTGTTCGAGATCCCAAGCGCAGCCGGTTTCGGGCGTACGTAATCGCTTCATGATCTCAAGCAGATCGTCGAAGTCATAAGGGGGAGTTAGCACCTTGTTGGTCATCAAGAAGCCCTTCGCAGCTCGGTTCATTTTAGCGCCTAACGCCATTGCGCGCAGTGACAAGCCATGGCGCGCAAAATCTTCTTTTGTCGTGATGGACGCATCAAGAATTGACATCATCGGCGTGAACACAGAGACGAGACATTCGAGACCTCGGGGAGACTCAATGTGAGCGAAGTCAGATGTGTTGCACCCACGGGCTGTCTGCTCGGTGAAGGTCCCTTGTGGAGCCCGACGGAAGGGTTTCTGTGGTGGGTTGATATCAAACGCGCCAAGCTACATCGCCATAACCCCAAAACGGGCAACACGAGGCGCTATGACTTGCCGCTGCACGCCAGCGCTCTAGCGCTGTTTGACGGTGGGCTGATCATGGTCGGCGATCGCGAAGTCGGGCGGTATGACACGGCGACGGAGAGTTATCGAAAAATTGTAGATCTTCACGAGCCAGAAGGATTCAGAACCAATGATGGCGGTTTGGCCCCCGATGGAAGCTTCTGGTTCGGCACCATGGAAGACGCCGAGACGCTGGACGAAGGCCAATATTATCGCCTAACGCCAGATCTGGAAATTGAACGAATTGGACTGCCAGAGGTGTTGGTCACCAATACGATGCAGTTCTCACCCGACGGACAGACCTTCTACACGTGCGATAGCGCTGAACAAATGATCCTGGCATTTGAATATGACCCAGGCGATGGATCGCTCTCCAATCGCCGCGTGTTCGCATCCACGCTTGAGGCAGGTTGCTACCCTGATGGCTCAGTGGTCGATTCCGAAGGGTATCTTTGGAATGCACAATGGGCCGGATCACGAGTTGTGCGCTATGCCCCAGATGGAAGCATCGATCGGGTCGTGCAACTTCCCGTCTCGCGGCCTAGCAGCTGCGCATTTGGTGGCGAAAATTTGCGCACGTTGTACATCACATCTGCGCGGGTGGGGTTGAGCGATGCAGCGCTCGATCGGCAGCCTATGGCGGGAAGCTTGTTTGCGCTTGACGTTGATGTGCCTGGACTTCCGGTGCCCGAATTCGGCAAATCAAGATAGCGCAGCGCTTGCGTTTCAAACCCTTTGCACCCAAGTGACTTCACAAGCGCGAAAATGCGCAGTATGGAGCCGGATTACCCCAAAAGTCAGGAACGCGAGAGAATGGCCGACAAGGACAATAAGAAGAGTGTGGGTCCGATTACCTTCGCCCGTCAGGTGCAAGCCGAGGGTCGTAAGGTGACGTGGACGTCTACGCCTGAAACCATTCAGGCAACGATCATGGTGATCGTTATGTCCGTGATTATCGCGATGTTTCTGTTCCTGTCTGATCAGCTGATTGCTTTTGGAATTCGTCTTCTCACGGGCCTGGGCAGCTAGACCCCACAATAAGGAGTGCTTCGCCTATGGCTGAGGCTAAATGGTACATCGTTCACGCATATTCCAACTTCGAAAAGAAGGTGGCACAGGCGATCCGCGATCAGGCGTCGATGAAAGGTCTTGAGGACATGATCGAGGATCTCGAAGTCCCGACCGAGGAGGTCGTGGAAGTTGTCCGCGGCAAGAAAAAGACCATAGAGAAGCGATATTTCCCGGGCTATGTCCTGATGAAGGCGAAACTGACCGATGATGTGTATCACCTCGTGAAAGATACTCCGAAAGTGACCGGTTTTCTCGGCGCTGATGGCGGCAAACGCCCGCTACCTGTGCCACAACGTGAAGTCGACCGCATTCTCGGCACCTCTGATGAGCCGATCGAGGAGCGTCCAAAGCCAACGATCGTTTACGAGATTGGTCAGGAAGTCCGCGTCAACGAAGGCGCATTCCAAGGCTTCGAAGGCACTGTTGAGGAATTCGATCCGGAAACGGGTCGCATGAAGGTCAACGTGTCCATCTTTGGTCGCGCGACACCAGTCGATCTGGACTTCACTCAGGTCGACAAAATCGCGTAGCCCTAGATAATTATTTCAATTTCGAGAGCCCGCGATTGGTTGCAACGCGGGCTTTTCTATTTGATCTGATCCGCTAAACGCTGCGTCACGGGATCATCAGCTTGCGTAGCGCTTTTCAGGACGGGTTTCAGGCGCGTGGCCATGGTCTTCCCTCGTTCAACACCCCATTGGTCGAAGCTATTGATCTGCCACAGAACGCCCGCCAGGCACGTGCGATGCTCATAGAGAGCGATGAGCGCTCCCAGTTTCGTCGGCGTCAGGTATTCCGTGTGCAGGAAAGTTGATGGGCGGCCGCCAGGATGGACCTTTTGCCGTGCGATGTGTGGTGGCAGATCAGGTTCCTCGGCCTCAACCTCGGCAAGGCTCCTGCCATTGGCGAGCACTTCAGCCTGCGCCAGCGCGTGCGCCGTCAGCGCTTCAACGCCTTCGTTGTCGCTCAAGTTCCCTGGGGCCAGGATGAATTCTGTCGGCACCACATGCGTGCCCTGATGCAGCCATTGATGGTAGGAATGCTGACCAACGGATCCTTCGCCGCCCCAAAGCAGCGGCGCAGTTGCTAAAGGCGCTTCCTCCCCATCTGGTCCGACGGACTTTCCATTCGACTCCATTTCGAGTTGCTGCAAGTAAGTCGGCAGCATGCGCAGGCGCCGCGAATAGGCGAGGACCGCGCGTGATTCGAACCCCATAAAACTGGTATTCCAGAAATCGAGTAAAGCCAGTTGGGCGGCAAGGTTATCCGCAACGGGCGTCGACTTGACGTGACGGTCCATCTCAGCCGCGCCGGCAAGGAATTCTTGGAACGTATCTACTCCGAAACTCGCCATCACGGCGACTGAGGCGGCGGACCAAATGGAATAGCGTCCACCTACGCTGAGCGGCATTCCCAGAGTCGTTGCCTCTGTTCCATCGAGCCAAGCCGTAGCGCGGTCAGGGTTCGCGGTGACCAAGAGCAGTCTCTTGGCGGCAGCAGCGGCGCCGAGGCTCTGCTCCAGCCAAGTTTTGGCGCGTCCCAGGTTGTACAGCGTCTCTTCAGTGCCGAAAGATTTGGAGATGCCGATGATCAAGGTGTGTGCGGGCTCGAGGCCAGAAAGCGCCAATTCCAGATCCAGCGGGTCAACATTGGCGCAGAACCGCAAGTCAATATGCTCGAGCAAACGGTCGGCGAACGCGTCTGCATATAGGCGCGGCCCGAAATCCGAGCCGCCAATACCGATATGAACAATCGCGGAAATATCATCACGTGCCGCTAGCTCCGCCGCTTGCTCCAGGGCTTTGACGGTAGTGGCATGCTCTGAAGCGGTCAGATCACTTTCTGGCGGTAATCTGAGCGCCCAATGTAGGGCAGGGCGATTTTCCGACGGATTGACAATGGCGGCGCCAAATAGGTTGTCGATCGCTCCGTTGAGATTCACCTCTTCAGCATGCGCGAGCAAAGCAGCGTCAATCTCTTCGGTGATAAAGTTTCGAGACAGATCGGCGGTCCACCCGGCAGCGTTAAGCGGAGGTTTTGTGGATTGAGCGGCAAGATCGACGAGATCGTGCGACTTAACAGAAGTTGCCAGAGTGTTCAGGAGATCGTGTGTCATATGTTGCGTCGTCCTATTCGCAGTAGAATACAGTAAGCGAATCGCCAGCCGCACGTTTCATGATGCTGACTGGTGCATCCGCTGGAGCTGATTCGAAGACGGCCTTCTTTTCCGCTCCTGTGATCAGCAATAAGATGTTCCGGGCATATGCGACGCAGGGCTGAGTGAGCGTCATGCGCAGGAGGTTCGGCCCAGTCACCTCACTCTCAATAGCCTCGACCGCGGCCACCACAGAGGTCGAATCAGAAGATATCGCTTCGTCGTAGCCGCGCCCACCTTTAAACCAGGACAGCGTATGCGCGTCAGGGCCCATACCGAGCAGCATGACGTCTGTAAGGCTCGCGTCCATGTAAAGTTCATCCACCTGCTCAACGGCGCGAAACGGATCATTTCCGGCAACTTTCATCGGTGTATAGCTGGCCTCAGAGGCGCGGTTCTGCAGCAGTGTGCGTTCCAGCATGGCGCCATTGGAGGCGGGATGGTTGGCCTCGACCCAGCGCTCGTCGCACAGTCCAACCTGAACTTGATCCCACGCCAGTTCGGCATTTGATAGGGTCTCGTAAATGGGGCCAGGTGTAGAGCCGCCAGAACACATGAATACAGCGCCACCGCGCCGCGCGATTGCGTCCCTCAGGGCTGCAGCGATCCAGTCCGCTGCAGCGCTTTGTAAATCTGCTTTGCTATCAAAGCTTTTGAAAACATGTCCTTGCGTCATGGCTGCAGGGAAGGGCCTATATTGGCGTCGTTTGTCAAGCGCTTTCCAAGCCAGCTGAAAATTGTCTGCATACGACAGCACTTAAGGTGCTTGAAACCTGCGCATAGCGTGTGTATGTGGCGCGCTTCAACGGGACTCTTCTGGCCCGCGTGAGAAAGGACCAACGTCCGGTGGGCCGGACACTTGAGAAAAGGAGGCCTGATATGGCCAAGGAGAAGTTTGAGCGTAATAAGCCGCACGTGAACATCGGTACGATTGGGCACGTGGACCATGGTAAGACGACGCTGACGGCAGCGATCACAATGGTGCTGGCCGATGTCACGGGCGCGGAGAAGCGTTCGTACGAAGACATCGATAGCGCGCCTGAGGAAAAAGCTCGCGGCATCACCATCAACACCGCGCACGTCGAGTATGAGACGGAGAACCGTCACTATGCGCACGTCGACTGCCCCGGCCACGCTGACTATGTGAAGAACATGATCACCGGTGCGGCCCAGATGGATGGCGCGATCCTGGTTGTGAACGCAGCTGACGGCCCAATGCCACAAACGCGTGAGCACATCCTGCTGGCTCGCCAGGTTGGTGTGCCTGCTCTGGTTGTCTTCATGAACAAAGTCGACCAGGTCGATGATGAAGAACTGCTTGAGCTGGTTGAGATGGAAATCCGTGAACTGCTGAGCTCTTACGAGTTCCCAGG
>JABSQB010000029.1 GCA_013214545.1 Henriciella sp.
CGAAGATGGTGAATAGTCGTTTCTATCGCTTCATTGAACAGACTTCGATCGCGCAGCAATTGGTTTTGGCTGTTCCACTATGGATGATCGGAGGATGGGGCTTTGTGTTCTGGGGCGTTTGTGGCCGTGTCACGATTTCAATTTTGGGACATTGGTTCATCGGCTATCACGCACATAATCATGGACACAGGGATTGGCACGTCGAGGGGGCTGCGGTCCAAGGTCACAATGTCAAATACTGCGGGCTCGTCACGTTTGGTGAATGCTGGCACAATAACCACCATGCCTTTCCGGCTTCTGCCCGCTTGGGTCTTCAGTCAGGTCAGACGGACCCTGGCTGGTGGGTACTTAAGTCCCTTGAGGCCATTGGAATTGTATCTGACCTTACGCTTCCGTGTCACATCCCGGAGCGCCCCGAACTAAAGAAAGTGAAATCCAAAACCGGCAGCTTAAACGCGCCCCAACGCGCACGCGCGCCAGATGCCCGCGTTTAACTCAACGTGCCCGTCTATCGGTCTATCATCTGCATGTCAGGAAAGTTTGCGTCTCAGGCTCTGTCCATCAAGCCGTCTGTTACGCCGGAAAGCCCCACAGCTTACTGCGAGACTTTCCCCCCATTAAGATGGGGTATTTGACCTGTTTCGGTGCTCTCAAGAGTGCGTTCAGGGATAGAGAGTGAAGGACCGAAACAGGGGTCCGGTAAGGTCTCTATTCCGGAGCGATGAAGCTGATCATAAATCCTTTGTCGAGCGAGGCGTTGAGGGTCATCTCAACTCCACCTGCTGCGAGCTTTACACCATCGTCTTTTACACTTGCGAAAGCGGCGACGGTCAGGGCAGCAGCGACGAGTAGTCCAGTCTGGATCCCGCTTCTGATGGCCTTGCGTGTCATGGGAATCTCCCCCTTTAGTCCTTAGCTTGCTTGGTTCTTGGTTACAGCTGTAACCGGTTTATTAATTCTGTTCCAGATCCCGGAAGGCTTTTTTGAGTCGCCATTCTTCGCTGGTTACGTTGCGTTCGATATTTCGCAGACGCTCCTCGAGATCCATGAATGTGTATTTCAGCCCTGATGCGGTCACACGTGGCCGGTCTGACACATTGCGCCAAAACTGCTCCTCTTCTGGGGCCAAATTAGGGCGTCCGAACGGTTCCTTTGGCGTGATCATCGCGGTGATGATGTAGGCGAAGATAATGAACGGTCCGGCGACCATGAAAAAGCCGAGAACAAACAGGATTCTAACCAGTACTGGCTCCCATCCGAACCGTTCGGCCAGTCCGCCGCAGACCCCGAGCCAGACCTTGTCGGTCCGTGAGCGGTAGAAGCGTTTTGGGTTGGGCGAACGGAACATGTCCTCGTCTCTTTCTGTGTGAATATGGTCGTGCAATGGGCGGCGGTGTCGTCTGTTGTAGCTCATGATCTAGTCCTCAAACCGGCTGGGCGAGAGCGGACGACGGCGACGGGAAGGTTGGTCTTCTTCTTCAGCATCGATCAGTTCTTCGATGGTTTCGATCCGGCGCTCAATCGAGCGAGCTGATCTCCACAAGTCTTCCAGCATACGTTCATCGTCCGGCATCAATGTCTTCTGCTTCCGCCACAAGGTGATGTAGTGGAAGATCATGCCAGGCAGGACCACAAAGATTGATGTGATCGCTACGATGGCAATGACAAATTCCGGTCCTTCCATCAGTTTGAGCCCTCAACTTTTGCCTTGCGGCGGTCTTCAAGATGCAGGGCGATCAGGCCCGGCGCGGTGATGGCAGTCATAAACCCTGCCAGGATCATAAAAGGAACTAACATGGATTAGGCCTCCTTTTTAGCTGGCGCAGCTGGTTTAGCGGCTTTTGCGGCAGACTTGGCGCGCTTCTTCTTCAGCGCGGTCAGTTCTTCCTCGATCGCGTCATTGCGTTCCAGGGCGGCAAATTCCTGCTCCAGGGTCGGCTCAACGCCGCGAATGGTTTCCGCATAGGCTTCCAGCTCATCCACTTTGCGCTCGACATTGGCGTAACGGGCCAGGGCGTCATCGACGCGGGTATCATACGTCTGGGTGCGGACGCGGATGCGCTGCTCAGCGGCTTCCCGGCGCATCATCAGCGCACGGTGCTTGGCTTTCGCTTCATCCAGCTTGGCTTGCAGACGGGTCAGATCATCCTGACGCTTGTGAAAAGCTTCATCAGCAAGGTCCATCGCTTCTTCGCGGCGCGTGATTTCCTGCTCGGCTTTCTTCTTGGCGATCAGAGCGCCGCGAGCGAGATCTTCGCGGCCTTTGTCGATGGCCAGGCCAGCTTTGGTTTCCCAGTCATTGCGGATGTTTGTATAGTGCGCGATCTCGCGCTCCATCTCTTTCTTGTCGGCCATGGCACGCGCAGCAGCGGTGCGGACTTCGACAAGCGTGTCTTCCATTTCCTGGATCATAAGACGCGCAATCTTTTCTGGGTTTTCAGCACCGTCCAGCATCGCGTTGATGTTGGAGTTGATAATGTCGCCGAGGCGAGAGAACATTCCCATGATATTTTTTCCTTGTATCTTTTGGGGTTCGTTGGGGGAGTGGGAGGAAACGCGGTTTCTTTTGGCTGTTTTCAGCTCTTAGAAGAAGAAGCCGCCGAGAAAGACGCCAGCGACAAAGAACATCCATGTCTCTGGCGAACGGGTTGAGAGGTAGCGGCCAAAGCGGCCACTCTCACGGCGGGCCTGATCGTAACGGGTGTCGTCATAGCCTTTGTCGTAAGAGCGCTCAGTCATTTTTTTTATCCTTCTAGCTAGCGACCCCTCTGGCCGCCATGCCACCTTCATTTCAAGGACCGTGCCA
Organism: Henriciella sp.; assembly: GCA_013214545.1. Classification (GTDB taxonomy): domain Bacteria; phylum Pseudomonadota; class Alphaproteobacteria; order Caulobacterales; family Hyphomonadaceae; genus Henriciella. Next base: position 2,807 of record JABSQB010000029.1, read on the forward strand.
GTTTTGAATTAAATTCATACTTGCTTGTTTTTAATGAGAATATTTCTTATTCGGGTGACCTGACTTAACTTTGTATGGTGTGTTTGACGATTATTTTTAGTTGTTTAGACCTCATTTATTCGCTAAATTGACCTCATGATAAGCTCTCAGACCCCGCAGCTAATCGGTGAGGATCCGTCCTGGCTGGAAGCGCAGGAGCATGTCTCCCGCCTGGCGCCGCTCGACCGCCCGTGCCTGATCATTGGTGAGCGCGGCACCGGCAAGGAGCTGATCGGCGAGCGGATGCACTTTCTCTCGCGCCGCTGGGACGGCCCCTTCGTGAAAGTGAATTGCGCGGCGCTGTCAGAGCAATTGCTGGACAGCGAACTGTTCGGGCATGAGCGCGGCGCGTTTACCGGCGCGACCGAACGCCGTCTCGGCCGGTTTGAGCTTGCCGATGGCGGCACCCTCTTCTTGGACGAGATCGCAACCGCATCCATGCAGGTGCAGGAAAAGCTGCTGCGCGTGGTTGAATATGGCGAGTTTCAGCGCCTCGGCGGGGAAAAAGTCCTCTCGACCAATGTCCGTGTCGTGGCGGCGACCAATGTCGACCTGCCGAGCAAGGCGGCCAAGGGCGAGTTCCGCGCGGACTTGCTGGACCGCCTCGCCTTTGATGTCGTCACTCTTCCCCCGCTGCGAGCGCGGACGGCAGACATCTCTCTCCTGGCTGATTTCTTCGCCCGCCGCATGGCCCGCGAGATGGCCGAGGACTTTCCCGGCTTCGCTCCGTCAGCCATCGCTGCGATGGAAGCCCACGCCTGGCCCGGCAATGTGCGCGAGTTGCGCAATTTCGCCCAGCGCATCACCTATCGGGCGATCTCGGAGCATCAGACCGACCCGGTTCAGTTTGATCCGGCCGCGCTTGATCCGTTCGCCTCGCCCTGGCGGTCAGCGGCAGATCTCTCAGAAACCGCAGCTGCACCGAAACAACCCCAATCGGGCGCAACGTCTGCTCCGCCTCCCCCTGTGCTCGACATTCCGTTTGAAGATCAGACCCGCCTGTTCGAAACCAGCCTGATCGACACCGCGCTGTCAGCTTATGAAGGCCATCAAGGCAAAGCCGCCGCCGCGCTCGGGCTCAGCTATCACCAATTCCGGGGCCTATTGAAGAAACACGGCTATGGCAAAGGCGCCGGCAAGCCGCAGCCACCGCCGCGCAAAACCCCAATCCGCAGCATGTGATCCTGCAATGGGTGAATGCCTGCTTTCGGGGTCTATGGAGATGTTTGAGATCGCGCTGCGGGATCAATCATCCTCAGCTGTCAAATCCAATGCTAGCAGCATTAACAATGATGCCGCCTGTACGATGGAAAAGACGAGCGTGGTGGCATACAACGGGAAGGACTGAGCGGGAAACACGTGCAACACGATCAAAATTAGCGGCACTTCCACCACCGCCTCCATACCAAAAATCAGCACAATTTCGAACGGGTTGCGGCGCTTCAGAGCATTGATAAAAGGCGCGCGCTGAGGCCAAATCGTCGCCCAGTTGATCGCTAGAACCAGCCCGGCTGAAACTGGCCATGCCAGATTGGGTGAAACCCCGTACGCAAAAAGCAATACCGGGATGAGCGCTGCCACAATTACCAGAAGGCCTGCCATCACGGTGGCAGTTAGAGCTTGCTGTTGAGCGGTCGTGACATCCTTGGGTTTTGTGAACGCGATCAGCGTGCCAAAGCCAACGAAAATACCTGCGATCTGCGCCACAGTGTAAAACAGGGTAATATGATCCACCATAAAGATGACCCCTAACACGCAAAGTGAATTGTGTCCGCTCCTGATCCAAAGCAGCCCTCAATCCCCCACCTTTTCCCGTCTCAATCCCCACCCTTCAAAACCGGCATATACTTCCTCCCATCTCCTCCTGATGGAAGGCTTGTCCGGAACGGCTTGGCAGGGGAGGAGAGCGGTGGTCGCGTCGCTTGGCTTGGGGAGCTGTACCCTTTGCTCGGTAGCGCGCCTGGCCGGTGCTCATAAATCCTGGTCCCCACGGCCAGGCTACGAAAGAGGTAAGACAGAAGCCCCCCAGGTGGTGCTTGGTCCAGGTGATCAAGGCCTAACGCATGAAAAACAGCCGCCGCAGGCGCGTCTGATCCAGGCGCTATACGCCGTCTCGAGAGAACGGCAGTTCCCTTCGCGTTTGTCTCAGACGCGCCTAGCCTTTCATAGCCTCAGGTGGAAACGCCGTGAGGGGTTTGGTGTTGCCGGCGCTACAGTTTCCGCTTGAGGCGAATTGTGCATACATTGCCCGCATAAATGAGGGAGGACACATCATGATCTATAAATCTCTGCTCGCCGCAGCGGCGATCGGCACCACGCTCGCGGTCACGGCCCCGGACGCTGAAGCTTATGGCGACCGGTATATCGGGGAGATCATCACTGTCGGGTACAATTTCTGTCCACGCGGTTCGACCGATGCCGCAGGTCAACTGCTGCCGATCAGTCAGTATTCGGCGCTGTTCTCGCTCTATGGCACCATCTATGGCGGCGATGGCCGCACCACATTCGCTCTCCCAGACTTGCGTGGGCGAACCATGATTGGTGTCGGCACAGGCCCTGGCTTGAGCGACCGCCCGCTCGGCTCACGCGCTGGAGTGGAGAACAATTCAGCGGGGCCAGCCTCAGCCGAGGTCAAGAAACCGAGTGGGGTCGCTGTGTCCACAAGCGGGCACAATATGCCGCCCTATCTGGTGCTGCGTCACTGTATCATCCTGGACGGCGTCTTTCCGTCCCGGAACTAAGGCCGAGGCGTAAAACTCGTCCGCCCCGTCTCCAGCACACGCCAGGCATGGTGGACAAAATCCACCAGCAGAGGCCGCGTGTCGCGCGGGTCGATAATCTCTTCTGCGAAAAAGGCCTCAGCGGTGCGGAAGGGCGAGGCGATCGCGTCGAACCGCTTGTACAGGCTCTTAAGGTAGGCCTCTTTGTCTTCGGCTTCGAGAATCTCTTTGCGGTAGGCCGCCTCGATGCCGCCCGCCATGGGCAAGGAGCCCCAGTCACCGCTCGGCCAGCAATAGCGCCACTTGGACTTGCTGGGATTGAACATGGCAGAGCCAGCCAAGCCATAGGCTTTGCGGATGACCACGGCGCAGATCGGTACGGTCGCCTGATAGACTGCCGCCATGGCGCGCACGCCTTTGCGGGTCACGCCTTCGGTCTCGTGCCGCACGCCGCAGGCAAAGCCCGGGCAGTCGACAAAGTGCACGACCGGCAAGTGGAAGGTTGAGCACAGATCCATGTGCCGGGTGACTTTGTCACAAACATCGGCGGTCCAGGCCCCGTCAAGGAAGAACGGGTCCCCGGCGAGAATGCCGACCGGGTGGCCATCTATGCGGGCAAAGCCGGTGACAATGCCGCGGCCCCACTGCTCGCCAATTTCGAAGAAGCTGTCAGTATCGACAGCAGCGGCGATAATCTTGCGCGGCTTGTAAGGCGTCTTGCCATCGGTCGGCACGATCGAGAGGAGCTCTTCTTCCTTGCGCTTCGGATCGTCCGTCGGCGGGGTAATCGGCGGCAGCTCGTGGACGGAGGAGGGAAGGTAAGACAGGAACTGGCGCGCCGCCTCGAAGGCTTCAGCCTCACTTTCGACCACAGCGTCGACCGTGCCATTGCGAGCCTGGATCTCCCAGCCGCCGAGCTCTTCCTTGGTGACGTCCTCGCCAAGCGCGCGGGTCACGGGCGGTCCGGCAACGAAGACCTGGCTGAGTTCCTTGACCAGGACCGAGAAATGGCTGGCTGCGAGGCGCCCGGCGCCCATGCCGGCGCACGGGCCGAGGCCGAGCGAGACGAAGGGCACTTCAGCCATGCCGGAGACGATGAACTCCCAGCCTGGCGTTTCGGGAATGTAAGTGCGCGGATCCTTCTCGAACATCTTGATCGATCCGCCGCCACCTGTGCCGTCAATCAGCTGGACCAACGGCATACGGTATTCCTGGCTCTGCTTCAGCGCCAGCAGCAATTTTCCTCTGATGGAGGCGTCAGCCGCGCCGCCGCGCACCGTAAAGTCATCGCCAAGCAGGAAAGCGGGACGGCCATTCAGCGTCGCCCGGCCGATGACCGAATTGGAGGCCATGAAATGCTCAAGCTCTTCATTCTCATCATAGCGCGCGATCCCGGCAATCTTGCCAATCTCGTGAAAGCTGCCGGGATCGGCCAGGAAGGCGACCCGTTCGCGAACGGTCAGCTTGCCCCGTCCCTTTTGGCGCGAGACTGGCTCGTCGCCCCCCATTTCTTCCGCCATGCGTTCGCGCCGGCGCAATTCTTCAATCGATTTTTCCCACGACATGGGCACTGTTTCGAAACCTTCCGCGGCGGAGGGTCAAGGCAAAAATCTGACCACGGAGCGGATCAGCAAAATAACTTGATGCAGTTTACGTATGCGGCACCCTTGCCCCAAGTCGTTTCCCCTGCTTTATCAGCGCTAGAAGCATTACACAGGGAGGCTTCCTCATGGATCTCGCAGAACTCACCACCCGAGCCGCATCAGCCGTTGCTGGAGGCGACAGTGGTTTTTCTAAGAAAGTAAAGTTTGACTTCGGTGATGTCGGCAAACTGTTCATCGACGGCGCTGCTGGCGTTGCCAACAATGACGATGCTGAAGCTGACGCGACCGTCAAAGTGGACTGGGAAGACTTCGGCAAGCTGGCCGCAGGTCAACTCGACCCAACCATGGCGTTCATGCAGGGCAAGCTGAAAGTGCTCGGCGACATGTCTGTGGCCATGCAGCTGCAAAGCATCATGAGCAAGCTCTCTTAAGCTTGAAGGCTCATTGAATTGATCGAAAGCCTCATCCGGCCTAAACGCTGGATGAGGCTTTCCTTTAGGTTTGGACAAACTCCATGGATGAAAAGACGACCGATCGCATAGTCGACGTGCCAGGCAATCCTCGCCCTGAAGGCGCGCGGATCGTCTGGTTTGAGGGCGTGGGAGGACGCCGGCTCCGGGCCTGCCTTGCGCCGTCCACCGCAGAGACGCCGCGCGGAACCTGTATCGTCTGCCCCGGTCGCACAGAGTTCATCGAGAAGTACTTTGAGGTCGCGCGCGATCTCCAGGATCGCGGGTTTGCTGTTCTGATCATCGACTGGCCAGGCCAGGGCTTGTCACAGCGCCTGCTCGACGATCCGCAGAAAGGCCATATCGACCGGTTCGAGACCTTCATGGGCGCGCTCCGCAACGGGCTGGACGCGTTTGAAGAATTACCGCGCCCATATGTGTCACTCGCGCATTCCATGGGCGGCGCAATCGCCTTGGCAGCGATTGGCCAAGGCCTCGTCAAAGTTGAAGCAGCCGCCTTCTGCGCGCCGATGTGGGGTCTGCCGCTTGGCCGGGTGCAGCGATATTTCATCTGGGCGATGCGGGTTATGGGGCGGTCAGATGACTTTGCTCAGAAGCCCGGGCCACCGGAGCGGTTTGAAGACAATGTCGTGACCTATGATGAGCGCCATTGGCAAATGAACAAAGATCTGACCGACGCCGCGCCAGAGCTCTCGCTAGGACCGGTTACGTGGGGCTGGCTTGGCGCATCGCTGGATATTTTCAGCCGTATGAATAAGCCCGAGACTCTGTGCGCGATCGATATTCCGGTCTTTGTTGCAAGCGCAGCGGATGAGAAACTGGTCGACAATCGCTCTCACGCTCACGTGGCGAGCCTGTTGCCCAATTGCGAGCATGTTACCGTCGAAGGGGCGATGCACGAAATCCTCATGGAAAAGCCAGATAAGCGCGCCGAGTATTGGGCCGGCTTTGACCGGATGCTGGAGCGTGCTGGAATTTAGTCGGCTTTGAAACCGGCATCCTTGTGCGCGCCGTCACAGAAGGGCTTATTCGCAGACTGGCCGCAGCGGCAAAGATAGGCTTTGCGTCCCGACCAGGCAGGACGTCCTGAGCCAGCCCGGATGGTGAAATTGCCCGACACTTCCAAAGGTCCATCAGGGATACGCTTGATTTCCAGTGGCCCGCCACTTTCGATTTCGGCAAGACCGGTATCGCCGACTGCGCCAGCATCCTGAAAGCCAGCGTCACGGTGTGAATTATCGCAGAACGGCTTGTTCTTTGAGGCACCACACCGGCAAAGCGCGGCGCGACGCGATAAGGAATGCATGTCATCACTGGTGCCGTCGACTGTAAGGTCTCCTGACACGTAAAGCGGTCCGTCATTGGAGACATGAACTTCATTATCCGCCGGGACGGGTTCCGTCAGGTATTTGCCATTGTCATCCTGAACCGCGAGTGCGCCTGTAGGGCATCGGGCAACGATGGCTTCGGTTTGATCCTCGTTTGAGAGGTTCGGGTCGCACCAAGGGTCACGGCCTGTGACGAACAAGTCCCCCTTGGCGCGTCCACATTCGCCAACATGGATACACAAGCGGCGATCCCAAGTGACGGTTTGTTCGTCGCCTTTGTATTCAAAGATCGTGGTCTTCGCCATGAGTGTGCTCCATGTGGCTTGTGATTAGTGGGCGTTCGCCTCCGATTGCAGCGAAATGTAATTCTCGATACCCACACGTTCGATCAGATCGAACTGGGTTTCGATGTAATCGACGTGCTCTTCCTCATTGTGGAGGATCTTGCCGAACAGATCGCGGCTGACATAGTCGCGCTGCTTTTCGCAATACTCCATCGCATCGCGCAGGAGTGGGATCGCATCTTCTTCAAGCGCGAGGTCGCATTTCAAAATCTCTTCAACACTTTCACCGATGCGAAGTTTGCCCAGGTCCTGGAGATTGGGCAGACCACCCAGGAAGAGAATGCGTTCGATCAGCCAGTCGGCGTGATTCATCTCTTCGATGGATTCTTTATACTCATAATCGCCAAGCTTGCTGACACCCCAATCTTTCAGCATGCGCGAATGCAGAAAATACTGATTGATGGCGGTCAATTCATTCTTGAGCGCCTGATTGAGAAATTCGATGACTTTTGCGTCGCCTTTCATGAGGCTTACTCCGTAAAACTACCTATGCGATGAAAATAGCGTTGAGTCGGACTTTTTCAAGAAAAAACTCAATAAAAACAATTGATTATGATAGTGCGAAGCATTTGCAAGGCAACTGAAAGTCAGTCTCAATTCAGATCGATTCAATTATTGAATCAAATCCGTAGTTTGGCGCCGAATGGCGCTAACCTTCTGCGGCCAGGCGCATGGCATAAATCTCGTCGAGCCGCTGATCCATTTCGATGGCGACCATGATCACGCTGTCGATAGATTGCAAAAACCAATCCTGGTCGATCTTTTCGAAATCGTCCGTGGGCTGGTGATAATCAGGATGGTCTTCAACGCCGAAATAGAGGTGCGGGATGCCAATTCGAAAGAAGGCCGCATGATCCGACAACAAGGTCCAATCATCACGGTCTTCTCCGCTGTCAAATCCCAGCTCAATTTGCACAGGTGCCTCAACTGCAATCGCCGACACGATCGGCTTCATATCGGGCCAGTGAGCGGTCCCGGATGCCCACAATTTGCCATTGTCTCCGCGCGAGAGCATATCGAAGTTCAAATTCAGTGCGACGGTCTCGAGCGACGATGGGGGATTTGCCACAAAAGCGATTGAGCCGCCAAGCCTGTCCTCTTCGGCGTCAAAGGCCAAAAACGATACGTCATGCATTGGTGGATTCGCTGCGAAATACTCTGCTGCTGCCAAAAGCCCGACGACCCCGGAAGCATTATCGTCGGCGCCATTGTAAATCTCGCCATCAATCCCGCCGACATGATCATAGTGGGCGGTAATGATCATGGTGAGCTCGGTATCCGCGGTTCCTTCCAGATGACCCAAAATGTTGATGCCCGATTTTGTCGGCTCGGTGTCCGCGCCAGTCTTGGGGTCCGCAAAGGTGCCGTAGGTGAATGGGAGCTCGTAGCCGTCCGGGCCAGGCGCTATTCCCAAAGCCTTAAACCGGTCCGTTATCATGGCGCGGGCCCTGGCATTCTCGGCCGTCCCGACTTTTCGCCCCTTCATATCGTCAGCGCTCAGCACTTCCAGCATCTGCAAAGCCGGCGCAGACTCGAAATGCGTAGGTTCATAGCTTGTCTCGCGTGAACACGCCGCCATGCCAATGACCAAAGCAGCGGTCATGGCCAATCTCAAATGCTTCATTATGAGGTCCCCGTCCGCGGTGGCATTTGTGTCCGCGAATTGAATTCGACAGTTCGCCGACTATGCCATCAGGAAATCCCGTTTGCCAATCTCCACGCCCTGGTGGCGCAGCAGCGCAAAGGCAATTGAAGCGTGAAAATGCAGATTTGGCAGGACAAACGTCGATAAGTACTGACGCCCTTCCCAATTGACCGTCATTCCTCCTAGAGGAATTTCCATGACGGTGCGTTCGCGAGCGTCCAGATCTTCGTCATCCATGGCCTGGACAAATTGATTGCACTTTTCCAGGCGCTCCAGCAATTCGTCGACCGAGGTTTCGGCATCCTCAAAGGACGGCATCTCGAGCCCCGCGATACGCGCCGCCGCGCGCGCTGGCGTCTCAGCTGCCATCTGATACTGGTTGAGCAAAGGCATCATATCGGGGAAGAGCCGCGCTGAGAGCAGCACGGATTCCTCAACGCCTTTATCAATCGCATAAGCACGTCCTTTTTTTAGCGTGCTGGCCATGGCGGGCAGGATCTGTCCCGTCGCCGATTTCAGCATGAAAGAGATGGTATCGCCCATAAATTCGTCTCCAGTTTTTTCTCAATATCTCAGATTCAACCTGATAGTCGCTTTCAACCGCAAAAAAGATTGATCCAATTCGATTAAGCTGACGTAATCCTTGTCAGAGAGAGCAATCTCTCGCCGCAGAGGTTGGTTTAAACGTTTCCTCCCTCCCAGTTTTTGCTGACCTGGCGGCTTACTTTTGGTCCATCGGAATTATGTGCGCTTCAGCCATATATTCGATGGACCTCATTTCATGCAGTCGGCTAGCGGTACGCTGAAACTCAAAGCTGCCATCCCCTTCCGGATAGAGCTCTTCGGGTTCTGCCTCGGCGCTCGCCACGAGTTTCACCTTTGCCTCATAAAGCGTATCGATCAGCGTCACGAAGCGGGCGGCCTCATTGCGCTTGGCCGGGCTCAAGGTCGGAATATTCTCTAACAGGACGGTATGAAACGTCGCCGCCACGGCGCGATAGTCTTCTGCCCAGAGCGGGCGCGCGCACAATTCGTCAAACGTAAAGCGCGCAACACCCGCCGCTTCGCGCGTCACCGGCAATTTGCGGCCTTTAATGGTCAGCATGCAACTTTGCGGGTCTGCGCCGAGAGTCAGGCGCTCAAACGCCTTATCCAGTGCGTCAACGCCTTCGGATATGGAGTACCAGACCGGAGCTTCAGTCAGGCGCTCAAGGCGATAATCGCGCTCTGATGCGAGCGCGAAGACTTCCGTCCGTTGTTTCAAAAGATCAATGAACGGGAGGAATAGGTGTCGGTTTAGACCGTCTTTGTACAATTCGTCCGGGTGCCGGTTCGATGTCGCGACCACCGTTACGCCGCGCTTGAACAGGTCTTCGAACAGGCCAGCCAGGATCATCGCATCGGCAATCTGTGTCACCTGGAATTCGTCAAAGCAGATCAGCCTCGCTTCCGAAGCAAACTGTTTGGCGACCGGGAAGATTGGGTTGGAAACATCCTTGCGCTTGCGCGCGGTGTTCAGACGGTCCTGCACCCGGCCCATAAACTCATGAAAATGCACGCGCATCGCTTTGACCGGAGCATGCGCATAGAACACGTCCATCAGCATCGACTTGCCTCGTCCAACGCCGCCCCAGAGGTATAGTCCCGTGGTCGGTTTGGGCTTTGAAAACCAGCCGCCTTTGCCACCATGCTTTAGACGATCCAACAAATCGTCGAGCTTTTCTGCTGCTTCAATCTGCGCCAGATCGCGGCTCAGCGCGCCGGATTCGATACGCGATTGCAATGTGTCTGAAACCGCCCGCACGCTCAGCCTCCCCCCAGCGCCCTTGCAACTTCGTTAGAGAAATTGCTCAGCGCCGCAGGTTGCACTGCAATCGTCACCAGAATGCCTGCCAAGGCGCCGCCCAGATGCGCTTCGTGACCAATCGTCTTGTTCTCCCTCTGGGCGAGGATCGCGCTGCCAACCACAAAGACGATGCCCAGAACGACAGCTGGCATGAAAAACGGGATGGGAAAGATCATTAGCGGCTCGAACGGCCGGAACAGAATGAAGCTCATGACAATCCCCGATGTCGCTCCAGACGCCCCGAGCGCGCGATACGATGGCTTGGTTCTGTTCTCCAGCAAAGCCCAGGCATTGCCGCCCAGCAAGGCCGCGAAATAGATGATGATGTACGAAACCGGTCCAACGACACGCTCCACAAATCCGCCGAACATGAAAAGCACGTACATGTTGACGAACAGGTGCAGGATACCGCCGTGCAGAAAGCCGCTCGTCACCATACGGTGCCACTCTCTGCGCTCGAGAATCGGTCCGACATGAAACAGGTTTCGGTTCATGAAGGGGGAATTGGACAGGGCGATCAAGCTGGCTATCACGTTGCCAATAATCAGCAGGGACGTCACCGGGGTGAGCAGAAACTGTTCCATCTCACCGCCCTAGTCTATCCCGCTCGAGGATGCACCGGTTTTTTGGTCACAGCAGATCACTGTACAGATCCGGGCGACGATCGCGAAAGAATCCCCACGCTGCGCGGTCGCGATCAATACTATCAAGATCAAATGAGGCGGTGATTATGCCCTCTTCCGTGCGATCCATATCCGCGACCACCTCGCCGACTTGGTCGCAAATGAAGCTGGTGCCATAGAACACTTGTCCGTCTTCATTTCCAACGCGGTTAGCAGCGACGATTGGAATGACATTGCTGACCGCGTGCCCCTGCATGGCCCGGCGCCATCGCGCTGACGTATCGAGGGTTTCGTCCTGAGGCTCGTTTCCGATCGCTGTGGGGTAGAGCAAGATATCGGCGCCCATCAATGCCATTGTACGAGCCGCTTCAGGAAACCATTGGTCCCAACAAATGCCGACGCCAATATTACCTTTCTGAGTCTTCCAGACTTTAAAACCGGTATCGCCGGGTCGAAAATAGAATTTCTCCTGATAACCCGGCCCATCCGGAATATGGCTTTTGCGGTACACACCCAGTGCGGATCCATCCGCATCGATCATGACGACGGAGTTGTAGTATTCTGGCCCTGCTTTTTCGAAGATCGAAACCGGAATGACAACGCCAAGTTCGCGGGCCAGATCCTGCATGATCGTCACTGCCGGATGCTCTGACCAGGAATAGGCCTTCGAGAAATGATCCTCGTCCTGGGTCTTGCAGAAGTAGTGATCACAGAACAATTCGGAGGGCAGAACGATATCGGCGCCCGCTTCGGCAGCCTCCCGAATGCGTTTGCCAACACGAGAAATGTTTTCAGCAATCTCGCCTTTGACGAAGGAAAGCTGCAGCGCTGCAACGCTCAGGGTTCTGTTCATGTCTTCAGTTCCTCAAACTCTGGGACTTGCTGGGTCGTGCAGTGAAAAGCGCCGCCGCCTGACAGGATGTGGCGAGCGGGGAGCGTAATCAACTTGTAGTCCGGCAGAACTTTCTCAAATGCAGCGATCAATGCGGGCACGGCATCTGCATCATAAGTTGGCATAAACACAGTTCCATTGCTGATCAGAAAATTCATATGGCTCGCCGGAACCGGCTTCCCATCTTCATCGGTGATCTTGCCCGGAGACGGAATGAGGTGAACCTCCAATCCGGCATCCTTCAGCTTCCGCTTGATGGCCACGTAAGTCTCTGCATTCGGGTCATCCTCACCAGATGGCATCTGACAGAGCACGCGGCCTGGTCCGATGAAGCGGGCAATATTGTCGACATGCCCGTCCGTGTGGTCGTTGATGAGACCCTCATCCAGCCAGATCACTTGATCAACCCCAAACGCCTGCTCCAGCGCCCGCGTCGCGTCCGCTTCGTTCCAATCCGGATTGCGATTGGGATTGAGCAGACAGTGGCGCGTCGTCAACAATCTGCCGTCGCCATCAACATCGACCGCGCCACCTTCGAGCACAAAAGGAAAGCGGGAAACGGGCACGCGCTCTACCGATGCGATCGCCTGCGCCGTGTGCGTGTCGCCTGGCATCACGTACTTTCCGCCCCAGCCGTTGAATTGAAACGCCAGCGCTTCCGACGTCTCGCCACGCCGCGAAAGCACGGGTCCGGTGTCGCGCAGCCAAATATCACCAGCCAGAACGGTGTGGAGCTGGACTTGGCCTGATGCGACCAAGTCATCCAGTGTCAGCCAGGCGCTGGTATCGGCTTCGCGAGACCCACAAGCAACGCGGACCGGTGTCACCTGGGCTACCGCGCGAACGAACGCTGCGATCTCATCCCTCGCACCCTCAAAAGCGCTACCCCACTCTCCGCGGATATGCGGCCATCCAACCCAAACGGCTGATTGCGGCGCCCACTCAGGTGGAACATATGTGCGATCCGTTACCATCGCGGCGCGTTTGCCACAGGAACGGATAAAGCTCAAAGAAAAAGGGCGGTGCTTTCTGCACCGCCCTTCTCAATTGTTTCTTGGTTTAGAGCCTAGAACTCGTAGCGGACGCCGAGGCGAACCTGCCAGAGTGATGCGTCACCGACGCGAGATTGAGCATCGATTGGCGGGGAGCCAGGCTCTACCAGCACGCCCCAGTCATCATTGATGAGGTTCGTCAGGTTATCGATTACCACGAAGGCTGAAGAACGATCCTGAGGCCGCAGACCCGGGAATTCCTGTTCTACGCGCAGGTCAACTTTCGTCCACCAGTCGCTTTCTTCGCTGTTGCGCTCAACACCAGGCTGCAGGACCTCAACTTCGTTGAAGAAGCCGAAGTCTGCATCACCACCGGCGAGCGAGAATGGCAGGCCAGAGCGTGCCGTCGCAAAGGCTGTGAACGTGGTGTAGTAATCACCGAAGAACGCCTTCTCATAGTTCGCCAAGAGCGTGAAGCGATGCTTGATGTTGTAGTCTGAGGTCGCCAACATTTGAGCTTGCGGGTCAAAAGCGGCCCGGTTGTTGTAGCTCGAGAAGAACACAGCGCTGGTCATAGGCTGAGTTTCTTTGTTGTCGTTATAGGCGTAACCAGCAGCCCAATCGAAGCCATTGTCGTAATCTTTAGCGACGCTGAAAGACACGGTGGTGGATTCGTTACCATCATCAGCATTGGTCAGCACGAAGGCGCCTTCACGCACGCTGTCATACTCAGGATAGCCATTTGCATCGACGGCGACCTGTTCGAGGTCTGCGCGAAGCACGATCGCTGAATTCTGACCCTGCGAGTGCAAGAAGTCAGCATTGATTACGTACTCGCCGCCCAGGAAGTTGTCGATTGGAAGGTCTGCGATCCAGGTCGCACCAATAGAGAATTTCCATTCCGACGGGATCTTGAAGTCTGGGTCGAGGAAATTGATCTGGAAGTTCGATCCATCGCCAGCGGCAACAGCGTCGACCAGACCTTGTGGGATACACCAACCTGCGCCTTGAACCGGTACATTGTCTTCACAGAGACCGTACTGAAGGCTCGGATCCAGGACAGATGTCGCGTCAGCGGCAAGCGCTTCTTCGATGGTCTGTGTGAGCGGATCATAGTCGACGATATCCTCGCCAACTTCGATACCGATCTGGCTGCCGTCTGAACCAAACTGAAGAACGTTGTTGTTGTTGTAGGTGTTCGACAACCAAACGTTCGGATCACCGCCTGAGTAGAGACCAAATCCACCGCGAACGGTGAGATTGTCCTTGGCATCCCATGTGAACGCGAAGCGTGGCTGCAGCAGCCCTTCACCGTCCAGGGTCTGACCGTTGGAGAAACCGTAGTCAGCGAGGAAGTCTGCATTGGTTTCTGGCGTATCGTCCGTGGTCCAGTGATCGTAACGCAGACCAGCGATAACCGACACTGCATCAGTGACCTGGAACTCGTCCTGGATGTAGAACGTGTCCGTCGCGTATCCCCAAACCGCCGCGGCGTCGTCTGGGTTAAGCGATGGCGCATTGTTGTAGTTGACGTTTTCAGCGTAACCGAGACGGAAGGCGTCAATTGCGGAGACAGTATCCAGCACCGGAACTTCGCCGCGATCAATTCGACCGTCGCCGTCAAGGTCAACCCAAGCATCACGATCGACCAGAGAGATGTTTTCGAAGTCGATCTCAGTCTGGTTGTTGGCAACAAACACGTTGAAAATGTCGATCGCTTCGCGTTCCCAACCAAACGTGATGGCGTGGTTGTCGAACTGGTAGAAGCCTTTCGCGGCAACCTGGAAGATCTCATAGCTCAGCTTGTTGCGAGAGCGAGAATCATCGCCGCCGAGATAGATATCGACGTCGCCGGTTTCGATCGTGATCTCACCGAAATCTGTGCCGCCGACAGAGATCTGACGGTTATCCAGTTCCACCTGACCGACACGGAACTCAGTCGAGAAGTTCGGGGTCCAGTCAGAGTACAACGCGCCAACATACTGATTCAGCTCAGCGCCGCGCTCATAGAGGTGGTTGGCGAATTCGAACTCATCCGGATCGCCATCCGACTCAGTGATGTTGAAGCCATCATTGTAGTTATAAGTGAAGTTCGCGCGGTGCTGATCGTTAATGTTCCAGTCCAGTTTGACGAGCAGTTTTTCGTCTTCATTGTCTGCCGTACTTGGAATGCCGCCCGGATCGTACTGATAAACCGTGCGAGCGATGTCGAGGATTTCGTCCAGCTGAGCCTGGGTCAGGCCCGCAACTTCGTTGACTGCACCAGATCCTTCAGGACCGCGGTCGAACGTGTTGGTGCCTTCGAGCTTTTCATAAGCCACAGAGAAGAACAGCTTGTCCTTAACAATTGGACCAGACAATTGCGCGCCGTAGCGGGTCTCTTCGAATGGGGTCAGCTGAATGCTGTCACCTTCGAGCGTGTCGCCGCGAAGATCGTCAGATGTGAAGTCATAAAACACAGAACCGTGGAATTCGTTCGTACCCGACTTGGTCACAGCGTTGATGTTACAAGCGGTAAAGCCGCCATACTCAACGTCGAACGGAGCCAGCTCAATCGCGACCTGCTCAATGGCGTCAAACGGGAAGGGCTGGCGCTCTGTTGGGAAGCCACTATCGTTCAGACCGAAGCCGTCATTCAGGCGAACACCGTCAAGAGTAAGTGAGTTGAAGCGTGGGTTCTTACCGCCACACTGAACTGGGTTCACGTCACCGCGGCTCTCGTCGACATAGACGCGCGGGTCGATACGCAGAACATCAACGATGGAGCGGTTTGCCGTTGGCGCGCTTTGCAGTGTGTCGATGCCGAACGTCGCGTTCGGGCCAACTGCAGTCTGAACCAGGTCAGCGGCGCTTGCTGTGACAACAATTGTATCGAGGGTGCGAGCTTCATCGGCCGTCAGCGCGAATTGAAGGCGGGCAGTATCGCCGAGCGTCAGCGCTACGTCCTCAACGGTGCGGCCCTGGAAGCCGTCGGCAGTTACGGTTACGGAGTAACCTGCGCCAACTGGCAACGAGCGAATGCTGAAATTACCAGTGGAGGATGTGCGGGTCGAGCGGGTCAGGCCCGTCGCCGTGTTGGTCACCGTCACGAGCGCATCGCTCAGCGCGGTTCCGCTTTCAGTGGCTACGCTACCACTGACTTCAGAGGTCGTGACCTGCGCTTCTGCCGGAGCCACAATGGCTGCGGTCATGATGGACGCGGCGGCCACACCTGATAGGAGTTTCCAGTTGGACATGAGTTTCCCCTCGATTTGTCACCAAAGCAGGCCTGAGACGAGACACTCAGACGACTACTTGGGCGTCCCCTATTTCCACCGCATTACAGAAATGTGACAGTGCTGTAAGACTCCTGTGACATAGCTGACTCTAACGGTTGGCATTGCAAATAAGCCACACATGCGGCGAAGGGTTTATGTCTTCCCGCAGGCCGATTAAGGGAAAGCTATGGTGTCAGAATCCCGCTTCTCCAGCTCCTATGCCAAGCTTGCAATCGCAATAATTGCGGGTCTTCTGGCAATGCGTCTGTTGCTGGTCGTTTTCTCACCGCTCGAGCTCTATGCCGACGAGGCCCAATATTGGCGCTGGGGGCAGAGCCTGGAATGGGGATACTATTCCAAGCCGCCGATGATCGCCTGGATGATCCATATTTCGACCGCTTTTTTTGGCGATTCGGAGTGGGCGATCCGTCTGTTCGCGCCGGTGTTTCACGCCATTTCAGCGACCTTCTTGTTCCTACTTTCGCGGCGCATGTTTAGCGACCTGGCGGGCCTATTCACCGTACTCGCCTATTTGCTGATGCCAGGCATTGTTCTGTCTTCGGGTGTAATCTCGACCGATGGCGTGCTGTTTCCGTTCTGGACGATCGCGCTTTATCTGTTCTGGCGCCTGCGCGAGGATGACCTTGGCTGGATCGGTGTGGTCGCGCTCGGGCTGGCCATAGGGGCCGGATTTCTGTCCAAGTACGCGATGCTATATTTCGCGATCGGGGTGGCGCTCACAAGCCTTATTGATCGCGATACAAGGGGCGCCGTGCTGAGCCAAAAAGGCATGTCTGCACTATTGATCGCAGCTGCCACCTTTGCTCCGCATATGATCTGGAATGCCGCGAACGAATTCCAGACGGTCAGCCATACAGTCGACAATGCCAATCTTGGTGGCCAGTTGTTCAATCTCGAAAACCTGCCAAAATTTCTCGGCGACCAAATGGGTGTGTTCGGGCCGGTTAGCTTTATTGCGCTGCTGGCAGGATTGACGGTCATCCGTCCGCGCGGCGAATTGGCGGATTTGGGGGATGCGGCCCACGCCCAACGCACGAAAGAAACGTGGCTCGCCTGCTTCATTGTGCCGGTCCTAATCATCATTGCCTTCCAAGCGGTTCTGTCACGCGCGCATGCCAATTGGGCGGCGACGGCATACCCGGCAGGGTCGGTCTGGATTGGCGGATTTTTGATCCGCGCCACAGGATGGCGCATCGCATTCTGGTCAGGGCTTGCATTTCAGGGCGTCGTCGGCATGCTCGCGACTGCCCTTGCCCTTGGACCGCCAAGCTGGAGCGCCGCGATCGGACGCGACAACGACCTGAAGCGCGTACGCGGCTGGCAAGATCTCTCCGCTCAGCTGGCGCTGGAGGTGGAGCGCCTTCAGCCCAGTGCAATCCTTGTAGACGAACGCGAGGTCTGGCACGGGCTCGATTATTATCTGAAAGACACGCTGGAAACGCCGCTCATCATGTGGCGCTACAATCCAGGCCCGAAGAGTTTTGCCGAGCGGGTCGATCTCGCTGATATTGATCGTAGCCGGGTCCTGGTCGCGAGCTATCGCTCCAATCTACGCCCGCCGATCAAAGCTGATTTTCAGACCTGGCAACCAGAAGGTGCGATCTCTGTCGATCTCGGTCACAGATCAAACGGATGCCCGATCCAGCGCGAGCTGCGGCTTTATCTAGCAGGCGATTATGACGCGCCGCCGCGGACTGCAGAATGGACACAGGCGTTCAAAGTGGAAGATGAAGATGGAAATCTCGTCGACAGTCATATAGATCGCCCCGAGCGCTGCCCAAAAAGCTAGTTTTCTCTTCCTCCCGCCCCCAATTAGATGTCCACCATGGCCATTCTGAAAGCCATTCTCGGCCCCACCAATACCGGCAAGACCCATTACGCGCTCGAGCGCATGATGGGACATACGACCGGCATGATCGGATTGCCGCTACGGCTGTTGGCGCGTGAGGTCTATGATCGTGTGGTCGCTGCCAAGGGGGAACGAGCGGTCGCTTTGATCACGGGCGAAGAGCGCATTGTCCCGGACAAAGCGCGCTACTGGGTCTGCACGGTTGAATCGATGCCCGTCGACGTTTCAGTCGAATTCCTGGCGGTCGATGAAATTCAGATCGCCGAAGACGAAGATCGCGGACATGTCTTCACGGACCGCATCCTGAACGCGCGCGGCACTCAGGAAACTCTGTTGCTCGGCGCTGAGACTATGCGCGAGGTTTTGCGCGAGCTCGATTTCGATATCTCAACCGACGTCCGAGAACGATTTTCAACCCTGTCCTATGCGGGGCAAAAGAAGATCACAAAGCTGCCCAAACGCTCCGCGATTGTCGCTTTCAGCGCTGATAAAGTCTATGCCATCGCAGAAGTCCTGCGCCGACAAAAAGGTGGCTGTGCAGTGGTTATGGGCGGGCTGAGCCCGCGCACGCGCAACGCTCAGGTTGAGCTATATCAATCCGGAGAGGTCGACTATCTCGTCGCCACGGACGCGATAGGAATGGGCCTCAATCTGGATGTTGATCGCATTGCATTTGCCGGCCGCGCCAAGTTTGATGGTCGCCGCCACCGCTGGCTCAGCCCGTCAGAGTTGGGACAGATCGCTGGCCGCGCTGGCCGGTTTCGTGATGATGGCGAGTTTGGCGAAACCAATGATTGCCCGGCTTTTGAAGACGAGGTCGTCCGCGCCATCGAAGACCATCGCCATGAACCGGTCACGGATCTGCTATGGCGCAATAGCGATCTCGATTACCGCTCTATCAAAACACTAATCGCTAGCCTTGCAAGGCCGAGTCCGCGTCAGTGTTTGCGGCAAAACCCCTATGGTCTTGACGAATGGGTGCTGCGCCGGATGGCCGAAGACAGCGCTGTTGGGCCTGAAATTCGGGGTGAGCGAAAAGTGCGACGCCTCTGGGATCTGGCGCGTTTGCCAGATTTTCGCAAAGCCGGGCACGAGGGTCACGGCCGGTTGGTGCTGGGACTCGCTGAAACCCTGGCCGACCCGGACGCGCGTCTCGGCGATAAAGCCATGACGGAGCGGCTCAAAGCGCTGGACAATACAATCGGTGACATTGGATTGTTACAGCAACGGCTCGCAATGATCCGAACCTGGACTTACGCAAGTTTCAGAAGTGACTGGCTTGAAAATCCCGCGCATTGGCGCGAAACAACGCGAGATATTGAAGATCGCCTGTCAGATGCGCTACACGACGCGCTGACGCTGCGATTTGTCGACCGCAGAACAACCGCGCTGATTGCAGGACTAAAAAGGGAAGACCTCTTGAGCACCGACGTATCCGAAACCGGAGAAGTGACGATTGAAGGCCACGTGGTTGGCAGGCTGGTTGGACTGACATTCGAACCCGACGACAGCGCGTCAGCGCTAGAAGGCAAAACTCTGCGCAGTGCAGCGATTCAGGCGCTCGAGCCGGTGATTGCCGAACGCCTGAAAGCCATCGCGGGCGTCGCGGAAACTGGCCTTTCCATCAACGACGCTTCGCAAATCGTGTGGAATGATGCACCGATTGCGCAACTGGTCGCCGGCCCGCACTGGCTCGCCCCATCAGCGAAGCTGCTGGGCGGACACGAGGCTGAACAGCACCAGCAAGATGCAGCGACAACGCGCGTCAATGAATGGCTCGGCGCTGAAATCGAAAAACGCCTTCCAACCCATTTCAAGCTCAAATTCTCAACCGATGAGTCAGCGCTGGACGGGCTCGCTCGCGGACTGGCCTTCCGTTTGGTCGAAGCCGGCGCGGCTTGTGATCTGCGCGGCGAAGACCGCGCTTTGCTACCCGGCCCGGAAGATCGGGCCAAGTTGAAAGAGGCCGGCATTCGCTCAGGCCGGATCGCAGCGCATGTTCCGGACGCGCAGAAACCTGCGGCGCAAAAGTTGATCGCTTTGCTGCTTTCGCTATCCGATGGTCGAGAGCGCAAGATTGCGCCCGAGGGCGCGGGCAGCTTCGAGCTCGACGGTACATGGCCAGATGAAGATCTCGCTGCACAGGGCTATTTGCGGTTTGGCAAACGGGCCGTCCGCGCCGATCTGGCAGAGCGGCTTGGCTGGGAACTTTCCAAACGTCGTAAGGAAGCCGATCAGGCCAAGTTCGAGATCCCGCCTGAGCTGGCCTCCATGGTGTCTTGCCCCTTGGAGGACTTCCATAATGTCCTCAAAGGCTTCCGCATCGCGCCCGCCGAGAAAGACCCAGAGACCGGCGCTGTAAAACTATGGCGCTTCCAGTCCAAGGCGCACGTTGGAGCGCAGGAGCAACGCCGCGCAACACGCAAAGATGCGCGCCAGCAGCAACGCAAGGGGGGTCCCCGCAAAAAGGCTGAGCGCGGATCCGGTAAACCGCGCCATCAAAACCAGAACCGCCGCCCGCCGCGTCGCGAGCCTGATCCTGACAGCCCGTTCGCTGCGCTGGCCGCCTTGTTGCCGGAAAAACCGAAGCCGAAGCCAAAGAAGCGTAAGCCGAAAAAGCCAAAGCCTGAAGCAACACCGCCCAGCGCCGAGGCCACCGAGATTGCTGCCCCAGCGGCCGCGCCTGAGGGTACGCCAACAGACAATAGCGCTGCGAATGAGTGACGCGCCCAGCGAAGAGATTCGCGTTGATATCTGGCTGTGGCGCGCCCGTTTTTTCAGAACCCGGGCTCTGGCGACGGACTATGTCAGCCGCAAGGGCATCCGCATCACGCGCAATGGCCAGACCCGGAAAACCGACAAGGCAGGCCTTCGCGTCAGTGCCGGAGACGTCCTGACATTTTACAAAGCAAAGGCCATCGAGACGGTTGAAGTTCTGCAAATTGGTGAGCGCCGCGGCCCGGCCATAGAGGCTCAAACTCTTTACAGACGCATCGACGCCAGCGCATAAGGCTTTCCATGCGTAGTTTCCTGTCTCGTTTGTTTGGGAATTCCCGGCCCGAAGCACCGGTCCGCGATCTCGATCCCTATGAAGCGGCCGCAGCCCTGCTTGTCGAAGCAGCTTTGGTCGACGGCGTTTATGCCAATCTGGAGAGCGACATGATCGCGGAGATCCTGGTCACCAGCTTCAACATGAGTGCTGACCGCGCTGATGAGGTTCTGCAACGCGGAGAGCTGCTTGCGGAAGAAGCAACCGACACACATGCGCTCACTCGGCACGTCAAAACCCTGTCCCAGGGTGAAAGAGCTGGTGTGATCGAGGGCCTGTACCGAGTCTCCTTCGCCGACGGAGAAGCCTGTAAATACGAAGAATCCTTCATTCGCCACGTGGCAAGCCTCTTGCACATTGACGATGTCACCCGTGCACATGCGAAGAAGAGAGCAGAACTAAACGCTCCGTGACAGTCAGGTGCATTGACTTGTTCGCCCACCGAAGCCATGTGCTGCGCTGCATCAGAGTTTAGAGCCAATAAATGACCTATATCGTGTTGGATGCCTGCATCCGTTGCAAGTATATGGACTGTGTCGAAGTTTGCCCTGTGGATTGCTTCTACGAGGGCGAAAACATGCTCGTCATTCACCCGGATGAGTGCATTGATTGCGGCGTTTGTGAACCGGAATGTCCGGTCGAGGCGATCAAGCCTGACACGGAAGATGATCCAGACGCAAAATGGCTGAAGCTCAATACTGAGTATTCCAAGGTTTGGCCGAACATCACGCGGATGAAAGAGCCGCCGGCCGATCGCGAGGAATTCGCTCAGAAAACCAATAAGCTCGCTGATTATTTCAGCCCGAACCCGGGTGAAGGCGACTAAGACCGGCTTCAATAAGCATTGACGATCCCCGGCGATGCCTGATCAATGGCGTCTACGATTATCTGAGGGGATCGATATGAGAGTGTTCGTTGCCGCCTTTGCGGCCATGCTGTTGCCTGCCTGTGTCACCGTCAATGCCACCGATGTCACCGCGCGGGTGAATGTTCAGCCGAGCGATCTGGAGGCCATGGCCATCGTTCAGGCACGAAACACATATTATGAGCAATTGGTCGCGGAGCAGGACGTTGACGGTCTGATCGCATTGCATACCGAGGATTATGCCATTTTCCGGCCCGGCAAGGCTAATGTGGAAGGGGCAGAGGCTCATCGCCGCTATTGGGAAACCGCGTTTGAAACGATGGACGGGTTAAGTATCGACGAAAAGACTGTGTTCTTCGCGGGCCCCGATACCATTATCTCGCACGACTTCTATCAGACCTTCTCAGACGGTGATCAGATTGGCGGCGGACAGTCCGTTATCGTGTGGAAGAAGATCGACGGTGGTGTCTGGCTGGTTCATTGGGAAATGTTCAACTAGTCCGCGGCCAACGAGACTTCAGGAAGCACGATCACCTCTCGCTCACCGAGCAAGTAGCGCATGAGATCGCTGTAATCGAGAATGAGCGATGCACCCATGACCACGATTGCCAGCCAAAGCCATCGCCCGAACCAGGTTTTCGCTACCGCTGCCGTGCCCTGAAGTGAGACCATGTAAAATAAAGTGGGTGTCCAGAAGAGGATATGCCCGACGCCCAAGATCCGCGTGAAGCCGAACTGGCTGTAAATCACGATGACCATCCCCATCCCCATCAGCGTGCCAAACAGGATGGCGCGCGCTTCGTGTCGAAACAGTGCGAACAAAACCGAGATGGACAGGACGCCAAGTAGAACCTGAAGCCAGATCAACACCCATTCCGGGCTGCGCGTCATCGCGTCCGGATAGAACCGTTCAAATAATTCCATTCCGCCCTCCCCCAGCCGAATGTCATTTCGCAAATAGCTGGCCGATATCTGCAAAGGCTTTTAGCTCAATCGCGTTCCCGGACGGGTCGCGAAAAAACATGGTCGCCTGCTCACCCGGCTCCCCTTCGAAGCGCGTGTAAGGCTCGATCACGAATTCGACATTCCCAGCAAGCCGTTCGGCGAGCCTCGCCCAGGTATCCATATCGAGTACAAGTCCGAAATGGCGAACCGGAACCTGCTTGCCGTCCACATCAGACCGCTGCGCCTCTACGCACTCATCGGGCGCCAGATGGGCGACGATCTGATGCCCGAAAAAATCGAAGTCGACCCATTGCTCACTAGACCGTCCTTCCAAGCATCCTAGCAGCCCGCCGTAAAAGTCACGCGCGGCGGCGAGATCGTGTACAGGAAAGGCGAGATGAAACGGCGGCATGTCGTAATCTGTAGCGGGCGCAACAGAGCTTGTCATCTTGCCCCAATGTGAGCCGCCTCTGTTTCGAGCAAGAAGGTCAGGCGTCTGAGGCAACGGATCATTTCATCCGGGCATATCCAATCCCAAGTACGATAAATTACGCCTGAAAGGATGAGCTTCTTGGGCTAAACCCTTGCAGATGAATCAAAAATTGTCGGGCCAAAATTATCATTAAAAATGCCTCATTAACAGGGCTGTATCCGAATTGCCACACTCGCGAAGGTGGTGCGATTATCTGCCCCCAACAATCACATTCTGACCACATTTGAAGCCGATCTCGCCCCCGCGCCTCATGCGCATACAGGAGAGTAAAAATGAAAACGTTTCTTCCCACACTTTTGGTGACCGCAGCGGTCGCTTTCGCCCCCGCAGCCCTGGCAGAGGGCTGGTACGCGGATGGCGGATACACGCATATCACCACAGACGTGGATACAGGTGCCGGCTCTGCTGACATTGATCTTGGCGCAATTTCAGGTCGCGTCGGGTACACCCTCAATCCCAATTTCGCCGTTGAAGGCGAGCTTGCAGTGGGCGTGAATGATGAAGAGGCGACACAAGGTGCCGTCACTGCATCGCTCGGCCTGAACTATCTGGTTGGCGCATACGGTAAGGCCCAAGTGGCCGTCGCCGAGAACGTCAATCTGTTTGCCCGCGCCGGGATTGTAAACGCAGAACTCGAAGCCGAAGTAACCGGTCTCGGGTCGGCCTCTGACAGCGAAACGGGCGCCGGTTACGGCGTTGGCGGAACGGTCGACGTGGCTGAAAACATCTATATTCGCGGCGATTATACGCGCTACGACATTGAGGATGTTGAAGCCGACGCATTCACCATCGGGGTTGGCGTGAAGTTCTAGTTTCATGCCGCCTGATTGGCGAACGCTGCCCCCGCGCCAGAATGGTGCGGGGGTTTTTCTTTGTCAGCTGGTCAAACAAGAGCGCAGGTTCAGCGCGGCGGCTTTACGCTAAGGATGGGGCTGGATGAAACCGAGATTTGAGGTATGTCCAACCCAAGTTCCATGTTCGTGCGGCAGGAGAGGCCCGGCGGATTCTAGCTGCGCAATCCCAAGTAAAGGATCCCGATGCGATCATTCATCGCTTCTGCTTTGTTATCTGTGAGCTGCGGCTTATCGGCATTGGCTGATGATGCGGGTCCAGCTGGCGCGATCTTTTTGCTTGAGGATTTTGCTCAATACGCGCCGCTCAATGCCCGCGATATGGTCGAGCGTATTCCTGGTTTTCGGCTCAGCGACTCGCGCGATCAGGATGAAAGCCGCGGACTCGGCCAGGCGACTGAGAACGTCCTCATCAATGGCCAGCGCGTGTCCAGCAAGTCAGCGTCAGCCGCAGACGTGCTGCAGCGTATCCCGGCGGACACGGTCGAGCGAATCGAGCTGCTTGAAGGCGCTTCGCTCGATATCCCCGGGCTGTCTGGCCTCGTCGTGAACGTCGTGGCGCAAGCATCCGGCGTCAGCGGGACATGGGCCTATCGCGCCCGCGCCGTCGATGGGCAAGGCCCGCTCCTGCTCGGCGGAGATCTCTCAGTCGCTGGTCAAAACGGCGCCTTCGGCTGGGCAACAAATATCAGTCTGGAGCCCCGCCGCAGCTCGGGTGATGGCGAAGAGATCGTGACAGATGCACTTGGCTTTCCGCGCGATATCAGTCGGCTGATCCAGAACAATGAGTTCCCGAATGAGGACGCTAGCGTCGCCTTGCGCTGGACCCCGGCGTCCGGTCTGATTGCAAATCTGAATGCGGAATACGCCTTTGAACGGCGCCAAGGCCGCGAGTCGGCGGGTCGCACGCTTTCATCAACCACCATCGCTGAACAACGCACCTTGGTTCGCAATGAAAGCACCACGCTGGAGCTTGGCGGGGATGTCGAGTTTGATGCGCTGGCTGGGCGACTGAAACTGATTGGCGTCTATTCAGAAACCGATCGCCCGTTCACCAATCAGCGCGAGCAAGTCGATATCTTTGCGGCGCCGCTCGAAGACAGCCGCTTTCATCAGCAAACTGATGAGACCGAACTGATCTTGCGCGGCGAGTATAAATGGACCGCGCTCGGCGGCACCTGGGATGCCTCTCTGGAAACCGCCGAGAATACACTGGACAGCAGGGCCGTCTTGCTGCGCAGCACTCTTGGGGGGCCGCTTACCGAAGTCGACCTTGGCGATGGCCCGGTCTCGGTTGAGGAAACCCGCGGTGAAGGCTTTTTGACCTATTCGCGCCCCCTCAGTGAGGTCGTGCAGTTGCAGGTCTCAGTGGGCGCCGAAGTCTCAGAGATTCGCTCTGGCGGCCCGGCTGGACAGGCCCGCCAGTTCACCCGTCCCAAAGGGGGCGTGACGCTAAGCTGGCAGTTTGACCGGGACACAACCGTGAATGGCCGCATTGACCGTGAGGTTGGGCAGCTCGACTTTTTCGATTTCGTCTCCCAACGCGACCTCAATGATGGCGAGGATCAAGTCGGCAATGCCGATATTGTGCCGGAGCAAAGCTGGCGCGCTGAGCTCGAAATCGAGCGTCAGTTCGGCGCCTGGGGCGCGGGCAATGTCCTCGTTTTCGCTGAAGCCCTCGAAGATATTGTCGACCAGGTTCCAATCGGTGCGGGCGAAGGGCCGGGCAATATTGATAGCGGCTCGCGCTATGGGGTCGAGTTTGAGGGCACGCTCAATTTTGATCCGATTGGTCTCACCGGGGCGCAGCTGACTTACTCGGCAGCCTTTCGTGACTCTGTCATTGAGGACCCGCTCACCGGCATTGACCGCGAGATCAATGGTGAGGAACTGCTCGCCATGGAGATAGAGTTCCGCCATGATATCGCCGGTACAGACATCGCCTGGGGCGGCGACGTGTCGCCAGAGCGAGAGGCCAGCACATACCGCGTTGACTCAATCCGCGCTGAACGCGAATTGCCCGGTCGCGCGAGCGTCTTCCTTGAGCATAAGAACCTGTTCGGATTGACGGCCCGGGCCGAGCTTTTCCGACCGCTCGGCAATGTCGAGAAGGAATCTCGCCTGCGCTTTACGCCTGACCGCAGCGGGGTCATAGACGAGATTGAAAGTGTCCGCGTGGCCGAAAAACCTATTCTGATCCTGGAATTGTCTGGTACGTTTTAAGCCTGCAGGCTTTCACTACAATTCTTGCTTGCGCCAGATCGGAAACGGATCATCCAGGTCAGCCGTATTTGGATCAACGTCATCAGGCAGCAGCGCCGCGTCTAGGCGGGCTTGCAAAGCTGGCCAGTCAATTCCGGCACCGATAAAGACAATCTCCTGACGTCGATCCCCCCAGGGCTCTTCCCAGTTGGCTTGCAGATAGTTGCGCAACGCGTCGTTGTCGGGCCAGCTTTCAGGGGGAACGGACGCCCACCAGGTGCCCAGAGGAACGATGCTGGAGAGTGCGCCCGCCAGCGAAAACTCGGCCAGCCATTCCGGTCTCGTCGCCACCCAGAAGTGACCTTTGGCTCGGATGACGCCGGGCAGCTCACCATTTAGAAGGTCGTAAATCGACTGCGGGTCAAACGGACGGCGCGCACGATAAGTGTGCGAGGTCACTCCATACTCTTCCGATTCTGGAACGTGATCGGCAAAGCCATAAAGCTCTTTCGCCCACATCGGATGCGTTTCGGCCTTTTCAAAGTCGAACAAGCCCGTGTCGAAGATCGCCGAAGATGGAACGTCTGAGTAATTCGACTCAATGATCTGCGCATCGGCGTTCAGGCTGCGGATGATCTTGCGCGCCGCATCAACTTGGACGGCGGTTGCGTCATCGACCTTGTTCAACACCACGATGTCGGCAAACTCGATCTGGTCAGTCAACAAATGGACCAGCGTACGGTCATCTTCCTCACCTAGTACTTCCCCGCGATCTTTCAGGAAGTCGTGACTGGAATAATCTTTCAGGAGATTCACCGCATCAACAACAGTGACCATCGTGTCGATGCGCGCGACATCTGACAAACTGATGCCGTGCTCGTCGCGAAAATCGAACGTCGCCGCGACCGGCAGCGGTTCAGAGATTCCGGTTGATTCAATCAGCAAGTAATCAAACCGCTGCTCTTCTGCCAGCTTGCGCACCTCTTCCAGCAAGTCGTCGCGCAAGGTGCAGCAAATGCACCCGTTTGACATCTCGACCAGCGTTTCATCGGTGCGGCTCAGTTCAGAGCCCGCGCGTACGAGATCGGCATCAATATTCACTTCCGACATGTCGTTGACGATAACGGCGACACGACGCCCATCGCGATTGTTCAGCACGCGATTAAGAAGCGTCGTTTTTCCGGCGCCCAGAAAACCGGACAGGACTGTAACCGGAAGGCGTGCATCTGCGTGGAGTTCGGGATCGGACATCTGGATAAGTTCTTTCGGGTAAAAGCCAGTCGCTGAAATAGGTGGTTCCCGATAGCATTGCAATGTTATCTCATAACCCATACGCCTTAAGGACAACAATTCGGCGCCAACCTGCCACGATAAAGAACAGAAACTTGGTTGTTGGCAAGGCAAATAGCGGAGGTTCATTTGCTCACGAGACGAGAGAGCTTTAGAGGCGCAGCCGCGGTCGCGCTTTGCGCCAATGCTGTCTCCATTGTTGAGGCGGCCGCTCAAAGCGCAACCGGCCGATCCGCAGACAGCGTCGCGGCGGATGAGACCTTTTGGCGCTCTGTCAGACAAGCCTACCGGCTCGACAGCCGTTACATCATCCTGAATGGCGGCGGAAACAATCCATACCCTGCGTCGGTCACGGATGCGCTTCATCGATTTGATCAAATGGCTTCGAGCGCCCCACGACCGCACAACTACACGCTGTGGGGTCAAGTCCACAATCATCGTCGACGATTAGCTCGGCTGATGGATTGTTCGCCAGATGAACTGGCAATCACGCGAAACACAACAGAAGGCCTCAACATTGTCGGTTGGGGTTTATCACTGCGCGAAGGTGATGAAGTGCTGATGGCCGATTCCGAGGACCAATATGCGAGTCCAATTTTTGCGCAACGCGCGAAGCGACACGGGATCCTTGTGCGCCGGGTGGAATTGCCGATCGAGCCAACCGCTAAGGAAACGGTGGCCCTATTCGAACAATCGATGACAAACGCGACCAAACTGATTGTCGCGAGCCATCTCGTGGATGGATTAGGATACGTCCTGCCTATACGCGAACTCTCTGACCTAGCGCATGATCGCGGTGCTCAATTATTGACCGATGGTGCATTAGGCTTTGGTCATGTGCCGGTCAGCATGAAGGAACTCAACTGCGATTACTACGCCACGTCGTTGCACAAATGGTTGAGCGCACCGCTGGGAACCGGAGCTTTGTTCGTCAAATCGGATCGGCTTGAGTCGCTTTGGCCGCTTTATGGTACACGGCGCGCCGCCGATGACATCCGAAAGTTCGAGGATATTGGAACGCGTAGTGGACCGACCTTGGCGGCCATCGGACAGGCGATCGATTTTTATGAACACCTGGGTCCTGACCGAAAACTTGCGCGCGTTCGGTATCTCCTGTCGATTGTCATGACGGCACTCGAGAACGTCGAAAAGGTGCGCGTCATCACCGAGCCAGATGCTTCCAAGCGCGCAGGACTTGCTCGGATATCCGTTTCCGGATTCAGCGGTCGTGCCTTAACCAGTCGGCTCCGAGACCAATATGGGTTGCTGACATATGGCAATTGGCCAGGTGAGATCGATGGTGTCTATGTTTCTCCGAACGTGTTCAATACGCCGCGTGAAATGAAAATCCTAACCGACGCCATCAAAGAGACTGCCGCCAGTTCAAATTGAGCAGACTTCAGGCAGCGTGTGCGGATCGTGTGAAACATGCCTCTGCGCCTTTTGCTTGTACCCAAGCGCTTATGTTGCACTAGTTCTGACTTGATCCTTCCCTCCAGCGTGGACCCTCTGATCGATGGATAATTCTGTTCAAACTGAAAAACCCAAGCGCAACGCCTTCAGCCGTTTTCTCGACGGGGTCGAATGGCTTGGGAATCTGCTGCCACACCCAGTGACGCTGTTCGCTGTCCTAGCCGCGGGGATCGTCGTGATCTCAGGCATATTTGGCTGGATGGGGGTCGCTGTGGTCGACCCACGCCCAACCGGAGCGCCAGGCGTTGCTGAAGACGGCATGATCCGCGCCGTCAGCCTAATGAATGGTGATGGTTTGCGACGGATCTTCACCAATCTGGTCGACAATTTCACCAGCTTTGCGCCGCTCGGTGTCGTTCTGGTGGCGATGATCGGGGTCGGGGTGGCCGAGAAATCCGGCATGCTCTCAGCCGCCGTTCGTAGCATGGTTCTCGGCGCGCCGAAACACTTGGTCACCGTCGCCATTGTGTTTGCGGGCATCGTTTCGAACACGGCGTCGGAAGTTGGTTATGTGGTGCTGATCCCGCTTGCTGGAGCGATTTTTTATGCGCTTGATCGCCATCCACTCGCGGGCATGGCCGCAGCCTTTGCCGGGGTGTCGGGTGGCTATAGTGCTAATCTGCTGATCGGAACGATCGACCCTTTGTTGGCAGGGATTACTGAGGAAGCGGCGCAGCTGATCGATCCAACATATCAGGTCGTCGCAACCGCCAACTGGTTCTTCATGGTCGCTTCGACCTTCCTGATCACGTTGATTGGATCTCTGGTCACAATCTTCATCGTCGAGCCAAAGCTCGGACCGTATGACAGCTCGCGTGCGGACGCGACCATTCTCGACAAGACGATGATGGATGATGTCACGCCGAAGGAGAAAAAGGCGCTCGGCTGGGCCGGGATCGCCCTGCTCGGCGTATTGGTGGCGATGGCGTTCACATTGATGCCGCGCGAGGGATTGAGACTGCCCTGGACCTCTCTCACAGTCGGCGGTGAGTTCATACCCGGCTGGGGCGTGCTGCGAAATCCTGAGACCCAGGACCCGATGGACTCGCCGTTCTTTGACGGTTTCGTGGTCTGGATCCTGATTTTCTTCATGGTGACGGGCTATGTGTATGGCCGGGTCGCCGGGACGATGAAGGGTGACCGTGATGTGATCGACGCAATGTCGGCGGCGCTGGCCTCGCTCGGCCTTTACATTGTTCTGGTCTTCTTCGCCGCGCAGTTTGTGGCTTTCTTTGGCTGGACCAATCTCGGTGCGATCAGTGCGGTGACCGGCGCAGAATTCCTGAAAGAGAGCGGCATGACCGGACCAGTCGTGTTCTTCTTTTTCATTTTCATGTGCGCCCTGATCAATTTGTCACTCGGCTCGGCCTCGGCTCAATGGGCCGTGACGGCACCGATCTTTGTGCCAATGTTGATGCTCATCGGATATTCACCGGAAGTGATTCAGGCGGCCTATCGGATCGGCGATTCGACCACCAATATCATCACGCCGATGATGAGTTATTTCGGCCTCATCCTCGCCTGGGCCACCCGGTATGACAAAGATCTCGGGGTCGGGACGTTGATTGCGATGATGCTGCCCTACACGATCTTTTTCATCGTCGCCTGGTCTGGCTTTTTCGTGTTCTGGACGTTTGGTCTGGATCTGCCGGTCGGCCCTGGGGCGCCGACATATTATGAACCGCCGACCGGTTAAGCCGCGAACACCGCAGCAAAGCCGATAAATCAGTCCTTGCGTTCTGACGCCGCCTGCGCCATATGCGCCGTGGGCCAGCCCTCCCCAACGAGGGTCAGCCTATCTGTAAGGATAGGAGTACAAACAGATGACTGACGTCGCCAAGCCGGACGTGCGCCCCGCATGCCCGCACTTTTCTTCCGGACCAACTGCCAAGCGGCCGGGATTCTCACTCGAAAAACTTCAATCTGCAGCGCTCGGACGCTCGCACCGCTCTGCGACTGCGAAAGCCAAGCTGAAGCAGGCAATCGAACGCACCAAGGATATTCTCGGCCTGCCAGAGGATTACCGGGTCGCGATCGTTCCGGCTTCGGATACGGGCGCGGTCGAGATGTGCATGTGGTCGATGCTTGGCCAGCGCGCGGTTGACGTGTTCGCCTGGGAGAGCTTCGGCAAGGACTGGGTCACCGATGCCGTGAACGAGCTGAAGCTCGACGATTGCAACATTCATGTTGGCGATTATGGCGTCCTGCCGCCGTTTGAACAGGCGCGCGACGATGCCGACATCGTCTTTACCTGGAACGGCACGACCTCAGGCGTGCGCGTTCGCAATGCGGACTGGATCAAACCAAATCCGGATCGTGTTGTGATTTGTGACGCGACCTCTGCTGTGTTTGCGCAAGACATGGAATGGGAAAAGCTCGATGTTGTCACCTATAGCTGGCAGAAAGTGCTCGGCGGTGAAGCTGCTCATGGCATGTTGATCCTGTCGCCGAATGCGGTCCACCGCCTCGAGAGCTACAAGCCGGATCGCCCTCTGCCAAAACTGTTCCGCATGACCAAAGGCGGCAAGCTGAACGAAGCCTTGTTTGAAGGCAATACGATCAACACGCCTTCATTGCTCTGCACCGAAGATTACCTGCAGGCGCTGGACTGGGCCGAGGAATGCGGTGGCTATCAAGGCCTGAAGGCGCGATCCGACCGGTCGCTGGAAATCCTCGAAGACTGGGTCGCCAAGACCGACTGGATCGAGTTTCTCTGCGCCGAAGATGATGTGCGTTCGAACTCTGGTGTCACGCTGTCCATCGTCCATCCGACTTTTGTCAAAATGGATGAGCCGACCCAGCGCGATTTCATCAAGCGCATGATGAAACGCCTGGAAGACGAAGATGCCTGCTTTGATGCCAACGGGTACGCGAAAGCGCCTCCCGGACTGCGCATTTGGTGCGGGGCCACTGTCGAGCCGGACGATGTTGCGAAACTGACGCCTTGGCTCGAATGGACCTTCGCTGAAGAGCTCGCAGCGCTTTAGTCAATTCAGGCTTCGGCCATGGCCTTGATGCTTCGACCTGCCACGACAGCGGACGTGCCTCATCTTCAGCGATGGGACCGCGAACCGCATGTGATTGCCGCCACGACGGATGACCCGGAGGCTGATGTCGCGTTTGAAGACGCGGTCTGGGCCGAAGAAGTCAGCTGTGACGATCCGGCCAGCGCCTATTTTATCGCTGAGCTGGATGGTCGCCCGATTGGCGCCATGCAGGTGATCGATCCAGCTTTGGAGCGCACACATTATTGGGGTGAGGACTGCCCACCCAATCTGCGCGCCATGGATATCTGGATCGGCGAAGCAGACTGTCTCGGCAAAGGCCATGGCACGGTCATGATGACCATCGCCATCAATCGCGCCTTCGCCCAACCCGCGGTCGAAGCCATTTTGATTGACCCACTGAATTCAAGTACGGACGCCCACCGCTTTTATCAGCGTCTGGGCTTCCGACCGATTGGTCGCCGTCTGTTTGATGATGACGACGACTGCCTTGTTCACAGACTGGATCGCGCCGACTGGCGCTTTGGAGAAGCAGATGCCTAAAGTTCTGATTGCAGATAAACTCGCCCCGGCCGCCGTGGAGATCTTCCACAATCGCGGCCTGGAAACCGAAACCGCCATTGGCCTCAGCAAGGATGAGCTGATCGCCAAGATCCCGGAATTTGACGGACTGGTCGTCCGCTCGGCCTGTAAGCCGGATGCCGATGTGATCGCCGCAGCGGATAATTTGAAAGTGATTGGCCGCGCCGGGATTGGCGTCGATAATATCGACATCAAAGCCGCGACCAGCAAAGGCGTCGTGGTCATGAACACACCGTTCGGCAACGCCGTCACAACGGCAGAACATGCCATCGCGATGATGTTCGCTGCCGCGCGCCAGATTCCAGCAGCCAATGCCGGGACGCAGGCCGGCGAGTGGCCGAAAAAGGCCTTCATGGGCACCGAGCTATCCTACAAGACGCTGGGCATGATTGGTTGCGGCAATATTGGTGCGCGCGTCGCTGAGCGCGCCAAAGGCCTGCAAATGAAGGTCCTCGCTTATGATCCATTCCTGACCGAAGAGCGGGCGATTGAGCTGGGGGTCGAGAAGGCAGCTGATCTTGATGCCATGTTGACCCGCGCTGATGTCATCACGCTACATACGCCGCTGACGGATCAGACGCGCAACATTCTCTCAGCCGAAGCGCTGGCCAAGACCAAACCTGGCCTCATCCTGGTTAACTGTGCACGGGGCGGTCTGGTCGACGAAGCGGCTCTCGCAGATCTGCTCAAGGCAGGCCATATCGCCGCTGCCGCATTTGACGTGTTCGCCGAGGAGCCGGCGAAAGAGAATGTGCTCTTCGGGGCGCCCAACTTTATCGCGACTCCGCACCTCGGCGCCGCTACGAGCGAAGCGCAAGAGAATGTTGCCTTGCAAGTGGCTGAACAGATGAGCGATTATCTGCTCACCGGCGCCGTCACCAATGCGCTCAATATGCCTTCGATCACCGCGGATGAAGCGCCGCGCCTGAAACCCTTTGCGACCCTGGCCGAGAAACTCGGCCTGTTTGCCGGACAGATCAGTGACTTTGGCTTCGAAGAAGTCGTCATTGAGTATGAAGGCGAGGTCGCTGAGCTCAATCGCAAACCGCTCACAGCGGCCGCTTTGGCAGGCCTGCTGCGTGCGTCACGCGGTGACGTGAACATGGTGTCTGCTCCTGCCATCCTGCAGGATACCGGCGTCAAGCTCGCCGAAACCAAGACTGAAGACAGCCCGGTCTATGATAGCTTGATCCGGATCAAGGTGCTGACCAAGCGGACCGAGAATGATCCAGAACCAGGCTGGCGTTCGCTCGCTGGCACTCTGATTGCCGGTCAACCACGCATTGTCGAGGTTAAGGGGATGGCGCTGGAAGGCGATTTCAGCCCGACGGTTCTGTATGTGAACAACCTCGATAAACCTGGCTTCATCGGTTCGCTCGGCGTACTGCTGGGCACGGAAGATATCAATATCGCGACCTTCCACCTGGGCCGCACAGATGCTGGCGGCGAAGCCATTGCCTTGATCGGAATCGACAGCGAACCCTCGACCGACCTGGTCAAGCAGCTCAAAGCCTTGCCTCATGTGCGCTATGCCAACGTGCTGAGCTTCTAGGCATTTATCCTTATTGAAACGGGGCGCGCAGTGTGTGTGCCCTGTTTTCCTATGGAGATCCGGAATTCATGACCTATCGCGTCCGTAGCGCGGAGCAGCGCCGCGCCGAAATTCAGGAACGCGCGGCCGCGATGGGCATTGATGATGCGTTCATCGCCCACCTGGTCGACACGTTCTACACGCGCGTCCGGGCGCACGAGCGACTCGGTCCCATCTTTGCGGGCGCGATTGAAGACTGGGATGAGCATCTTCCCAAGATGAAAGACTTCTGGTCCTCCGTCGCGATGAGCACCGGGCGCTATTCTGGCAAGCCGGTTCTGGCGCATCAGAAACTTAGCGGTGCTGCGCAGGAAGATTTCGCCGTCTGGCTCGGCCTATTCGAACAGACTGTCCACGATCTCGCTCCCTCACCCGACGTGATTCCGTACTTCATGGAACGCGCCCAGCGCATCGCCGAGAGCTTGAAACTCGCTATGTTCACGCTGCCGAGTCTCAGAAAATCATCCGAGCCGTAAAATTTAGTCTGGACTCTTTACGCGAGTCGCAAATCGGATTCTGATTCGCTTACCAAACGAAATGAGGTGAGCGACATGGCGATGACACAAAGACAGGCTTTGGACCTTTGGCGCGCAGCCCTCACCGACTATGTCCGCTCCGATGAGTCGGATATGACTGCCCGTCAGCAAGCCGTTTTGATGACTGTAGCGCTGACCCCCGGACCACACACCGTGCGCGGACTGTCAGGACATCTCAACATCGCCAAGCCCGCCGTGACGCGCGCGCTGGACGTGCTGGAGAAAAATCAATTCATTCGCCGCATCCCGGACGAGAATGACCTGCGCAGCGTGCATATAGAACGCACGACCGAGGGCATGAACTGGCTGCGGGCCTTCGGCGCACGCATTCAGTCTGCAGAACCCGGCGAGCTGGAAACAGCCCCTTCGGCAGACCTTGGCCGCGCGGTCGCCTAAACTTTTCCTTGGTTTTCCGTGTATAACTCTGATCGAAACCTGATCGGAGCTTTGAATGCTGGCTTATGACGACCCACGACTGATCCTGCCAAGCGACGGATCGCGCGAACGTCTGCAGGTTAGCGCGGGCGTAGCCTCCATGCGTAAGCGCCCGGAACCAGACGCCACGCAAGTCAGTCAGATTTTGTTCGGCGAAACCGTTCGTTTGCACCATGAAGAAGGCGAATTTGGTCTGGTTCAAAACGACGGCGATGGCTATGTCAGCTGGGTCTTGATGGAAGCCCTATCGGCGCCGGTCCTGACGCCCACGCATCGAATCACTGCGCCGCGCCTGCACGCTTATGCTAAGCCGAAAGTGATTGCAGCCCCAAATTTTGTACTCGGATACGGCGCGCTTCTGACTGCTACCGGCGCGCAATCCGGGGCATATTTGGAGTTTGAACGCGCAGGCTGGATTGCCGCACACCTGGTCGCGCCTATTGATCAGCTAGAGACCGACCCCGCCTCGGTGGCGGAAGCGTTCATTGGTACGCCTTATCTGTGGGGCGGTCGCGATTGTCTTGGTCTGGATTGTTCAGGCCTGATCCAGATCGCATTTGGCGCTTGCGGGATACCCTGTCCGCGCGACAGTGACATGCAGGCGGCCTGGTTTGGCGATCCGATTGAAGACTGGGATCAGCCCGGCCAACTCAAACGCGGCGATCTGATTTTCTGGGACGGGCATGTCGGCATCATGCTGGATAGCGAAACCCTGCTGCATTCCAACGGTACGTTCATGACGACGATGAAGGAGCCCCTGGCACCGGCGATTTTGCGGATTGCAAAAGAATACGGCGAGCCCACAGGGGCCCGCCGTATCGAAATGTCAGATGCTGTTGGAGCAGCGCCCGCCTGGCTTACTCTTCCGGCGTAGCGTCTTCGACGACCTCAACAACTTCTTCAGCCGCTGCGGCAGCATCGGCGATCGCCTCTGTGCCAGCATCTGCTGCAGCTTCAATTGCTTCGTCTGCAGCAGCTTCGGCAGCGATAGCAGCGTCTTCTACAGTTTCTGCAGCGGTTGGGTCAGCCGCATCAATCACTGTCTCGTCAGTTTCTGCGAGATCTCCTGCCGCTTCCTCAGCCGCGCCTTCTTCAGCAACTTCTGGTAGTGGCTCCGGCTGCGGCGGTGCATCCGGGCTGTAGGAAGCGAGATAGGCGAGGACGCTTGCGCGCTCATTGTCACGCTTCAGACCGGCGAACGCCATGCTGGTGCCACGAGCGTAGCGAGATGGATTCTCAAGCCAGGCGTCCATACGTTCCCACGACCAGTCACCTTCGGTGTTTCCGAGCGCGCCTGAGTAGGCGAAGCCAGAATGGCTTTGCTTGGCAGCGCCCATGGTTGCGTAGAGATTCGGGCCTGTGCCGTTTGCGCCGCCCTCTTCAATCGTGTGGCAGGAGGCACATTTGGCTCTGAAGCTGCGCTCGCCCACGGCGAGGTCTGCGCCGAGCAGCAATGCGCCGAGATCGTAAATCTCTTCAATCACTTCGCCGACACCGCCGACTTCGGCAATGTCCACGCGATAACCGTGGAAGTTTGATTCCGCCCAAGCGTTCAGTGATTCGTATTCTTTATGGTGGTGGTGCCCACCGCCGAACACGATGGTCGACACTTCCTTCAGGCCCAGCACTACAAGGCCAACAGCCAGAAGCGCTCCAAAAATCTTGTTCAGTCCGAGCTCGCCCATCAGGTGATCCCTCAATATCAAGTCTTGCGCGCGCCTTCTGGCACGCTATTCGATTGCAATCAATATACACAGATGTGGCAGATCGCGCGTCCTGGAATTTCAGCGGCGAATGCGCGCAGTCCGGGTAACCGGATATTCACTTCGAATTGGTTGTCGCTAAGGCGTGAACCGTAACAAAAAAGGGCGCAGAACAGATGGCGCAAGGCAAAATCGCATATCAGGGGGAGCGCGGCTCGAATTCGCATATCGCCTGTCGTGAAGTCTATCCGCAATTTGACGCGGTAGCTTGCCGGACCTTCGAAGACGTGATTGCGATGGTCGAAAGCGGCGATGCCCAGCTGGCCATGATCCCTGTCGAAAACACAATTGCCGGCCGGGTCGGTGACATCCACCACCTGTTACCAGCCACCACGCTGCATATGATTGGCGAGCATTTCATGCGCATCAAGTTTCAGCTGATGGGCCTTCCGGGGTCTAAGGTTGAAGACATTGAGCGCGCCTACAGCCACGTCATGGCGCTCGGCCAATGCCGCAATTATCTGCGCAAGCATAGCGTTGCGGCGGTCACCTCAGCCGACACAGCCGGCGCAGCGCGCCGCGTCGCGGAGAAGCAAGATCCGAAAACCGCCGCAATTGCTCCCGCCCTGGCAGCGCAGGAATACGGCCTCGAAATTCTCGCCTGGGATATTGAGGATGCCAGTCACAATACGACCCGTTTTGTTATCATGGCGCCGGAACCTCTGGATATCAGCCCGGAAGATGGTCGCTCGGTTACTGCATTCCTGTTCCAGGTCCGCAATATTCCGTCCGCACTTTACAAGGCCCTGGGCGGGTTTGCGACGAATGGTGTCAACATGACGAAACTGGAAAGCTACCAGATCGAAGGCTCATTCAACGCCTCGCAGTTTTATGCAGAGATCGAGGGTCATCCGAATGATCGCTCGGTGCAGCTGGCCTTGGAAGAGCTCGGCTTCTTTTCTTCTTCTTTGAAAATACTCGGGGTCTATCCCGCACACGCGGCGCGCGAAGGCATTCGCAACCAATAGAGTTAGGGAAAATTAGCCTCCACCCCTTGAACCCTGACCTCTGCTCATGAGAAAATGTTCATGAACTGAGTAGCTGGGGGAAGCTAATATGCGGCTATTGCTCGCCGTCATCGCGACTGGGCTTGGGTCCAACGCGGCGAACGCTCAAGGACTTGAAGAGGTGCGTATCGGGGTCGCACAACATAATGCTTGCGTCCTTGAATGCTCCAATGCCGATAAGGAAGACGGCCCAAACGTGACGGGGGAACTGGTCTTTGCATCGCCTGGGTTTTTGTCATTTGCATCCGAACCCCGCCCAATTGTGACGGCTTCGATCAATACTGCTGGTGACACTTCCTATGGTGGGGCGGGATTGTTGTGGACTCTGGATTTCGCCGAAAACTGGTCGTTTGAACCGAGCATCGCTTATGTGCTGCATGATGGAACAAATGAGAATCCGTTCCCTCAGGGAGATCCGGCAGGGGCGGCCTATGCCGAGGAGAACCTGTTGCTCGGATCGGATGACCTGTTTCGGATCGGCCTCGCCTTGAACCGGGATTTCGGAGATAATTGGGGGCTGCAGGTGCAATATGATCACCTGTCTCATGGATGAAAACAAGAAACGAACGCGACAGCAACACGCAAACGATGACAACTTCGAAGAGAAAGCAAGGTCTGTTCCGATGCGAATGATTGATCGGATCGTCTACGAGAAGAAAACACTCCGTCCTGACTGCAATACGCACACATACCGTGTCCTTATTGTCTCCCTGTACGCTCTACAAA
>JABSQB010000003.1 GCA_013214545.1 Henriciella sp.
CGCCTTGTTGCCAGGCATCATACCAACGATAGAACGTCGGGCGTGACACACCGATCTGCTCCAGCGTGCGTTTGATCGGCTGATGCGATTGCTCGACCAGCTGGATGATCTCCAGCTTCTCAGATGCAGGATACCTCATATGTCGTCGTCCCCATCCGCAATCACGCTTTTTTTGAGCACGCGGTTTTCCAGGGTGAGGTCCGCAACCACCTCTTTGAGGTCGCGCATCTCACGGCGCATCTCAACAACCTCATCGCTGCGGGCTTCGCGTTGGGTGTCGCCCGCCAGGCGCTTCTTGCCAGCCTCCATAAAATCCTTCGACCAGCTATAATATTGGCTCTGGGCAATCCCTTCCCGGCGACACAGCTCGGCAATCGAATGTTCGCCCCGCATGCCTTCCAGGACAATGCGGATCTTCTCTTCTGCTGAATACTTACGCCGGGTGCGGCGCTTCACCGATCTTATGTGCTGCTCGGCACTTTCGGATTTTTTGCTCATCTTCACTCCTTGGGTCAGTTACGATGAGCCAAAAATCCTCCTTAAGCAAAACAACCAAAGTGTCTCACGGTCGCTGAACCGCTACAACCCTCTCCGGCGATGATGAAGGCAAGTTCAATATCGACCAGGATACTGGCGAGGTCAGCTTCAAGTCCTCGCCCGACTTCAATCACATCATCCCGGATAACAATACCTATAACTTCACCATCACAGCGAAAGATGGCCATGGTGTCGAAACGGAACGGGATATCACCCTGACGGTGCTCGAATCGGAGAGCCCCACGGTCTGGGAGTTTGATGGAGATGATCAATCCAATTCTGGCACGTATCAGCGTATCAATGCCGGCCGGAGCGAAGTGAACCTCAATAATCAAAACGAGGGCGGTCTGAGAATTGAGAACGAAGACGGGATTGAACTCTGGTTCTCAGTCGATCCAAACACCAACGACAAAAACGGTTTCCTTTCGTGGACGGGAGCTAACACTGGAGTTTTGGGGCGAAGTGACAGTGA
Organism: Henriciella sp.; assembly: GCA_013214545.1. Taxonomy (GTDB): domain Bacteria; phylum Pseudomonadota; class Alphaproteobacteria; order Caulobacterales; family Hyphomonadaceae; genus Henriciella. The sequence continues at coordinate 1,010 of JABSQB010000003.1, forward strand.
TAGGTCTGACGAAACATTCTACTATGCCGTCTATAACGGTACAAATAACCCGTATGTGGATACACCCGACCTGGACCAGCTTGTCATCGCCCCAAACCGCCACACGCTTGATGATGTCAATTATCAGGATGATCGTGATAGCAATGGCGACTTTACGGCGCGCTTTATCGGCACCGAAGACAAGCCCGTGACAGTGAATTTCGCAAGCGGGCTCGGCATCTGGGAAGTGACCTTCCACAGCGCCGATGGCAATGATGTCATCGTCCAGATCGGTAACGATGACCGATACGGCCCGGACTTCAATAATGGCAATAACATCGACTGGCTTATTGCCTGGAACGACGAAACGGCCGAAGCCGTTGGTCAGTTTACGCATATCACGTTCAAAACGCTGACCCCGGCGCTTATCAATGTTAAGAACCCGGTCTTCCATATCGAAAGTCTCAGCATGGCGGACTATGCCACGGGCGCGGCGAGTTTTGATGGATCTGAAACATCGATCGACGTCGAAGGCGGCGCCGCGACGAGTGAGGTCATCTATGACGCCAATGTCATCGATCCGGACGGCGACGATGCCGCCGCCCGATACACCCTTACAGGCGACGATGCGGACGATTTCAATATCGATGACGAGACGGGCGAGGTGACCTTCAAGACCTCACCGGATTTCAATGCCCCGGCTGATGCCGATAACGACAATGTTTATCACATCACCATCATCGCGACCGATGAAGAAGGGCTCACCACCGCCCAGGACCTTGAGATCACCGTGACCGAACCGGCTGCTGCGGCAGCTCCGACCTCCGTCACGCTGAACACGATCAAGCTGCAAGAAACCCCGCTGACCGATACGCCATATGGGTCTGAGCAAGACAACAATAGTCCGGATCCAGACAGCACGCTCCTGTCTAAAATGGACGGCGAGATTTTGTCTAAGGAGACCGTTCCGCCCACGACCCCGGCGAAGACCGAGGCGAGCTCAGAGGTACCCGCACCGCCAGTCGATGAGATCTGGGACCAGGACGCCCTCGCTGCCGCCATGCTGCATCTCGACATGGCTGCAGGCAGCGACGCTATGGCTTAGGCAAACACCTCGAGCAGGGCCGCCTTGCCGACCCTGTCTTACAGAAAGATCATCCGGCCGGGCCCGCACGCCCGGCCGGATTTTTTGCGTGATCTCGGCCAGACGTCCGCACTGGTTGGCGCGTCGCTTTGATTTGCGCTGCAGTTTTCGATAGCGTCCGCAGCTCAATGCAATGAATGAGCTGGTCATGCCGCTGAGCACTCGTCTCTCGCCCGTTTGTTTCACAGCGCTCCTTACCGCGGGGGCGCTCGTCTTGTCGGCCTGCACCACTGAAACACCGTCGGCGGTTTCGACTGACAATGGAGCCGAACCCGTGATCTCACGATTGGTCGGTCATTACAGCAATCTGGATCAATATAAGGCCGCGCCTGACGCTCACAAAATCGCGCCAGAGATTGGCAGTGACGCGCCATGGATCGATCTGCAATATGCGGTGTTTAAGCGGGTTAATGTACCGTCTGTCCCAGGCGACGTGATTGCCCTGGAATGGCGCAGCGGCGCAAAGACCGGCCCGATATCAAGACAGCGTTTATGGGCCTTCAGGGCCAGTGACGCGGGCCTCGTCATGGACTTTTACACACTGACCTCAGAGATCGAGTTTTCCAGTGCCGAGGCCTTCTTGGGTCTGCAATTGGATGACCTCATTTCATATGGCAACGCCTGCGCGCTACCCGTTCATGCGGTGGACGGCGGGTTCGCAATGGCGATCCCGGAGACCTGCCAGATTGTTTCCCGGTCAGGACGAGACATGACTCTCTCCGCGCAGATCTCAATCGGCGATACCCTGACTTATCAGGAGTCCGGCCGCTTCCCGAACGGCGATTTGGTTTTCCAGGTGCCCGGCATCGGGCCGTATCAGTTCACGCGCCTGACGGAGTAGCGGAACCAGACCTAGTCGGAGATGGAGAGCACCGTCTTGATCTCTTCCCCCAGCGGCCCGATCGCGCCCGGCTTGCGGACGCCATTCAGCACCGCGACATCATAAAGCTCGTCGACAATACCTTCAAAGACCAGCGAATGGGTGATTGTGCCGGTCTTCAGATCAATGAAATAGAGGCCGCTGCGCGGTTCGATACCCTTTTCTTTCAGGCGCCCGTCTAGCGCCAGCCCGGTAAAGGTCTTGTTTTCATCGCGCGGCTTGGACAGCCCGACGACGGCATGATCACCAATGAAGTCGAGCCCGCGTAAATATCCGGGACAAAAGGCCAGCGGCACGAAGGTCTCTTTCTCCATGTCGACATAGCCAAAATCACCCGTGCCTGAATTGTGCAGCCACAGTTTACCATCATGCCAGCGCGGCGAATGCGGCATCGAGAGGCCGTCACACACCACTTCGTTGTTGGAAATATCCATCACCACGCCGCCGGATTCGCGCTGGCCGCGCCAACCTTCATAGACATCGGTCTGGCTGATCATGGTAACATAACGCGGCACGCCGTCGCGCAAGGCCAGGCCGTTCAGGTGACAGCGGTCTTCGGCTACCAGTTTGGAAATGAATGGCGGCTGCCAAATCGGCTCAAAACTATGTTCAGCGCTGGGTTTGGCGAGGCAATTGAAAAGCGTGTTGATAAAGACGGGTGAGCCATCCTTGTCCAAGGCCACATCATGGATATCGAGGTCGCCGGTGAAATAGGACATGCGCGGCGCATAATAGGCATCGCAACCGCCCTGCCCCAATTGGCCAGGACGAACCAGATTTTCAAACCGGAAGAATTGCGTGTTGCTGGAGACCCAAAACCCGTTCTCATAGCTGGTCAGGCCCAGGCAGCGTCCGATATTGCGATTGAAGATCCAAAGGTCTTTCTTTTCATCAAGCCCGAAGAACATGATCTTTCCGACCCGGTAAGTCGTGATTGCCAGGCTGGCATTCTGCGACTCAAGCCAAGCATTAAAGCCGCGTGAGGCATCGGCTCGGAAGACTTCCTGCGGCGCTTCAGCACCCGTCGTCGTCGTCTGCTTAGGCGCAGCCTTGGGCTTCTCTTTGGTCATTTCCTCTGCCATTTTTATGATCTCCTCGGGATCTGAAGTCTTTGCAGCATCTCTTGTTTGCGCAGCTGCCTAGCTCGACAACGCGTCCACCAGAGACACGAGTTGAAGGGTTTGTTCGCGCCCGAGATAACGCGCCTCAATCTCCTGCAGGATCGCGTGTTGCACGCCCGCTTCAGCTTGCAGCACATCCTGATAAGGACGAAGGCCATTCTCGAACTCTCGCAAGAGAGCAGCGGCTTCCGTTTTCAAGCTTTCGCGAGCCGAAACCTGCGATAAGGCCAGAGCTTCGTAAGCAATGGCGCGCTGCCAAGTCAGCGTAATGCGCTTTTCGAGATCGCGGTGCAGACGCGCGAGATTCAGCTCCGCCGCCTGCAAGTCAGCCGCGGCTTCCTGTTTTTCCGAACTGTAACGCCCAAACCCGTAGATCGGCGCGGAGACATTGATGCCAATCCGCGACTCGACCTCGAACTGATCAGAGAAGTCTTCATTCGCGACCGCAGCTACACCTTGCACATCTACAGTGGGTGCCCGATTTCGCCCAACCGCGCGAAGCTCGGCCTGCAGCGCCGTCCGTTCTGCCTCGGCTGCGAGGATCTGGGGATGCTGGACGGTAGCGAGGTCAATGATGCCGACCAGCGTTTCAGGCAGATGTCGGGCGAAAAAGTCGTCGACTTGCGCCAGGCTTTCACACGCCGCTTGTTCGCTACTGGTCAGAATGAAAAGGTCAGATTGCGCGGCGGCCAGGGCCAGTTCTTCTTCGATCAGATCGGACCCAGCAAGCGCAAACTCGGCCTCGATCCGGGCTTTTTCAGCTGCGGTGATGTCCTTGGCCGTCAAGCGCGTTTCGAGCCCTGCGACCAGGTCCGCGAGATAAGCTTTGCGCGCGCGGGCGGCGCGGACGCGCTCCTCAGCTTTCAACGCATCGAGATAGGTTTGCGCGGTGACCGTAGCAACATCGTTTCGGGCGCTTTCCAGCCCAAAATCGGCGACCGACACCCGGGCTTCTGCGCTGCGCTGTTCCAGACGGCCGCGGCCAAAGTCAAACAGGCGCTGGGAGACGGTGATGCCCAATTGGTTATTGGTGCGGCCATCGCCAATCCCGTTTGGGCCATCATTGGTCTGAGCAAAGCCGGAAATTTGCGGACGCCATTCTGACTTGACGCCGATCAGGCGCGCTTTTGCTCCGGCGACCCGGGCATCCGCTTCGCCGATCGAGGGGTCGATTGTCTCGCTGAGCCGAACCGCATCGGTCAGCGTCAGGCACGCCTGCGCCGTGGCAGACGCTACAGGCCAAGCACATGGCATCAGAAGCGCCATCGTAATGTATCGAAAAATCATGTCCCTACTCCTTGGCGCCGCGCCGGAACGTGGCGGTGATCGGTTCGACCAGGTAATTGAGAAGCGTGCGGTTTTTGCCTGACACCACAAATGCCTCTACAGGCATGCCTGGTGACGCAGTGAGGCCATGGTCGGACAACGTCTTCGTGTCCAAAACCACGCGCGCTTCATAGAAGGAGTAATCGCCGTTCGGAGAGGTTTTTAGATCCGGACTGACGTCCATGATCTTACCTTCCAAAGTCGGTGAGATCCAGCTGTCGAGACCGGTCAGTCGGGTCTTCACATCAAGACCGACATAGACGCCTTCGCGTTCGGTCGGCGGGATCTCAAGCGAAGCGATAAGCTGGGTTTCCAGCGGCACGATCTCAACAATGGGGTCGCCTGGCGAGACAACGCCGCCAAGCGTCTTGTACGCCAGATTGAGGATCTCTCCTGACAGAGGCGCATAGAGTGTGGTCCGGTTGACCACATCCTGCGCGGCACGCAGACTTTCAGAGGCTTCAGCCGCGCGGGCACGGGCTTCCAACAAGTCTTCCGTGGCCGCCTCAGCAAACTGCTCTCGGGTCTGAATGATCTGGATGCGAACCTCGCGCGCCTGAATCAGGTTTTGCTCTTGCTCAGCCTGCAATCGAAAAAGCTCGCTCTCGGCCGCAGAGAGATCGCGTTCCAATTGCACAACCGCGTCGCCAGAAATGAGATTCTCTTCTAGCAGACCACGCTTGCGTTCCAGATCGGTCTTGACGATGTCGATCGACCGAACTTGTCCGTCAATTTGAGCCTGCTTGTTGCGCGCGCTTTCAGCCAAACCATCTGCGCGGCTCTGCAAGACACGGACATCAGCGCTCAGCCGACGGTTTTGTTGTGCGAACAAATCACGTTGCCTGGCTAAAATATCGCTCAGCGTTTCAGGCGCAATTTCTATGCTGGGATCCAGTGGCTCAAAGCCCAGCGCGTCCGCACCATCGAGCAGAGCTGTTAATCGATCAATCGATGCGAGATTGTTGACAAGGTCCTGAGTCACCTGATCGCGCCCAGCCGAAGCCGCAATATCTGTCAGGACGACCAATGCATCTCCGGCTTCGACCACGTCTCCTTCTCGCACCAGGATCTGATTGATGATCCCGCCTTCTAGATGCTGAACAAGCTTGCGATCATTCTCGACCTCAACCGTTCCGAAGGCGATCGTTCCTTCTGCCAGGGGTGCGAGCGAAGCCCAAACCAGGAATCCGCCTAGTGATAAAACGCACACAAAAAAGGAGGTCAGCAACCGCCCATCGGTGAAGATCAGTCGCCACGCGCTCATGCCGATACACCCTTCTGATCCATCACATCCCGGCCTGTGACGGCGGCGTAATAGGCCTCTCCTGCAACAAGTTTGATTTCCTGCTTGCTCAACACCAGCACCTGATCGGCTTCCTTGATCAGCCGGACATCATGCGTTGCAACGATCACGATCCGACCTGCGGCACGTTTTTCGGCCAGGGATTTCTTCAGACGCGCCACGGTGAAACTGTCCAAATTGGACGATGGTTCATCCAGAACGATCAGGACCGGGTCGCCGAACAAAGCGCGCGCCAGACCAACGGCCTGCGCCTGTCCTGCTGAGACGTGCATGCCGCCCATGCCAACTTTCGTGTCATATCCATCAGACAGACCACTGATCAGCTCATGTACGCCGCAATCTTTCGCCACCTGCACCGCGTCTGTTCCGTCTGCACCGGTGAACCGGGCGATGTTCTCAACGACACTGCCCGGCAGCAAATCAACGTTTTGCGGCAGGTATCCGAGGAAACGACCCCGGTCCTCAATGTTCCAAGTATGCAGGTCGCGACCGCCGAGCGTGACCTGCCCTTCTTGCGGGGACCATACGCCCGTCAACGTTTGCAGGAGCGATGTCTTGCCCGTCCCGCTCGGACCCGCGATCGCGAGCATCGTTCCGCCAGCAAGCGACAGATTGAAACGCGGCAGGATGGGTTGCTCGGCACCCGGAATAGCGACTTGCAAACCGACGAATTCCAGTCTCGCATCGGGTCGCGGCATTGGCGTGAATGGATCTGGCGTGGCATCAGGATCGTTCAGTCGCGACTTTAGCTCTCGCCATGATTTGCGGGTGCGGATGATCTGTCGCCACATGCCGACGCATTGATCAATCGGCGCCAGCGCCCGACCCAGCAGAATCGAGGCAGCGATGATGACACCGGGCGTCGCTTGTTGTTGCAGAACCAACCAGCCACCGGTACCAAGCGCGCCCATCTGCAGGACCAATCGCGTTCCGCGCGTGAACGCACCAAAAAAATTGGTCGCCTTCGAGGTGCCAAGCGACAGCGTATCTGCCATGACCTTGCGCCTCTGCCAGTCCTCAAAGGCAGATTGCGCCATGCCCATGCTGACAATGGCCGAACGTTGTTCTGCCACATCGGCAGCAAAGTTCTGCGCCGTGCGCTCGGCGTCTTGCGCAAACTGTTCCCGGCCCCGCGTCGAAAGTTCGGCGAGGATTGCGATCAAGAAGAGCAGAACCGCCCCGGCAACACCGATCCAGCCAATCAAGGGATGAACCAGAAACATGATCATCAAAAAGAACGGCGTGAATGGCAGATCAAAGAAGGGCAGCGCCAGTCCATTTGAATAGAAGGACTGGACCACACCCATATCGGACAAGTCTTTGCGCAATGCACCTTCCGGACTGGTCCTGTTAAAGTTCACATTGAAAAGCTTGCGCCCCATTTGCTGTCGCAAAAACACGGCGCCGAGCGAGAGAACGTGGCGACGCGCGCTTTCGGCGAAGACATAGGTCACCATCAATCCGCCAGCGAGCACTGAGACGAGAATGAGCGTCTCAACTGATCCGGAGGTCAGAACGCGATCATAGACCTGCAGCATGTAGAGCGGCGAGACCAGCATGAGCAGGTTGACCACAATCGAGAAGAGGACAGCGACCAGCAGAAAAGGCCGCATCCGCCCTGGTGTAGAAACGGATGCGGCACGCACTTCAGGTGCGTTCTGGGAGGAACCTTGCAAGCTAGGAGAGATCATACACGGCGCTCGTGAAGCGAATGGCTTGCCGACCGGACCGCATTAAAGGGTATGCAAAGGATCATCCGTGAACCTGTAAAACTTGAGCCCTCGAGCGCGCCACGTCGTGCGGTTTGCCCCATGTCCTTTAAATGACTGGATTTTTCCGTTCAGTCATTGTCGCGGTGTCTCAATTTTGGAGAAGACTGCTATATTTCAGCAAGGGCCATTCGCGGCACAGATTAATCAGTTTGAACCAAGCCAAATTGTCTCTGTGTCTCACCACGGGCAAAAAAACGGAATCTGAAGCGCCGTCCCGACTCCAATGCTCGCGAAAACAGACGCTAGGCCAGTGCCAGCTTGAAGTTGCGACGGGTCAAGCGCGGCTCGATCCGAAAAGTTTTCAGAGCGTCTCCGCCGACAGCGCTCAGAAACGCGTTCGCTCGGCGTTTGTCGGACGGCATCATCAATTGATAAGTATCAAGCGCATCCTGCAATCGCAGCAGTGAAAACGTTCGCGAAGCGATGACGCCCTCAGCGCCGCCCGTTGTAAAGGGCGACATTCCCACGCCGCGCGGCACTTCGGACTTTGGTTCTGCGCTCGCCGCCCATTCTCTAAACTGCTCATTGGTATTGATCAGAACTGGCAAATGCTCAGTCAGCGCGACACGCAGGATGGGCAGAAGGGTTTTTGGAATGTCATCCAACGGAATGAGCTCGCCGTCCTGGCCATCACCCGCAAGCACGCGCTCAACATAATCTGCAACGCTGGGCGCGGTGCGTTTCATATGCTCGCCGGAGAATTTATCGCGATATTGATGCGCAAAGAGCGGGCCGATGAGAGCGAAATCAGCATAGCTGGCGCGTGTTCCAAACAAGTATGGCAGCTTCTCCAGGTGCGCCGAGAGATCTGCCAGAAACTGCTCATAGGCTTTCTCAATTCCAGGTGCGGTCTCCGGCGTAATACCGAGCATCGGAACGAAACCTTTGAATCGCGACCCAACCGCTTTTCCAGCCTCGTATTGTTCTTCAGGGGTCCCATCCGGCGCGGCATTTTTGCCGAACTCGCCATAGATCCATTCTTCATTGTGATTCCAGCGATAATGCATAGCTGGAAGCGTCATCCATTCGTCTGCGAAGAGCTGAATCAAGTACGTGACAAATTTCTGCAAGGGCGATTCCGGCATTGCGGAATTTTCATCACTCGTCCCCTCAAAATGCGCGATGATATCGGCTGTATCCTGAATGTATTCAGCGTCTGGCGTCTTCAGGACCGGGATCACAGGCCAACCGATATGAGGCAGGATTTCCGCTTTCATCAGTTCGGGCGACGGAGCGATTTCGGTGAACTCGATGCCTTTCCACCTCAGATAAGCCCGCGCTTTGCCGCTAAAATAGCTCATCTCGCTGCCATACAATGTATAGCCCGTCATCTCGTCACCCTTCTCTACCGGGATGCATTAGGAGCAAAAAACGCTCTGAAAGACAAATGAGATTTATGAGAATCGAGGATTCGTTAACCCAATCGCTCCAATCCCATGAACATTGCAGAGAAGAAGGCAAGCGGTCACGTTTCCGCCCGATTCTCCACAGATAGAAATACGAGAATTTCACCCGGCGACGTGCTTCGCCAATCAGAAGGATGGGACAAGCGTATGGAATCGCAAGCGCTGGCTGACGTTCACAATCAAGGCACCTTTTCCATGATGGAACTGTTATTGGCCGCGGATCCCGTGGTCAAACTGGTTCTGATCGCGCTGGTGATTGCCAGTGTATGGTCCTGGGCTGTGGTCGCAGAAAAGCTGTTCGCCATTGGCGGAGCGCGCAAGAAAGCGAACGAATTTGAGGAGGCTTTCTGGAACGGTCGCGCCGACGATTATGAAATGCGTCCAGGCCAGAATCCGGACAATGCCGGTGCGCGCTTGTTCGCGTCTATCTCTCGCGAATGGCGGGATGCCAAAGCAATTTCTCCGGCTGAGCATGGCGCATTGGTGGCACGAGCCGAGCGCTCACTGCGAGCGACGGTCGATCGTGAAGTCGGCAAGATCTCTAACGGGATCGGCGCCCTGGCGACGATCGGTTCTGCCTCACCCTTTATCGGCCTGTTCGGCACCGTGTGGGGCATCATGAACGCGTTTTTGAACATCAGCGCCCAGGAAGACACTAGCCTTGCCGTGGTCGGTGGCCCGATCGCCGAAGCCTTGTTTGCAACCGGCCTCGGCCTGATCGCTGCGATCCCGGCGGTCATTTTCTACAATAAGTTCTCCGGTGATCTGAACCGCTACGCGGATGCGCTCGACGCGTTCAGTCAAGATCTCCTCGTGCGCCTGTCGCGTCGCGCCAGTGATGGACCTGTCTAATGGCGATGCAGCTCAACTCTTCCGGCGGCAGACGCGGGCGGCGATCCTTCAACGCCGAGATCAATGTTACGCCATTTGTCGACGTGATGCTGGTCTTGCTGATTATCTTCATGATTACGGCAACGGCGTTGCAGCGCGGCGTCGAAGTCAATCTGCCGAGTGCGGCCTCGAGTAATCTGACGGTGCCAAAATCAACACCGCTTCTGGTGACTGTTACGGCAGATGCAAAAGTCTACATTTCCGAGACCGAAATTGAACGCGGCGAGCTTACGGCAAAACTGCTCGCGATTGCCGAAGAGGGCTATCAGGAACGCATCTATCTTCAGGGCGACACCAATGCTGCCTATGGCGAAGTGCTTTCCGTGATGGCTGAAATGGAGCGCGCAGGGTTCTCAAACTTTGCCCTGGTGACTGACCCGAAAGCGCGGGTCGAGCGAGGCGAGTAGACCATGCTGCGCGGCCTGCCTGCTTCCATCATTGCACACGCCGCGGTGTTCAGCGCGTCCTATCTGACGTTCCCATATTGGGGATCTGCCAGCCGCACTTATGCAACCGATATTCAGGCAGTCGATGTCAGTTTTGCGGAGATTGGCGAGATCACCAATATCGCGCCGATGATCGAACCTGAAGAGGAGTCCGCTGCGCCGGAACCCGAAGAGCCGGAAGAGCTGCCTGAAGAATACCCTGTTGAAGAAGAGCTGCCAGAAGCCGATCAGGACGTCACCAATGTGGACGAACCGGCAGCGGCAACCGAACCGGAAGATGTCCTCCCTGATTTCGATGCGCCGGAGCCAGAAGACGAGCCCGAGCCGGAGCCGGAACCAAAGCCGGACCCGACGCCGCAGCCGCCACGCGATCCTTTGGCCGATTTCCTGAACCAGAGTGAATCGACCTTTAAAAGTGAGATCGAAACCCGTCGAAAGCGACCAGAGCCTAAGCCAGTGCCGCCAGAGGAACCGCCAAAGACAGCGCTTAGAAATGCGCCGCAGCCCGTCGATTCCCGCAATCAACGCGGGGCCGGTGAACGCAACGCTAATATCGCGCGCATCGACGCCATTCTCTACAGCCGCATTTATCCATGCTGGGATGGTGTGTCCGATCTGCCCTTCCCCGAACGCCTGAACGTTCGCATGAAGCTACAGCTCAACCAAAACGGTACGATCGCAGACCTGAGCCTGGTGGAGCCCAGACGCCGCCCGGTCGGCAGTTCTCCTATGGGGACTGCTGTTGATCGTGCCTTGCGAGCCGTGCGCAAATGCGCGCCTTATAACTTACCCCTCGATGATTATGACATCTGGCGCGAGGGGGCCGTTAATCTCGGCCCTGCATTTGCGCCGACAACCCAACGCTGAACCCCGGAGACCTGAATCATGATGAAAAGACTGTTCTGCGCCATTGCCCTGGCGTTTGGTTTGGCCAGCCCTGCGGCGCTTGCCCAGTTTGAAGTGAACATTCAGGAAGGCGTGCTCAAGCCGACGCCAATTGCCATCCCGAATTTTGAAGCCATCGGGGTCGCGCCTGAGACAGCGCAGTTGATCAGCGACGTCATTCGCAACGATCTGGAATCCACCGGCCTGTTTACGATCACGTCGGAGGACGCCTTCATCCAGACCGACCTCAATATTGAGGTCGCACCCCGCTTCGCAGACTGGAAAATCATCCAAACTGACGCGCTTGTCGTCGGCACAGTTGAACAAATCACCCGTGACGGAAATGAGCTCATCCGCGGTTCCGTCCGCATGTGGGATGTTTACGGCGAAGAGCTCATGCGGTTTGAGGATTCGGCCGGGCGTCAGGTTTCGGGCCGTCGCTTCACCACCACACCTGAAGATGCACGCCGCATCGCCCACAAGATTGCTGACGCCATTTACAGCCGCCTGACCGGGGAAGATGGCTATTTCGACACCCGCATCGTCTATATCGCTGAGACGGGTCCGAAGAATGCACGGATCAAACGTCTGGCCATCATGGATGCCGACGGCGCGAACGTGAAATATCTGACCAGCGGCGCATTTACGGTGCTGACACCCCGCTTCTCTCCTGAAGCGCAGCAAATCACCTACATGTCCTATGAAGGCGGCATTCCGCGAGTTTATCTCTACGATCTGCGCCGCGCCCGTCAGGAAGTCCTGGGTAATTTCCGCAATATGACTTTCGCGCCGCGGTTTTCCCGAGACGGTAACTCGGTGCTGCTGACGCAAGCCACGAATGGGAACTCAGACGTCTACATCATGGACCTGCAAACGCGCCAAAGCCGTCGTCTGACCGACCACCCAGCGATTGATACGTCGCCGTCCATGTCGCCAGACGGGCGCCAGATCGTGTTCAACTCTGATCGCGGCGGCTCGCCTCAGCTTTACATCATGAATACCAATGGCACGACCCGCGTCTGTCCTTCGGGTGGCCGTGACATTGCTTGTCGGATCACGTTCGGGTCCGGGCGGTATTCAACCCCTGTCTGGAGCCCGCGCGGTGATCTGATTGCCTTTACCAAGCAGTCCCGCGGCCGGTTCCATATTGGCGTTATCGGGATTGATGGTCAGGGTGAGCGACTGCTCACCGAATCATATCTCGACGAGGGCCCGGACTGGTCGCCAAACGGCCGCGTTATCACGTTTTTCCGCGAACGTGCGCCCGGTGCATCGCCGGAGCTCTGGTCAGTTGATTTGACTGGCCGAAACCTCCGCCGTTTGCAAACCCCGACCGATGCTTCAGATCCAGCCTGGTCGCCTTTGCTCGACTAGGGAAAGAAATCACAGTCTGACAAGACGTTAATCTTCCCAAATCGCAAGAAAATCGGGTATACGGCGTCACGAAGTTGACAAAAACTGTGCCTAATGCACCCATTGCACGCGCAAGCAAGGAGAGACCCACATGCGTAAGCTTATGATGACGTCCGCGTCGATCGCCCTTTTCGTTGGCGTGGCGGCATGTTCTTCAACACCAGAACCAGAACCGGTTGTGGTCGAAGAGCCTGTTGTCGTTGAAGAACCAGAACCAGAAGTTGTCGTGGTAGAAGAAACTCTGCCAGTCGTTCCAACCGGACCGGTCGAAGGCTCTCTGGAAGATTTCCAGGTCAATGTTGGTGACCGCGTCTATTTTGACCTCGACCAATATCGCCTCTCCGCAGACGCTCAAGGCATTCTGCAGCGTCAAGCCGCTTGGCTTTCATCTTACCCAGACGTGAACATTCTCGTCGCTGGTAACTGTGATGAGCGCGGTACACGTGAATACAACCTGGCGCTCGGCGAACGCCGCGCCTCTGTTGTGAAGAACTACCTGGTTGACCTCGGCGTTGACCCAGCCCGTATCCAAACCGTTTCTTACGGCAAAGAGCGTCCTTTGGCTCTCGGCTCCAATGAAGCGTCTTGGGCTCAAAACCGGAACGGCTTCACACAGCTGATTTCAGGTGTGGTTGGCTAAGCCCAACTGTAATATTTACATTTGATTAGGCCGGGCGTCACATTTTGGCCCCGGCCTTTTCGTATGTGCTGTTTTCTCGACGATTTTGACCAGCTTGGAGTGCGTCCCCCATGTTTCGATCTTCCTGTCTGGCGCTGACAGCGCTGTGCGTTCTTGGAACTCAGCCGGTTGCGGATGCGCAAAGCCGCGCGGGCATTGTTCAGGGCGTGACCAGCGGCGAACTGGCGCTGACTGTAGAGGAGCTCCGCGTGAGCAATGCAGAGCTTCGCGCGCGCATGACCGGAATCGAGTCGGATAAAGCTCAGCTAAATGGCAAAGTGGAAACGCTCGAATTTCTGCTGTCGCAGTCCCGCGATGAGATTAATCGCATGCAGACAGATGATGCAGAACTGGAACGCCTGATCACGCGTCTGGAGCGGCGCTTGTCAGATCAGGAAAAAACGATTGTAGACCTCAATCGCCAGATTGCCGCGCTTCAACCAGAACCAGCATTCCTGGCACCCGGACCGGTACAGACCACACCTCAACCAAGCGGCGACACGTTTGATGAGACGGGCTCAGGCGATTTAGCCGAGAGCACCGAAACTCCAGCGACAGGCGGGCCGACCATCATTATTCGCCAGGCTGACACCGATATGGTGACCGCTCAGGCAACGGACTCCATCACGCAAACGGGCCCAGATGGAGAGGCCTTGCCACAAGGCTCTCTGGGTACACTCTCGGCCAGTGCGCTGCCCGGCGAAGCCGGTCCATTATTCGGCGAAGCAAAATCGCGGCTGCTGCAGTTTGACTATGCCGGCGCCGAAGAAGCCTTTCGCGCATTTCTGGCCAGATTCGGTGACGATCCGCAGGCCGGTGAAGCGCAATACTGGCTCGCTGAAGTCCTATATCAGCAAGAAGCCTATGCGGAGTCTGGAGCGGCTTATACCGATATGATCCGGACATACCCCGATGATCCGCGGGCCCCTGAAGCGCTGGCTAAACTCGCGCGTTCCATGCGCCTGGTCGGTGACACGGACCAAGCCTGCAATGCCCTTGATCTGCTGCCGCAACGCTATCCCAATGCTTCTGGTGTGACCCGCAATCTCGCCGCTGGTGAGCGCGTGCGGTCCGGCTGCGAAAACAGCTAGAATCAGTGAAATTTGGGGCTGACTTCGAAACGCTACTTGCGCGGTTCTCCGAAGACACAAACAAACCCCTCACGATTGCGGTCTCAGGCGGCAGCGACTCGCTCGCGCTGTTATGGAATACACATGAATGGTCGGCGCGCTCAGGTAGACAATTACAGGTCTTTACCGTCGATCACCGCCTTCGGGCCGAGTCCGCGAGTGAAGCGGAACATGTTGCCGGACTGTGCGAGGCGCTGGGTCACTTCCACATGACCCTGACATGGGATACGCCTAAGAAAACCCAGAGCGCGGCTCGAGAGGCGCGATACGAGCTTATCTGCAAAGCCATGCAAGCCAGCGGGGGACGGGTATTGCTCACGGGACACACATTCGATGATGTTTTCGAGACCGCGATGATCCGCAGGCGTCGTGGCGTGCGCGATGCGAGCATTGCCGGCCCGGCCTTAGCCGCGCCAGCGCCTGTCTGGCCGAACGGGCGCGCAATCACCGTAATCAGGCCGTTGATCCATGCAACGCGAAGCGCCTTGCGTCAGTTCCTGACGGAGAGGGACTGCGCCTGGATTGAGGATCCATCGAATGAATCGATCCAGTTCGAACGCGTGCGCGTGCGCAAGTTTCTCGCCCGGCATCCTAGTTTGGCAGACCTCGGTCGGAGCTTCGTACAAGTCCAACAAAAACAACGTGCTACGCGAGATGCGTCGCTTGGTAAACACCTGTCGCAGGTCGAGGTTCATGCCGACGGGACAATCGAGGTGCACCAGTCGCCCATGACGGCCCGCGCGATGGCATTGCTCGCACGATGCGCCAGCGGAACCGCCTCTGAACCACGATTAGGGGCCGTACGAGACATGCTCAGCAGCCTCACCAGACCTGGCCAACGGCAGACTCTAGGCGGTGCTTGGATCCAGAAAACGCAAACCGGGCTCTTAATCGGCCGCGATCCTGGCGCAACCAATCTAAAAACAGATCATGAGCTGTTCGACGGACGGTTCGAACGGAAACCGGGCGCGGGATTACCACAGCCGGCCGAGCAGACATTTCTGGTGCGGCATGCATCACCGCCGGACAGCGATTGGCGCGAAATCGTTTCAGACCGTATCTCGCATCTTGCATTGTGCCTGCAGACACCGCTTCTCAATCCGGTAGAATCTTAGTCGATTTCACAGCTTGCGTGTTCGATAAAGAAGTCCTCAATCATGCCGACCAGTCTCTCAAAGCAGAATTCGACCCCCGGAGCGTGGGTGTTCCTGGATGGCGAGATCTTGGCCCGCGAAGCCGCCAAGATCTCGGTCAATGATCGCGGATTCCTTTTTGCGCACGCGGCCTATGAAGTGACCGCCGTCGTTAATGGTAATCTGATCGACTTCGAGCATCACATGGCCCGCTTGGAGCACACACTGGCGGGAATTGAAGTCGATATGCCCTCCATCGATTTTGCCGAGATTCATGCCGAGTTGATCGATCGAAATCAGCTGCAGGAAGGTCTGGTCTATGTGCACGTCACGGCAGGCGACCAGGGCCCGCGAGACTATTACGGCCCCGAACAGCTCACGCCTTCAGTTTATATCTCGGTGACGCATAAGCAGCTCATCGGATCTGTGGCGCGCGAAGGTCTGACCGCCATCTTCTACGAGGACACAAGGTGGCAGCGCCGCGATCTCAAAACGACGCAATTGCTAACCCAAACCCTTGCTTATCGCGCTGCACGGCGTGCGGGTGCGGATACAGCGATCCTGTATGAAGCAGGACTTGTCACAGAGGCCGCATCGGCAAATCTCTGGATTGTCAACGCGGACGGCACCCTGATTACCCGAGACCTTTCCTCAGCCTTGCTTCCTGGGATCACGCGGGGGCGATTGATTTCTTTGCTGGAGAGTGACGGGCACAGGATCGAAGAGCGCGCGGTTTCGCGCGAGCAAGTTCTGCACGCGCAAGAAGCCTTCACGAGTTCAACCGGCGTGGTGATTGCCCCGGTCCTGAGCATTGATGGCGTGGCGATCGGATCGGGTCGTCCCGGTTCCGTGACGCGAAAGGTTCAGGCCGCTTACTATCAGTATATCGGGGCAGATTTGGACCAGCTGGACTGGCTATGAGTCCTTGTCATCGCGGTCAGGATCAATCACCTCACCATCGAGTGTAAAGGCATCCTCATCCGACTCAGCTGATTGCGCGGACTGCATTTGCGCCATCATCTCCTGCATCTGCCTCATCATGTCCGCCATCTGGCTCATGCCGACGCGGGCAGAGATCCAACCGCCGACAATGGCGACCAACGTGGGGAGGATGAGATAGGCCGTGTCCGACATCATCACCTGAGGTTCAAATTCAGTGGTCTGGAACAGAGCCGCGACGAGCGCCGCCAGACCAAATGCGATGCTGTATCCCACCAGTCCGATTGCGAAGCGGCGCCCAACACCGCGAAACAGGTTCTGAGGCTCTGGCTGCGCATCCGATGCTAACACGGATTTGATGTCCGTGACAGGCGACGGGCTTACTTTCCGGATCACCAGCGTCGTCACGGTCGCGACAAGCGTCAGCAAAGGAACCAGCAAGAAGCTGCGATTCATTACGCCTGCAGCAATCGCCGCGCCAAGAAAGGCGATCGGCCCCGCTAAACGCAGCAAAACTGGGATGAGAAAGGAAGTCGGCATATTTCGGCTCAATCTGTGACTGCGCCCCGAATATCCTGCTTACAGTGTCGCTGGCAATGCGCGCGGCCGGTTTTTCAAGACGGCACGAACTTTCATCGACAGAATGATTGCCGCCAAAACCAGTGTGACCGCATTGGCGAGAATGATCGGCAGACTGCTCTGCAACAGACCGAAGATCAACCAACCTGCGACGCCGACCGTGAACATGGCATACATGGTCAACGAAATACCGGACGTCTCGCCCGACCGCAGCACCATCACGGCCTGCGGCAGGAATGAAATTGTCGTCAAACAAGCGGCGACCAGCCCGATCAGTTCAGTCATGTGCGTAGCTCCAGAATTACAGCCCGACATATCACGCCGTGCATAGAACTTCTTCGCATATCAAGCCAATACTAACATGCGTTTTTGCATACATGTTGCTTCCCGCTGGGCACCCTTGCAGGTCAGGTTGTGTTCCCGCATGTTCTCGCCTTACGAGATGCCCCGGAGACCGTCTTGGCAGATACCCAATACCAACACGCGCCTGATCGACCCTGGATATTCCGCACCTATGCCGGACACTCCACGGCGCAGAAATCGAACGAACTGTATCGCCGCAATCTGTCCAAGGGTCAGACGGGTCTTTCCATCGCCTTCGATCTGCCGACCCAAACCGCTTATGATGCAGACCATATCCTCGCCCGCGGTGAGGTCGGCAAAGTCGGTGTGCCAGTTGGTCATCTCGGCGATATGCGCGTCCTGTTCGACCAGTTGCCGCTGGAAGAGATGAACACGTCGATGACGATCAATGCGCCGGCGGCGTGGTTGCTTTCACTCTATGTGGCACTGGCCGACGAGCGCGGCGATGACCGAGCCAAACTCCGCGGGACGACGCAGAACGACATTATCAAGGAATACCTCTCGCGTGGAACCTATGTGTTTCCGCCGCAGCCGAGCCTGCGCCTCATCAGCGACATGATCAGCTGGTGCTATACAGAAGTGCCCAAGTGGAACCCGATGAATGTGTGTTCCTACCACTTGCAGGAAGCGGGCGCGACGCCGGAGCAGGAGCTTGCCTATGCTCTCGCCACGGCCTGCGCTGTCCTCGATGCCGTGAAACAAGGCGGTCAGGTGCCGGAGGAAGACTTCCCGACAGTGTTTGGGCGCATTTCCTTCTTCGTGAACGCCGGAGTGCGTTTCGTCACCGAGCTTTGTAAGATGCGCGCGTTCGTCGATCTATGGGAAGAAATTGGCCGCGATCGCTACGGGGTCACCGATGCCAAGGCTTTGCGGTTTCGCTATGGCGTTCAGGTCAATTCCTTGGGGCTCACCGAGCCGCAGCCGGAGAACAATGTCTATCGCATCTTGATTGAGGCGCTTGCCGTGACCCTCTCCAAACGCGCCCGCTGCCGGGCGCTCCAGCTGCCGGCCTGGAATGAAGCGCTCGGTCTGCCGCGCCCTTGGGATCAGCAATGGTCGCTGCGGATGCAGCAAATTCTCGCCTTCGAAACCGACTTGCTCGAATATGAAGACCTGTTCGACGGCAGTCACGTCATCGACGGAAAAACCGAAGAGCTGAAAGCGCAGGCGCGCGCTGAACTCGGCGAGATCGACAATATGGGCGGCGCGGTGGATGCCGTCGCCTACATGAAAGAGAGCCTGGTCGGCGCGCATATTGATCGCGTCCGCGGCATCGAAAGCGGCAATCTCAAAGTCATCGGTGTTAATGCCTTCACGCAAACCGAAGAGAGCCCGCTTGGCGCCGGGAACGAAGCGATTGAGACCATCGATCCGATGGTGGAGCGTCAACAAATCGACGCCCTTCGGACCTGGCGGGCACGACGGGACACGGCGCAAGTCGACGCGGCACTCGCCGCGCTGAAGTCAGCCGCGGAGTCGGGCGCCAATATCATGGAGCCCAGCATCGCCGCAGCAAAGGCAGGCGTCACGTCTGGCGAGTGGGGCGGCACCCTGCGCGAAGTGTTCGGTGAATATCGTGGCCCAACCGGCGTAGCCGTCGTCATTGAAACCGGCGGCGATGAAGATATTGAAGCGACAAAGACCAAAGTGGAGGCCCTGTCCGGACGCCTTGGACGGGACCTGACCTATGTGCTCGGCAAGCCAGGCCTGGACGGCCACTCCAATGGCGCGGAGCAGATTGCGGCGCGCGCGCGCGCGTGCGGCATGCACGTCGTCTATGAAGGCATTCGCTTCACACCTGCTGAAATCGTTGCCCAAGCCAAGGATGCGAATGCCCATGTCATCGGGCTGTCGATCCTATCTGGGAGCCACCTTGATCTGGTGCGCGAGACTTTGGCTGAGATGCAGAAAGCCGGCATTGAGCGCACGCCGCTCATTGTTGGGGGCATTATCCCGCTCGAAGACGAGCAAGCGCTTCGGCAGATGGGCGTCCGCCGGGTCTATACGCCGAAAGACTTCCAGATCACCAATATCATGGAAGACGTGGTCGAGGTGGTCGAAGGCGCCTGGCTGCGATAGCGCCGGTCCGATACGGGGGCGTCGCCGTCGCGCTTAAGCAAAAAGCGGCGACCGGGTTCCGACGAGTTCACGCTCTTTCTCGAGAAGATGCTCGAATGAGGGGCGCATGTGTATCCGCGCGACATAGTCCGACAGGTTTGGCCAGCGGGCAGAATCGATGATCTCGCCGGCGTGGAAATAGCTGATGAAAATTCCGCCCGCTGTCAGATCTGCGAGCGTACAATCATCGCCGAGTAAGTAGGGCCGACCACTCACCAGCTGGGACTCCAGATAATCGAACACCTGCGGACGCATCTGCTTGGCCGCGGCGACGATTTCAGGATCCGGGTCGGTCTGCTGAAAGTTCGGCTTGATGAACTGCTCGATGAACAGCGGGGCTTCAACTTTCGAGAACAAGGCCGTGGCGAGATAGTCGCAAAGCCATAGCATCCAGGCTGCGTCCCAACCGGCTTTCGGAAACAAGGATGGCTCAGGCACTTCCGCTTCGAGCAGCGTACACGCGGCGAGCGAGTCTGGCAGGAAGCGGCCATTCACTTCCAGGACCGGGACCTTGCCGAGCGGGCTGATCTTCAGGAAGTCCGGGTCCGGATCGCCAAGCGGCACGATGGAGACTTGCTCATAGTCGAGCCCTTTCTCCTCGATTGCCACCACGAGCCGGCGCACCCAGGGCGAAAGCAGTGTACCGTGAACTTTGAGCTGCATGATCAGTCCCTCCTTAACAAGGATCACAATCTGCACCGTTTTGAAAAACTGGTTGCAATACGAAACCAAATAAGATGCATGGTTTTATATTGCAACCAATTTATGCGAGCCATGAAGACAAAATCTTTCTCAGATATGCAATGCTCAATCGCGCGAACGCTGGATCATGTCGGGTCCTGGTGGTCGCTGCTGATCATCCGCGATGCGATGATGGGCGCGCGGCGGTTCAAGCACTTCCAAAGGAATCTCGGGATCGCCAAGAATACGCTGACCAGTCGCCTCAATGACCTGGTTGCTGGCGGCATCCTCGAGCGCGTTCCGGCCGCTGATGGCTATGCCCACGAGGAATATGTGCTGACCGAGCGTGGGCGCGATCTTGCCCCCGTCATCATCGCGCTGGGCCAATGGGGTGACAAATGGGTCGCCCACGAAAAGGGGCCATCCACCGTGGTTACGGTGAGAGAGTCCGGCGAGCCCCTGCCCCGTATCTGGCCGCGCCGCGCAGATGGCGAGCTATTGGCCCTCAACGAAGTCGGCATGCGCTGGGCGAATGGCGCAGGCCCAATCACCGAAACCCAAGAAAAGGAGGATCCCTCATGATATCCTGCAATTGCATTGTGCAGGCCGGTCAAATCTCACCCGAGACCGAAGCTGTCCTGCGCGCGAACCTGTCAGCCTTTGCCGAACGCGCCTTTGGCGAACCGGCTGAGATAAACTGGCGCGCGATTCCAGAGCGCAGCGGCTTTACCGCCGCCAAGCCAAGCACTTCTTCGATTATCTCCATGGCCGCGAACCGAGCTGTGCCACAGCCAGAACGCGCAGAACTGCTGAAAGAGATGTGCGAGCTTTGGGTCAATGAAACCCATCGCTCACTTGATGAAGTTGTCGGCGTCATTTCCGACCCTCAAACCTAAGGAGCCGACCATGCCCCTGTATTTGTGCAATGCGGCCAAAGGCGCAATCTCTGACGAGGCCAAGCCGAAGATCGCTGCGGACATCACCCGCATTCATTGCGACGTCACCGGCGCCCCGCCCCAATTCGTTCACGCCTTCTTCGTCGAGGAAGACGCCGCACCGCCGCTCGACGGCAAGTCTGCGGTCTTGTTCGGGAGTATTCGTGCCAACCGGACCGATGCCCAAAAGGCGCAGATCATTGCTGAAATGCGTGAGTCTATCTCCACCCATGCCGGAATTGATCTCGACGCGATCGGAATGATGACCACCGATGTTCCGGCAAGCTGGGCTTTTGAAGGCGGTGAAGTCATGCCTGAGCCAGGTGAAGAAGCCGAATGGCTGGCGCGTCATCAACAGCCGACGGCAGCGGAATAGGCGATGGTCGCTCGCATTTTCCTGGGTTTCATCGTCCTGTCGATTGGCAGTATTGGCATCCTCTATCTGTACGATCCCAATCTGCTCCTCGCGCGCTATGATCTCGCTACGGGGAGCGCAGGCATGGATAATATGCTGCGCTCTACCTATAGCGGCCTGTTCCTGGCCTCAGCATTGGTCTTTCTGCTCGGTGTGTTCGTAGAAGCCCGCCGGCGTGATGCTTTGGCCTTCGTCGCCATTTTCATGACCGGCGCCGCGATTGGGCGGATTGCAAGCATCCTCGCTGTCGGATCGCCGCCCGCGACGATCATGCCGCTGCTCTATTTCGAGATTGCCGCCACCGTGATCGCCGTGGTCTTATATCTCCGCACGCCAGCTACTCAGAGCTGAGCCTGATCGATACCTGAAAGAGAGGGTCCATAATGTCTGATACTGTCATCATCCTGGGCGCAGGTGCCTCAAAAGGCGTCGGCGGCGCGCTTGGACGCAAGTTCGCTGCACAAGGTCACCACGTGATAATGACCGGGCGCACCGCCTCGAAAGTCGAAGCGCTGGCGAGCGAAATTACAGAATCGGGTGGTTCCGCAGAAAGCCTCGCCGTCGACGTCACCTCCGAGTCAGATCTGGATACGCTGTTCGAGCAAGCTAAAGCGCGTGGTCCAGTGGCGGCTGTGCTCTACAATGCCGGGAACAATGCCATCATCCCGTTCGAACAGCTGGAACCGGACACGGTTGAACAATTTTGGCGCGTCGGATGTTTCGGCGCTTTCTTGACGGCCAAGCGCGCGATCCCGCTGCTCGAGGCGCAAGGCAAAGGCAGTCTGTTCTTCACTGGCGCTTCGGGCTCGATGCGTGGCCGCCCGAACTTTGCGCATTTTGCCATGATGAAAGCCGGCCTGCGCATGCTGGCACAGTCTCTGGCCCGTGATTATGGTCCTAAAGGCATCCACGTCGCCCATTTCATCATCGATGGCGTAATCGACGGTGAGATGGTCCGCAGCCGGTTTGGCGACTATCTGGACGGGCTTGGCGAGGATGGCGGACTGTCCCCGGACGCAATTGCCGATGCTTATTGGCATGTGTACAGTCAGCACCGCTCGGCCTGGACGCACGAAATGGACCTGCGCCCCTACCGCGAAACCTGGTAGCCGAACGAGGCTGGTGATCACGTGACCGGGTGCTAGACTGTCTGGCATGACCCGTCTCAAAGCAGCGTGCATTCAAATGCGCGCGACGACCGAGTTTCAACCCAATATAGCGGCCGCGAGCGAGCTTATCCGCGCGGCCGCTGACCAGGGCGCGCAGTTCATCGCCACGCCCGAAATGACCAATCTCCTGGATATTCGACCGGGTCAGGCCCGGTCAAAGATCGCGGCCGAGGCCGATGATGCGTGTTTAGGCGCGCTATCAGGCCTTGCTGCTGAGCTGAACGTCACATTACTGATCGGCTCGCTCGCCATCGCCTTGCCGGATGATGAGCGGTTCGCCAATCGCTCTTATTTGATCAGCCCAAATGGCCAAATCCTCGCGCGCTATGACAAGATCCACATGTTCGATGTCGAGGTCGGAGATGGTCAATCCTATCGCGAATCGAAAGCCTATCGCGCCGGTCAAGACGCGGTACTGGCGAGCACACCGTTCGGCCTGGTGGGACTGACGATCTGCTATGATGTCCGTTTCCCGCACCTGTATCGCACGCTTGCGCAAGCCGGCGCAGATCTGATCACGATCCCCGCAGCATTCACGCGCGTCACAGGCGAAGCGCATTGGCATGTCCTGATCCGTGCCCGGGCGATTGAAACCGGTTGTTTCGTCCTCGCGCCTGCGCAAGGCGGGCCGCACGAGGATGGCCGCGAGACTTATGGTCACTCGATGATCGTATCGCCCTGGGGGGAGGTTCTGGCCGAAGCAGATGGCGACGAACCGGGCATCGTTCTGGCGGACCTGGACCTTACCCAAACTACCAAGGCCCGAGCCCGCATCCCGGCTCTGACGAACGAGCAACCAATCACAATCAAGACAGACTAGGTGAGGAAAATGGTGCCGCGTAGGTGACTTGAACACCCGACCTCCGCATTACGAATGCGATGCTCTACCAGCTGAGCTAACGCGGCCAACCAAATTGAAGGCGCTGACATACAAGTCTGGGCCGGGTTCGGCAAGACCAAGCTGCACGCGTCTCAGCCGGGACTTGCCGCCGACCCCGCCAGCAAACCACCATCAAGGGTCAGCGTTTCACCCGTCATGTAAGCGGCCTCGTCACTCGCCAGCATAACCGCTATAGCGGCGACTTCCTCCGGCGTGCCAAATCGCTTGAGCGGTGTGTCGGCGACCAAAGCGGCCATTTTCTCTTCCCGATCAGGTCCGTCCCCCAGCATAGGTTCCCAGATCGGCGTCAGGATGGCCGCCGGCGCGATGGCGTTGCAACGAATGGCCCAGCCTTGCTGCGCGCAATAAAGCGCGACGGAGCGGGTGTGATTGAGGATCGCGGCCTTGGAACTCGCATAGGCCGCCGCGCCTGGAATGCCGACCAGACCTGAGCGCGAGGACATATTGATGATCCTGCCGCGTCCGGCATCCTTCATCGCCTTGATCGCGGCCTGACACCCGAGCAGCGTCCCGTCGAGATTGACGGCATGAACGCGGTGCCATGCGTCCAGGGAAATCTGCTCTGGATCTTGCACGAGATCACCGTCCTCAAAGCCTGTGATCCCGGCATTGTTGATCAGAATATCAAGCTTTGGATGGGCCTTCATGACGGCCGCCCAGTCATCCGGCTGCGAGGCATCCAGGTGTTCATAGACGGCGCCAAGTTCTGCCGCTTTGTCCGAGCCTTCTTGATCAAGAATGTCGGTGACGATCACCCGAGCCCCTTCAGCAACAAAAGCCTCGGCAATGGCTGCACCGATACCGCGGGCCGCACCGGTTATGAGCGCAATTTTATTTTGTAGTCGGGGCAAGGGAGCCTCCTTTCGAATTCGCATAAAGTGAGCGCGCGCAGGTCGCGCATGGCAAATGAGATTAGTCCGGAAAACCGGTGCCGCTAGCTCATTGGATTTCGAAAGCTCCCCTTGGTTGCGAAGGGCATAATACGAGCACGCATTGCGTCAATGGGATTTTCGATCATACTGGCCGTTCCGCTCAGACGAGGAGGGCAAAGGTGATGGAGAAGCAGCGTGTCGCGGGATTTGGCGGATTTTTCTTCCGCGCGAAGGACCCTTCTGCCCTGGCAGCCTGGTATGAAGAGAATCTCGGCATTGATCCTGTGCCCAGCGATTATGACACCGAGCCCTGGCATCAGAATGAAGGACCGACAGTCTTCGCGCCGTTCGGCGGAGACACCGCCTATTTTGGCGATGATAAGTCAAAAATGTTTATGCTGAACATGCGCGTGCACAGCCTTGAAAAAATGGTCGAACAACTTCGAGCCAACGGAAACGACGTCACGGTGGATCCTGATAATCCCTATCCGAATGGCCTGTTTGCGCGGGTCTATGACCCGGAAGGCAACCCGATCGAACTTTGGGAACCGCAACACAACCCCGCCTGAGACGAGACTGCCTACCGGCCGAGGCGCTCGCGAAACGCCTCATACCCAAAGTCGCTGATCATTTCGACGCGTCCATCCTCATGCCGCAGCGCCAGATTGGCGAGCGGGTTGCCGTTGAACGTGTTCGTTTTCACGAAGGAGTAGTGCATCTGATCGCGAAACACGATCCGGTCACCGGGCTTAAGCGGCGAAGCGAAAGAATAGTCGCCAATAATGTCGCCCGTCATACAGGTGCGGCCCGCGAGGCGATACGTGTGCGCAAACTCACCCGCATCGCCCGCGCCATTCACGTCGGGGCGATAAGGCACTTCCAAGACATCCGGCATATGGGTTGAGGCACTCGCATCCAACAGCGCGATATCGCCATCATTCCAGTGCAGATCGATAACGCTTGCATGTAACTCGCCTGTGTCCACGACCAGCCCGCTTCCGGGCTCCAGAATGACTTCAATATCGAAGCGTTCTCGAAACGCTTTGATCGCGGCGATCAGTGCGTCCACGTCAAAATCCGGCTTGTTCAAGAAATGGCCGCCGCCAAAATTCACGGCGCGCACCTGTTGAAGATAAGGGGCGAAGTGTTCGGCAACATGTTCAATCAGGCCAACTGACCCATCCGCCCGGCTTTCGCATAATGTGTGGACGTGGAAGATGTCGACCAGGGACCAGTCGACCTCATCCAGCTTTGCGGGAACTTCACCAAACCGGGACATCGGCGCGCAAGGATCATACAGCGCGCCGCCAAGGGTGGCGTTCGAATAGCCGGGATTAACCCGCAACCCAATCTGGGCGTCGGCCGCCTTGGCAATGGCGCCATATTGCGCCATCTGCGCCGCCGAATTGAAATAGATATGCTGGGCAATCTGGCTTAGCCGCTCGATCTCCCCAGGCGCATAAGCTGGGGAGTAGACATGAACTTCTTTGCCGAACGCTTCTGCACCAAGCTGCGCTTCCTGCTCACCGCTCGCGGTCGTGCCATCAAGATATTCGCGCATCAGCGGGAACACCGCGGGAAGCGCAAACGCCTTCGTAGCGAGCAGGATCTTGCAGCCGGCCGCCTCGCGCACGCGGCGCGCGGTTCCGAGGTTCTGGCGCAGCCGTGCAAGATCGAGCACGAAACAGGGTGTGGGAAGTGTGTCGAGGGTCATCGCGCGCATGTGCGCCCTTATTCTTCGTCAATCAAGCGACCATGCTCATCGCGTCGCTCTGGTCCCTTTACGCGGACCCGGCCATCGCCGAAGGGCGCGTCGCGGTCATGCAGGGCCTGCTTGAGGCCCATCTCGCCCGCGCGCTTGACGAAGGCCCGGGCACTGGCGGCCTGGTGCCCGCGGGCATCATTCTCGGCGGCGTAGCGTTGCAGCGTGCGCGCGCCCATCAATTCGAGACCCATATTCACCGCGCGCTTATTGGCGGCGAGAATGTCCGGGTCGATCAAGGCGAAGCGGTCGGCGAGGCCATCCACTTCCGCGTCGAGGAGGTCGGCGGGCACAGATTTAAGCGCGAAGCCAATCTCTGCCGCTTGGGCCCCGCTGATCGTGTCGCCGGTGAGCAGCAGCCGCTTGGTCCATTGCGGCCCGAGATTGTGCAACCAGAGCTGATTGGGCAGGGCGCCGAGGTCGCGACCAGCCGGAAAGCCGATCTCGGCATCATCGGCGACAATGACAATGTCACAGAGCAGTGCCAGATCCGTCCCGCCGGCTTTGCAATGGCCATGCACCTGGGCGATGACCGGCTTGTGCATGTCGAACGCCGCCATCCGATAGCGCTGGGCCCGTTCGAGCTGCCAGATATCATCATCAATGCTGCGATAGCCGCGATAAGGCGCGTCGGAGTTTTCGGCTTGCAGCCTGGAGATCGGAACGCTCTCACCTCCAGCGAGATCATACCCGGCCGTGAAGGCCCGCCCGGCGCCCTTGATAATAGCGCAATGCACGTCCTTGCGAGCGTCAGCGTCCCACAGGGCTTCGGATAGCTCAGCCTGCATTTTCAGGCTCATGGCGTTGAGTTTGTCGGGCCGGTTCAGCGTGATGCGGGCGCGGCCATTCTCGATTTCGTAGAGGATCGTGTCGAACATGGTCCACACATTAGGTGCGATAGACGACGGAGTCGAACCTCTTCCTTACGCCGCTGCGCACATCGGACGCACTTTCGAATCGTCGGCTGGAATATAGCCCAGCTGCTGCAGGCTGATGGCGAAATCGTCGACATACTGACACGGCTTCTCGCCTTGCTGGAATTGCGTTTGCGCGACAAATTCATGCGAACCTGGACGCGTGAAGGTCACGAAAGGCGACCAGACTCGATGCCAGCCCCGCTCACGCGCAATGTCCGTCACGCCCAAAGTCTCCGCGAGCGCCGCACCTGCCGGAGCGCGGACGTGGAGGTGCAAGACGCTGATCTGGAAATCTTTGCCACCATTTGGAAGACTGTTCCGCTGCGCCTCGGTCAGGGTGTTTCCGACAAAATCGCTGATCAGACGCGGGCTCTCAGGATTCATCTCTTCGGCCGCAAATTTCTTGCAATAAGGGCACTCTTCGAATCCCCAAATCACCATGAGCGGATTTCCCGCTTCATTCGCTGCATCAATGGCGGCGGCATAAAGCGCGTTCGGGTCCATGCAAGCGCGATAAGTGGCGTCCGGCACATCGGCGCTACACCCAATCGCTGGGGTGAAATCAGCATAATCGACGGCTGGCACAAAAAGCGGCTTGTCGGAAACATCCGAACAAGCAGCTAGGATCAAGGCTATGGCGGCAAACAGACCACCTAAAGTGACACGTTGCATTTCAACCCCTCAGTTCAAACAAAGCCTGTCCGTGCGCGGTTTTCGCGGTCGGATCAAGCGCGCACACGCGAATGTGTTCTGGCCCGTAGTCGCCGCTAAGTCTCAACCGCGAACAAGTCGTCTTGCTTGCCAGCGGGCACATCGACCACATGCCAGGGCAGACCGCGCTTTGCCACGTCTTCGAGGAAAGGCTTGGCCGGGAATTGTTCGACATTGTACACGCCTGCGCCGGACCACTCACCTTTGAAGAACATGGCGGCGCCTGAAACAGGCGGCACCCCGGTCGTATAGCTGACCGCTTGGGCTGAAACTTCTTTGTTTGTTTCGGCGTGGTCGCAGACATTGTAGATCATCTTGGTTACCGGCTGTCCGTCCTTGGTGCCGCGCAGGATGACGCCGATACTGGTCTTGCCAGTATAGCCTTCCGCCAGCGTGCTTGGCACCGGCAGCAGGTCTTTCAAGAATTCCATCGGAACGATGTCCATACCCTTATGCTTGATCGGTTCGAGCCCGATCAGCCCGATGGATTTGAACACGTCCAAATGCTTGATGTACTCATCGCCAAAGGTCATCCAGAAGCGGATCTGCTTCAGGCCTTTGATATGCTTGACCAGGCTTTCCTCCTCCTCGTGATAGATGAGGTAGGACATGGTTGGGCCGACTTCCGGATAGTCGATCATCGTCCGGATCGAGAGAGCCGGGATTTCGATCCACTCACCATTCTTCCAATAGCGCCCATCCTGGGTGACTTCGCGCAGGTTGATCTCCGGATTGAAATTGGTCGCGAACGTCTTGCCATGGTCGCCAGCATTGCAGTCAACGATGTCGATGTATTCGATTTCGTCCAGCAAGCCTTCCTGCTGAGCATAGGCGCAATAAATATTGGTGCAGCCCGGATCAAAACCGCAGCCAAGAATGGCCGTCAGCCCGGCCTCTTTGAACCGGTCCTGATACGCCCATTGCCAGTGATACTCGAACTTGGCGACGTCACGCGGTTCATAATTTGCGGTGTCCATATAGTGGGTTTTGGTCGCCAGGCAGGCATCCATGATCGGAAGGTCCTGATAAGGCAGCGCCATGTTGATCACCAGGTCCGGTTTGACCTTCTCGATGAGGGCCACCGTCTCTTCGACATTGTCGGCATCAACCTGAGCAATCTCAATCGGTGTCACACACAGGGCCGCCACCTTTTCGCAAGACACAAGGCGACGAGAGGCCAGCGTGATATGCTTGAATGTGTCACGATCCATGGCGCATTTCTGGGCGACGACTGAGCCCGCCGCGCCGGCGCCAATAATCAGAACTCTATCCATTTCATTCGTCCCTAAATCCAAGTCGAAAGCGTGAATCTGTCTCTACTGAGTTTGAGCGCGGTGCGCCAGTTTAAAATGCGCTGCTCATCGGCGCAGACCTGCAGTCAACATTAGGGATCGCGTACAATTCTGGTTTGTGTAGCTTTCCCGGCGGAAATGCGTTATGAGCGCCGCTTCCATTCTACCCGGAGGGGTGCATGACCTATCGAAACTTCATCGACTTGTGGCAGCTCGAAGCGAATGAGCTGCGCGCCATTCTCGATCAGGCGCATGCGATGAAGCGTGCTCGAAAAGGTTGGCCGAAAGGCCGCGTCGATGCGGATGCGCCGCTGAAAGATCATACAATGGCGATGGTTTTCGAGAAAAACTCGACCCGCACCCGGTTCAGTTTCGAGGGCGCCATGCGCCAGCTCGGCGGAGACTCCATCATTGCAACCGCTACTGACATGCAGCTTGGCCGCGGTGAGACTGTCGAAGATACCGCCCGCGTGCTCAGCCGCTATGTTGATATGGTGATGCTGCGCGTGAACAGCCACAGCGATCTGGAAGTGTTTGCGGAGGCCGCTTCGGTGCCGGTCATCAACGGCCTCAGCGATCGCTCGCACCCCTGCCAGATCCTCGCTGATTTGATGACGCTGGAGGAAAGCGGTCTTGACCTGAATGGCGCGCGCCTGGCCTGGGTTGGCGATGGCAACAATGTCTGCTCCAGCTTTCTGCACGCCGCGCCAAAATTCGGATTCTCGTTCGCGGTCGGCACGCCCGATCGCTATGCACCGGATGAGGATGATGTCGCCATCGCGCGCGAGCTGCAGGGACGCATCGACCTTTACGAAACGGCCGAAGAAGCCGTCGCGGGCGCGGATGTTGTCATCACTGACACATTCGTCTCCATGGGCGACAAGGACGGTGAAACGCGCCTGGCGGAGCTCGACCCTTACGCCGTGACCGAGGAGCTGATGGAGCTCGCGCAAAGCGGCGCGAAATTCCTACACTGTCTTCCCGCCCACCGCGGTGAAGAAGTCGATGCGGAGATTATCGACGCAGAGGGTTCGCTGGTCTGGGATGAGGCAGAAAACCGTCTGCACGCGCAGAAGGCGATCATGCGCTGGTGCCTCAACAAATAGTGGCCGAGCAGATTGAAATCCTGATCGATGCCGACGCTTGTCCGGTCAAGGATGAGACTTACAAAGTCGCAATCCGCCACAAGGTGCCGGTCACACTGGTCAGCAATAGTTTCTTGCGTGTGCCGCAACACCCGCTGATCAAACACCTTACCGTAAGCGATGGATTCGATGCTGCGGATGACAAGATCGTCGACCTATCGCACGCGTCCTGCGTCGTCGTCACCGCAGACATCTTGCTGGCTGATCGCGCCCTTAAAGTGGGCGCCATCGTGCTTGGACCGAATGGCAAACCGTTCACCGAGAACTCGATTGGCGGCGCCATTGCGACGCGAGCGATCATGGCAGACCTGCGTGCAGGCGGCGATCAGCTCGGCGGTTCGGCGCCCTTCTCAAAGGCGGATCGGTCTCGCTATCTCTCGGCGCTGGATGAAGCGCTCAATCGGCTGAAGCGAGCGCAGCCTTAGGCCGGCTCGCGCGTCCGGTCTGCCGCCCAGGCGACGACTGAAAGCAGTGAGAACGCCAACAAAGCCATGATTGCAAACTGCGGGATTGCTGGCGGATGGTCGACTGGCAAATGATTGTAAATCTGCAAAGCGAGCATGAAGCCCAGCAGCAAGAATGGCGCAATCCGTCCAACCGGGCCTTTTGGTTTTGTATGCGCCAGATACAGCGCCCCGCCAATCAGCAGCAGGCCAATCTCAACCACTTGGGTCCAGAGCAAGCTGTTCCAGAGGCCGAGCCCGACCTTGGGGCCTCCGAACCAAAGTGCCAGATCGGGCCCGTGCGCGATCAGGTCGGTGATCCAGTGCGAAAACACTGCCAGTCCGATAATCACGCCTGCGGTCACCGCTTTCGCGCCGCGCCGCGATGCTGCGTAGAGCGCTCCGGCTGCGATCGCCCAGATCACAGCTGCGACCAGAGAGTGGGTGTATGGCATGTGATGCAAGTCGAGGATGGACGCCTCCATGAAGCCAGGCGCGACATCGAACTTCTCAATGCCCGCGAGCACCAGCGCAGCCCAGGCAAAATCGACCAGCTGCACCGCCACGAAAAACTGCCAAAGCGGTATGGCTGGCTTCACCGCCCGCGCGGCAAAAGCGGCTCCATAATGGCCAATGAACATGCTCAATTTCCTCCCTTGGAAATGATGGAAGTGGAATTGGGCGGCGTCAACGGTGCGCTGTGACTGGTGCTGAAGCGGAACGTGGCCTATGAGGCCGCATGAACGGATTTCTGTTGGTTGCTCTTGGCGGCGCGATTGGGGCGTCGATGCGATATGGTGTTGGCCTCGCCTTCACCGCGCATGGCGGTGTGTCAGGCGCCTGGGCGACGCTGTGCGTCAACGTCGTTGGCAGTTTCATCCTGGGCGCCCTGATGGGCTGGTTCGCGAGCCGTGAGGTCGGCCTTGAGAATACGCTCTGGCTCCTCGTAGGTGTCGGCATGATGGGCGCCTTCACGACGTTCTCTGCCTTCTCCCGTGACACAGTCGACCTTTTCATGACGGGCGAGGTTATGAAGGGGTTGGCATTTGCGGCGCTGAACATGACGGGAGCGATTGCGGCTTTCGCGGTCGGCCTGCTTGCCTTGAAGAGGTTGCTCGCATGAGCCGGCAAGTGATCACCGAAACCGTCAGCGCCAAGGAAGGCGGCGTGCGCCTCGATCGCTGGGTCAAACGGCGAATGCCGATGACTCAAGGCGAGCTGGAAAAGCTGTTGCGCACGGGCCAGATCCGTGTCGACGGCGCGCGCGCCAAAGCCAATACCAGGCTCGAAGCTGGGATGTCAGTCCGTCTGCCGCCGTTTGTATCCAAGGTTTCCAAGGACACAGATGCCCCTTGGAGCGCACCAAAAAAGTCAAACACCAAGGCGCTGGCCTTTTTGAAACCGCTGATCCTGCATGAAGACGATGAGATGTTCGTCCTCAACAAGCCAGCAGGCATCGCCGTTCAAGGCGGCACCAAACAAGGTGGCCGGCACATCGATGGCATGCTGGATGCGCTTTCAGATGGCGAACATAGACCCCGTCTGGTCCACCGGCTCGACAAAGCCACGTCTGGCCTTCTGATCATTGCCAAACATCCGGCAGCGGCGTCGCGCCTGGGCGATCTGTTTCATTCCCGCGATATGGACAAAGTCTATTGGGCTGTGACGGTGGGAGTACCACACCCCCCTGCGGGTCAGCTGCGCTCATGGATGCGCAAAGGCAAGGATGAAGAGGGCCGCGAGCGGATGATCCTTGGCGCGCATGGCGACAAAGTCTCCAAGCACGCAATTACCGACTATGTAACCGTGTCCACCGCGGCGAGACGCGCCGCCTGGGTGGCGCTCAAACCATCGACCGGACGGATGCACCAGCTGCGCTTTCACATGCACGAACTCGGGACCAGCATATTGGGCGACGATAAGTACGAGACCCGCCGCGAGGTGCCGCAGGGCGTTAGCAAGGGCCTGCATCTGCATGCCCGCGCGCTGGTTATACCACGCAAGACAGGCAAGCCTTTGACCCTGCAGGCGCCGCTCTCCGGCACTATGCAGCAGACGTTTGAAACCCTCGGCTTTCTTGAAAGCGAAGCCGGTCGCGATCCGCTGTATCTATTCGTCTAGGATCCATGTCGCAGCGCGACCGCTTGCCAAACCACATCCAGCACTAGTTTTTCCGGAAATACCCGCCTTTTCCGCTTGCCCCAGATGGCGACTCCCCGCTATAGGGCAGCCGTTTGCCTGCGATGCAAAATTTAAAAGGAAGACCAGATGCCTAAACGCACCGATATTCAGTCCATTCTTGTTATCGGTGCTGGTCCTATCATTATCGGTCAGGCCTGCGAGTTTGATTATTCCGGCGTGCAAGCCATCAAGGCGCTGAAAGGCGAAGGCTACCGGGTCATTCTGGTCAATTCCAATCCGGCGACGATCATGACCGATCCCGGGCTTGCCGACGCGACTTATATTGAGCCCATCACGCCGGACTTCGTCGAAAAGATCATCGAAATCGAGAAGCCCGACGCGCTTCTTCCAACCATGGGCGGTCAGACCGCTTTGAATTGCGCCCTCGCCCTTGAACAGGCGGGGGTTCTTTCTAAGCACAGGGTAGAACTGATCGGGGCCCGCGCCGACGCGATCGAAATGGCCGAAGACCGCAAACTGTTCCGTGAAGCAATGGACCGGATTGGCCTGGAAAATCCGAAAGCGGAAATTGTCTCCTCGCCGAAGAATGATGATGGGTCTTATGACCGGCATACAGGCCTGAAGAATGCACTCGAAGTGCTCGACCATGTCGGCCTGCCAGCCATCATTCGCCCGGCCTTTACGCTTGGTGGCACGGGCGGCGGCGTGGCTTACAACCGCGCTGAATATGAAGAGATTTGCCGGGCGGGCATCGCCGCCTCGCCTGTTGCTCAAATCCTCGTCGATGAAAGCCTTCTCGGCTGGAAAGAATACGAGATGGAAGTCGTGCGCGACAAAGCCGACAATGCCATCATTATCTGCGCCATCGAGAACGTTGACCCCATGGGTGTCCACACCGGCGACTCGATCACCGTCGCCCCCGCCCTGACGCTAACTGATCGAGAATACCAAGTGATGCGCAACGCCTCGCTCGCCGTTCTACGTGAGATCGGTGTTGAGACCGGTGGCTCGAATGTTCAATTCGCGGTGAATCCAGACGATGGTCGACTGGTCGTAATCGAGATGAACCCCCGCGTCTCTCGCTCGTCGGCGCTGGCCTCCAAAGCAACCGGGTTCCCGATTGCCAAAGTCGCCGCCAAGCTCGCCGTTGGTTACACGCTCGATGAACTCGACAATGATATTACCGGCGTCACGCCAGCCTCGTTCGAACCGACAATTGACTATGTCGTCACAAAGATCCCGCGCTTTGCCTTTGAAAAGTTTGAAGGCGCCGAGCCGCTGCTGACCACTGCGATGAAGTCTGTTGGCGAAGCCATGGCCATTGGCCGGAACTTTCAGGAGAGCTTCCAGAAAGCGCTGTGCTCGCTCGATACGGGCCTGAATGGGCTGAACGAAGTCGAATTCAGCGACGAAGGCGCCCTGCGTGAAGCGCTTTCCAAGCAGACGCCAGACCGGTTGAGAATTGTCGCGCAGGCGTTCCGGATGGGAATCTCCGTCGAAGACGTTCATGCCGCGACCAGCATCGATCTCTGGTTCCTACGCCAGATTGCTCAGATCGTTTCCGTCGAAGAGAATATTCGCCGCGACGGTCTGCCAACGACCAGCCGTGACTTTACCGATCTCAAGGCCATGGGCTTTTCTGACGCCCGACTCGGAGAGTTGATTGGTGAAGACGAACACCATGTCCGCGCGGCCCGGCACGCCTTGTCGGTGCGCCCGGTCTATAAGCGCATTGATACCTGCGCGGCCGAGTTCGCGGCGAAGACCCCTTATCTTTATTCCACATACGAACACCCGGCCTTTGGCGAAGAGCAAGCCGATTGTGAGTCGCTACCTTCAGACCGCAAGAAAGCCATCATCCTGGGCGGCGGCCCCAACCGGATCGGGCAAGGAATCGAGTTTGACTATTGCTGCTGCCACGCGGCGTTTGCCATGGCCGATATCGGCATTGAAAGCGTCATGGTAAACTGTAACCCGGAGACCGTCTCAACCGACTATGACACGTCAGACCGCTTGTATTTTGAGCCGCTGACGGAAGAGCATGTCTCTGAGATCATTCACAAAGAACAAAGCGCTGGTGAGCTGGCAGGTGTGATCGTTCAGTTTGGCGGACAGACCCCGCTGAAGCTGGCGCAGCCGTTGAATCAAGCTGGCGTGCCAATTCTTGGCACCAGCCCCGACAGTATTGATCTCGCCGAAGACCGCAAAGAATGGTCTGCGCTGCTTTCAAATCTCGGCATCCAGCAGCCGCCGTCTGCGTCCGCGCGCTCGATTGATGAAACGCTCGAGAAGGCGCGTGAGCTCGGTTATCCGGTCATGCTGCGCCCGTCATTTGTCCTGTCAGGCACGGCGATGCGGATCTGTCATACCGACGCAGATGTTCGCGAATATGCCGGTTACGCGCTGTCGGTCGCCGGTGATGGATCACTGTTCCTGGACCGCTACTTGTCCGACGCGATTGAAGTAGACGTCGACGCGCTGTGCGATGGCGAAAACGTCCACGTCGCCGGTATTATGGAACATATTGAAGAAGCCGGGGTGCATTCGGGCGATAGCGCCTGCGCCTTGCCGCCTTATTCGCTGTCGCCAAGCATCATTGGCCGCCTCAGCGAGCAGACCATCGCGCTCGCCAAAGCGCTCAATGTGTCTGGACTGATCAATATTCAGTACGCGGTCAAAGGTGACGAGATTTACGTGCTCGAGGCCAATCCGCGTGCCAGCCGGACGGTCCCATTCGTGGCCAAGGCTGTTGGCGCGCCGATCGCCAGTATTGCGGCCAAGATCATGGGCGGAAAAGCGCTCACTGACTTTGATCTGCGCCATGCCGAAGCCAATCGTGTCGCCGTGAAGGAAGCCGTGTTCCCGTTTGCCCGTTTCGCCAATGTCGATCCGATCCTCGGACCGGAAATGCGTTCCACCGGCGAGGTGATGGGCTGGGATGATGATTTCGGTACCGCCTTCCTGAAGTCCCAAATCGGCGCGGGTGTGACGCTGCCTACGGGCGGCCGCGCCTTCATATCCGTGCGTAATGCCGACAAGCCTGAGATTGTAGAGTCGGCAAAACAGTTGGTCGACATGGGCTTCACGCTGGTCGCCACACGCGGAACCGCCAAGTTTCTGCGTGAGCAGGGTCTGGAAACGGAAACCGTCAAGAAAGTGCTTGAGGGCAATCCGAACATCGAAGACGAGATCCTCAACGGAACCATCGATTTGGTCTTCAACACGACCGAAGGCGCGCAGTCCCGAAAAGACTCCAAATCGATCCGCAGAACGTCGCTGATCCAGAACATTCCCTACTTCACCGACCTGTCTGCCTGCCGCGCGGCTGTGAAAGCAATTCGCGTGAAGCGCGAAAAACCACTCACGGTGCGCTCGTTACAGAAAGCATAACTTGCGAATCCGGACGTTTTGCACTACTTGACGCGCCTGTCTTTTGATTGGACGCTGTCTTTCAGACCCAAGTAACGGTACATATTCATGCAACGTACACCCATGACCGCCGGGGGCTATGAGGCCCTCGACGCAGAATTGAAAAATCTAAAATCAGTCGAGCGCCCCGCTGTGATTCAGGCGATCGCTGAAGCACGTGAGCATGGCGATTTGTCCGAAAACGCCGAGTATCACGCCGCCAAGGAAAAACAGTCCTTTATTGAGGGGCGAATCGTCGAGCTTGAGGACAAGCTTTCGCGCGCCGATGTGATCGATCTCAGCAAGGTCAAAGGCGACAAGATCGTATTTGGGGCGACCGTCACGGTGATTGATGTCGATACCGAAGATGAGTCGACCTATCAGATTGTCGGTGAAGACGAAGCGGACATTGCTCAGGGCAAGGTTTCAAACACGTCTCCGATTGCCCGCGCGCTGATTGGCAAAGGCGAAGGCGACGAAGCCGAAGTCGCGGCCCCCGGCGGTGCCCGCGTCTATGAAATCGCCGAAGTGAAATTCGTCTAACTCATATTCTTCACCTCACAGGCGAATTCTGGCAGGGCACAACTCATGAGTTCGCCTGAATCATCATTAGGCCCGTCGATTTGGGCGGTCAGCGACGGCCGCGCCGGAAATGCGGCGCAGGTGCGCGCTGTGATCTCGGCTCTGTCAGAGACTCGCAGGTGGCTGCAAATCGGTCACATCGCAGGCAAGGGCCATCGATCCGAGCCGATCACACTAACGCCCCGCGCGCCCTGGACCTGGCTCCCTGGAACCAACTGGCCACTGCCGCGGCGCGCGCTGCCGGCGGCGCAACGCGATCTTCTGACCAGTCCATGGCCGACCATATGGGTGGCTGCCGGACGTCGTAGCGCGCCCTATACCGCCGCGGTGCGCGATTGGAGCGGCGGGCGAACACTGGCCGTACAAATCCTCGATCCCAAGACGGATCCAGCACAATTTGATCTCGTCATCGTGCCGGAACATGACCAGCTCGAAGGTCCCAATGTGATCCGCACAACTGGCTCGCCAACGCATTTTTCCGAGGACCGTATAGAAGAAGCCGGCCAGGCCTTTGCCGATCTCGCAGATGAGCGCGGCAAGAGCGCAGTCATCATTCTCGGCGGACACTCCAAAGCGCACAAATTCACTCGGGCAGCATCTGACGGTCTGATTGCGCAGCTGGAAACGCTGGCCGCACAAGGCTGGCGACTGCGGATTAGCTGCTCGCGGCGCACCCCGGTTCCAGTGGTTAGCGACATGCGGGCGTTTGCTGATCGGGCTGGCGCGCGATTTTGGGCCAGCGAACAAGACGGCCCAAATCCATATCTCGCCTGGCTGCTTTATTCC
Organism: Henriciella sp.; assembly: GCA_013214545.1. Classification (GTDB taxonomy): domain Bacteria; phylum Pseudomonadota; class Alphaproteobacteria; order Caulobacterales; family Hyphomonadaceae; genus Henriciella. The sequence goes on from JABSQB010000003.1 coordinate 38,678, forward strand.
GACGTCGCTGTGGTGACGGAGGACAGCGCCAATATGCTGTCCGATGCTGCGTGGCATGGGCTGCCTGTGCACATGGTCCGGTTGTCTGGCCAAGCGCCGAAATTCGATCGCTTGCATCAAAGCCTGATCGATCGCGGCTGCGCGCGCTGGTTTGAAGGTCAATTGGAGCGGTGGGAATATGCGCCGCTGAGAGAGGCAGGGCGTGTCGCCGACGCGATAATTGAAAAGCTGCTAGAGCGCTACCCGCAACCGGAAATGGACAAGAGCGCTGATCCGACGAAAACAGCCGCGCCCGATTGGCTTTAAGGTCAGGACCTAAGCTGACGCCGCTTCCAAAGCAGCTTCAGTTTCCAGCGCTTCTGCATCGGTTTCCCAGCACCAGGCATCAGGTTGATCAAGCAGCGCGCGCACGAGCTTGTTGTTCATCGCATGGCCTGGCTGGCGGGCTTCATACTGACCTGCGATGGGGGCGCCTGCGAGCATCAAATCGCCGACAGCATCGAGCAGCTTGTGGCGAATAAACTCATCATCGCTGCGCAGGCCTTCGGGGTTCATGACCTCATCGCCATCAATCACGACGGCATTGTCGAGCGAACCGCCTCGGGCAAGTCCCATCGCCTTCAACGTCTCTACATCGCGGGCAAACCCGAATGTGCGGGCGAAGGCGATATCTCGAGCGAACAGGCCCGGCATCAGACGCATGGACATTTGCTGGGTGCCGATCGCTTTGGTCTCAAACTCGATCTTGGCTTTGAGCGTCAGGACATTGTCTGAGCTTGGCGACAAACGAGCCCATTTCACACCGTCTCGGACCTCAACCGTATCGAGAATACGGATGCGGCGACGCAGGGCAGACTGGGTTTGAATGCCCGCATTGTGGAAGAGCTCACAGAATACAGCTGAGGAACCGTCCATGATCGGTGTTTCTGGGCCGTCTATCTCGACCAGGAGATTGTCGACTCCCATGCCAGCGCAGGCCGCCAGGAAATGCTCAACGGTTGCAACGCTCGCGCCCTCTTCGTTGGTCAACGTCGTGCCGAGCTGCACTTCCGTAACATGATCGCCGCGGGCGAGAATGTCGTTTTCCACGTCCATATCGACGCGGCGGAATCGAATGCCGCTATTTACCGGTGCAGGTTTGATCACCATACGCGCGCGTTCGCCCGAATGGACGCCGACGCCTGCGCAAATGACCAGTGTTTTCAGTGTCGTCTGATACTCTACTCGTCCCAAGCCTACTCTCCCTGCAGACACTGCATAAATGACGACGAAGCCCCAGACCTCAACACAAGCTTTGTTGCTCAATGTTGCAGGCGGTAAGAAAACCGAAAGCCGTCCGGGGGCGGACGGCTTTTCATGAAAGATTTGTAAGCCTTAATTGTTGGCGGAGCGACGCAGGAAAGCCGGGATTTCTAGGTCCGCATCATCAAACGGCGCGGGCTTCGGATGATCTTCCGGCGTCGAGACGATGGATTCGCGATCCTCCTCGTCATCATTGTCGCCGACGGCATCCTCGCGCCGCCATCCAAACAGGTTGGAAAAGCCGGCCGGGCTGTCTGAGACGGGTTTTGCGAAGGCAGCATCTGCGCTTACGGTGTCGCTGCCGCTTTGACCTTCAACATGCGCAGCAGGCAGTGCCCGCCCCCGGAAATCGGGACGCGGGTCAATCTCGGTTGGTTCGGGCTCCTGCGCGACTTGCGGCGCCACCACGACCGGAGCTGGCTCTTCTTCAACCACAGGCGCTTGTGGACGGATCGGTGCAGCGACGATCGCTTGTTCGACAGCGACGCCAGCCGCAACAACAGAGACCCGAATGCGGCCTTCCAGCTCTGCATCAAATGTAGAGCCGAGAATAATGTTCGCGTCAGCATCCACTTCGCGGCGGATTTCGTTGGCCGCTTCGTCCAGTTCGAACAGGGTCATGTCATACCCGCCCGTAATGTTGATCAGGACGCCTTTCGCCCCTTTCATGGAAACATCGTCGAGCAATGGATTGTCGATGGCGCAGCGTGCGGCTTCGAGCGCGCGGCCTTCGCCTTCACCCTCGCCCATGCCCATCATGGCGGTGCCCATGCCTTTCATGATGGTGCGCACGTCTGCGAAATCGAGATTGATGAGGCCAGGCATGATCATCAGATCGGTAATCCCGCGAACGCCGGAATAGAGCACATCGTCCGCCATCCGGAAGGCTTCCGCGAAGGTTGTACGCTCATTGGCGATGCGGAACAGGTTCTGGTTTGGCACGACAATCAAAGTGTCGACCGCATCCTTCATTCGGATCAGGCCCGATTCCGCTGTCGTCATCCGGTGAGCACCTTCAAAGCCGAATGGCTTGGTCACAACCCCGATGGTGAGAATGCCCTTATCATGCGCCGCCTTTGCGATGACTGGCGCTGCGCCGGTGCCAGTACCGCCGCCCATTCCGGCTGCGACAAACACCATGTGTGCATCTTCGAGCGCTTCGAGAATCTCAGTCATAGATTCTTCGGCTGACGCCTCGCCGACTTCAGGCCGGGCCCCGGCACCGAGGCCTGATGTGGTCTCTGGTCCAAGTTGGATACGGTTCTCGGTTTTTGACCGGCGCATGGCCTGCGCATCGGTATTGGCGACATAAAACTCAACGCCTTGCAGGTTCGCCTGGATCATATTGTCGACAGCGTTTCCACCGGCACCACCAACGCCAATAACGACAATTCGTGGTTTGAGTTCTTTCGTCATGGCCTATTCCCGATCTCTCTAGTTTTTGCGTACCAAACGCATTGTACGGGAATAGAATGACGGGCTTCGCCTAAAAGTTCCTTAAATGACTGTCATCTCGCTCAAAAATTTTCGCGGATCCAGTTTAAGGCCTTCGAAATCACTCCACGCCCGGCGGGACCTCCGGTAAGCGCCGCTGCTCCCCCTGCCCGTGAAGCATCGGCAAACCCCTTGAGTTCATAGCTTATCAGACCTGCTGCTGTGGAAAAGGCCGGATTACCGTAATTATCACCTAAAATGTCAGCATCGATGGGGCGTCCAAGCCGAACGGGCTGCTTCAGAACCTCTGCCGCGAGTTCGCGCACGCCCGCGAGCTGGCTTGCGCCGCCAGTGAGTACGGTTCGTCTTGGCAAGATCGGACGCAATGGACTGGCCGTCAGGTGTGCCTGAACCATTTCAAACAGCTCTTCGATTCGCGGGGCGATAATCGAGGTGAGTTCGCCGCGGGTCATGCGCCCAGCTTTCAAGCGGCCATCATCGCCAAGACGCGGCGCTTCGATGCGCTCGGCCATACCAGGCCCTTCGGTATCAGCGGTGCCGTGGAGCGTCTTCAACCGCTCCGCTGCTGCGAAGGTCGTACCGATGCCTTGCGCAATATCGCCGGTGACGCGGGCGCCGCCAACCTTGACAAGGTCGAGCCAGGCCGGTGCACCATTCATGAATACGGAAACCGATGTCACGCCGCCGCCAAAATCGATGCAGATAGCGCCGTTCTCGATCTCATCATCGATCAGCGTGCCAGACCCGCTGGCAAGTGCCGAAGGAACGATGCGTTCGACGCCGAGATGCGCGCGCTGCACGCACTCTTTCAGATTTTTGACCAGAGACTTCGGCGCTGTGACGACATTGAGCAGAACCCGGATACGATCCCCGATCATGCCGACGGGATCGCGGATATCGTCCTGATCATCAACGCCATACATAACCGGATAGGCACCGAGCAGTTCGCGCTCTTTTGGAATGATCTTGCCGAGGGCCTGCGCCCAGACTTTCTGGACGTCCCGGCTGGTAATCTCGCGCTGGCCGAGTTCGATTTCCGCTTCCGCGAGCTGGCTGTCGACTTTAGGACCGGTAATGCCAAGGATAACCCGGTCGATCCGCTCACCGGCTTCACGCTCGGCATCTTCAACCGCCAGACGGATGGAACGCTCAAGCGCTTCAATATCTGTGATCGAGCCACCATTAAAACCGCGGCTCTGCTGGCGACCGCCGCCCATGAAGGCAAATCCGGCGCGACTGCCAGGGTCCACACGTCCGATCAAGCAAGCAATTTTTGAACAGCCAATATCCAGCGCGGCGACGACGGTGCCTGCCTTGCCAACATGTCTTGGTTTCAGTCTTTGCGTACTTGTCGCCATTATGCGGCCCCTCCCATCTGTTCTTGTGTGGGTGTCAGAAACACCCGGCCGGTGACGCGCAGATCAATCTGCTTGAGCGGGCGACGCGTCAGCTCCCCGGCTTCGTCCATGCGCGCAAAACTCAGAATGCTTGGCGCGATGCTCTCATCATTCGGCAGTTTCACCAAAGCGCCGGATCGCAACACCAGATCCCAGCGGCGCCCAGCCACGCGGCGCGCATGATCCACTTGCTCGCGCAAGTCCGGCATCACAGTGAACGCCTTCTCCAAAGCCGGCGTCGCTTCCGGACCACCTTCGCCGACAGTCTTGACCAAGTTCAAATGATCCTGTGGCCGCACTTTCGGCATCAACCGGCCCATATTGTCGACGACCGTCCAGGCTTCGCCGTCATTCCAGAGCGCCATCGGTTCGGCGGCATCGGCATAGATCATGACAGTGTCCGGCCACAGGCGATAGACACGAACATTGGCGACCAGGCGCGTGTCCTCGACGCGGCGTTGAATGAGATGCGGATCGGCGCGGAACATGTTTTCGCCTGGCTCGACCATGGCCGAGGTTTTGATTTGCCGAGCGACCGCGGGCACGTGCTCAAGGCCAATCACTTCAACCGTATCAACCGACAGGCCAACCGATCGGGAGACGCCATCCATGGCGCTGCCCCAGCGCTGTCCCATTTGCGAGAGCGATCCGCCAAGCATGGCCGCGCCAGCGACGATCATGGCAACCACCATGACCAAGCCGAAAATCACCGAGGAAATCTGGGTTTGCTCCAGATAGATCTCCGGCTCAGGCGCTTTCTTTTTGCCTTTTGCTCGCGGCATGCCGCATCCTTCATCATCGCCAACTGCACTTGTTGGACAACGACACGCTTTGACATCCCAACGCCTGATGCGCTTTGCTCACTGCACTGAGGCAGCCTGTTTGACACCATCAGGCAGACCGGCTGACACCACGTGGCGCGATCCACCAGCGATCAATTTTGCAGCAAAGTCGTAAAACTCTCTTAAGGCGAACCGATCGCCGGTGAGTTTTTTCAGACCGGCTTTTTTGAAACTCTGTTACATTCGTCACAAGTCTGCCCAATTTGTTTGATTGAGTGTCGAGATCAGGTCAGATTCGGCACCGAATCCAGGGTCGGCGCGCGGCTGTCTGCGCGGTAAAAAATCCCAAAGATTACAAATTACAAAAAAGTTCCAAGAGGGGGTTGCCTGCATCCCGTTACAAATGTAACACACGTGACAATTGTAACGGGATGAGGCTCATGAAACTCCACTTCCTCGCCGGGCTGGCGGTCAGTCTTCCCCTCTCTGCACCCGCACAGACCCCTGATGAGCCCGGCGAGGATTCGCGCACCTATACCGTCTCAGACTTCCAACAGTTCGCGCCTCGCACGGCACTAGACATGGTGTCCCAAATTCCGGGTTTCTCCATCTCCGAAAGTGACACTGAACAGCGCGGCTTCGGGCAGGCGCAAGAAAATGTCCTTATCAATGGGCAGCGTATCTCGTCCAAATCGACCAGCGCCAGCGAAGCGCTCGACCGTATACCGGCTGAGAATGTCGAGAGGCTCGAAGTCGTTGAAGGCGCCGATCTCGATATCCCTGGTCTCAGCGGACAAGTCGTCAACGTGACCGCGAAGGCAAGCGGGATCAGCGGAACCTGGACTTACCGCCAACGCTATCGTGAGAACCTGCCGCCCGCCTATCGCTGGGGCGATATTACCATCAATGGCCAGAACGGCGCGCTCGCCTGGTCGCTAGGGCTCGACGCCGAGCCTGCCCGCGGTTCAGCCAGCGGCCGCGAAAATGTTTTTGATGGAAGCGGAAATCTGATCCAGTTTCGGGAAGAAGATGCCCGCTTTATCGGCGAAGGTACCGGCATCAATGGCGGCCTCAGCTGGACCCCGCAAAATGGGCACATCGCCAACTTCAATGCTGAGTATAATGTCTGGGAACCAGATGAGTTGGTCACCAGTAAGTTCTTTGATCCGGACGGAACACCGGTTGCGATCACCGAGTTCACATTCAACGAAGATGAATGGAACAGCGAGGTGAGCGGTGACTATGAATTCGGATTGGGCCCGGGTCGTCTAAAACTGATCGGTCTGCAGCGCAACGAACATAGTCCGACAGCAGTGCAATTGGTGTTCGCTGATCTGATCGGCACGGACACCTCGAATGAAATCTTCGAACGCGAAACCGATGAAAGCGAAAGCATCTTGCGCGGCGAATATAGTTGGTCCGGCGCGAACAATTCAGACTGGCAGGTATCGCTAGAAGGCGCGTTCAACTCGCTTGAAAACGAAGCGCGTTTGCTCACCGGAACAACGGTTGAGCCGCCGACCAATGTGACGATTGTCGACACCGGGACGCGCGTCGAAGAAAAGCGGGCTGAGGCCTTCATCACGCATTCGCGCCAGCTGAACGAGAAATTGCGGTTGCAAGTCTCACTAGGCGCAGAGCAGTCTGAAATCTCTTCCGACGGCCCAAATGGCCAAACCCGCTCCTTCACCCGCCCGAAAGGCAGCGCCTCACTGGCCTGGGACGCACGGGATAATCTGAAGATCAACATGACGGTCGAACGCAAGGTCGGTCAGCTCGATTTCTTTGACTTCGTCGACAATGTCGATGTCGATCAGGGTGATAATCAGACCGGAAATGTGGACATCGTGCCAGATCAACGCTGGCACTTCTCGCTGGAGGCGGAACGCGACTATGGGACATGGGGCGCGCTCACAGCGGAAGTCATCTACGACGATATCGAAGACCTGATTGATCAGGTTCCGGTCGGCTTGGGCGAAGGGCCGGGCAACATTGATAGCGCCTCGCGCATCGCACTTGATATCGAAGGGACTCTAAAGCTCGACAATCTCGGTTGGACCGGAGCTCAGCTTGAATATGATACGTTCCTGCAAGACACGTTTCTGGACGATCCTCTGACCGGGGCGACGCGCGATTTCAACAATAGTGAGATCCACTATTACGAGCTGAATTTTCGCCACGATGTTCCGAACACGAATTGGGCCTGGGGCATCAGTTATGAGAAGTTCCTGCGCGCTCCCAACTTCCGGCGAAATGCCCGGATGAGTTTTGTCCAGCCGCAAGGATTTGCCTGGGGATTCATCGAGCACAAAGACATTTTCGGGATGACCGGGACGGTCTACCTCGCCAATTTGTTGGATGCCGATGAGAAGTTCACGCGGGTCGTTTACTCGCCCGACCGCAATGGCGTCGTCAGCCGGGTTGAAGACCGAAACCGTAATCTCGGCAATATCCTGACCTTGCGCCTCAAGGGCAGCTTCTAAGCGCTTTGCAGGCGTCCAATCCGGCGAATTTCCCAGCGTAGGTCAACGCCGGAATGCTCCAGCACGCGCGCCCGGACAAGCTCGCCGAGCGCCTCGATATCTGCAGCCGTCGCTTCGCCTGTATTAATCAGGAAGTTGCAGTGCTTCTCACTCACCATAGCGCCGCCAACGCGCAGGCCGCGGCACCCGGCAGCGTCGATCAGTTTCCAGCTGGAGCGCGCATCCGGCGTCCCTGGTGGGTCCGGATTGGCGAAGGTCGACCCGCCCGTTTTGTCTTTGATGGGTTGGGTTTCGGCGCGGCGTCTCTGATGCTCCGCGATTTCCTCGGCGAGCGTTTCCGGATCATCTGTGCCGCAGCCTGCGAGGTGTAGCTGCGTGACCACGATTTTGCTGGCGAAATCAGTGTGGCGGTAGGAAAAGCCAATATCCTTGCGCTGCAGGGTCACAGGCTCACCAGCGCGGCTGATACCGTCAACGGCGGTGACGACGTCGCTGAGCTCGGCGCCGTAACACCCTGCATTGGTCCGCACAGCGCCGCCAATGGATCCCGGAATACCCGATAGGAAAGAGAGGCCGCTAATCCCAGCCTTGGCCGCTGCTTTGGCGACGCTGAGATCGAGCGCGCCAGCCCGGGCGCTGACTGATGTGTCATGATGCTTCACGCTGCCCCAATAGGCGCCCATCAGACGCACCACGACGCCTTCGATGCCGCCGTCGCGCACAATGGTGTTCGAACCGACGCCAAGTACCGTGACGGGCACTTCTTCGGGAAGGGCCTTTAGGAAACTGGCAAGGTCGGCATCATCAGCGGGCAGAAACAAAGCGTCAGCCGCGCCGCCAACCCGAAACCAGGTATAGGGCGCAAGCGGTGCATCCTTCAGCAGTTTGCCCCGTACTTGCGGCAGCGATTCAAGATCAAAACTCATAGCTTGCCCTAACGCCTGTCGACGTCAGAGCAAAGAGGCGAGTTCACCGCTGATGAAACGTCAGAATGTGTATCGCAGCTTGAAGTGCGCGCTCGCTTCGGCCTGATACTGGTCGGCCAGCGTGCCAGCCGAAGTACCATAAAGCCGGCTATTGTCGGGCGGGTTGAATACGCCAACTCCGATCGCTGCGTCAGCAGACCATCCGGTTTGCTGAGACCCGGAGCGAACACCCAATCCGATGAAGGGTGCGCTGTCTGATTGGCGGTTAAACAGCAAATCGCCCCGGGTCATCTCTGAAATCGCGCGATCAATCTGGCGACCGATCTCGGATGCATCATCCGTTGTGCCGACTGTCAGCACGAGGTTCGGATGCGGCGTCGAGATTTGCGCGAACCTGCCAACGCGGCCAGCCTCAGTGAAATTCACCTTTGGGATCGGCACGTCTGCGACCGGCTGGGTCACGCGCGCGTCGAAGCGCGGGCGCAAGGGCTCTTCCGGTATTGTTGTCACCACAGCGGCGTCCGTGAACCGCAATCGCAGCACCGGTTCGTCATCCAGCAACTCGTCTGCGGCGACACCTGCCACCGCACCACCAATGATTATCGCAGCCAGGCTCGCAGTTTTGTAACCCACGACATCGTCCCTCTCGCACGCTTGGAAACGAGTTAGCCGCTCAGATTTTGATAAAAGTTCAGGGAAATTCGCGTAATTGCCTAGGCCTGATTCACCATAGAGGTCAGGATTCCAGGCGTTCGATCAATCCGTTCGCATGCGCTGAAATGCTGCCAGCGCCCATACACACGACCATATCACCGGGTTCAGCCAATTCGCGGATAAGCTCTGGTAAGGTTTCCAGATCGTCCAGAACCTGCGCCTGTTTGTGCCCGTGCCCCTGCATGCTTTCGACCAGTTTAACATGATCAACGCCGTCAATTGGCGCTTCGCCCGCGGCAAAGACCGGTGTGATCACTGCAACATCGGCTTCGCGATAGCACTGGGCAAACTCCTCAAACAGGTCTTGTAAGCGCGAATATCGGTGCGGCTGTGAGATCGCGATCACGCGGCCCTGGCCCTGAATCGCACGCGCGGCTTTGAGGCAGGCTTCAATCTCGACCGGGTGATGAGCGTAGTCATCAATCACCTTCACGCCGTTCCACTCGCCAACAGGGGTGAACCGTCGTTTCACGCCGCCAAAGGCTTTCAGACTGTCGCGCAGCTGATCATTGGTCGCGCCAAGTTCGACCGCGACCGCGATCGCTGCCAGCGCGTTGGAGACATTGTGCTCGCCCGCCATGGGCAGGAAGACTTGCTCTATCACCCGCTCTTCTGCGTTCAGTTTGGAGCGGATCATGACATCGAAAGAAACGCCGTCCGAACTTGGCTGCAGATTGACTGCACGCACATCCGCTTGGCGGTTGTAGCCATAGGTGATGATGCGCCGGTCAGAGACGCGCGCGACCATAGCCGCGACCTCTGGGTGATCCGTACACAGCACGCCGAAGCCATAGAATGGGATGTTGCCGACATAAGTGTCGAAGGCTTCGCGCAAGGCATCCATGGAGCCGTAATGCTCCATATGCTCCGGATCCATATTGGTGACGATGGCAATGGTCGGGCGGATTTTCATGAAGGTGCCGTCGGACTCGTCGGCCTCGAGTACGATCCAGTCGCCGTCCCCCGCTTTGGCGTTGGACCCATAAGCATTGATGATGCCGCCATTGATCACCGTTGGATCGATCCCGGCGCCGTCGAGCAGGGCCGCGACCATGGTCGTGGTCGTGGTCTTGCCATGCGTACCGGCCACAGCGACGGTCCATTTCAGACGGATAATCTCGGCCAGCATGTCGGCGCGGCGCACGACCGGGATGCCAGCGGCGCGAGCGGCCTGGACTTCGACATTATCGTCTTTGATGGCGCTGGAAATGATCACAGCGCTGGTGCCGGAAACGTTCTCGGCCACATGCCCAATATGTACCACGGCGCCTTTCTCGCGCAGGCGCTCGACATTGGCGCTTTCCTTCATGTCCGAGCCCTGCACCTGATAGCCCAGGTTCATCATGATCTCGGCGATGCCGGACATGCCAATGCCGCCAATACCAACAAGATGTGCCGGGCCGAGCGGGAACGGGGTCGGAGAAGGTTTCATCTGGTCATCATGTCCCGAAATAGATGTATTGATTGCGCTTAGCCTGTTCCGCGCCTGTGAGGCAAGCGCCTCGCTGCCCCATTGAAATGACAGTAGATTCATGTGCCTGAGTGTGCATGTCTAAATGTCCAAAAGAAGGAGCCAGAAAGGCAAATGCAGCTTGCTGAACTGAATGTTGGCCGCCTGATCGCTCCGACGGACGATCCGCGGGTGAAAACCTTCATGGACAATCTCGATGCCATCAATGGGATCGGGAAGCGGATGCCGGGTTTTGTCTGGATGATGGACGGACTGGCTGAACCGGGCAGCGTGAATGAGGACATCGTGATTGAGGACGACCCTTTGCTGGTGCCCAATCTGTCGGTCTGGAAAGATGTCGAAAGCCTGGAACGCTTCGTCTGGGGCACAGTGCACAAGAAGTTCTATGACCGCCGCGCGGAGTGGTTTGAAGTCCTCGGCGAGATGCATTTTGTCATGTGGTGGGTGCCAGACGGACACCGGCCGAGCCTAGCAGAAGCCTTGCAGAAACTCGCGCGCTTAAGGGCGCATGGTGAGTCTGAAGAGGCGTTCGGGTGGGATTGGGTACGCGACGCAAGACAACGCCGCACGCAGGCGGGTTAAAGCCCAGGGGCGCTTAAACCATCGCAAGCCTCAGTTCGTATTCGTCAAAACCAGGTGGTCAGTATGTGGCGCTTACGGCTGTACATACTAACTCTGAGTTCCTCAACGAGACGGCCGTCAACATACCCACCATACACGTGAACGGTATGACGACAGTGCTTCGTGTTTTGAGACTGACGGCACCGGTCCCACGTTTCTTCTGAGGGCAAGGGCGAACAGGCTTCTCCGGGAGTGCCATCGCCGCAAACCGTCACACAAGTGAAGTCGATCGAGTGCGCGCTCTTGAAGAAAACCGACCTTAGGCTCCCAGCCTCGAACTGCGCGGCAAACTCTGTACCCATTGCGCGCAAATCCTTGCGCTCCTGAGCCAGCTGACAATCGACGCTGTTATGTTGTTCAACCAGGCTGACGAACCACAGGTATCCGACCACATAACCAACAATGGCAACGATTGCCGTCACGCGAAACCAGATCGATTTTATCAAGTCGACGCAACCGGCGCCGCAATCCCCTCCGCCAGATCCGCTAAATCCTGCGCCGCGCGGATATTGCCGAGCGCTTTTGCCGCCGCCGCCCGCACGGCGAGATCGTTGGCGTCGCCGAGCCGCAGCGCAATCAGCTCACCCAGCAGGTTCGGATAGAGGTTATCCTCGAGCAGCATGTCAGCGCCGCCGGCTTCGACCAGGCCTTCCGCATTTGCTTCCTGGTGATTGTCCATGGCGATCTTCAGCGGGATCAGAATAGACGGTCGGCCAATCGCAGCGATCTCGCTGACCGTGCCAGCGCCAGAACGGGCAATGATGAGGTGCGCCGCAGCAAGCCGATCCGGCATGTCGGAGAAGAAGGATTGCAAAGTCGCTTTGACCTGGACCTTGTCATAGATCGCGCGGACCTGATCCATCTGCTCTTCACGCACTTGCTGCACCACATGCAGGCGAACGCGCAAAGGCGCTGGAATGTGATTGGCAAGCGCGAGGGGGATCGCTTCGCCGAGAATACGCGCGCCTTGCGACCCGCCGGTGATGAAGACGGTCAGCTCGCCATCCATGCTCGGGAACGGGACGTCCCGCTTGACCGCGATGGGCGCGCGAACCGGATTGCCGATCGGTTGGTGATTGGCCCCGCCGGGTAAGCGATCGAGCCGTTCAAAGCCTGACGCAACCACTGCAGCCTTATTGGCAAACGCACGATTCACCCGGCCAAGCACCGCGTTCTGTTCGTGGATCAGCAAAGGAATGCCGAGACGCCGTCCCGCCGACAAAGCGGGATAGGCGGGGTAGCCCCCAAAACCGGCCACGAGCGCGGGCTTCTTGTCTTTTTTGAACTTGCGCACCGCTGTGTTCACCCCGGCCCGCAGTTTCAGCGCTGTTCCAGGTAGCGTCCAAGGCTTGCGCAGATTTGGGCTTGCGGCCTGAACTTCCATCTTCCAGCTGGCCGGAAACTTGTCGGCATAGCGCAGGCCGCGACTGTCGCTGATCAAGCCTACCTCCCATCCGCGCGAGGCCATTTCTTCAGCAAAGGCGGCGGCTGGGAACATGTGCCCGCCCGTGCCACCTGCCCCGATTACAACAAGGGGTTTGTCCGTCATTTTAGCCCTTCACGCTCGTATGTCCGCGCCGGATCAAGGCGAGTGCCAGTCCAAGCGTCAACGCGATGCCCAACATGGACGATCCCCCTGACGAAATGAATGGCAGCGTCATGCCTTTCGGCGGTATCAGGCTGACATTTACGGCGATATTTATGACGGCCTGAAGACCAAAAAGCGTAAACAATCCGGTGGCGGCTGCGCGGGGATAGGGATCGTGCAGACGCGCCGCCGCACGCAGGCCTTTCCAGACAATGAAGCCGAAAATGAAGATCAATCCGGCAGCAGCGATATAGCCAAATTCTTCGCCAAGGACGGCATAGATGAAGTCCGTATGCGCATCTGGCAGCGACGACTTGATCTTACCTTCGCCGGGCCCAACCCCGAACAAGCCGCCACGTCCGATCGCTTCAGCCGCTTTATCGATTTGGTACGTGTCATAGTCGGTCGGGTTGATGAAGGAGTTGATGCGAAATCTCACATGCGGCAGCGTTGCATAGAGCAAGCCTGATAACGCTGCCCCGCCGCCCGCAAACACCGCTGCCCATCGCCAGGGCAAACCAGAGACAAAGAAGGTCACGATAAAGGCTGCGGTCAGGAGCGCCGACTGACCGACATCGGGCTGCAAGAGCAGCAGCCCCAAAGTGACACAGAAAAACACCAATGTAATCGCAGCCCACGGACCTTTGGGATACATCTGGCGCTGTGCCAGGAGCCATCCTGTTAACACGATCAGCGCCGGTTTGACGAATTCCGAAGGCTGTAATCCAAAGCCGCCGAGGCGGATCCAACGCTGCGCGCCCTTCACACCGTCCTGTCCCGAAATCAGAATGAACGCCATCAGGGATAACGCACCGATAAATACCAAGGCCGCGAGCCGCCGAGCCCACACTCGCTCAAGCAGGCTGGTTCCGACCATGACGATCACCGCTGCACCGACGAACATAGCCTGGCGTTTCACGAAGTAGAAGCTGTCGCTGTAGCCGAGGCGTTCCGCTGCCGGCGGGCCAGCCGCGAGTGACATCAGCAGGCCAGCGCAGAGAAGTAGAATAGCGGCCATAAGGATTGGCCAGTCGAGCCCGCGATGCCATTCGAGAAAGCGGCCAGTGGCTGAGCGCGGGCGAAGGGCGACCTCAACCATGCCCGCCCCCTAAACCGCTTCTTTTTGCGGCGTCACTTGCGAAGCAAGGCGCTGGACAATCTCACGGAAGGCATCGCCGCGCGCTTCGAAATCCTTGAACTGATCAAAGCTGGCACAGGCCGGTGAGAGCAGGACGATCGGGTTGGCTTCACCTGACGCCTTGGCTGCATCGAAGGCCGCTTGTGTGGCCGCTTCGAGCGTGCCGCATTTCACCGTATCGGCCTTGTCTTTCAGTGTTTTGGCAAAGGCAGCTTCACTTTCGCCAATCAAGTAGGCGCCAATGACACGATCAAACCAGGGCTCAAGCGGCTCGATCCCCTCAGCCTTCGGCACGCCGCCAGCGATCCAGTGGACTTTCGGCCAGGTCTTGAGCGCCTGCTCCGCTGCCTGAGCGTTGGTGGCCTTACTGTCATTGACGAAGCGCACACCTTCCACCTCGCCGACCAGTTCCATGCGGTGTGGCAGTCCAGGGAAAGAGCGAATTCCGGCCATGATCCGACCAGGCGCAACGCCAAGGGCGTGACAGGCGGCATAGGCGGCGGCTGCATTCTGATGATTGTGGCGGCCGGGTAATGCTTCGGCTTCGGCGAGATCGCCAACGCGAATGGCTTGTCCGCCTGTGCTATCATATAAGTGCCCGTCCACCGCGCTCACGCCGCGGGCGAGGCCAAACTCGGAGCTGATCTGAACCACGCGTCCGCCGCCCGGGCGCGAACGTCCCATGGCAATCGCCTGGCTGTAGGGATCGTCTATGCCAACAATCGCGGCATCGCGAGGGCGCTGATTGGCGAAGATACGCTTCTTGGCCGCAACATATCCATCCATGCCGCCATGTCGGTCGAGATGATCAGGCGAGATATTCAGGAAGACGGCCACATCGCAGCGCAGGCTCTCGACCAGATCGAGCTGGTACGAAGAGAGTTCGAGCACATAGACCGCATTCGCGTTCAGCGCCGCCATGTCGAGCACGCCCTTGCCGATATTGCCGCCAACGCGAACATCGAGGCCGGCTTCTTTCAGAATATGACCGATCAGAGCTGTGGTCGTCGATTTCCCATTGGTGCCGGTGATCCCAATAATCTTGGGTCGGCCTTTCTCCGGCAAAGCCTGCACAGCGCGGGCGAACAGCTCCATATCGCCGACCACCGGCACATTCATCATCTCCGCCATTCGGACGAGGCGATGCGGCTGCGGGAAGCGGAAGGGAATGCCAGGCGACAGGACGAGCGCGGCGAATTTCTGCCAGTCGCGCTTGTTGATGTCACTGACATTGACGCCCTCGGCTTCCGCCTTGGCGCGCGCAGCTTCCCCATCATCCCAGGCATGCACGCGCGCACCGCCCGCGGCGAGGGCTTTCGCAGCGGACAATCCGGTGCGGCCCAGGCCATAGACGGCGACATCGCGCCCTGCATATTCGGTGATCGGGATCATCTTTTGCGCGCTACCTCAGCTTCAGTGTGGCCAGGCCCGCGAGGGCGAACAAAAGCGACATGATCCAAAACCGAACCACGACCCGAGTTTCCGGCCAGTTCTTCTTCTGGAAATGGTGATGAAGCGGCGCCATCAGGAAGATGCGCTTACCTTCGCCGGTCAGCTTGCGGGTCAGCTTAAACCAGCTCACCTGCATCACGACGGAAAGCACTTCGAGCACAAACAGTCCGCCAATCACGGCCAGCGCGAACTCGTGCTTAATCGCGACAGCGACGACGCCGATCAGACCGCCAAGGCCGAGCGATCCGGTGTCACCCATGAACACTTTGGCGGGATAGGCATTGTACCAGAGAAAGCCCATGCCAGCGCCCATCATCGCGCCCATAAGCACGGCCATCTCACCCGCGCCGGGCGTGAACTGAATGCCAAGATAACCGGCGAAGACAAAGTTACCGGTGAGATAAGCGATGAGGGCGAACGCTGCGCCGGTAAACATGATCGGCACAATGGCGAGGCCATCCAGACCGTCCGTGAAATTCACGGCATTGGCAAAACCAACAATCACGATGCAGGCAAAGACGACGAAGAAGCCGCCCAGTGGCAGGAAATAGTCATTCACGAACGGGATGGCGACACCGCCGGAGAAAGACGCCTCATTGCGCTCCACGGAAGTCTCTGGCGCAAACTGTGCAACCCATTCAGCGAGCGGATTCAGTGCGCCCCAATCGGCATGCCCGAGCGGTGTATGCGCGCCGTGCAAACCCATGATGAACGCCCCGGCGAGCGCCGCGACGAGAAACTCCGTCCCGAGACGCAAGCGGGCTGAAACGCCGTCCGTGCTCTGCTTGGTCACTTTCGCATAATCATCAAGGAAGCCGAGCACTGCGTAGGACAGTGACACGGCCAGCACGACCCAGATGTAAGGGTTGCCGAGATCCGCGAACAGCAGGGTCCCGACCAGCAATCCGACCCAGATCAGCAGTCCGCCCATGGTCGGCGTACCCTGCTTGGCCATCTGCGCTACGAGCGACAGATCGCGGATCGGCTGACCCTTGCCCTGCCGTGCGCGCAGCACATCGATCATCCAGCCGCCCAGGATCACCGTGATCAAAAATGCTGTCACAAGTGCCAGGCCTGTCCGGAAAGTCAGGTAGTTGAAAAGTCGAAGCGGCCCTTCATCGGTGGCCAGCCATTCAAATAGCATCATAACCCCCTGCAGCACCTTCTGCGCCGCGGTCCATCACCTGTCCGTCTGCGATCACGCTCTGTTGGCGTGAGCTGTCTGCGGACGGTTTTATTTCGGAGGTATTCGGGTCCTTTAACAAGAGTCCGATGGGCGTTTTCAAACTATCTTTTCGGTTAGGATTCCGGATCGGAATGATGCGCGCCGAAACGGACTCGTTTCGTTCTGTCATCCAGGCACGCGACGAAAGAGGAAGATCCGGGAATTCCATATTGCGGGAAGCCCTTGTGAACACTGTAACTTCTCCGTGTTCGGACAACTTCTCGCGCGCCGCGCGTCCCAACGCAGCCCAAGGCGATTTGCGCCGTAGGAGAATTCCTGTGGATGAATCCTGGTTGGCCGGTTCGGGTACCAGTCGTTCAGGTGCGGTGCTCGAAGGGCTATGCATTTGCCGCCTCCCGCAGCGCGGCAAGCGCTGTCTCCTGATCACTGAACGGCACTACGGTGTCGCCGATAATCTGACCGGTTTCATGGCCCTTGCCAGCGATCAGTAATGTATCGCCTTTGCGCAGGTCCTTGATTGCATGATGGATCGCCTCGCCGCGATCACCGATCTCAAGCCCGTCCGGAACTCGGGCGAGCACTTCGGAGCGGATAAAGGCGGGGTCTTCGCTGCGCGGATTGTCATCGGTAACGATCACGACGTCCGCATGCTTGGCTGCGACCTCGCCCATTTGCGGGCGTTTGCCGCGATCCCGGTCGCCCCCGCATCCGAACACAACAATCAGACGCCCAGCAGTGTGCGGGCGCGCAGCGCGGATAAGTACATCCAGGCCAGCCGCGGTGTGCGCATAATCCACGAAAATCCCGGCACCCTCGCGGGTTTCGCCCACATATTCGAGGCGCCCTTTGACCGGCTTCAGCGCTGCCATGCCCGTGGCAACCTTCTGCAACTCGACGCCGCCCGCCAATGCGAGTCCTGCCGCAGTCAACGCGTTGAGAGCCTGAAACTCGCCGATCAGCGGTAAATCAATCGCGGCCTTCTCACCGCGCCAGTCCAGGAAGAGCCGCTGACCCGTGGCTTTCGGCATCAGCTCTTCAATCTTCAGATCCACGCCGCGCCAACCGACTGAGACAACATCGAGCCCTGCCGTCTTGGCCGCGTCTTCAAAGAACAAGCGCTGATCGCTATCGGCATTGACGACTGCTGGGCAGCCCTGTGGTGCCAGCTCTGAGAACAGACGCAGCTTTGCCGCGCGATATTCGTCCATCGTGTTGTGATAATCGAGATGGTCCTGCGTGAGATTGGTGAAGGCGACACCGGCCAGATTGACTGCATCCAGCCTGTATTGCGCGAGCCCATGCGAGGACGCTTCCATCGCCACATTAGAGACCCCATCATCGGCGAGCGTTTGCAGCGTCGCATGAATGGCCACCGGGTCTGGCGTTGTGTGGCCAAGATCAATGTGCCCATTCGGACCGATCGCGCCCAGCGTGCCCATGCTGGCAGCGCCCAATCCAGCAGTGTCCCAGATCTGGCGCAGGAAATCGACGGTCGAACTTTTGCCATTGGTGCCGGTGACCGCGACAATCGTGTCTGGTTGGCGCGCATAAAAGCGCGCGGAGGCTTCAGCGAGCGCCAGGCGGGCATTCGCTACATCAACGGCAATCGCGCCGTCAAAAGCAGGGAGCGCTTCCCCCATCACGGCGACCGCGCCGGCCTCAATCGCTGAGCCAATAAACTTGCGTCCATCGGTGACGACCCCTTGCATGGCTGCGAAGACAAAGCCCGGCTCGATGCGGCGGCTGTCGGCGGTCAGCCCCGACACGGCGGTCTCACCATCCACGCCTGTCAGCTCAGGAAACAAGTCTCTCAAAATCATAGCGTCGTACCTCTCCGGTCTGAGACGGAGCGGACGCGGGGCGATGAGCGGGCGGGTTCATCAAATCGCGGCTCGACGCCAAGGATCGGCGCGATGCGCTCGATGACACGCCCGGCCGTTGGCGCAGCGTTCCAAGCTGCGGTTCGCCCACGGTCGGCTCCGGCCTTAGGCGAGTCCAGCACGATCAATACGACAAATTCAGGGCTATCGGCGGGGAAAATCGCGGCGAAGCTGCAAATGTTCTCATCCTCGGAATAGCCGCCAGGAATAGGCTTTTCAGCGGTGCCTGTCTTACCAGCAACGCGGTAGCCGCCAACCTCAGCGCGCTCCCCGGTGCCATCGATCACCGCCTGACGCAGCATTCGCACGACCAGATTAGCGGTCGGCGCCGCCATGACACGTTTTGGGCTGCGCTTGCGCTCAGGCTCGAGCAGCAGCGTCGGGGAGACCGTTTCGCCAGCATTTGCGAGCGATGCGAACGCGCTTGCAAATGCAATTGGAGACACAGCAATGCCGTGCCCATAGCTCGCGGTGGCGCTATAGAGATCGTCGAAGGATTCCGGCAATAATGGCCGGGCGCTTCCGGTCAGCTCGATCGTTGAGCGCGAGAACAAGCCGAGGGAAGAGAAAAACTCCTGTTGTCGCCGAGTGCCGAGCTGCCAGGCAATCTTCACGGTGCCGATATTGGAACTGTCAGCGATAATCTCGAACGCAGTCGGGCGGCCGATGATCGGGTGATCATCATTGATCTGACGTCCCCGAATGGTGATCGGCTCGCGCACGTCAAACTTATCGCTCGGGCGGATCGCGCCTGCATCAAGCGCCCCAGCCACTGTCAGCGGCTTGAAGATAGAACCAAGCTCGTAGACCGCACCGCTCGCACGATCGAGCAGAGCCGGGTCGTCGGCGCTGAGATCCGTCGCCTTGTGCGGGTCAAGCGGCGGCCAGCTTGCCATACCGAGCACCTCGCCAGACCGCGCCGCCATGACAATACCGGCGCCGGCTTCGGCATCATATTCGCCAATCGCGGCTGAAAGCTCGGCCTCGAGGCTAAACTGCACATTCGCATCAATCGACAGCGCCAAAGGCGTCTGATCGCCGGTCAGACGATCGTCCAGCGCATATTCAATGCCGCCAAGGCCCTGCCCGTCAGCGCCGGCAAAACCCAGGACATGACCTGCCAAAGTGCCACGCGGATAAGCGCGTCGGGTTTCTTCACGAAAGCCGATCCCTTCCAGGCCAAGCGCAAACACCGCCTGGCGCTGACGCGGTGTGATCCCGCGCTCGATCCAGGCAAAGGCACGCTCATTGTTGGAGAGGCGCGCAGTGATCCGCTCAACATCAAGATCCGGCAGCACGGTTGCGAGCTCGCTCGCAATCAATCCCGCGTCGCCAATCGCGCGGGGGTCGGCAAAGACGGAGTACACAGTGACGGAGGTGGCTAGCAAATCGCCATTGCGGTCGACAATATCAGCGCGTCGCGGGGTTTCTTCGAAGTTCGACGCAATCGCTGACACGGCAACAGGTCCGTTCAAAGCCACTGTCAGGCCCTTAATGGCAATCACGCCAAATACCAGAAGCAGACAGATCGACACCAGTCGCGTGCGCATGCCGCCGCCGCGCATTGTCAGCTCAGATCCCTGATCGTGGCTCATTGCTGCGCCTCCCGATCAACTGGGACGTCAGCATCCGGAAGCTCGATTGGCGGGCCAACCCGACCATCCAAATCGACCGTGCGCACAAACTGCTCAGCCCGCGCCGGCACCATGCCGAGTTCGCGGCGGGCAAAGTCCTCGATCCATTCCTGACGTGAGCGGTGGGCGAATTCCGCCAGCAGTTCAGCTTGTTCGGCTTCGGCCGCCTCAATCTGGGCCTCGACCTCATTGATCTCCGCCACCGTGTCCTGAGCCCCATACTTTGCCCGGTACAGGCTGAAAATGAGAATGGCGACGACAGCGAGGCCAAACAGGAAAGCGCGCTTACTCATAATGCCGCCTCCAGCTGTTTCAGCGGCAGGACAGATTTTCCCGTCTCCACTGTCTGGGTCCAGGCCGGCGCATCAGTACGCACAGCAACACGCAAACGCGACGAGCGGGCGCGCGGGTTGTCTTTGATTTCGGCTTCACTGGGCTCAGTCGCCTTGCGACGCTTCAGCTCGAAGGACGGCTCAGGTCCTTTGGCGACTTCCGGCATATAGCGAGAGCCACCGCCCGTGGCGCCGGAGCGTTCGCGCAGGAATTGTTTGACCAGCCGGTCTTCCAGCGAATGGAACGTCACCACGACCAGACGGCCGCCAGGCGCAAGCACCCGCTCAGCTGCCGCAAGACCGCGCGCCAGCTCGCCTAGCTCGTCATTCACGTACATGCGAATGGCCTGAAAGGTGAGCGTGGCAGGATGGGTCTTCTTGCCTCGCCGCCCGCCGACGGCGTCCTCAATACATTGGGCGAGATCAAGAGTTGTCTTGAACGGCTCCGACTTTCGCCGCGCGACGATTGCGTTGGCGATGCGTTTGGCTTGCCGTTCCTCGCCTAGCTGGCGGAATATGGTCATCAGATCGCCAGCGCTCATATGATTGACGACATCTGCAGCGCTCGGTCCGGTTTGCCCCATGCGCATGTCGAGAGGCCCATCGCGCATGAAGGAGAAGCCGCGATCGCCTTCGTCGATCTGAAATGATGAGACGCCGATATCGAGCATCACCCCGTGAACAACGGTCACGCCAGCCGTCGCGAGCAAATCATCCAAATCGCCGAACCGCCCAAGCAGTGGGGTCAGACGCGGCCGCTGCTCGGCCAAGGCTTCTGCGCGTGTAATCGCATCGAGATCACGATCAATGCCATAGAGCTGACAGTCCGCCGCGGCGAGCACGCGCAGCGCATAACCGCCGCCGCCAAACGTGCCATCGACGTAAGTCTCGCCATCCTGCGGCTGCAGCGCTTCGAGCACTTCCTCGAGGAGAACCGGGACGTGTCCCATCACTCACTCTCCCCGACTATCCCGCGAATGCCACCAGTTGCCAGCTGCGCATTGAACGAGCCTTCAAAGTCGCCCTGAACATCGCCGAGATGGGATTCCATTTCGGCGTCATAGGCGGCGTAGCGCTCCGGCTCCCAGACATAGAACCGGTCGCTGGCCCCGACGAAGATCAATTCCTTGCCAATACCGGCAAGACCGAGGTGCTTTTCCGGGATCTTGATGCGGCCTGTATCATCGAGCTTAAGCTCAACCGCTTTCGACACGGTGCGATTGAGGAAGACTTTACGAGCCATGGAGTTGGGACTCATCCGCATCAGCGTCTTCTGGTTTTCGAGCATCAGCTTCTCGCCGCCGCCCTCCAGACAAGGCGATCCGTCGAGGGCCGGATACAGATAAACGCGCGTTCCACCGCCCAGCTCATGCCGAAATGGCGCTGGGACTGAAACCCGTCCTTTGGTATCCAGCGATGTCTCATACGTGGAGACAAACACGCGTCACTCCCATCACAAGCCCCAGCTGGAAATCCTTGGATCCAGCCTGTTCCAGTATGGGATAACATGGGACAGCTTGGATTCAAATGGGCGCGCGACCGATTCTTTCATGTCCACACAGCTCACAGGTGTAAACTTATCCGGAACAAACCGAAAATAAACCGGAACGCCGGACTGTGGATCCGCGTTAACCTATACAAAACCTTTTATTTACAGATGATTAACCGTGGCGCTCGACTCGCGAGAAATTTCACATAATCCATGAAAAAATTCCACACTGGTCCCTATTTTGTATGAGTCCTGGCATCCTGCGTTGCTAAAAGTACACGCCTTCTCAGCATTTGCCCCTTAATTCCCAAACTCCATGCAACTCCGCGTCGTCATCTTTGCTCTTGGCATCATGACCGCCCTTCTGGGCGCGGCGATGATCCCGTGCCTGTTGCTGGATGTTGCCGACAATGTGCCCGAGTGGCCGGTCTTCGCTGCCAGCGCGACTATGCTCTTGCTGTTCGGTGGTGGATTGGTGGTGCTCTCCGGCGGGCGCACCGAGCGCACCGGGTCACGCGAAGCCTTCCTGCTGACTGTCCTCGTCTGGGTCGTGCTGCCGGCCATGGCGGCAATTCCTTTCATGGGCATCGGGATGAGTTTCACCGATGCGATGTTTGAGAGCATTTCCGGCCTGACCACGACCGGATCTACCGTGATGACCGGGCTCGACAATCAGCCACGCGGTATCCTGCTCTGGCGGGCTATTCTGCAATGGTTTGGCGGCATTGGTATCATTGTCACCGCGATCGCTATCCTGCCAATGCTCCGCGTTGGCGGTATGCAGCTGTTCCAATTGGAAAGCTCAGATACGGCCGGCAAATTCATGCCGCGCATTGGCGAGATTTCAGCCCAGATCGGCATGATCTATCTGTTCATCTCCGTCAGCTGCGCGCTCGCCTATATGCTGAGCGGGATGAGCACGTTTGATGCGGTCGCCCACGCGATGACCACCGTTTCAGCCGGTGGCTATTCCACCTTCGACGCCTCGTTCGGCGCGTTCTACGAAACCGCCGCCGTGCCGACCGCCATCTTCTTCATGATCATTGCGGGCCTTCCCTTCAGCTTGCTCGCGCTCGCCATGATCCATGGCCGCGTGAAGCCGCTTTTCTCTGATCCGCAGCCGCGCCTGTTCTTCGCACTGATTGCTGCGATTACGACGCTGGTCTTCTTTCTGCGCGTCATTGCTGATCAGGATTATGTCATTATCAGTCCGCTCAATGGCTATATCGAGACCCTGTTCAACGTCGTCTCCGTTATGACCGGAACAGGCTACGCCACCGCCCCATATGATGGTTGGGGCGACCCGATTGTGATGATCTTCCTGATCACGATTTTTCTGGGCGGCTGCGCCGGATCGGCCGCGTGCGGGATCAAGATGTTCCGGCTTGAGATCAGTTTCCGCGCCGTGCTCGCTCATGCGCAGCAAATGGTTAGCCCCAACCGCGTCGTCCGCATTCGCTATGGCGGCAAGGTCATCGATAATGACACGTTGCAATCGGTGATGGTCTTCGTCTTCCTGTATCTCGCGACCTTTATCGCGGCCGCGATCCTGCTCAGCCTGACGGGCGAGTCGCCGCTGACGGCCATCTCGGGCGCCGCGACCAGCGTGTCGAATGTCGGCCCCGGCCTTGGCCCTGAAATTGGTCCAGCTGGCACGTTCGAAGGTCTAACGGATCGCGGCAAGTGGATCTGCGCCACAGCCATGCTGCTCGGCCGCCTCGAATTTACCGCTGTCTTCGTTCTAATGACCCGTCGGTTCTGGCGCGGATAATTTAGAATCTCTCATTGCTCCGACCGGCTAAATCCGGCAGAAGCACGCCATGGCCGATACATTGCACACACCGACTGAGACTTTGCACGATACCTTGCTGCGCATGGGCGAGCAGGCACGCACCGCGTCCGCCGCGCTCGCCAAAGCTGGCCCGGCAGGTCGGACGGTTGCAATCCTGGCAATGGCCGATGCCCTGACCGCGGCAACCGGCGATATTCTCGCCGCCAATGCAGACGATCTCGCTGGCGGCAAAGAAAAAGGCCTGTCCGACGCAATGATGGACAGACTGGCTTTGGATGAGGGCCGCGTCGCCAGCATCGCCGATGCACTGCGCGCGGTGGCCGACCTGCCCGATCCTGTCGGCACCGAGATTGCCCGCTGGACCGTGCCGTCCGGGCTCGACATTGCCCGCGTACGCACTCCGCTCGGCGTGATTGGCATCATCTATGAAGCGCGCCCGAATGTGACCGCGGACGCAGCAGCGCTCTGCATCCGCTCCGGTAATGCCGCGATCCTGCGTGCGGGCAGTGAAAGCCTGCAATCTTCCATCGCGATCGCAAATGCCCTGCGCGCTGGACTCGCCAAAGTCGACTTGCCGCAAGATGCGGTGCAATTGGTTCAGACCAAAGACCGTGCAGCAGTCGGACACATGCTGTCGGGCCTGAACGGAAATATGGACGTGATTGTACCGCGCGGCGGCAAAGGACTGGTGGAACGGGTTCAGGCCGAAGCCCGCGTGCCCGTGATCGGACATCTGGAAGGCCTCTGCCACACTTATGTGGACAAAGGCGCTGACCCGCAGAAAGCCATCGACATCACCGTCAATGCCAAGATGCGCCGAACCGGTATTTGCGGCGCCACAGAAACCCTGCTGATCGATCAGGCCGTGGCGGCGGACTTGTTGCCTGCGATTGCCGCGGCTCTGACCGATGCTGGGTGTACGATGAAAGGCGATGATGCCGCCCGCGCGCTTGTCGCCAATATCGAGCCTGCAACGGAAGAGGATTGGCGCACTGAATATCTCGACACGATCATCTCCGTGCGCGTTGTCGACGGTGTTGAAGGCGCGATGGCGCATATCGAAGAATACGGCACCAGCCACACCGAATGCATCATCACAGAAGATGAGGCGACCGCGGAAAAGTTCCTCGCCGAAGTCGACTCCGGCATTGTCATTCACAATGCCTCGACTCAATTCGCGGATGGCGGCCAGTTCGGTATGGGCGCAGAGATTGGCATCGCGACCGGCCGCATTCATGCGCGCGGCCCCGTCGGCGCTGAGCAGTTGACCATTTTCAAGTATATGGTCCGCGGCACCGGTCAGACCCGGCCTTAAGATACAAGCGACACGTCATGGCTCATCTTCGTCCTGCCGCGCATTTGCCGCCGACCAGCACGCGCGCGCGGATTGGTCTGTTTGGCGGCAGTTTTGATCCACCACATAGCGGGCATCTGCACGTCGCCGAAACGGCCATGAGGCGACTGAATCTGGACCAGGTCTGGTGGTTTCCCACGCCTGGGAACCCTCTCAAGGAAGCACCAAGCACGTACGAGGCCCGCCTCGGCGCCGTGCGTATCCTGACTCAGAACCATCGCGCTTTTGAGGTCAGCGACATCGAACACCGTCTGCACCTGCGTTACACGGTCGATCTGGTTCGGTTGCTGCGCAAACACTGCCCGTACGCCAAGCTGACCTGGATCATGGGCGGCGACAGTCTGATGACGTTTCATTTCTGGAAGGACTGGAAAAAACTCGCGCACGAGGTGCCGGTTGCTGTGGTTGCGCGCCCAGGCTTCGAACTCGCCGCACGCGTTTCGCCGTTCGCGAAGGCCTTCCATCAAAACCGCCTTCCGGATCGCGCCGCGCGGATCGTGCCAGGGCACAAGACGCCCGCCTGGGTCTATCTGCCCGCGCCGCTCAACCCGATTTCCTCCACGGCCTTACGGAACGCGCCATCATGACCCAGTTGCACGTCTTCACCACCGGGGGCACGATCGACAAAGTTTATTTTGACGCCCTGTCCGAGTTTCAGGTCGGCGAGTCGCCGCTTGATGCCATCCTGCGCGAAGCCAATGTCGGGCTGGACTATGAGCTGACCTCTTTGATGAAAAAGGATAGTCTTGAGCTGACCGATGAGGATCGCGATGTGATTTTCGATGCCGTTGCCACAAGTGCGGCCGAACGCATTCTGATCACGCATGGCACGGACACAATGGTGCAGACCGCGGACCGCCTGCGCGGTGTCGAAGGCAAGACGATTATCCTCACCGGTGCGATGCAGCCTGCCCGCCTGCGCTCTACGGATGCCATCTTCAATGTCGGCTTTGCGATCGCCGCGGCGCAACTACAGGCGCCGGGCGTCTATATCGCCATGAGCGGTCGGGTTTTCCCGGCAGGTCAGGTCCGTAAAGACCGCGCCGCCGGTCAGTTCGTCGACGCTCAGGACTGAAGCTGCGATCAAACCCGTCTGTGTTGCCGATAATCCCTAGGCCACACGCGCAACGCATGTTAAGTTCGACTTGGAAACAACTTATGGAGCTGCACCCTGCCCGCTGCAAAAACTGAGACAAATTCGGCCCGCGCGACGAGCATCGAAGATATTCGCGCCTTCTCAGATACCATCATCGCCTCCCTCGAGGATGATAAAGCCGAAGACCTCACCGTCATTGATCTGACGGAAAAATCCTCCCTCGCAGACATCATGATCATCGCTTCGGGTCGTTCGGCCCGTCATGTATCGTCTATTGCCACGCATCTGGCGCAGAAGGTGAAGGATAAAACGGGCGAGTCGCCGAAGCTGGAAGGTCTGCCAAATGCAGACTGGGTGCTGATCGATCTTGGCGACGTGATCGTGCACCTGTTCCGCCCGGAAGTGCGCGCATTCTACAATCTGGAAAAGATCTGGGCCGGCGATAGCGGTCACCGTCCATCAGACGTCTGATCCAGCTCTATGCACATCACTCTGATCAGTGTGGGCAAGCTTAAAAAGGGCCCGGAAAAAGAGCTGGTGGATGATTATGTTGCGCGGTTCAACAAAGCCGGGCCAGGCATTGGCCTGCGGTCACTGAAACTGGTCGACCTGACGAGCGGCGGCGGTCTGGATGCTGAGGGCAAGCTGATCCTGAACGCTGTGCCCGCAGATTCGAAAGTGCTTCGCCTCGACGAACATGGACAGGCCTGGACGTCCGTCAAACTCGCCAATCAAATCGCTAAATGGCGCGATGGCGGTACGCCGCAGCTCTGCTTCCTGATTGGCGGCGCCGAAGGTTATAGCGACGCCGTACGAGACGCTTATCCCGACACGCTGGCGCTTGGCCCGCAGACCTGGCCGCACCGTCTCGTCAAAGCGATGATTTCCGAGCAGCTTTATCGATCCGTCAGCCTACTGGCCGGCTTGCCGTATCACAAAGCCTAGGCAGGTTTTCGGGTCATCCCGAAGCGTTTCCAGAACACTGTGTCCACCGTGCGCTTAGGCAGCCGAACCGGGATGGTGAAATTGGTCAGCTTGTTTGGCACTGGCGCGTAGCGGGCTTTTGGCTTTCTCGCCGTGAGCGCGGTTTCAATCGTCTTGGCGATGACCGTTGGGTCAAGACCGGTCCGGCCCCCATCAAGCATGGTTTCGCTGAATTTCTCAATCGCATCAGCCCAAGGCGAATTCGCGTATGGGTTCGAGCTGTTTGCGTCCTCGGCCTTGTCCCAGATTGGCGTTTTCACCGCGCCTGGACCAACGGCGATGGCATCGATGCCAAACAGAACCAATTCGCGGCGAAGGCTGTCCGTGATGCTTTCGACCGCATGCTTGGTTGCCGTGTAGGCGCCGAGGAATGGCGCGGATAGGCGGCCGCCGACGCTGGTAATATTGATAATCCGGCCAGGAGCCCCTTCCAGGGTCTCATCCATGCCGAGCAAAGGCGCAAAAGCCTGGCTGGCGCGCAGCAATCCGAACACGTTGACGGAAAAATGCGCTTCAAACTGGTCGAGCGGCTGCAGGGCGAGCGGACCCATATTGGCAATCCCGGCATTATTGACCAGGCCCGCAAGCTTCTGACCGTCGAGCGCCGCGCGCACGGTTTCGACCGCGGCATCAACTTGCTCTGGCCGCGTGACGTCGAGCAGGATGGGCTTGATACGCGCATCTGCTTGCGTCAGCGCAGCGCCATCGGCTTCTTTGCGGATACCGGCAAACACCTGCCAACCTTTGCGGGCCAGATATTCTGCGGTTGCGCGGCCAATACCTGTAGAGGCCCCTGTTATCACAACTGTCTTCATAATGCCGGATCCTAAGTGATTCTATTTCTTATACGGTGTAGTATATGAAATGGATTAAGTTTTGTCAGCCCCACCTTCGATCACCCGAAATTGCGGGGGTTTCTTAGGCTTGGCTTGCACCGAGATTGGAGTTTTTTGATCAGGTTCAAGGTCGCTCGCCCGCACGAGCTGAGGCTTTGACGGTTCTGGGCTAGGCGCCGGAGCCGTCTCCAGATCCTCGTCCACCTGGCGCACGCGCGGCTTGGACTTGCGTTTGAACCCGCCTTTTGAGCCAAAGCCGGACTTGCCTTTGCCACGGGCTTTCTTGTCGATTTCGCGCAGCTTCACGTGCTGGAGGGCCGACAATGCTTCGTCCGATCCGCCTTTATCGAGATCGTGGAAGGCCGAACCGAACTTCTCGATTCGCTCTTCAACTTCTTCGAGGAATTGCTTCTCCCAGTCCGACAGCGGCGGCCCGAGGCCCTGCTCAGCGAGCATCGCGGCTTTGCGCAATTTGCGCAGAGCCTTGCGTTTCTTTCGCTCGTCGACGTCACGGGGCATGGCGCAAAGTCTACGGCGATCCGCCCCCCTGCCGCAAGGTCGCGCGGTTACAGTTCGCCCAACGCGTCCATATAGACTTCCAGGATCGCTTCCTGTTCAGCGCGCTCATCGCGGTCCTGCTTGCGAAGCTTGATCACGGTGCGCAGTGCTTTTGTGTCATAGCCGAGCGCTTTCGCCTCGCCATAGACTTCCTTGATCTGCTCAGCGATTTCCTTCTTTTCTTCTTCGAGGCGCTCAATCCGCTCGACCGTGAGGCGCAGTTTTTCGCGTGCGGCTTCGGTCAGATTGTCATTCATCGGTTCGGTCATAGCGTCTCTCAATGCAGAAATTGTCAAAAGGAACCCCGGCTCCCTAATCGCAAAAGCGAGCCATGGCGAGCGACAATTGAGCGCCAATTGCAGCGGGGCCTGCTAACGCGAAGTTGAAACATCTGTGAGTGGACGCTTCAGCCGCGGGCGCTATCTAGATGGCATGATGAAAAGTCTTCTCTTCACGCCGCAGCGCCGCACATTCCTGATGGCGGCGCCCGCCGCTATGATTGCCGCCTGTTCAGGCGCCGGTAAGTCCGGCCAGGCATTTGCGAGTACGCCAAATGCTGATTTCGCCGACAGCGAATGGCGCAACCTGACTGAAGCTGAATGGAAAGAGCGCCTCAGCCCACTTGCTTATCGAGTCCTGCGCGAGGAGGCGACAGAGCGCGCCTTCACCTCGCCGCTGAACGATGAAAAGCGCGACGGCGTATTTCATTGCGCTGGCTGCGACCTCGCTTTGTTTGAGAGCAGCACGAAATACGATAGCGGCACAGGCTGGCCGAGCTTCTATGACTACATTCCCGGCACACTCGGCTTCAAGGAAGACAATAAGCTGTGGATGACGCGCACCGAATATCATTGTGCACGCTGCGGCGGTCATCATGGGCACGTGTTTACCGATGGCCCGGCGCCCACCGGCCTGCGCTATTGCAATAATGGCGTCGCCTTGACGTTTAAGCCCGCCTAGTCGGCTTTCTTCTCGCCAAACAGATCCATCTGATTGGGATCGACATGGCGCTTGCGCCGTCTCTTCTTGGTGCGTCCGGATTTGAAATAGAGATCATCGGTGTGATCTTCTTGTGATCCTTCCGGCTCTGCCTTGGGTTTTGGCGCGGGCTTCTTTTTTTTGGCTTTTGCGAGCTTCCAATAGGTCACCGCCAGAACGGTTTTACCTGAGCCATCTTCATAGTGCTGGACAAAACCATGCCCTGGATTGGCCTCGGCCTGTTCAAGGATTTTCGGCAGGTCCTTTTCCGACGGCGTGATCCATTCGGTTTCCAGCGACGCAATCGCCACATCACCGGCCAGGTCTTCAGCTTCATAGCGCGTGCGCGCCGCTTCATGCGCACCTTTCAGCGCGTCGCGAGCTGTTTTGCCGAGGGGATACGTGTGGCTCATAAGGGCGCAGCTAGGGTCGAGAGGCTTAAGAGTCCATAGGGCATCTTAGGCAATCACAGGTTGGCAAAGACGCGCAGCCGCGAGGCGGGCAAATCTCAGCGTGACAGCCTTGCGCCGGGCGGCGACCAATTTCTCACATTCCGGCTCGCGCAGGATCGCACCGCCAAACGCGTCAGCGATGATCAAACCGGTCTCGTCCGGGATCAGATCCTGCGGAAAGTCGTGCCCGACGGCGAAATAGAAGCGGTCGCAGAACGGGCGATATTCCGGCCATTTCTGATCGCTGCGGAAGTCTGCGACGGAGGATTTGATCTCGACAATGCTGATCTCCCCGCCTGGCCCGATCGCCGCCACATCCGCGCGGCGGCCATTGGCGAGCGTCATCTCGGTCACGCCAGCATAGCCATGGTCAGTGAGCAGCCGCAAAACGCCGCGCGCGATTTGCTGTGCGACCGGGCTCAGCGTCTCGTCTGCCTGCATTTGTTCCATGCTCGCCTCCCGCCATGTTCTTGTGATGTTCCAGAATACGAGTCTCGCCCCGGAGGTCAAATAAAAAAGCCCCGGCACGCGGCCGGGGCTTCTTGATCGGGTCGTTTGAGGCTTATTCGCGCGAAGCGAGCAGCATCAAAACAAAGCGGAACATGTTGACGAACATGATGAAGAAATTGAGGGCGCCCCAATTCGTCATCACCGCCATGCTGCGCTGATCACCAGCAAAGGCATAATAGCCTTCCTTCAGCTCTTGCGTCTGCCAGGCAACGAGGACCGCAGAAAGCAATGCAAAGCCGCCAGAGATCATCCATTCCATGGTGGAGGATGGCTCAATCAGGCCGAACATTGGCAGCACCGCGTAAATGATCGCCACAGCCACCAGAGCCCAAAGCGCCATGATCGCAAAGCTGCCAATGGCGCTCAGATTCTGCTTGGTCGAATAGCCCCACAGCGACAGCGCACCGAAGGCTGAAGCGGTGATGAAGAAGGCTTTCGCGATGGTGCCATAGTTCACCGCTTGCTGAATACCGCCAGCGGTCGAATAGGACATGCCGGAGCTCGCCATAGCGAAATAGACGCCCATACCGAGGCCAATCAACGCGACGAGCGCCCAATACAATATTGCCGAACCGGTCGGGCTCGGATTCTTCATGAAGAACATGGAGCCGAAAATGATGGCGATCGGTCCAAACGCGACGACAAAGTAGAGCGGCGTATTGAACACGAGGTTATAAACAACAGGCACCGTGCCTGCGACAAAAGCAAGAATACCCGCAATGGCGATGCCGATGGTCAGCTTGGAATAGACCCCGAGCATAAAGGATCGCAGGCCAGCGTCCACGCTGGTATCCATCGTCCCGCCACGGGCGATAGATCTGTTGAAGTCGTTCATGGCTTCCTCTTTTCAAAGGCCCGCGCACGAGCGCACGGATTACCTATATTATGTGGTCGTTTTTATCGCTTTTCAAGAAAAACCGGACTGGTCAGCAGCAGAATCAGCTCTATCGTTTTCGCCGATCACGGAATGAGGAAATACCTATGACAATTGAGAAACGGCGGCTGGGACGAACAGATTTGATGGTGACGTCCTGCTGTCTTGGCACGATGACCTGGGGCCAGCAGAATACCGAGGCCGAAGGGCACGCCCAGATGGACTATGCGATGGATCGCGGTGTGAACTTCTGGGATACCGCGGAAATGTACTCCGTCCCGCCTTCAGCGGAGACACAAGGCTCAACCGAGCGCATTATCGGCACCTGGTTTCAAAAGACCGGCCGCCGTCAGGATGTCATCCTGGCGACCAAAATCGCAGGTCTGTCCAAGCAGATCTGGACCCGCGACGCCGATGTCGAATGGACCCGCCACACCAAGGAACAGGTCGATGAGGCGGTGTTCAAAAGCCTAAAACGGCTGCAGACCGACTATATTGACCTCTACCAGTTGCACTGGCCGGATCGCCCGGTCGGCCTGTTCGGCAACAAGATGGATGCCAGAGCCTATGGCTACCCGTACGAACCGTTTGAGGACGTTCTCGGCCATCTCGAGGCGCATGTGAAAGCGGGTCGGATCCGTCATATCGGTGTCTCGAACGAAACACCGTTCGGCGTGATGCGGTTCCTGGCCGAAAGCGAAGCGAGGGGCCTGCCGCGCATGGCTTCGATCCAGAACGCCTACAATCTCGTCAATCGCCAGTTTGAGGATGGGGGCTTGGAAGAAGTCTGCGTCCGCGAAGAGGTCAGTCTGCTGGCTTATTCGCCGCTCGGACAAGGCTATCTGACCGGCAAGTACCGTAATGGCGCTTTGCCAAAGGGGTCGCGCAAGGAATTGTTCAACCGTCTCCAGCGCTATGAGAGCCCGCAGGGCCTGCGCGCGATTGAATCCTATCTCCAGCTCGCTGACGAAACCGGCCTCGACCCGAGTCAGATTGCGATCAAGTTCTGCGATACACGGGCCTTCATGGGATCCACCATTATCGGCGCAACGAGTATGGAGCAGCTCAAGATCTGCATTGATGCCTTCGATCTGGAGTGGACGGACGAACTGGAAGACGCGGTCAATGCACGGCACGCGGAACAGCCGTCTCCTTGCCCTTAACCATAGGATCTATTGATTTGGTTTGACTTTAACCCAACGCAAAGGCAGGTTTATCGCTACTGCATCGATCACAACAGGTCGCAGTATAGTTAAGGGGAACAAAGATGGCTGACGCCTCAAAGTACGAAGACAACATCAAGAAATACGCAAGCGGCTATAATCAGGCCGCGGCAGAGAAAATTGTGGGACATCTCGGAATCGCGCTTCGCAATCGCGATAGCTCGTTGGTTTCTTGCTCAGACGATACCGAACTTCAGCGCGTGCGTGAGAAGTGGTGCCGCGGCAAGCTTTCGCTGGCCCACACCAATGACCAATTGGACGCAGCCATCGGGACAGTCTGCGAAAAACTCGCCGCAGAGGGCGGCAACAAGTCTCGCGTCACCTTCTATTACCTGCTCGCAGAGCATTTCGGTAAGCTGGATGCGCTCGCAGGATAAACCGATTATCCTAAAAACACTCAGAAAGCCCGGCCGCTGGCCGGGCTTTTTCGTTTCCACCATTGCTCCGGTGATGTAGGCGCTTCGATATGCACAGACTCTTTGCTGCCCTTCCGGTTCCAGATCAGGTCGCTGATCGATTGACCCCGCTCGCAGTCGACATCCATGGCGCGCGCTGGCGCCGCCGCGACCATTACCACATTACCCTTTGCTTCTATGGCCAAGTTGATGGCGAAACCGCAGATGCGATTGCCGACGCGCTGGATGAAATTCATGCGCCATCTTTAGAGCTTAAGGTGGAAGGCGTTGGCTGGTTTGGGCGCCGCGAACCCCGCGCGCTCTACGCCCGGATTGTCGAAAACGAAGCCCTGTCAGCCCTAGCCGCGTCGTGCCGTAAGATCGCACGAAAATTTGATGTGAAGCTCGGCCAGGATCCATTTCTGCCGCACATCACACTCGCCTATTGCAATCAGACACCGCTAGAGGCCGCGATGGCGTGGAGTGAAGACTTCCAGATTCTCAACACTGACCGCTTCATCGCCGACGAATTCCATCTGTATGAAAGCTTCACGGGACACAGACGGCAAAGCCAGTACGTTGCCCAGGCAGATTATCGCCTCGGTGCGTGACTACTGACGAAACCTGTCAGGACGCTCGGTTGACGCCACCCGTTTTGGGAGAAACAAGAGTGCCATGGCACAACCAAGCACAAAGCCGCAATCTTCGCAGAACCTGACCGCTCGATACCTACGTGTCCGACGACAGACGGAGGCGCTCGCGGCAACGCTCAGCGATGCGGACGCGACAGCGCAGTCCATGGAGGATGCGAGCCCGGCCAAATGGCATCTTGCGCATACGACCTGGTTCTTTGAGGAGTTCATGCTGGCGCCAGTATTTGGCGAGTGTGTGCGCTTCCATGACAAGTTCAGTTATTTGTTCAACTCCTATTATGACGCGGTGGGGACGAGGCATGCGCGTCCCATGCGCGGGCTGCTGACGCGGCCTTCGCTGGAGGAAGTGCTGATCTATCGCGCGCATGTCGACACCCGAATGGCAGACCTGTTTGAGGACCATCCTGAGGCCTGCGAACTGCTCGATCTTGGCCTTGCCCACGAACAGCAGCACCAGGAGTTACTTCTGACAGACATCCTGCATCTGTTTGCTCAAAACCCGCTGCGCCCGGCCCTGAAGCCAGAGGTCAATCTCCAGACCGCCAATCTGGAAGCTGCGCCTCTGACTTGGGATCGGTTTGAGGGCCGGCAGGTCGAAATTGGTCATAGCGCGCCCGATTTCGCCTTCGATTGTGAAACGCCAATGCACGAGGTCATCGTCCGTCCCTTCGAGCTCTCCAGCCGAACGGTGACCAATCGGGAATGGCTCGCCTTTGTGAATGATGGCGGCTATCTCGACCCGAAATTCTGGCTCTCAGACGGGTATGCCACCGCTCAGGCGTCTGAATGGCAAGCCCCGCTATACTGGCACAAATCAGGCGATGCCTGGCACACGATGACGCTGTCAGGCAGACAGCGCCTCAATCTCGAAGCGCCGGTCACGCATATCAGCTATTATGAGGCGGATGCCTACGCCACCTGGGCGGGTGCGCGCTTGCCGACTGAGCAGGAATGGGAAGTCGCCGCCAGAGAAACAGACCTTAGAGGCACCTTCGCCGGGACCGGCTATTATCAGCCGCAGGTACAGGCTGATGTATCTGAGCGCTATTTTTTCGGCGACGTCTGGGAATGGACGGCGAGCCCGTTTACGCCCTATCCCGGTTTCAGCGTCGCGGACGGGGCGGTGGGCGAATATAATGGCAAGTTCATGAGCGGTCAGATGGTGCTGCGTGGAGGCTCCTGCGTGACGCCGGATGCTCATATTCGCGCCACCTATCGCAATTTCTTTCACCCCGATAAACGCTGGCAATTCAGCGGCTTACGCCTGGCCAGGGATGCCGATTGATGGATGATGTCTTTGAACCCGCGGCGTCGGACACGCGGGCTGTTTTTCTGCGCGATGTTTTGAATGGCCTGTCCAAACCGCAGAAAAGCCTGCCCTGCCAGTATTTCTATGATGCAGCGGGATCCGAACTGTTCGAGCAGATTACGGAGCTGCCGGAATACTATCCGACCCGGACGGAGACGGCGATCTTGAACACCCATGCGGGCGACATGGCAGAAGCGCTCGGCCGCGACGTCTTGCTCGTCGAATATGGCGCAGGCGCCTCGACCAAAACCCGGATCCTGCTGGATGCCCTTCGGGAACTGGCTGGTTATGTCCCGATTGATGTCTCGGAAGAGTTCCTGTTGCATACCGCTCAAGCACTACGAGCTGACTATCCAGAGCTTCCCGTCTATCCGATCGTCGGCGACTTCATGACCCGGTTCGGACTGCCGCAAGACAGTCAGGGCCAGCCGGTTGGTTTCTTCCCCGGCTCTACCATTGGCAATCTCAATGATGATGAGATCGTCCAGTTCATGACCGCCGCGCGCGCCCTGCTTGGCGATCAGAGCCAGTTCCTTATCGGGATCGATCTACGTAAAGATGCGAGCATTCTCATCCCCGCTTATGATGATGCCGCGGGTGTTACAGCTAAATTCAATCTCAATCTGCTGACCCGGATCAATCGCGAACTCGGGGCCGACTTTGATCTTGGCGGGTTTGCTCATCGCGCCATCTGGAATGATGACGCATCCCGGATCGAAATGCATCTGGAAAGCCTGCGCATGCAGAGCGTGCATATCGGCGACCGCACTGTTTCCTTCGATGCTGGCGAGACCATCCATACGGAGAATTCGCGTAAATTCACGATTGACAGCCTGCTGCCCCTGTTCGAACAAACAGGGTGGATACTGAAAAAGAACTGGCTGGACGAGGACCGCTATTTCGCGGTGTTGCTGCTCTCAGCCACATAAGCTGGGAGAGGAATCGATGAGAGATTTGGAAGGCCGCAAGGCGCTGGTAACGGGATCCGCCACAGGCCTTGGGCGTTCCATCGCCGTTATGCTGGCAGAACGCGGCGCTGATATCATCGTCAATTGTACGCGCTCACTTGAAGACGCGGAAGAAACCGTCGCCATCTGCAATGGACATGGCGCCCAGACCCAGCTCATCGCCGCGGATGTCTCCACTGATGAGGGCTGCGCCAAACTCGCTGAAGCCGCCGGTCGTTGGGGGCACCTCGACATCCTGGCCAATAATGCAGGCATTACCCGCCATGCCCGCGATCATAGCGACCTCAACGCCCTGTCCCGGCAGGATTTTCTCGATACTTATGCCGTCAATGTCGCCGGACCGTTTCTGATCATGCAGGCGTGCAAAGACCTGATGGTCAAGGCTTATGAGACCACCGGCCGGGCGAGCGCCGTGCTCAATGTCTCATCTATTGCCGGGGTCACGGGCATTGGCTCATCCGTCGCTTACGCAGCAACCAAGGGCGCGCTGAATACGATGACGCTCTCATTGGCGCGGGCGCTTGCTCCAGCCATTCGAGTCAATGCGGTCTGCCCCGGATTTATCGGGACGCGCTGGTTCAAGGACGAAATGGACGCGGAAAGCTATGCCCGGATGGAAGAAGGCGTGGCCAAATCAGTTCCGCTGAATGTGGCCAGTGGCCCCGATGATGTTGCAGCTTCGGCTGTGTTCTTTCTGACCGACGCCTCCCGTCATGTGACCGGCGAGACCTTGCTCGTCGATGCCGGCATGCACCTCGGTTATGCGCCCCTCGCCGCGCGTTAAAGGATATATCCATCTAGGCTTCCGACGCCAGAACGGGCGCGATTTGGGCAATCTGCTCAAATTTCGTGCGCATTCCCAGAAATTGCATCTCTCCCCATCGTCTTAAGTGGCCAAATTCCGAGCAGTCGGCTCTTTGGGCTCACCGATCGCAATAACTGGAAGGAACAGAATGATGGGAAAAATGATTTCAAGGGGCCTCGCTCTAGCCATGGTTGCCGGCGCATTCACAGCGCCAGCAGCACTCGCTGAAGGGGAATTTTCAGGCAATGTCGCGCTAACCAGCGACTATGTTTTCCGCGGCATTACGCAAGCTGATGGCGCACCAACTGTACAGGGTGGTTTCGACTGGGCGTCTGACGACTTTTACGCGGGCGTTTGGGCCTCGGGCGTCGATTTCGGCGACGGCACGAGCACTGAGATTGACTACTACGCGGGCTGGACCCCGTCCGTAGGCGAATTCGGCCTCGATATCGGCTTCATCTACTACTCTTACCCGGATGCACCGGACCAGCCAGAGCAGAACTTTGTAGAAGTCTACG
Source organism: Henriciella sp. (assembly GCA_013214545.1). Taxonomy (GTDB): domain Bacteria; phylum Pseudomonadota; class Alphaproteobacteria; order Caulobacterales; family Hyphomonadaceae; genus Henriciella. The sequence continues at coordinate 75,833 of JABSQB010000003.1, forward strand.
CTGGTGCCAGCACGACCGTTGGTGTTGTTGATCTTGGCGCGTCTGTTGCGTTCTCGCCAGAATTCTACGGTGAGACAGGCCAGGCCTTCTACTATGCCGCTTCAGCTGGTCTCCCACTCGGCGAGAACTTCGGCGTTGACGTATCTGTCGGTTACTCTGACGGCGACGAAGATGACGGCTTCACAGACTACACTGATTACTCAATCGGCGTGACGACCTCTATTACTGACGTTGTCGATCTCGACTTCCGTTTCATCGACACTGACCTGGATGGTGGTGACGAAGCGTTCGTCGTGACTGTGAGCCGCTCACTGTAAGCTCAATTTAACCCGCCATTGCCCTCCTGTCAGGGCGGGTTTCCCTGGCCGCTGCTTTCGTTGGTTGTGACGAAAGTGGCGGCTTTTTCTATTTGGCGACGGCGTACCCGGCTCAGATAGCGTCCGCCGAAGGCCAGGGCTGGATCTTGGCTGGCGGCGGACTTGGATTGAACTCGGTTTCGGCGAGCGCCGCCAAGGCCCGCTCTCGATCTTCTGCGGTAAAGCTGCCCGTGGTGACACAAAACTCCACCATGTTTCCGTTCGGGTCGGTGGTGTAGACCGAGTGACACCAATTGTGGTCGATCTCGAGCGCATCGAGACCCGCTGCGGTCCAGCGATCTTTCCACACCATCAACTCATCGACCGAATGCGCGGTGAACGAGATATGGTTGGTGCCTGGCGGCAAATGCGCCGCCTTGTTCAGATCAAACTCGTACTTGTCCTGATTGGGCGTGTCGTGCAGCTCCCAAAAGGCAATGAACTTGGTGTCATCGCCGCCCATGCGATAGAAAAAGTGCTTGCCCCAGCCGCCGCCCATGACAGGCGCGATCTCGACCTTGACCAGTTCGAACTGCATCACGTTTTCATAGAAGTCGTGCATCGCGGACATGTCTTTCGCCGCCAGGGCGAGGTGATGATAAGTCATTTAATTGTCCTCCGTATCGACCATGGACATGACGTCCTGGCTGCCGCTGTCCGGAGCGGCGATTTCGACGACGCGTTCATCCACATCATCATATTCCAGCCTGAGTGCCCGGCTCATCACCGCGTGCATCATATAGGTGCAGGTAATATAGGTAAGCTCGAGAATCTCTTCGTCTGAGAGCTCTGCTTTCAAAGCCGCGAACACGCCATCCGATACCCGACCACGCTCCAGAACCAGCGCGTCGGTATAGGCCAGAACGGCGCGCTCGATCGCGTTGTAGCAATCAGCGGTCTGCCAGTGCGGGATCGCGTCGATCTGCGCCTCGCTCAGGCCCACATCACGGCTCGCTTTACAATGCTGCGAAAAGACGAATTGCGACCCGACCGTATAGCCCGCCCGGGTCTGGCCAAGCTCGCGCAGTTTTGGATCGATTTTTCGATTGGGCGCGCGATAGAACTGAAAGCCGGTTGTGGTGTGATCGAACGCGTCCGGAACGATATTGAACACTGTCCACCAATTGCCTGGCGTTCCCGTAGCTGTGCCGGGCTCTGCGATCGGATCGCGATCCTGGAACAGCATTTTGAAAATGGTGTCCGCCAATTCGCTGCCCTGGCCGGGGCCAGCTTGCTTCAGTCTAGGCATGGGCATTCTCCGCAATTAGGAGCCCGGAAAACATGACATCAAGATACATGGTCTTGAACGCATCCACATTTTCAGGCGTTTTAGGATCTTCTCCAAAGACAGAACTGACCAGAGGTGCGACATTGAACTGGGTCACCGCCGCGCCAGTCAAAAGCATCAGGATCTGCGTCGGTTTGTAGGGTTTGATCAGTTGGTCCCGGACGCAGGTGTCGACGAGTTCGAGGAATTCATAATAGACGTCCGACAAGACGTGTCTGAGGAGCCAGTCCAGCCGTTCCCCACCAGTCTGGCCTTCCGACAGAATGATCTGCCCCAGTACGGGCCGGGTGGCGGCATTCTCGATCAGGAGTGCGCAGCTTGCCCGCAACTTGTCGAGCGGCGACAGAAATTCAGCCAGCGTCGACTGCGCTCGGCGATCTTGCGCGATCATCTCCGCCAGCAGCAGCATCGCCGCTTCCCACAGCATGCGCTTCGACTTGAAGTGATAGTGTACGCTCGGCTGTGACACGCCTGCGCGCTCGGCAATCAGGCTGACGCCAGCACCGTCATAGCCATATTGCGCAAAGGCTTCGAGGGCGGCGCGGCAAATCCGGTTGCGTCCGGATATTGTGGATGAGCTCAGTTTGGCCAAAGAAGAGACGATCTAATTTCCATATCTGTTTATCTGATAATTTTATCAGTCGATTGTCAAGATCGCCCCGCGGACGCCTCGCGACTTCAGATGCCCTGCGGCTTAAAGAGAAAGCGGCCCGGTTGACCCGGACCGCTTCAATCTTAGCGAGCAGAATGTGCGGCGAGCTTAGCCCGCAATCTTCCGCACATAATCATATTCTGCCTTCTTCTTCTCGCGCTTCTTGGCGGGCTGGAAGGCGATTTTCGCGTGCTCGGCACAGTATGGACCGCAAGTTGCCTTGCGACCGCAGAACGCAAATTTCGGATCCGCCGGATCGCCGATTGGCCATTTGCACATGCTGTCGCGCAGAGTCAGGATCGTTGCAGCTTCGCCATCGGCCAGCGGCTGCGGTGGCAGCGCGGCGAGCATTGCGACTTTCTCATTCGGCTTGAGATCAGGCTCGGCCACCACACGCTGCGGCTTTGGCGTGATGACGCTGCCATCTGGTTGAATCCGCGGCTTTGGACGGGCCAGGCGCGGCGGGCGCTTGACGGGACGAGACGGTGTCGCGCGGCCTGACAGACCCAGGCGATGTACTTTACCAATGACAGCATTCCGGGTGACCCCACCCAGCTCCTTGGCAATCTGGCTGGCCGAATGACCCTCCGCCCATAGTTTTTTGAGAACTTCTACCCGATCTTCCGTCCAAGCCATGCGTTTTACCCCGCTTTGTGGCAGCCCCTAGATATTGATTTGAGCGATGCCTCCAGCCCCGCTCCAACGCTATATATCGTATCAGGGGCAAAATGAAACACAAGATGCTGCGAGGCTCTGTCCACAGGCAATCAATATATAGTAGCAGCTGTGGATAGTTTTTAACCTATCGCCAAACGCCGAGTCAGCTCTTAAGTGATCGGTTATGGCTGATACATCCCGTTCTCTGATCTCGTCTCCTAAACCGCGCACTTATGGTGCCGTCAACTGGCTCGGCCTTTGGACGCTTTATAAGCGCGAAGTGGGCCGTTTTATGAAAGTCTGGATGCAGACTTTGCTGGCTCCGGTGGTCTCGACTTTGCTGTTCATGACGGTGTTCAAACTCGCCTTCGGCAATCGCGGCGAGCTGACCGGGGACTTTGCCGGTCTCGACTATAACAGCTTCCTGGCACCCGGCCTGATCGTCATGGCGATGTTGCAGAACGCGTTTCAGAACTCGTCCAGCTCACTGACCATCGCCAAGGTCCAGGGCAGTCAGGTGGACTTCCTGATGCCGCCACTGTCACCACTGGAACTGACTGTGGGCTTCATCTTTGGCGCCGCCACGCGCGGGATCATGGTCGGGGTGATTGCCGCGATCGGTATCCACTTTAGCGGCCTCGCGGATCTCTCTGTGGTGCACATCTGGCCGGTCATCTGGTTCAGCCTGATGGCAACGATCTTCCTCGCCGCGATCGGCGCCATGGGCGGGATCTGGGCCGACAAGTTCGACCATCTGGCCGCGGTTTCGAATTTTGTCATCGTGCCGCTGACCTTCCTGTCAGGCACCTTTTACGACATCAATGTCCTGGTTGAGCCATTCAAATCGCTCGCTTATTTCGATCCGATCTTCTTCCTGATCGACGGTTTCCGCTATGGCTTCCTGGATGCCGCCAACTCGAACGTCCTGACCGGTGCAATCGTCAGCGCCGCCGTAGCATTTGCCGCGTCAGCGGGCGTTTGGTGGATGCTGAAGAGCGGGTACAAGCTGAAAGCCTAACCCGCCAAAAACACCCCTCGTCCGGAACTGCAGAGACCTATTCCATGTCGATGCCCATTCTAAATCTGACCGATGTCCGGCTCGCCTTTGGCGGCAAGTCGCTGTTCGAAGGTGTGTCATTCACCTTGGCCAAGGGCGAGCGGGCAGCACTGGTCGGCCGAAACGGGGCGGGCAAGTCGACGCTGATGCGCCTGATCACGGGCCGCCACGAACCGGATGATGGTGAGCTCTGGATCCATCCAGGCACAGTCATCACCACGGTCGAACAGGAGCCTGATCTCTCGACTTTTGACACGGTGCTAGATTATGCCGTCTCTAGCGGCGCTGAGCCTTGGCGCGCTGAAGCGGAACTCGGGCACTTCGGCGTCGAACCGGCTGCGGCTCCAAGCATTCTTTCCGGCGGTCAGATCCGCCGCGCGGCCCTTGCCAAGGCGTTTGCGCTGGACCCGGATGTGCTTCTGCTGGACGAGCCGACCAACCATCTCGACGTACCGATGATCGAGACGCTGGAGACGCGTCTGATCGGCTTTAATGGCGCTGTGTTGCTGGTCAGTCACGACCGGCGCTTCATGGAAAACGTGACCACCAATACGTTGTGGCTGCGCGATGGCGTCGTGCTGAAAAGCCCGAAAGGCTATGCCGACTTCGACCGCTGGGCTGGGGAGATTGAAGAAGCTGAAATCCGCCAGCTGGAGAAGATCAAGACCCAACTCAAAGCCGAAGAACACTGGCTGCAGCGCGGCGTCACCGGGCGGCGCGCCCGCAATATGGGTCGTCTGCACAAGCTGAAAGCCATGCGCGCCGAAGCCGCTCGCCGCAAAGCCGCCATCGCGGATCAGAAGGCCCGCGCCGGGATCAGCGCCGAAGAAGCTGGTCACCAGTCCCGCAAGGTGATCGAAACGTTCGGCCTCGGCAAAGCCTATGGCGATCTGAAAATTGTCAAGGGTCTGGACTTCAAGATCCTGCGCGGCGACCGGATTGGGTTGATCGGTCCGAACGGTGTCGGCAAGACCACGCTGCTCAAGCTCATGCTCGGCGAGATTGAGCGCGACAGTGGCAATGTGAAGGTCAATCCGGCGCTGAGGATCACCTATCTCGACCAGACGCGAGAGACCCTGCGCCCGAAGGATACGCTGTGGGAAGCGCTTGCGCCGCAAGGCGGGGATTCGATCATGGTGCAGGGGCGTCAGCGCCACGTCGCGGCCTATGCCAAGGACTTCCTGTTCGTGCCGGATCAGTTGCGCCAGCCCGTGGCGGCTTTGTCAGGCGGTGAACGCAATCGTCTGACGCTCGCCATCGCGCTCGCCCAGTCTACGGATGTGCTGGTTCTCGACGAACCGACCAATGATCTCGACATGCAGACGCTCGATCTGCTCGAAGACATGCTGCTGAATTTCGAAGGCACGCTGATCCTGGTCAGCCACGACCGCGCCTTTCTGGATGCGACGGTCACCTCGTGCCTGGTGCCGCTCGGCGATGGTAAATGGGTCGAGACTGCCGGCGGCTGGACCGACGCGCAGTCCCAGATCAAGGGCAAACCGGGACGCGCCAAACAGACCGAGGCAAAAGCGAAGAAGCCGAAAGCCAAGTCATCCGAGCCGAAAAAGCAGACCAAGCTCAGCTTCAAGGATCAGCATCGCCTGCAAGAGGTGGAAAAGCTCATGCCGGAGCTGGAAACTGAAATCGGCGAACTTGAGAGCAAGCTCGCCGATCCAAATCTGTTCAATGACGATCCAGATGAATTCCACCGGACCAATGCCCGCCTGGAGACCGCTCGCACAGAGCTGGAAAAGGCTGAAATGGACTGGATGGAGATTGAGGAGAAGAAGGAAGCCCTTGCGGGCTAGTCTTTCCTAAGCCTCAAACCATCCGCGTTCGCGCATCCAGTTGAGGATCTGATCGGCTGCCTCGTCGGCGGTCATCTCAACTGTGTTGATGCGGATCTCTGCATTCTCAGGTGCTTCATATGGGCTGTCGAGGCCGGTGAAGTTCTTGATCTCACCCGCCCGGGCCCGCTTGTAGAGTCCTTTCACGTCTCGTTCTTCAGCGACGGCCAGCGGCGTGTCGACAAAGACTTCAACGAACTCGCCTTCGGCCATCATATTGCGCGCCATTTGCCGCTCAGAGCGGAACGGCGAAATGAAGCTGACCAGGGTGATCAGTCCGGCGTCGCTCATCAGCTTGGCGACGTTCGATACGCGGCGAATGTTCTCCACCCGGTCAACATCGGTAAAGCCGAGATCGCGGTTAAGGCCGTGGCGGACGTTGTCGCCATCGAGCACGAAAGTGTGCTTACCCATGGCGAACAGTTTCTGCTGCAGCGCATTGGCGATGGTCGACTTGCCTGATCCAGACAGACCAGTGAACCAGAGCACGGCAGGTTTCTGCTCTTTCTGCTGAGCAAGCGCCACCCGGTCAACGTCGAGCGCCTGCCAATGAATGTTGCCCGCGCGGCGCAGAGCAAAATCAATCAGACCAAGACCGACCGTATTATTGGTCATCCGGTCGATCAGGATGAAACCACCGGTTTCGCGGTTCACATCATATGGATCAAACGCAATCGGCTGATCGAGGCCCAGCGTAATCACACCGAAATCATTGAGACCCAACGTTTTGGCTGGCTTGTCTTGGATCGTGTTCACGTCAATGCCGAACTTCAGATCAAGCACGGTGGCGGTGACGGTCTTGGCGCCAATCTTGAGCAGATATCGCCGGCCCGGAAGCATGTCCTTATCGGCCATCCAGAGCACGCGGGCCTGGAACTGGTCGGCAACCTCCGCAGGGTCTGAGGCAACGCAAATGACGTCACCGCGCGAGGTATCGACTTCGTCAGCAAAGGTCAGCGTCACCGATTGTCCAGCGACGGCTTCATCCAGATCGCCGCCATGGACGACGATGCGCTCAATCGTCGTTTCTTTGGCGCTTGGCAGGGTTTTCACCCGGTCGCCCGGCTTGATCGAGCCTGAGGCGATCTGGCCAGAGAAGCCACGGAAATCCAGGTTTGGACGGTTCACCCATTGCACCGGCATCCGGAACGGCGCTGACAGACGCGCATCGTCGACCGGCACAGTTTCGAGATATTCCATCAGGCTTGGCCCATCATACCAAGGTGTCTGCTCAGAGGCGCCGGTAATGTTCGCGCCCTCCAGGGCGGACATTGGAATGGCCTGGATTTCGATCCCGGCAGACAGCTCTTCAGCAAATTCGAGGAAGTCGCGTTCGATCTTCTCGAACACAGCCTGATCGTAATCCACTAGGTCCATCTTATTGATCGCGAGCACCAGTTTGCGGATGCCGAGCGAAGACGCGATAAAGCTGTGGCGACGGGTCTGGGTTAGCACGCCTTTGCGCGCATCAATCAGCAGGATGGCGAGGTCAGCGGTCGAGGCGCCTGTGGCCATATTGCGCGTATATTGCTCATGGCCTGGCGTATCGGCGACAATGAATTTACGTTTGTCGGTAGAGAAGAAGCGGTAAGCGACATCAATGGTAATGCCCTGCTCGCGCTCGGCGGCAAGACCGTCGACGAGCAGTGCGAAGTCGATATTCTCGCCTTGTGTACCTTGTTTTTTTGAGTCCCGCTCGAGAGCGTCGAGTTGGTCTTCGAAGATCATCTTGGAGTCGTAGAGCAAACGCCCGATCAGGGTCGATTTGCCATCATCCACGCTGCCGCACGTGATGAAGCGCAGCAAAGATTTGTTCTCATGCGCCTCAAGATAGGCGGTGATGTCTTCGGCAATGAGGGAGTCGATATGAGACATTTAGAAATATCCCTCTTGTTTTTTCTTTTCCATGGAGGCGGCCTGGTCACGGTCAATTGTCCGGCCCTGGCGCTCTGAGGATGTGGTCAGCAACATTTCCTGAATGATATCTTCCAGCGTGTCGGCGGTGCTTTCGACGGCGCCTGTCAGCGGATAGCAACCGAGCGTGCGGAAGCGGACAAACTTCTCGACCGCTGTTTTCGCCAGTTCCGGCGGCACACGATCATCATCGAGCATGATCTGGCTGCCTTCCCATTCCACAACAGGACGCTTTGCGGCGTAATAGAGCGGAACGATCTCGATCTGCTCGCGGCGGATATATTGCCAGATATCGAGCTCGGTCCAATTCGAGATCGGGAAGCAACGAATGCTTTCGCCCTTATGAATGCGGGCATTGTAGAGGTTCCACAGCTCCGGACGCTGGTTCTTAGGGTCCCAGCGATGTTCGGCGGTGCGGAACGAGAACACACGTTCCTTGGCGCGGGATTTTTCTTCATCCCTGCGAGCGCCGCCAAAGGCAACATCAAACTTGTATTTGTCGAGCGCCTGTTTCAGCGCCTGCGTTTTCATCACGTCCGTATGAACCGCGGAGCCATGCGTGAACGGACCAACCCCAGCCTCGACGCCTTCCTGGTTGGTATGGACAATCAGATCCATCCCGATCTCAGCTGCCTTGCGGTCGCGAAATTCGATCATTTCCCGGAATTTCCAGGTCGTATCGACATGCATCAGCGGGAAGGGAGGAACACTCGGATAGAATGCCTTCATCGCCAGGTGCAGCATCACAGCACTGTCCTTGCCGACGGAATACAACATGACCGGGTTTTCGGCCTCCGCCGCGACTTCGCGCATAATGTGAATAGACTCGGCCTCAAGCCGGTCGAGATGGGTCTGGGAGGTCAATGGATGTGCCCCATGCTGGTTTAATTTTGTGTGGCCCACATAGAAAAAGGACCCGCTGAGAACAAGTACTTGTTGACGTTAGATTCCCTGAAGCAAAATGGATGCCGCAACGTCGCGGCTGGCCATGTGCGCAGGAAAGTGATCCAAAGGCCAAAAATCAGACACCGGAGAGCCATGTGACCGATACAATGAAGCAGATCGTTCTGAAGGAATATTGCGAAGGTCCACCGCGGCTGGAAAACTTCGAACTGGTGGAGAAACCGGTGCCGGTTCCAACAGAAGGTCAGTTCCTGGTCAGACATATTTGGAATTCGGTTGATCCGGGGACGCGGTCGCGGCTTTCAGGCGGTGATAGCTACGCCGCAGCCTTGCCCCTCGGCAAAGCGATCGACGGCTTCAGCGTCGGCATTGTCGAAGCCTCAGAGAACAGCGACTACCCCGTCGGCGCGAAAGTGTTCTGCGCCGGTGGTTGGCGCACACATACGATCCAAACCGGCAAAGGCTTTGTCGGAACTATTCCGGACTCCGTGCCGCTGCCGCTTTCGCTTTGGATCGGGGTGCTTGGTGTGCCCGGCCTGACCGCCTGGTTCGGGCTGAAATCTGTCGCCAAGTTTCAAGCTGGGGACCGGGTCCTGGTGACCTCTGCTGCTGGTCCTGTTGGCGCGACGGCCGGCCAACTCGCTAAGGCGGGCGGCGCAGAGCAAGTGGTTGGTATCGCGGGCAGCGATGCCAAGTGCAGCTGGCTCGTCGAAGAAGCCGGATTTGATGCCGCCATCAATTACAAGACCGTCCCTGACCTCGATGCTGCGATAGAGGCCGCCATGCCGAAAGGCGTCGATCTTCTGTTCGACAATGTCGGCAATGCCATGGTCAATCGGGTCCTGCCCAAGATGCGGATGAATGGCCGGATCTGTATTTCAGGCCAGGTGGCCGACTATAATCTCTCGCCTGAAGAAACGCCGGGCATCGTCAATACGAAGCCGTTCATCACCCATCGGGTGTTGATGCAGGGATTGGTCGTATTTGACTTCGCGCGCGAGTTCCCGGCGGCTCTGAATGAAATGGCGACGCTGATCGGAAAAGGCGAGCTGAAACTCAAAGAAGAGCGGTTCGACGGGATCGAGAAAATGCCGGAAGCCTTTTGCGGCTTGTTCCGCGGCGAGAATTTTGGCCGCCGCGTTGTACAAGTCGGAAACGAAGCTTAGGGTTTTTCCGGGACGGGGCGGCATTGAGTAAGACGCCGCCCGCTTACGGGAGGACCACATGACTTTCTTGATCAGAATTGCCGCACTTATGTGTCTAATGACGGGCTTAGCATGGTCCGCTTCGGCGCAGGATGATCCAGACCTGCCGGCCATTCCAGATCTGACGATTGAACAAGTCCATCCAGCCTGGCTCGAGTTTCAGCCTGAGTTCACCCCCTATGTCTGTCCCTTTCACGCTCAAGCGCCCGACTATGACCCGGAAGAGTTCATCTGTGGCTATGTCCTCGTCCCTGAGGACCGAACCGATCCGAACAGCCGGCTGATCAAACTCTCCGTCTTGAAAATTGTCTCGACCAGCGAGAATCCAGAACGCCGCGCCGTCATGCGCCTGACGGGAGGTCCAGGCGGGCCGTCGCTCGGTGCAGGCCGGATCCGCGCCTATCAGCGCGCCGATACAGCCGCGTTTCGAGAGGCCGCTGATCTGATCTTTTTCGATCAACGCGGCATCGGCTATTCCGAAGCGCATTTCTGCCGCGCTGTGCCGCGCAATTTCCAGTTTGGCGTGCCAATCGAGGAAGGCATTGGCCGCGCCAAGCAGGCATTTGAAAAATGCCTTGCCGAAGCCCGCGCCGAAGGCATTGCGGTCGATGGCTATACGACCTGGCAGAACGCGCTCGACGTTCGCGATATCCGCATCGCCCTCGGCTATGATCAGTGGACGCTATTTGGTGTCTCTTACGGGACCTCGCTCGGCCAGGCGGTGCTTATGGTTGACGAAGAAGGCGTGCGCGCTGCCATTCTCGACAGTGTCGTGCCAGCAACCGTGATGGAAACCGGCGGATGGGGCGCAATTGCTTATGGTTTCAGCTCGGCGCTGGCGGCGCTGGATGCAGATTGCGCGGCCAATCGAGGTTGCGCCCGCAATATTGGCAGTTTTCGCGAGCGCTTTATCGCCGCGTTCGCAGCGCTGGACGAAGATCCGATCATTCTGGAGGACCTCGATCCGGGTTCCGTCCTCGACGGGCGGCTGGTCATGGATGGCGACCTAGCAGCCGGAGCCGTGTTTCAGGCGCTTTACATCAACACGCTGTTCGCAGATTTCCCGAGCTTGCTGAAAGCGCTTGAGACGCGAGATGAAGTCGCGCTGCGCGCCTATGTCGAAGTGCTGGGGCGTCCGATTGATCATGCGGCCGGAAACGGGCTCGAGCTGGTGGCTAATTGCCGGGGCGCCATCGAAGTCACCGAGGAACAATTCACCGCCATGCGCGCCGCTGAGCCGGAACTGTCCAATTGGACAGACACAATTGAATGGGACGAAATTTGCGCCGCTGTCTACAACATGGAGCCGGACCCAACGGTTCAGCGACTCGTCACTGATGTTCCGATCCTGGTGACCGCAGGGACCGTCGATCCCATCACGCCGCCCAATTACAGCCAGTACATCATGTCTGATCTGGCGAACGGTCAGTATGTTGAGTTTCCACATACCGGCCACGGCGCCGTGATCAGCCATGCGCCAGGATGCGGCCAGGACCTCTGGGTTGCCTTTGTGAACGATCCGGACTCCGCGCTGGACACATCCTGTGTGGATACGATCGAGGCGCCGCAATTCCTGACGCGGCTGATCGAAACCAAAGGGCCTTACCGGTTCGCACGGAAACTGCAGGCTGGCACCAATCTCAAAGGTGTCATCGCTCTGGCCGCTTTCTTGATGATTACCGTGATCATGTTCCCGCTCGGCTGGGCCGCCCGGAAGGTCCAAGGCTCGGACACTGCGAGTTTCAGCAGAGCCCGCACGCTCACCTGGCTTGGCGCGGTTATCTCGCTTGGTGGACTGGGTTGGGCGATCAGCAAGATTCTGGCGACGGCAACGCAGCATCCAATGGCGCTGCCGCTCGGCGTGCTTCCATCGGCAGGATGGGCCTTCTGGCTCGGTTTGATCGGATTTGGCCTGACCGCCTATGCGCTCTATCGCGGGCTGACCAGCACAGGGTTCGGGCGCCAAAATATTGGCACCTCGCTCGGGCTGATCCTGACCTGTCTCGCCTCGCTTGGTCTGTTAGCCTTTATCTTGGCGCTTGGGCTGGGGCCGTTCTAACGCCGGACGTCTCGCATGGTGAGGGGTGTTCAAAGCGCTGAATTGCAAAGAAAGTGCAGCGCAAAGGAGACCCCGCCATGACCTCGCCGTTCGACATCACCAAAGAGACCTATTCGCGTTTCACTTTTGAGCGCGATGACCGTGTTCTAACTGCAGCGATCACATCGGATCATCCGGTCAACGGCGTCGATGCGGCCATGCATGAAGAGCTCGGCCGGGTCTTCACCGATCTGCAGCGCGACAGCAGCTCAGACATCATCATCTTGACCGGCAAGGGCCGCGCCTTCTGCGCGGGCGGGGACTTTGACTGGTTCGATGAGCAAATCTCCGACCCAGGCAAGTTTCGCGATATTGCCTGGGAGGCGAAACGCATCGTCACTTCAATTCTGGATATGGAAAAGCCAATGATCTGCCGCCTGAACGGTGCTGCCGCGGGCCTCGGCGCAACCATTGCCCTGCTTTGCGACATGATCGTCTCGGACGAGAAAGCCCTGATCGGCGACCCGCATGTCAAAGTCGGGCTGGTGGCGGGCGATGGCGGCGCCGTGATCTGGCCGCAACTGGTTGGGTTCGCCAAAGCCAAGGAACTGTTGATGACCGGCGATCTTCTGACCGCGCCTGAAGCTCAGCAACTCGGCCTGATCAATTATGCTGTGCCGACAGACCAGCTCGATAGCAAAGTCGCTGAGCTGGTCGGCAAACTACAGGGCAACCCGAAATGGGCCGTGCGCTGGACTAAGACCGTAACCAATATCCCGCTCCGCGCCCTTGCCGCGCAAATGATGGATGCTTCGGTTGGCTGGGAAAGTGTCTCCAACTATATGGATGACCGCAAAGAAGCGGTCGACGCGTTCCGCGAGAAACGCGCGCCGAAGCTCACCGGCAACTGATTACATCAAGGACTGGTACGTGGCCTGTAACAGATTGAAGCCGCGAACATCGCCGACCAAGCCCGCTTCCATCCGGTTCATGACATAAGAGAAGCACAGCCGCGCATCCTGGTCGATGAGAACGACCGACCCGCCATAGCCGCCCCAATAGGCGATGTTTTCATTCGGGCCGAGCGGCATTGGGTCGGCCGAGATGCCATAGCCCATGCCGAAAACGACCGGGATGCCGAGCGCGAGATCCATTCCTGCTGTCTGCTTATCAAAGACGCGGCGCGTACCTTCACGCGACAGAATGGTCTTACCGAACGCGCTACCCTCGCAAGCCATGGGCGTCTGGGCGCGAACGATTGAGCGAGCATTGCCCTGCCCATTGGCGGCTGGGATTTCAGCAGCGCGCCAGGCTCTGGTATTCGCCGCGGCCGCAATGACCGCCGGATTGCGGAACGTGCGTGAGGCAATTGTGTCGGTCTTCTCGATTTCAACCGGAGACTCGGGCGGGAAGAGGTCGGACACCCGCTGATCGATCTCTTCCGTCGTCCCGATATGGAAATCGGCGCCGAGCGGTTCAGCGATTTCCTGTCGGTAAAAGTTGCCGAGACTTTGTCCCGTCACGCGGCGGACAATTTCGCCGATCAAATGGCCCTGGGTCAGCGCGTGATAGCCAGATTGGGTACCTGGCTCCCACCATGGCGCTTGTTTTGCCAGCGCGCTGGTCATCCAGTCCCAGTCATATAGCGCATCTTCCGAGACAGGCTCATCCATCCCGGACAAGCCAGCGGAGTGACTAAGAAACGTCCGGACCTCGACTGCGTCTTTTCCGTTCTGGGCGAATTCCGGCCAGTACTTTGCGGCTGGGGCGTAGAGATCCACTTCGCCTTTGTCCGCAAGCAAAAGCAGCGACATCGCCGCCATCGTTTTGGTGCTCGACCAGACATTGACCAGCGTATCTTCCTGCCAGGGGTCAGTCTTGGCGCTGTCGAGATGACCACCCCAGAGATCGACTACAAACTCGCCATCAAGGCTGATCGCGACGGACGCGCCAATATCGTTGAACTGCTTGAAATTGGTCTCGAACGCCGCCTTTACGGCTTCGAATTTCGCGTCGCATTTGCCTTGAATGGGCACACCCATCTGATTCCTCCCGAGTCTTTTGTGGAAGAGTGAAAGTGAAATCCGGCCTTGTCACCAGTGCCGTCGGGATAGGTCAGAACAACAAAAAAACGCACAGCACTGGGGCTGTGCGTTCTTCGGGGAGGAAAGGCGGACGGCGTTTATTGAGTATTGCCGCTCGTTCTCGCTGCAAGTTGAATCACCTCAGCATTTTCAAGCTGCTCCATCACGTCGGTGATCACTTGCTGCTGGCAAACGCGGCGCACTTGATTACGCGCAGATGCGTAGGTGCTGCCAAGTTCGGGTTTGCAGACCTGCCAGGCTTGTTCGCGAATGCTTTCATAAGTCGCTTCAGGGGTCGCATCGAAGTCGATTTCGATGGTCACCTGCTGCGTTTTTGGCGCATCTGCAAATGCGGAGGGTGCCAACAGTAGAGCCGCGCTGGCGAAGAGAGGGGCAAGGATTCTGGGAGTAGACATGGTTTTTTCCTTTTTGTGTCACAACCTGTCTGGCTGCGAGATCAGAAAAGCGGATTTTCGATCGCTCCTCTCCGCAATCGCGAAAATGAAGGCGCTTTTTTAGAAATGCGCATGCTTTTCAGAAATCGACAGGGTTTGACGCGGCGGCTCATCTCCCCTATCTCCCTGTCTCAACGTGGTGATTTGGCCGGTCGGCTTGCAGCCACGATAAACAAGTCGCTAAAAGGCCGTGCGGAATTGCAGACATGGATCTGCGCCCCTCCGCCTCCCTGACAGCGATAATTTTTACGCGGAGAACGGCCGATGCCGATCAAGATTCCAGATACGCTGCCTGCACGCGAAACCCTTGTGCGCGAGGGCGTTGCGGTGATGTCGGACTCCGACGCCATCCGGCAGGATATTCGCCCGCTTCATATCGGCCTGCTCAACCTGATGCCGAACAAGATACGGACTGAAACGCAGATTGCGCGTCTGATCGGCGCAAGCCCGCTCCAGATTGAAATGACGTTGGTGATGGTTGGCGGCCACACCCCGAAGAATACCAGCCAGGAGCACCTGATCAGCTTCTACCAGAACTGGGACGCGGTGAAGCATCGTAAGTTTGATGGTTTCATCATCACAGGCGCGCCGATCGAGACACTGCCATTCGAAGACGTCACCTATTGGCGCGAACTGACCGAGATTTTCGAATGGACGCGCACGCATGTGCATTCCAGTTTCTTCATTTGCTGGGGCGCGATGGCAGCTGCCTACCATTTCCACGGCGTGCCGAAGCATCAGCTCGGCGAGAAAGCGTTCGGCGTTTATCGCCACCGCAATCTCGACCCGACCTCGCCTTACCTTTCTGGGTTCAGCGATGATTTCCAGATCCCGGTCAGCCGCTGGACCGAAGTCCGTGCCATCGACATCGCAGCAGCGCCCGACCTGCGCATTCTGATGGACAGCGACTTCACAGGACCTTGCCTGCTATCCGATCCGTCCGCGCGCAGCCTCTACTGCTTCAATCATATCGAATATGACTCGACCTCGCTGAAAGAGGAATATGATCGCGACGTCGCCAATGGGAAGCCGATCAAGCCGCCGCATGGTTATTTCCCTGGCGATGATGTCAACGCCCAGCCACAAAACCGCTGGCGCAGTCATGCCCATTTATTGTTCGGAAACTGGATCAATCAGGTTTACCAGACGGTTCCCTATGACATTGAGGCGATTGGGACGTAGCCTGTCGCGGTTATGAAGATCCGCCGCGCCACGTCATCCGATGCAGAGTTCATCGCCGACACCTACCGTCCTTTTGTCGAGGACCATTGGGCCTCGTTCGAACTGCGCGCGCCAAGCGCCGACGAGATTGCAGCCCGGATTGAGGCTGCGGGGGATCTCTATCCCTGGCTGATCGCAGAGGATGAAACACCGCTGGCTTATGCCTATGCCTCACCCCACCGCACGCGCGCTGCTTACAATCGCTCTGTCGATACGGCAATTTACTGCGTGGAGGCCGCGCGCGGCAGAGGCGTCGGCAAGGCGATCTACGCGGCTTTGTTCGACGTGCTTTCGCGTCAGAACTATGTCATGGCGTTTGCGGGAATTGCGATGCCAAATGAAGCGAGTCTTGCGCTGCATCGCTCGGTCGGATTTGCGCTGATCGGCACCTATCCTAATGTCGGCTACAAGCATGGCGCCTGGCGCGACACGCAATGGTGGAGCCGACCGCTTGCCACGCCGCAGGATCCGCCAGCGCCCATCCGACCTGTCTCGGAGGTGATGGCTGAACTCTAGCGCGCTGGAATCCAGCTCTTACATTAGGAGCATGACCGCCGAGCTTCGCCCTGCCCGCCCCGAGGAGTTGGACGTATTGT
Organism: Henriciella sp.; assembly: GCA_013214545.1. GTDB lineage: Bacteria > Pseudomonadota > Alphaproteobacteria > Caulobacterales > Hyphomonadaceae > Henriciella. The sequence goes on from JABSQB010000003.1 coordinate 92,106, forward strand.
CTGCGCTTTGTCTGCGGTCAAAAGCCCATTGGGGCTATGATGCCGCCTTCATGGCCGCTTGCGTTCAGGAGCTCACGCTGACGCCGCTCGATCTGGAACAGGATGCGGTTATCGTTCTCGAGGATGGAAAAGGCGTCGCCGGCGTGGCGCAAGTCAGCCTGGAAACTGATGGGTGCTTCCTCGACAAACTCTTCATCGAGCCCAGTCGCATGGGGCTTGGATATGGTAAACAATTGTACCTTTGGGCCCTCGAAACTGCACGAAGTATGGGCGCCCGCGAGCTCGTCATCGAAGCAGATCCGGACGCCGCTCTATTTTATGAGAAGCTGGGCGCCCGCCCGGCAGGTGAAGTTCCTTCCGGGTGTGTCGCAGGGAGAGTGCTTCCACGCTTTGTTCATCCGCTCTAAGGGTCAGCCATGACTTATTTTGCAGACGAGCCCGACCACGTTTCCGAAATCCGCCGGCAGTTGCAGCGCTATGTCGCCGAACATGCCCCGCGCGAGCAACGCCGCGCCTGGGATCGCGAGTCGACCTGGCCGCGCGATGTGTTCAAGGGGATCGCTGAAATGGGCCTGATTGGCCTCACCATCCCAGAAGAGTATGGCGGTATGGGCCAGGACATTGTTGGCGCTACAGCGGTGATTGACGAGCTTTGTCAGGCCGGGGCCTTCCTCGCCGGGCCGTATATCCATGCCGCGTTCTATGGCGGCATGAACCTGTCCGAGAATGGCTCCGAAGCGCAGAAGGAAGAGTTTCTGCCTAAGCTCGCGCGGGGCGAAATGTTCCTGTGTTATGGGCTTTCCGAACCAAATGTCGGCGGCGACCTCGCCAGTGTTGAAACGCGCAGCGAGATGCAAGGCGATGAGATTGTCGTCAACGGTGCCAAACGTTGGTGCACCGGGGCCGACTGGTCAGACTATATCTACTGTCTGACACGCTCCGGCCCACCGGATGCGCGCTATAAGAACCTGACCTTCCTGCTCATCCCAACCAATGCTGAAGGCGTCTCAATGCAAGCCATTGAGCATTCGAACCTGCGCTACACCAAATCCATGGACGTCTATTTCGACAATGTGCGTCTGCCCAAGTCGGCAATTGTTGGCGGCGAGGACAATTGGAACCAAGGCTGGAAGCTGCTGGCGGGCCGCGCGCTGGATGTTGAAAAGATCGAGATCACGGCTGTCGCTTATGGCATCGCCCGCGCCGCCGTCGAAGAAGCCTGGCAATACGCCCAGGAGCGAGAGCAATTCGGCAAGCCGATCGCACAGCACCAGGCGATCCGACACAAGTTGGTCACCGCCCGCACCAAGCTGCAGGCGGCGCGTCACATGCTCTATCATGGTGCTTATCTCGCCAGTACGGATCAGCCGTGCAGCATCGAGACCTCGATGGCGAAACTATTCGTTGCCGATACCGCGGTTGAGATTGCCACAACCTGCCAGCAAGTGATGGGGGCCTACGCGCTGTCAGATGCCTATGACATGGAACGCCACGTTCGCGACCTGCTGGGTATGCCGATTGTCGGCGGATCATCGGACATGCAGAAGAACAATCTCGCCAGCTTGATGCGACTCTAGTAACCCGGGTCGATCCAAGCTAAGCTGATTAAGATCACAGCCCACGCGCGGTGAGCTGTTTCGGCGTCGAACGACCCTGTTATGGGCCTTTCTGCCCCAGGATACGAAACCAGCTTGCTTCGCTTCGAACCGGTGAGCGAGAAGCACCGCGAAGTCCTGAAGCAATCAGCGATCGAAAAATCAGTTTGGAAATATATGCCAGCGCTCAGCGGTGGAACCAATCTGAAGAAATACCTGATGGCATTGCTGCAGTCACAGATCGCGGGAACCGCAGCCTATTATGTTCTGTTTCAAAAGACCGATGACGCCTTTGTTGGCCTGTCTGGTTTCAACGAAATCAATCGCATTCATCGCCGACTGCGCAATCACATCTCCTGGCATCCACCGGAACTGGACGTCACCAAGCTGTATCGCGCCACCCAGCACGGAATGATAAAACGGGCCTATGACTGGCGCGCCAAGCGTATGGAATGGCAGATCAATCCGAAGAACGAATTCATCATGCAGAATCTGCAATATCTGGAACCCACACGCGAAGCTCATTTTCGCAATTATGAGCGCACGGCAGACGGCGTCTGGATCGACAAGATCGTGTATTCGATGACCCGGACCGAAATGGCCGCAGCCATTGAGCGGCTTGAAGCTGAACTCGTGGCCTAAACCTCGACTTCGAGGCGCTCGATTCCGCGAAAGAAAGGTAAGGATCGCCAGACGATATCCTGATCCGAGAGCGTCATGTTCGGATAGCGCTCGAACAATTTCTGGTAGACCCGCCGGGCTTCAATCCGCGCCAAAGGCGCGCCGATGCAGATATGCGCGCCGCCCCCAAACGAGACATGCGACGAGCGTTTGACCGTGATATCGAACGCTTCGGGTGCCTCAAATTTCTCTGGGTCCCGGTTGGCCGCGGCGAGCGACATGAAAACCGGCTGGCTTTTCTTCATCGGGCAACCCGCAACTTCGCGGTCTTCGGACACAATCCGGGAGGTCGCCTGCACCGGCGCCTCATAGCGCAGCACCTCTTCGACCGCCGCCGCGCCCAAAGAGGAGTCTGCTTTCAGTGCCGCGAGCTGGTTCGGATGATTGAGGAACAACCAGACACCATTGCCGATCAGATCCGTCGTTGTGAGATTGCCGCCAACCAGCAGCGCCTGCAAATTCACGCGCAGCTCTTCATCATCAAAATCGCCGCCATCTGCTTGGGCCTGAACCATATCACTGATCAGATCATCCCGCGGATCTGCCCGGCGCGCTTCCATAAGCTCAGTAAAATAGGCGTTCAGCTTCTCGCTACTGGCCTCCAGATAGGCAGTCTCTTCTTCATTGCGCATCGGATTGAGGCCGAGGATCACCCCCTCCGACCAGTCGCGGAATTCGTCCAACCGGCTTTCGTCAACGCCAAGGATATGGGCAATGATCAGGATCGGGATCGGGACCGCGATATGCTCCATCAGATCGAACCGGCCTGAGGCAGGCGCCGCATCAATGACCTTGTCGATCATGGATTCAATCTCCGGCTCCATCTTCTTGATCCGGGCATAGAAGGCTTTGACCAGCGGCAAACGATTGCGCGAATGGTCCGGATCATCTTGGAAAAGAATACTGGAGCGACGGCCATTCGGGTCGTCCGGATCGGCCAACATGCGCGACATAGAGCCTTCTTCCGCCTTGCTCGGCTGGCGCACAAAAGTGCGGTCATTGACCGTCGCGCGGATGTCGTCATAGCGGGTCAGCAGCCAGGTCTTCACCGCCTCGTCACGAAGGACCGGACATGTCTCGCGCAGCGCCTTGAGACGCGGGTGCGGATTGTCGCGCGCCTCTGGATCAAAGGCTGAGATTTGAACAATGCTGGTCGGCGCATCAATCGTGTCTGACTTGTCGCTCATGGGTCATTCCTCCGGTGACCTTATGAACGGATGCGGGCGCTGAGCCTCTGTTTCTTCACCCGTCCATTCCGTCAGACTGTAGCGAAAAAGCCTGCCCTCGCACAGATTGTCGTCAGGTCACCCTGCTTTTGCGAGCTCAATCGAGCGCGCCTCCAGCTCAGACATTGCGGCACCAAATTCCTGCGCCAGCTTGGCCACAGCACGAGTTTCGGCCTTGTCTGCATAGGTTTGCCCGGTGGAACGATCGGATATCACCCGGCTCACGCCGCTTTTTTCAGCATGCATCGTCAGGGTCGCATAAGGATACCCGGTGCGAACATCGAGCATCAGTCCGCTGGCAGAAGCTTCCACTTCAATGCTTCGGCTCGGCAAGACAAACATGCCAATGATCGTCAGGTCGGCGAGCGCCAGCGCATTCGCCTTCTCTTCCCGGCTGGAGCCAACCTCATAAGTCAGCACATAATCGAGATGCTGACGTGCTGCGCCGCGCCGGATGTGGGCGATGACCGCGGCTGCATTGCTCGTCCGCCGCGTTGGCGGCGCGCTCACCATTGACGCGATCATCGGGCTGACCGGGACAAACTCATCATAGGTGCCGCCCATATCTTCCAACTGGTCCTGCCAGATCCTGGCTTCGTCCGCCGGCAAAGCCGTCAGTACGCCATTCTCAATCCGGGCGAGGCCGATCCGCGCCGGAAAAGCGAGCGTCGGTTCAATCGCGGCAATGCGCCGGACGTCTTCGTCGACCTCGGACAGCGTGCCGTGACCATATTCATGACTGGCATCGTAGCGCGCCAGATAGTCAGCGCCTGAGCTGGTTTGCAGACTGGTCTCGCACCCGACGAGCACGATCATCGCCGTCGCCGCGGCCATCAGTTTAAGTTTCATTGGAGTCTCCTTCTTCCCCTCGACCCTTGCAGTGAGCGTTTGCTTACAAATACGGCGAAATCCGGAACCCCTTATGTTGTCTTCGGGGCAATCCTTGGCTTCCGTTCGGGAAAGACTGAAAAAGTGTCGGTAACAGGAGATCTCCATGACCACGGCCACACTCGACAAAGACGCCTTGAAACAAAAATATGCCGAAGAGCGCGACAAACGCCTGCGCGCTGAGGGCAATGCGCAGTATCAGCGCCTGGAGGGCAAGTTTGAGGATCTCGCCGCCGATCCCTACACGCCCTGGATTGAGCGCGAGCCCGTTACCGACCATGTCACGTTCGCCTTCATCGGTGGCGGCTTTGCGGGCCTGGTCGTTGGCGCGCGCCTCAAGCAAGCCGGCATAGACAGCGTTCGCATCATCGAGAAAGGCGGCGATTTTGGCGGCACCTGGTATTGGAACCGCTACCCAGGTGCGCAGTGCGATACCGCGGCGATGATCTATCTGCCTTTGCTCGAAGAAACCGGGCATATGCCGAGCCAGAAATATGTCTATGCGCCCGAAATCCGGGACCATTGCGGCAATATCGGCAAGCAGTTCGACCTTTATGAAGACGCGCTGTTTCATACGGAAGTCACGGCGCTGGAATGGCAGGCAGACGACGCGCGCTGGTTGATAAAGACCTCACGCGGGGATGCCTTCACGGCCAAATATGTCGGCATGGGTACTGGCCCGCTGCACGTCGCCAAGCTGCCGGGAATTGACGGGATCGAGACGTTCAAAGGCAAGTCCTTCCACACCAGTCGCTGGGACTATGCCTATACGGGCGGCAGCCCGGACGGGGACCCCATGGACAAGCTGAAAGACAAGCGGGTAGCGATCATTGGTACCGGCGCCACGTCTGTCCAATGCGTGCCGCATCTCGCCAAATCGGCCAAGGAACTGCTCGTATTCCAGCGCACGCCCTCCTCCGTCGACGTGCGTGACAATCATCCGATCGACGCAGAATGGTTCGACTCGATTGCAACGCCCGGCTGGCAAAAGCGCTGGTACGACAATTTTGTCGACAACCAGTCCCAGGGATTCCCGGAAGAAGACTATGTCATGGATGGCTGGACCGAACTGTCCCGGCGCATTCGCGAGAAAGTCCGCCAGATGCCAATGGAGAAATGGACCCCGGAAGGCATGCTGCAGGCGTTCGAAGATGCCGATTTCGAGAAAATGGAAGAAATCCGCCAGCGCTGTAATGATGTGGTCAGTGACCAAGACACCGCCGAGAAGCTGAAGGCCTGGTATCGCCAACTGTGCAAACGGCCCTGCTTCCACGACGAATATTTGCAGGCTTTCAATGAGCCCGGCACCCGCCTGATCCATACGGATGGTCAGGGCGTCGAGAAGATCACCGAAACTGGCCTCGTCGCCAATGGCGAGCATTACGACGTCGACTGCATCATCTACGCCTCCGGTTTCGAGGTTGGGTCAGATTATACAGAACGGGCAGGATTTGACCTGACCGGTCGTGACGGTGTGAAACTTTCAGAAGCCTGGTCGGACGGAATGCAGACCCTGCATGGCCTGCACGTCAACGGGTTCCCTAATGCCTTCATTGTCCAGCCAAGTCAGGCGGCGAACCTGATTTCAAACGTCCCGCACAATATTGTCGACCATGCCGACACGATTGCCGCTGTGGTTGGCCATGCCGAGCGCGAAGGCTTTCGGACGGTTGAACCGGATCCTGCCGCTCAGGAGGCCTGGGTGAACCTCGTCCTGTCCGGGCAAGGCATGCTGATCGGGAACACTGAATGCACACCGGGCTACTATAATAATGAAGGCGCTGGCCTGACCGACAAGAACCGGCATCAGCTCGGCCATCCGGCAGGCGCTAAGGCCTTTTTCCACCATATTGCGGCATGGCGGGAAAAAGGCACTTATGATGGATTGACCTTCTCCTGACGCAAATTGGAGGGCCGTCCGCATGGACCTGAAAACGACGCTTTTTGCGGTAGAGGATAGGATTGCGACGATCACGCTCAATCGTCCGCATCGTGGCAATGCTTGGACCGGGCGCATGCACACCGAATATCGCTATTTGCTAGATCAGGCAGACAAAGATCCTGGCGTCGGCGTGATTATCCTTACCGGCAGCGGTGAGCGGTTTTGCGTCGGCGGCGATTCCCAAGCCCTGGACGGGCATTCCAAGAAAGGCAGCTACGACGCCGGCACACCCGCCGACATTGTCACGCCTGGCAGCGATGAATTTGCCCCGTTTGCGGAGGATTTCGCTTATCAATTCGCGTTGTCAAAGCCAGTCATTGCGGCGATCAATGGCGCAGCCGCCGGGGTCGGCCTTGTCATGGCCTGCTACGCCGATATTCGATTTGCCGTTCCGGGCGCCAAGCTGACAACTGCGCATGGCCCACTCAATCTACCTGCTGAATATGGCCTGTCCTGGCTGCTACCGCGCTTGATTGGCGGCGCGCGGGCGCTTGAGCTGCTCTTGTCGAGCCGCAAATTCCTGACCGATGAAGCGCATCAGATCGGCCTGATCCATCGCCTGGTGGCGCCCCAGGACCTGCTCAAGGAAACCCGTGCTTATGCCGCCGACATGATTGCCCGCGTCTCGCCAGAGGCGCTGCGCCAGTCGCGGCGCCAGACCTATCTCGACTTCCACCGCGATGTCGGTGCATCCGTGCGTGAGGCCAATGCCTTGCTGTCGGCGATGGTGAAACAGTCAGACTATAAGGAGGCCATTCGCGCATTCATTGAAAAGCGCCCGGCAAACTGGGGCGAAGGCGAACCCGCCTCGCCGATAAAGTCTGAGTAAGCCGCGCAATTTCGCCTATCGCGATAGATTCACCACAATTTTGAGACTCTCGGATAATTTGTTTTGCGTTCAAGCCTGTATGTTGTCTGAGGTGGCACGCGGAGGCAGAAGGTTCGAATCGAGCTGAAGACTCTGGGGACCAAGTACTAATGCTGCGGTGGGTAGGAACCAGCCGAAGCAGACGCATGAACTGGGACACAACCCAGAGGACTCAATCAAGGGGACACGAGCGGGGCACCTGCCGTGGCAACGAATTTCAACCTGACCGAATCCATCCGTATGGGTGAGAGACGGGCTTTTCATCACCAAAATGCCAGCCGAATTGAGGTCATAGACGAAGAGGACCTCCCTTTCCTATCGGAACGGGGCATGATCCTGATTGCCTGTTTCGTCTTCTGCTCCTTGGTGTGGAGCACCATTGTTCTGTGGCTATTCGGATAGATCGTCGCCTGCCGACGTGAACAAAACACGAAAACAGCAAGACGTTTTTAACCATACGCGCTAATACAACTCGTATGAGCGAAGCGATTCGAATTCTCGGCATTGACCCGGGACTGCGTCATACCGGCTGGGGCGTGATCGACCTGGTCGGCTCTCGGCTGAGCCATGTCGGCCATGGTGTGATCAATATCGATCCCGACTTGCCGATGGCTGACCGCCTGGCTGGAATATTTTATGCCGTGGGTGAACTGGTCAAAACCCACACGCCGGATCATGCCGGGTGCGAAGAGACCATCGTCAATGCCAACCCGCGCTCGGCGCTGAAGCTTGGTCAGGCGCGCGGCGCAGCGATGACGTCCTTGTCGTTTCATGGACTGGAAGTCTCCGAATTTGCCCCCACCGCCATCAAGCGCGCGATTGTCGGCACCGGCAAAGCCGACAAGGACCAGGTCCAGTTCATGATCGCTCGCCTTCTGCCGCGCGCGGGCGACATGAAAGCCGACGCCGCCGACGCGCTCGCTTGCGCCATCTGTACGGCGCACAATCTGCCGCCGAAGCAACTCAAAGGGGCCGCCGCATGATTATCGGACGTCTGCGCGGAACCGTCGCTGCGCTCGGGACAGACTCTGTCATGGTCGACGTGAATGGCGTCGGCTACGTCGCCCTGGCCGGCACGCGCCTGCTTTCCCGTCTGACGGTCGGCGCCGAAGCGGAGATTTTCATAGAAACCCGCGTCACCGACAACTCGATCACGCTTTTTGGTTTTGCGACGGACGAAGAGCGCGCCTGGTTTGTCCGCCTGCAGGACGTTCCCGGCGTGGCCGGAAAGTCGGCCATGGCGATCATGGACGCGATCAGCGCCAGCGAACTCATGGACGCTTTGGCACTCGGTGATGCCACCACGATCACGCGCGCCAAAGGCGTCGGCAAGAAACTTGCCGAGCGCATCATTGGCGAACTCTCCGGCAAGCCGCCACCAATGGGCCGGTTCGGCAAATTCGTCGCCGATCCTGCCGGAAGCGTTGCCGCAGCATCCGAGCTTAAAACCGGGGCGCGGGGCGAAGCTGTTTCGGCCCTGGTCAATCTCGGCTATTCGCAATCCGAAGCGGCCCGCGCCGTCGCCGCTGGCGCCCGCGAAGCACCAGACGCGGACACCGGCACGCTGATCAAAGCCGCGCTGAAAGAGCTTAGCCCGGCATGAGAGACGGCACGCTCACCGATCCTGAGATGCAGGCCGGCGAAGCGCTTGACCGGGCGCTGCGGCCGCAGAGCTTTGACGATTATGTCGGCCAGGATGAAATCAAGTCGAACTTGCGCGTCTATGTCGAAGCGGCCCGTCGGCGCGGCGAAGCGCTCGACCACACGCTGCTCTTTGGCCCACCCGGGCTAGGTAAGACGACACTGGCGCAGATCCTTGCGAAAGAGCTTGGGGTTGGCTTCCGCGCGACGTCCGGCCCGGTCATTGCCAAGGCCGGTGACCTGGTCGCAATCCTGACCAATCTTGAAGCCAATGACGTACTGTTCATTGACGAGATCCACCGCCTGCCACCCGCAGTCGAAGAAGTGCTCTATCCGGCCATGGAAGACTATGCAGTCGATATTGTCATCGGCGAAGGCCCGGCCGCGCGCTCGGTTCGGCTGGATCTGTCACCCTTTACCCTGGTTGGCGCGACGACCCGTGCGGGCCTCCTCGCGACGCCGCTGCGGGACCGGTTCGGCATTCCGCTCCGCCTTGAATTCTACACGCCTGAAACGCTGGCGACGATTGTCATGGCCGCGGCCCGAAAGCTGGGCGCGCCGACGACGGAAGACGGCGCTGTCGAGATTGCCAAACGCGCCCGCGGGACGCCGCGGATTGCCTTGCGCCTGCTCCGCCGTGTCCGCGACTTTGCCGAAGCTGATGGCACTCAGATTGATCGCGCCGCCGCGTCGAAGGCGCTTGCCCGGTTACAGATTGATGATGACGGCCTCGACTCGCTCGACCGGCGTTATCTCGATGCGCTGGTGAAGACCTATGCCGGCGGCCCGGTCGGCGCTGACACACTCGCAGCAGCGCTCTCTGAAGCCCGCGACGCGGTCGAGGATGTGATTGAGCCTTACCTCATGCAAAAAGGCTATGTCGCCCGCACCCCGCGCGGACGCGTGGCGGCACCACTGGCTTACAAACGGCTGGGATTGCCAGCGCCTCAGGATGGTCTGCAAGGCGGACTATTCGGGGAAGAGTAAGCCGCCACGCGGGTTAAGGGCGCGTCTCAAACTCAAACATCTCAGTAGTCACGGAAGCCTGACCGAGCGCGTTGTAGCGCGGTCCAGAGATGTTTTCCGGCGCGAAATGCGCATCGAGTTCGTCAACAATCTCGGTGCTCAGCTCGATCTTCATAGCACCCCAATTCTCCTCCAGATGTGCGATGTCCTTGGTTCCCGGAATGGCAACCACTTCCGGCGCTTTCGCCAGCGTCCAGGCAATCGCCAATTGCGGCAGCGTGCAGCCAAGATCCGCCGCGATCTCGCGGGCGCGCGGGATGAGTTTCATGTTCTCGGAAAAATGCGGTTCAGCCAGTCGCGGGAAAAAGCCGCGACGCATATCGCCTTCCCAATAATTCTCAGGATCGAGCGGGGTTTGCGCAAACAGCCCGCGCCCGACTGGAGAGAAGGCGACGAGGGTGGTGCCCAGTTCTCGACACGCCTCCATCACCGCGATTTCCGGGTTACGGACGATGAGGGAGTACTCTGATTGCATGGCCGCGATCGGATGGACCGCCGCAGCGCGTCGGAGCATATCCGCGGACTTCTCTGACAGACCGATCGAGCGAATCTTCCCTTCGGCGACCAGGTCGGCCAAGGCGCCAACCGAGTCCTCGAGCGGAACATTCGGATCCGGCCAGTGCATGTAATAGAGATCAATCGTCTCGGTCTGGAGTCGTTCCAGACTGGCTTCGCACGCGGCTTTGATTGCCTCTGGACGCGCATCCAGGGTGCGCTTGCCATCCTTGAATCCGAGCACGCATTTGCTGGCCAGGACGAAGTCATCGCGGCGATGCTTCAGAAACTTCCCGATCCGCCGTTCACTCTCGCCCATGCCGTAAATTGTGGCCGTGTCGAGAAAATTGTAGCCGAGATCAATGGCGCGATTGAGCAATCGATCCGACTCCTCTTCGCTGATCGGTTGGTTATAGGCGTGCATCATATTCATGCATCCCAGCCCGACGGGATGGACCGAGAACGGCCCGACTTTTCTTGATTGCATTCTATCTGGATCCTTAAATCACATCACAGGCACTTGCCGAGCATGACGGCGTTCGCATCGGTATTAACAGCCTACCGCTCCAGCACATCCTTGATCCATGGGCCGAGCTGAGACTCGCCGAGCATGGCGATCTGCGCCTGAGCGGCCGCATCATTCAATGGCTCCTGCGGGCGCGCAACTGGGTGCACGGCTTTGCGCAGCGGCCGGGTGCCTTTTGGCATAGCGATGATCTCAGCAATCGCGCGCGGCACATCCATCGGATCAGTTGAGCCACCCCCCGTGCGCTGCCCCATGCCAGCCGTCAGCGCCGGATAAGCGGCGAGCAGGTCGTCGCTGGTCCGTTCTTTCAAGGGACCGGAATTATTATTGTTATTGGACCAGATCTTGGTCGGATAGCCGCCCGGCTGAATGATCGTGACGTCGACACCATGTGGCACCAGCTCGTAGGCCATTTGCTCGCTCATCGCTTCGAGCGCGAATTTGGTCGCCGAATACATGCCGAAGCCCGGAATGATCAGGCGGCCAAGCTGGGAAGAGATGTTGAAGATCTGACCCCCGCCATTGGCCCGCATGCTTGGCAGTGCTGCGCGCGCCATGCGGTGACAACCATAAACATTGGTGTCGAAAATCAGCTCGGTGGCCGCCATATCCTGCACCTCAATCGGGCCGCCGACCGAGATCCCGGCATTGTTGACCAGAACGTCCAGCTTGTCGTCATTTGCGGCGAGGGCTTCTGCGACGCCGGCCTCAACTTGCTCATCTGAGGTCACGTCGATTTCGATAACGCTGAGATCAAGTCCGTCTGAACTGGCGAGATCGCGCAGTTCATCCGCTTCATCGCGGGGCACGTTACGCATGGTCGCGAACACTTTCGCGCCCTGACGAGCATAATATTCTACGCCCAGCCGACCGAACCCTGAGGACGATCCGGTTACCAGAATGGATTTGCCGGAGAGGTCTGGCCCGTCCGTCGCAGCGGCGACGGTTTGAGCGCAGGCTGCCTGGCTCGCCAGCGCAGCCGCCCCAGCGCCGAGGGCGAGCATTTGGCGGCGATCGATTTTGGTGGGGTCTGACATGATGCGCTCCTGACGGCTTTTATCTTCTGATGAGACACATGTAGCGGGCGTGCCAGATTTGGCAAAACAAGACTACGCGCCCTGATAGAATTTTGCCTTGCGTGCAGGCCCGTTCTGATCGCTTATGGCGAGATGAAACTTCACCGACGACATGTTTTGACAGGCAGCGCAGGCTTGCTGGCGGGGGCCTGTGTGCAAGTCCCGGCTCCCGCACCGGACGCGCCGACCCCGCTCTACCCCAAAGCGCCGCTCAAAGTGTCAGAGGGCAGGCTGATGCGGATCACGGTCTGCACGCGGCCGTTTCGGCCGGCCGGCCCGCGCATCGAAGCTGAAGCATTTGGCGACAAGCGCGTGGTCCACAATTACGGCCATGGGGGCTCGGGCTGGTCATTGTCCTGGGCCTGCGCGCAGGAGGCTGCGGCGTTGGCACAACCTGTCCAAGGGCATTCTATCGCGGTGATCGGCGCTGGCGTGATCGGTCTCACAACCGCGCTGCGCCTGGCAGAATCTGGCGCCGCCGTGACCATTTATGCCAAGGACTTACCGCATGAGACCCGATCGGCCCGGGCCACTGGCGTCTGGTCGCCGAGCAGTCGGATTGCGCTGAGCTCGAAAGTAGCCGATGGGTTTGATGATCGCTGGCGAGGTTGGGCGCGGACATCCTATCTGACGCATCAGCGCTATATCGGTACGCTCGGTCAGCCGGTCGACATCATCCCGTTTTACTCATTGCGCAGCCACACACCGCCGCCACGCGAGTGGGCAAGCCATGACTTCCTGCATCTCGGCGGCCGCATGAATGATATCTGGTTTGGCAGCCAAACCCTACCGGATGAGGCGCATCAATTCCCCGTCGCCTCGGCCCGTCGCGGCGCGGATATGGTCTTCAACATCGCGGCCTATACCGACCGTCTCATTCGCGACTTTCTGAGCCTGGGCGGGCGCATCATCCGGCAGTCCTTCAACGACCGATCGGAAGTTCTGGCGCTGCCTGAAAGCGTCATCATGAATTGTAGCGGATATGGCGCGAAGACGCTTTGGGGCGCAGAGGAGTTGGTGCCAGTGCGCGGTCAGATCAATTGGATGCCACCGCAACCAGAGGCGCGCTACGGCCTCTATTATGAAGACGTCTATGTGCTGTCACGCGGCGACGGCGTGGTGGTGCAATACACTGGCCCGAATGAAGACTATGGCTATGGCATTGAAGATGAAACGCCGGATCGCGAGGAAATGAGGCGGGCGGTCGAAACCGTTGGATCGCTGTTTAGCGAATGGCGCGCCTAGTCGTCGCCATACTCGACGCGTTCCAGGAACAGGCCATCAGCGGGCGCGACCGGGCCGCAGGCAGTGCGGTCCTTCGCCTCGAGAATGTCTGCGATCCAGCTCTCGTCACGCGCGCCGCGGCCAACTTCAGCCAGTGACCCGACAATGGAGCGCACTTGGCGGTGCAAGAAACTCTTGGCCTCAACCGTGACTTCGAGCCCTTCGCCATAACGAGCGACATCAATCTTATCGAGCGTGCGGATCGGATGCTTAGCCTGGCACTCAGCATCGCGGAAGGTGGAGAAGTCGTGCTGACCGATCAATGCTTTCGCGGCCCGATCCATGGCGCCAGCATCCAGCCGGGAGGGCACACGCCAGGCCAGCCCCTTATCCACGGTCAAATCCGCGCGGCGATTAATGATGACATAGCGATAGGCACGCAGCGTGGCATTGAAGCGCGCGCTCCAGTCCTCTGATACTTCCTCGGCATCGAGCACGGCCACCGGAGCAGGGCGCAAGTGGAAATTGAGCGCATCAGCAATCTTGCGCAGTGGCCGCGGCTTTTGCAGGTCGAAGTGTGCCACTTGCCCAGTCGCATGGACGCCGCGATCTGTCCGCCCGGCGCCCTGCATCAGGACCGGGACGCCATCCAGCTTCGCGGCGGCGTCCTCAAGCGCCTGTTGCACCGAGGGTTGGCCGTCCTGGCGTTGCCAGCCAAAAAACGGTCGGCCATCATATTCGACAGTGATCTTGTAGCGCTGCATGGATCAGGTCCCGAACGCGGCCGGATAGGTCAGTGTGCCGCTCGCAGGTCCGCCTTCATTCAGCTCGATCGCCATAAAGTGAGGGCCGGACCAGGGGCTGTCAAAGTTCGCCGCAAGCTCGGCTGAAAAGCCAAAGCGCGGATAATACTCTTTGTGTCCAAGCAGGAAGCAATGCGAACGCCCCGCGCCTTCCATCAAGGTCAGGCCAAAGCGGATCAGACCGGCGCCAATACCGCGCTTTTGCACCTCTGGATGCGCTGAAACGGGTCCCAGACCAGAGGCAACATCTTCGCCGTCCACCCAGACCCGAAAGAACTGGATATGACCGAGAATGTCGCGATCATTGTGCGCGACCAGCGAAGCAAGACTGTCGCCATCCTTGGCCAGCTGCCTGATAATCTGCGCCTCTTCCGGGGTCCCGAAGGCCGCGTCCGTGAGATCGGTGATGAGGTCGGCATCCTCAGCCGTGGCAGGGCGGATCCAGATCTGGCTCATTCGAACCTCGCGCCTGCCGGAATGGCGAGTCCGCGCAGCAGGTCAGCCGCGTCCATCGCTTTAGAGCCTGGCTTCTGTGCCCTGAGCAAGCGCACCGCTCCGCCATCGCCGCATTGGACCAGAAGTTCATTGTCCAGAAGCTCGCCGGGCGACGCATCATTGGCGCCATCTTCAAGACGGCTCATCAGCGCTTTCATTCGCAGTGGCTCCGGCTCATCTGCGGGTGTGTAGTGGAACCAGGCGCTCGGGAATGGCGACAGACCGCGAATCTGGCAGTCCACCTCCGCGGCTGGTCGAGTCCAGTCGATGCGCTGATCTTCCGCCGTCACTTTATGAGCATAGGTGGCGCCTTCATCCGGCTGTGGTTGCGGAATCAGGCCGCCATCAGCGAGACCCGCTAGCGATGTCACGGCCAGATCAGCCGCAAGCTCGGCCAGGCGATCATGCACGGTACCGGTCGTGTCGAACGGAAAGATGCGGGTTTCCTCGGTGGCGAGGACGGGCCCCGTATCGAGGCCTGCTTCCATCATCATCGCCTGGACGCCGGTCATCTCGTCACCGGCCATAATGGCGCGATGGATGGGCGCCGCTCCGCGCCAGCGCGGCAGTAAAGACGCGTGCATATTCATACAACCGAGCCGCGGCGCGTCGAGCACCGCTTGCGGCAGGATCAGGCCGTAAGCGACAACGACCGCGGCATCGAGGTTCAGGTCAGCGAAGGCTTCTTGCTCGGGAGCTTTTTTCAGCGAGCGCGGCGTACGGACTTCAAGCTCATGCGCTTCGGCCCATTGATGGACGGGCGTCGGGCGCAGCTTCTTGCCCCGTCCGGCCGGGCGCGGCGGCTGTGAATAGACGCAAACCACCTCGTGACCGGCTTCATACAAAGCGGCCAGCACCGGCACAGCAAAGTCAGGGCTGCCCATAAAGGCGATGCGGAGCGGCTCAGTCATGCGCGCGCTCTAGCGTGAGATCGGACAGGGATAAAGTGCCAGGCGAATTTAAGCTGCACTCTTTTCTTTTTCCGCGAGGCGCTTGGCCTTCTTCACCTTGTCGACCGCGCGCTGGCGTTTCAGACGCGACAAGTGGTCAATGAAGAGCGTACCTTCCAGGTGATCCATTTCATGCTGGATGCAGACCGCGAACAGACCCTCGGCGACTTCCTCAACTTGATTGCCATCATAGTCGAGATATCGAATCCGACACTCGGTCGGGCGCTCCACCTCTTCAAAGACATCCGGCACTGACAGGCAACCTTCTTCATAAGGCGCCGTGTCTTCAGTCAAAGGCAGGATTTCCGGATTAACGAAGAAGCGTGGATTTTTTTCCTCATTCTCCTGCAAGTCCATAACGATGACCCGCAGCGGCTCACCAATCTGGATCGCAGCCAGGCCAATGCCGGGCGCGTCATACATGGTTTCCAGCATGTCATCCATGAGCGCACGGATCTCATCCGTCACACCGCCTTCGACCGGCTTCGATACTTGCTTCAGCCGGGGATCCGGCACGGTGAGGATTTCTCTAATCGCCATGCGGTTCAGTTATGAGCGCAAGGGCCGAAGGTCAATGTTTGAGCGGGAATAGATTTATCACACCGAACATGCGTGTTCGGCGTCTGTGTCCCCGTCAGTTTCCTCTAACCGCAGCTCTCAAGCCCCTTCGAACAGCGCCGTCGACAAATAGCGTTCGGCAAATGATGGAATGATCACAACGACAGTCTTGCCAGACATGTCAGGTCGGCGCGCCACATTCAGCCCCGCGGTCAGCGCGGCGCCAGAAGAGATGCCGACTGGAATGCCCTCGGTCCGCGCCAATCGGCGAGCGGCTTCGAATGCGGCTTCATTGGTCACCTTGATTGCCTCGTCCATGAGATCCGGAGACATGTTATCCGGGATGAACCCGGGTCCGATCCCCTGGATCATGTGTGGACCGCCTTCGCCGCCCGAGAGAACCGGGCTGTCCTCAGGCTCAACGGCGAACATCTTCAGATCCGGCTTGCGAGCTTTCAGGACGCGAGCGCACCCTGAGAATGTACCCCCGGTCCCTACTCCGGACACCACAGCGTCGACCGCGCCGTCCGTATCGGTCCAGATTTCTTCTGCAGTGGTAGCTTCATGTATCGCCGGGTTGGCCGGGTTTGAGAACTGGCTGGGCATAACCGCACCCTCAATGCTTTCCAGCAATTCGTCGGCCTTTTTCAGCGTTCCGTTCAGCCCCTCTTCCTTTGGCGTCAGCACCAGCTCAGCGCCGAGGATTGAGAGCATTTTTCGGCGCTCGATCGACATGGATTCGGGCATGGTCAGAATTAATCGATAGCCTTTCGCTGCGGCGACGAAGGCGAGGCCAATGCCGGTGTTGCCTGATGTCGGCTCGACCAGCGTGGTTCCAGGACCGATCTTTCCGTCCTGTTCCAGCGCTGTAATCATGCCCACGGCGATCCGGTCTTTGACGCTGGCAAGCGGGTTGAAGAATTCGAGTTTCAAAAGCAGTTCACAATCGAGTTTTTCTTCCGCACTGATCCGCGGAATTCGGACAAGCGGCGTATTGGCAATCGTCTCGAGAACCGAATTATAGATCCGTCCGCGCCCCGGCTGATCAAGCTCCAGGCCATTATAGTCTCTTGTTCCCGACACGATTGGTCCTCCCGACTTGTGGTTGATGGTTTCGCCAGCCCCGAGCATAGCGACAGGCGCGCGACTAAATCAACGCATTCCATTGGGAGGCTAACTGACGAAACCTGTTAGGGTATTGCGATCAGGCTTTCGCCTTGGTCTTCGGCTTGGCTTGTTGGATCAGCTCCAATTGCGCGCCGGTTCCTGAATCGGCCGTGGTTTCGATCCGTTTCGGCTCAGGCATCGCTTTGTCGGGCGGTGCGATAGAGAGCTCCTGAAATTTGCGCATGGTTGGCATGACCCGCTTGTCGAGCGAGCTGTTCATGGCATTGAAATGACCTACGGAGGAATTCAGGGACTTGCCGAGCTTTTCAATATGCTCCGCCATCTTGGCTATGCGCTCGTAGAGCAGCTGGCCGAGCTGGGCCGCTTCGCGGGCATTCTCGGTCATCTTTTCCTGGCGCCAGACATAGGCGACGGTCTTGGCGAGGCCAATCAGGGTCGAGGGCGTCGTGACAATGACATTCTTTGAATAAGCGCGCTCGAGCAAGTCAGGGGAATGTTCCAGCGCTGCGGCAAAGAAATTCTCGCCCGGAATGAACATGGCCACGAAGTCGACCCTTTCGTCGAGATTGGCCTGATAGCGTTTTGAAGCCAACGTATCGACATGGCGCTGCACATTTGTAGCGTGCGACTTCAAGTGGATATTGCGCTGAGTCGGATCGTCTGCGGAAGCGGCGGCCATATAAGCCTCGAGAGACACTTTGGAATCGACCACGATCTGGCGACCACCCGGCAGATGGATCACAGCATCCGGGCGTTGGCGCCCTTCCTCTGTCTGGTCATTGACCTGTTCATTGAAATCGCAATGACCGGACAGACCCGCTTGTTCCATGACATTGCGGAGCGTCATCTCGCCCCAACGTCCGCCGCCTTTCGGGGCGGTTAGCGCATTGACCAGCTTGCCGGTCTCGGCCGTGTTGCGATGCAGGCTCTCGCCAATGGCTTTGACCTGGGCCTGGATGGCCGACTTGTCTTCAGCTCTGACCTTTTCAATATCGGCGACGCGTTTCTTGAACTCATCAAAATTCTTGCCGATCGGCTTCATAAGCTCGGACAACTCGCCCTTGGCCCCTTCACGGTGCTTCTTGAAGGTCTCATCCGCCATTTCAACGAACTGCGCCTGCGCCTGCTTCATCACTTGCTGCGCCAGCGTGGTGAACTCTTCGCGCTGCTTGTCGGTCTGGCCGCGCAGCTGGGCGAGGGCGAGCTGCGCTTCTTCAGCCTTGATCTGCTGGGTCTTCAGCTGTTGATCCGTATGCGACAGGTCGGCTTCCAACTCTTCGGTGCGCGCCTGCGCCTGCGTGTGCTGTTCATTCAGACGATACAAAGCCGCGCCGAGCCCAAGCGCGACGACAATCGCGATCAGGTGAATGAGGTCCAGCCCCGTTTCGCCAATCTGGATGATGGGTTCCATACGCTAATCCTATACCCGATTCGCTATAGAACATATGCAGAACTTTGTCGATATCTTGGCGAATTCACTGCGCAAGAAATCGGCGGCGATAGAAGATCAACGCTATGAACAGGGCGCAGGCAATGCCGACCGCGGCAGGAAACAGCGCCGTCGTCCAGGACACGTTTTCCAGTGCCAAGAGCACGAATCCATTTCGAACCGCACCAATCGCAAAGAAAGTCGCACTCTCCTCCTCCGGCGCGTTATAGGCCTTTCGCACCGATGGCCCAAAGCCAAGCAAGTCCACAATGGTGAGGACAATCACCGCTGACAAAGCTGAAGACGTTACGAACCAAAGCGGCAGGGCGCTCAGCGCCAGCGTCAGAAACACCCAATCCATCCTTACAATGCTGGTATCTGCCGCGCGGGTGAGCGCCAAAACAGCGACTCCACCCGTTAGCAAGCCGGACACACCGATCGGCCAGGCGCCAATGCCGCCGCCATCAGAGAGCTGTGCTGTGAACACGATGATCGTGCCCGCCGCCCAGATGAACCAGGTGAAGACGTGCGGGCGCACCTCGCCGCGCAAGATTCCGCGATAATAAGGAATGAAGGCAACAAAGGTCAGAACCAGCGCCGCCGCGCTGAACAAGGCCTTGGCCCCGTCGGCGGCCAGCAGCTCGATCAAACGTTGAACCGGAAGAGCAGGACATCACCGTCCTGAACCACGTAATCCTTGCCTTCTGCGCGCATCTTACCGGCCTCTTTGGCGCCGGCTTCGCCATTGTTGGAGACATAATCGTCAAAGGCGATGGTCTCGGCGCGGATGAAGCCTTTTTCAAAGTCACCATGGATGACACCGGCGGCCTGCGGCGCGGTCCAGCCTTTGCGAATGGTCCAGGCACGCGACTCTTTTGGCCCCGCTGTGAAATAGGTTTGCAGGCCAAGCAGGGTGTAACCCGCATGGATAAGGCGGGTCAGGCCAGGCTCTTCCAAACCAAGCGTTTCCAGAAACTCGGCTTGCTCGTCTTCATCGAGCTGCGAGATTTCCGCTTCAATCTGGGCTGAAATCACCACCGCTTCTGAACCCTCTTCCGCCGCAAAATCGACGACGCGCTGGGAATACTCATTACCGGTGGCGGCGCTGTCCTCATCGACATTGGCGACATAAAGCACCGGCTTTGCCGTCAGCAGCTGCAACATGTTCCAGGCTTTGCGGTCTTCATCGTCCACCTTAGCACGGCGTGCCGGGCGACCTTCATTCAGTTCATTCAGTGCAAGATCGATCAGCGCCACCTGCGCCTTGGCTTCCTTGTCGCCGGAATTGGCTTTCTTGACCCAGTTCACCTTGCGCTTTTCCAGGCTTTCCAGGTCAGCGAGCATCAGCTCGGTCTCGACCACAGCCTGGTCTGCCAGCGGGTCAATCTTGCCGGAGACATGAGTGATGTCATCATCTTCGAAACAGCGCAGGACATAGATGATGGCATCAGTCTCGCGAATATTGGCGAGGAACTGATTGCCGAGCCCTTCGCCCTTGGAAGCCCCTTCGACCAGGCCAGCAATATCAACAAAATTCATGCGCGCCGGGATGATCTCTTTGGAGCCCGCAATTGCCGCCAGTTTGCCGAGGCGCTTTTCCGGTACCGCGACTTCGCCGACATTCGGTTCAATCGTACAGAACGGGTAGTTTGCCGCCTGCGCCGCCGCGGTTTGTGTCAATGCGTTAAACAGGGTCGACTTTCCGACATTTGGAAGTCCGACAATTCCACATTTGAAGCCCATCTCAGCCTCCGAAAATCTGCTGGCCGGGGCTTAGCGCATTTTCACGCGATGAACAGGCCTTTTGTGTTGTCAGCGAACCGCTGCGCCGCATTACAGACTGGTCATCCGGCACAGTCTTTGCGACACTGAGCGCCTAGGGAGGCGTTGATGGCGCGTTATGACGTGTTTCTGGCCAGCACTATGGCTGACCGCGAGAAAGCTGAATTGATTGTTCGGCGCTTGCGGGCGCTGAAGTTCAAAGTGCGCTATGACAAGAAACGCGAACACACGACACCGACCCCGAAAGACTATCGTGATGCGGACAATGCGCGGGCGACCCTGATCCTTTGGTCCGCCGCGGCATGCGAGACAGACAGCCCTGACAGCGACTGGGTTCATGCCATCGCCCACCATGCCCGGTCAAAGACGGACGTTTTGGTTCAGGCGAGCCTCGATACTGCGATCCCGGACGAACCGTTGAGCAAGGATCAGAGATTTGATCTGTCCGGTATGGGGCCGCGTAAGCTGGTCGAAGGGTATTATCAGTTGGTCGAAGACCTTGGCGCGCGCGATGGGCGGACCGATCTGCGCGACTGGCTCGCCCTGAAAGCCAGCGACAAGGACGGCAAGGAGATTTGGAAGGAAAACCATCCAAACGATCCATTGGCCCTGGTTGGGAAAGCCAAAGCAGCGCCCACGACTGCAGCCCCTGCACCGAAACCTAGGCCAGCCCCGGCGGCACCAGAAATCACGGCCTCCCGCAGCTTTGTGGCCAATCTGGAAGCACCGGCTTCAAGATCAAAAACGTCCCGGCAAGATCAACTCGAAACCATGATGCTAAGCGCCGTCGGTGCAGTCATTATCGGCATGTTGCTGCTCAGCGCCGCCTTGCGGTCAAGCATTGCCGAAACCGTACCCACCAGCGCCGACGGGACGCAGCTGGTGGAACAGTGTCCGGCCGGACAGATCCCAGCCTATCTTCTGGATCAATGGGTTCGACCACCGCTCGAGCCGGGCCCGATCATCGACGATACGGAATGATTGGTGTCTAGACCTGTTTCGGGTCGTGCTTCGGGGCTGGAGCGAGGCGCATGACTTCAGTCTGATAGCGCTCATCCCCGTCTGACAACAGCAAAGGCAGAGCGCGCGAAGCGGCGTCGATCAAGGCGTCGCGCCAAGCCTCGTCCGCTTTCGCAAACTCAGACAGGACGTAGGGCATGACCCGCGACTTGTCGCCAGGATGACCGACGCCCATGCGAACCCGGCGAACCTCTGCGCCAACATGGGCAATCATCGATCGGATCCCGTTATTGCCGGAATGCCCGCCGCCGCGCTTCACCCGCGTGCGTCCAGGCGCAAGGTCGATTTCATCGTGAAAGACGGTGACGTCAGCCGCCGACAATTTGTAGAATTGAAGCGCTGCCTGCGCCGCGCGGCCGGTCTCATTGTAATAAGTGTCCGGCTTCATGAGCAGCACTTTCTCGCCGCCCACTTTGCCTTCGCTGATCTGACTCTGGAATTTGCTGCGCCACGGCCCGAAGCCATAGTCGGACGCAATCGCATCCATCACCATGAACCCGAGATTGTGCCGCGTGCGCAGATACTTCGGCGCAGGATTTCCTTGTCCGACAAAGATATGCATGACCGGGTCCTTTGAGACGTCATCGCCAGAATCAATAATGGCGGGGCGGCCGCGAAGCCACCCCGCCACCAAATTGATTAGCGATTTGATCACTCTTCGGCAGCGCCTTCTTCGTCGCCGCCCTGCTTGGTGGCTTCGACTTCATCTGCCTCTGGTGCTTCATCCTCTGCGCCTTCTTCGACGTCAGCGGCGATACCACGGCCAACAACCGAAGCGATGGTAAAGTCGCGATCGGTAATCGTCGGCTCTGCACCGCCTGGAAGCGAGATATCAGAGATTTTGACATTGTCACCAATGTCGAGACCGGTGAGGTCGGCATCGAGAGAATCCGGAATGCTGTCCGCGCGAACGTTCAGCTCGACCGCGTGACGGACAACGTTCAGCGCGCCGCCTTTCTTCAGACCTGGCGACTCTTCTTCGTTGAGGAAGTTCACGGTGACTTCCACAGTAATGATCTGGTCTTTCTTAACGCGGAACAGATCCACGTGCTGCGGCTGATCGCTGACCGGGTGCATCTGGATCGCCTGCGGGATCACCATCTGCTTCTTGCCGTCGTGCACAAGCGTCGCGGTTGAAGACAGGAACTGACCCGTGTTGATCGCCTTCACAACCTCATTCTTCTTGAGATTGATCGCGACTGGGTCTTCGCCGCCGCCATACAGCACGCCTGGTACAAAGCCCTGACGACGGGCTTCACGTGCGCCACCTTTACCAATGCGCTCACGCACATCGACATTGAATACGATATCTTTTGACATGTTTTTTCCTTTCGCCCTGAAGTCCGCCCTGGCCTTGAATAGAGCCCGTTGGGTGACAGCCTGACAGGTACGGCCTCGCGCCGCCCTTTCTTCAAGGCGCTGCCCTTACAGGAAACAAAGGCAGGCTGCAACCGAGAAGCCGCATAGAACTTGACTCTTCCGGGGTTACAGCCGTAGTTTTACAGCTGTAGCGAAAGAGAGGGACCCGATGGCCAACCCTAACCCATCAGAGCTCGTGATCCTGAAATATCTCTGGAATAGCGGCGCCAAAACTGCTCGCCAACTGCACGAGGCCGTCGGCCCGTCGCAAGACTGGCAGCTTTCGACGACCAGAACCGTGCTCGGGCGCATGGAAGCCAAAGGCTGGGTCCAGCGCAACGGATCGGTCGATCCGGTCACGTTTGAGCCGCTGCTCGATCGCGTCGAAACCCTGGGCAGTCTGGTGCGCCATCTCGCACGCAAAGTACTGGATATGGATGGCCCTATTCCAGCCACCATGTTCGCGGAAAGTCCGCACCTGTCCAATGACGAGCTTGATGAGCTCGATTCCATAATCAATGCGGCGGAAGCCAAAGAAAACGGAGAGTAGAGTATGTCAGCCCTCTGGTTCATCGCGTTTACGCTGATCTGGACGGGGTTACTTGCGGGGGGAGCTCATTATCTGAGCCGTGAGCCCGTACCGGCCCGGTTCGCGCACACCATCTGGCGGGGTGCCGCCATTCTCGCATTCCTGCCTTGGGTGATTGCCGGGATCTATGCCCTGATCCCGTCCCCAATCGCCACACCCATTCCTGACCTGCCTTATATTGGCGGCGCTGCAGAAGCCCTCTACGCAAACGGCGCGGTCCAGGCCGCGACCGAGTCAAACGCCGCCCCGATCATCGGTATGATCCTGCTGGCCATCCTTGCTGGCGGATGGCTCGCTCGGCTTGGCATGAATGCCCTGTGTCAGATCAGATTGCAGAACATCAAGAAAATCGCCGAGCCGCACGCGCAGGTAAATTCGAACACCTGGGCGCGGAAGCTGGGCCTGAAACGGGCCCCCGCCACGGCCAGCATCCCGCATGGGTCGCCGTTCCTGGCCGGGATCCGCGAACGCACGATTTACTTGCCGGAAGCAATTTCGGACCAACGCGATGCCGACATTATCCTCGCGCACGAGTGCACGCACATTTCACGCGGCGATCTGGTCACCCGGCCGTTCGAGCGCCTGGTCGCCGATGTCTTCTGGTTCTCACCTTTTGCCTGGGTCATGCGCCGCCAGCTCGATTATTGGCGCGAAGCCGCATGCGATGAGCAGACTGCAGCACTGACCGGTGATAATTTCGCTTATGCTCGCGCGCTGGCGAATACCGCCCGTGTGACGCGACCGCACCCAATGCAGACCCTGCCGGTCGCGGCTTTCATTCTGCCGCGCCACGAAACGCTCAAGAAGCGCCTGACACAGCTCCTGGAGCGCGATGCGCGCAAACCGCGTCAGCGACTGGCCGGTCTGGCTTTACTCGCCGGGTTACTGTTGGCGCCGCTCTCGCTCGCTCAGGCAACCTCGGTTGTCAGTGGCAATGTGTTTACCCATGCCGTCTTCCTGGAAACCCATGTGAAAGTGAGTCAGCCCTTCGGAAAGATTTACAACGAAGCTGGCGACAAGAACTGGTGGCATAGCGGGGTCGATATCAAGGCCAAGGAATATACGCCCATCCATAGCCCAACAGACGCTAAAGTGATCTGGACCGGCAAGAAGGACGATTATGGCTACACGGTCGACCTCTGGCTGGAAGACGGTCGCAAGATGCGCTTCTCGCAAATGTCGAAAATCCTCGTCGAGGAAGGTCAGAAGATCAAAGCGGGCACTGTGCTCGGCAAAGTCGGCAAGACCGGACGCGGCGTCCGCTACCCGCACCTGCACCTTGAGGTCTACAAGGATGGCGAACATCTTGACCCGCTCGAGGTCAAAGGGCTGGTCCTTTACAAAGGCTGCTGCGAGGCAGGCTAAGCCTGAAGAAGTCCAACAAAAAAGCTCGGGTTCTTCGCCCGAGCTTTTTCTTGTCTGAAACATGCGGCGCTAGTCGAACAGTTTCGACACACTCTCATTATTTGCGATCCGACGGATCGCTTCGCCGAGCAGCGGTGCCACGGAAAGCACGCGCAGTTTCTTGGATTTCAGATCAGCATCAGCCGGCTGGATCGTGTTGCAGATCACAAGCTCGTCCATCTCCGACTTATCGACCCGGCCGACGGCGTTGTTGGAAAGCACGCCATGGGTGATATAGGCGCTCACTGAGGTCGCGCCTTCCTTCTTCAGAGCTGCAGCGGCGTTACAGAGCGTGCCGCCGGAATCGCAGATATCGTCGACGAGAATGCACTGCCGCCCATCGACATCGCCAATGATGTTCATGACTTCCGATTTACCCGCCTCGGGTCGTCTTTTGTCGACGATGGCAAGGTCGGCGCCAATCCGCTTGGCGAAGGAACGGGCCCGGACCACACCGCCCACGTCGGGCGAGACGACCATCAGCTTGTCCCCGCCAAGCCGGCGCTGCACGTCTTCCACCATGACGGGAAGCGCCACCATATTATCGGTTGGAATATCGAAGAAGCCTTGGATCTGGCCCGCGTGCAAATCCATGGTCAGCACCCGGTCCGCGCCAGCCGCTGAAATCAGATTGGCGACGAGCTTGGCTGAGATCGGCGTCCGGCCATCGGTTTTGCGATCCTGACGGGCATATCCGAAATATGGGATCACCGCCGTGATCCGTGCCGCCGACGCCCGGCGCAGGGCATCGATGCAGATCAGCAATTCCATCAAATTGTCATTAGCCGGTTTGCAGGTGGACTGAATGATGAACACGTCTTCGCCGCGGACATTCTCATTGATCCGAACGAAAATCTCATTGTCGGCAAAATTCTTCACCTCGGCATCGGTTAGCGGACAATCGAGATGATCTGCGATGGCCTCAGCCAGAGGTCGGTTCGCATTGCAGGAAATGAGTTTCATTGATGTGCCACCTTTGCCCGTAACCCTGCCTACGGCTTAAAGACGAAGGCTGGGTGAGTCGCAAGGTGACTCTTCTGTGACGTGGTGCGTTTTGGCAGCCAGTGTGTCTTAACGGCCCAGGACCCGGCCAGCGACCGCGTCGAGTTTGGCGAGGACTGCCGGATCGCGCACCTCCGGTGCTGTGATCAGGGCATAGTCGAGACAGGTGTCGATGCCTTGCGGCGACGGGGTTCGTTCAACGCCTTGCAGGGACGCTGCCAGCGCCGCGACGGCAGCCTTGGCCTTTGACGTATTGGCGGCCATCACTTCCAGCACATTGGTCACCTCCACGGCGGCGGTATCCGTTCGCCAGCAGTCATAGTCGGTGACCATGGCGATGGTGGCGTAAGGCAGCTCGGCTTCCCGTGCGAGCTTGGCTTCGGGCATATTGGTCATGCCGATGACGTCGCAGCCCCATTGGCGATAGAGATGGCTCTCCGCGCGCGAGGAGAATTGAGGCCCTTCCATCGTCAGATAGGTGCCGCCGCGATGAACCTTGGCGCCAACCTTCTCCGCGGCGTCGCCTGCGAGGCCAGACAGACGCGCGCAGATCGGATCTGCCATAGAGACGTGCGCGACCATGCCTGGCCCAAAGAACGTCTTCTCACGCGCAAAGGTGCGGTCGATGAATTGATCAACCATGACAAACTCACCGGGTGCATATTGCTCCTGCAGCGAGCCGCAGGCCGAGATGGACAGCACATCGGTACAGCCGAGGCGTTTCAGAGCGTCAATATTGGCGCGATAAGGCACCGTGGTCGGCGTCAGGCGGTGGCCTTTGCCATGGCGCGGCAGGAAGATCATGTCGACATCGCCGACCTGACCCTTGATCAAGGTATCAGACGGCGCGCCCCAGGGCGTGTCTACGCGGACCTCTTGGGCATTTTCCAGACCGTCAATCTCATACAGACCTGAGCCGCCAATGACCCCAAGCACCCATTTCGACATGGTGTATCTCCTGATGCGAAAACCCCGCCCTTGGAGCAATCCAGAGCGGGGTCGTCAATTCACTAGACTGTGTTGTCTGCTTTAGTGCGCCACGTCGCGCCAGATGCGCTTGTAGGAGAACCAGAGCAGGATCGCCAGCAGAACCAGGTAAATCATGGTTGGCAGCGCCAGAGACTTGCGTTGGCCTTGTTTCGGGTCGCCTGCCCATTGCAGGAACTGGGCGACATCCTTGGCCATTTGCGAGGTGGTCGCTTCGGTGCCGTCAATATATTCGACGCGGCCATCCGGCAGTTGCGGGGCCATGGCGAGGAAGCCGCCATAAGGGGCGTGACGTGGATCGCCGTCCCATTGCGGGGTGGTGTCACCGGCAAAGTACGGGTTGTAGTACAGCCCGGTTGGTTGAACGAGCGTGCCAACCTTATCGCCGTCATTGAACTCGATGTAGTTGACGTTCAGGCCATCATCGCCAGGCTTGGTTTTGATCTTGTCATCTTTGTAGCCAGTCAGCAGCGAGTAAACGTAAGATGCACCGTCGCCTTCATTGCCGTGACCGCGGGCTTTGGTGATCACAGACAGATCTGGTGGCATCGCGCCACCATTGGCCGCCATCGCCGCCTGAGCGTTTGGATAAGGCTCGCGGAACGTATCGGCAGGGATCGCCGGGCGATAAACCGGATCGCCATTCTCGTCCGGGTTTGGATCGAGAATTTCAAACTCAGCCGCAATGGCTTTCACCATCGGGTTGTCATTCGCGTTGGGGTATTCGTCGCTATAGAAGGGGCCACCTTTCTCACCGAGATTACGGTAAGACAGAAGCTTCATGCCGTGGCACGAGGCGCAGACCTCTTTATAGACCTGGAACCCGCGCTGAACGCTGTCTTTGTCCAGTTGGCCAGCGGGCACTTTGGCAAAGTCCCAGCCGCCTTCAGGCGCGTGGGCATGCTTGGCACCGCCAGCCGCGTGGGCAGAAAGGCCAAGAGCGATCGCGCCAAGACCTACGAGGAGAGGACGGAAGAGTTTCATATCCGTGATTCCTTATTCGGCTGGCGCCGCTGCCGGCGCATCTTGTCCAAGTACGGACTGGTGAATGGAGTCTGGCTCACCCTTTGGACGCTCGCGCAGACCGAGCACCGGCAGGATGATCAGGAAGAACGCGAAATAGTAAGCGGTCAGGATTTGCGACAGCGTCTTGAACGTAAAGGCCGGGGCCTTCTGGATCGCAATCGCCGCAACACCGCCGCCATCGCGCTGGGCGTCCCGGAACTGAGCCGCTGGCGTGTATTCTTCAAACACCCGCGTGCCTTCAAGACCAGCCGCATCTGTATAGTTCACGACCAGCTTGTCTTCGCCCATCGAAACAATCGCATTGTCCGGATTGGACGCACCGCACCAGCCGAGCAACAGACAGACGACGACGAACAGCATGAAGAACTGCTTGGCCACCGGACGGTAACGCATGGACTTCACTTTCGACGTATCCAGCCATGGCAGCAGGAACAGCACGGCGATCGAGCCGAACATGGCAATCACGCCGAGCAGTTTCGCGTCCATTGGACCAATGTTGAACGTGATCGCCCGCAGGATCGCGTAGAATGGCAAGAGATACCATTCCGGCACAATGTGCGCTGGCGTCACCAGTGGGTTCGCTTCGATATAGTTGTCAGCGTGGCCGAGAACGTTCGGGGCGTAGAAGACAAAGGCCGCGAAGATGATCAGGAAGACCACAATCGCGAAACCGTCTTTCACGGTATAGTATGGGTGGAACGGCACGGTGTCTTTTTCAGTTTCCTGAACTTCGATACCGGTCGGGTTGTTGTTACCCGGCACGTGCAGCGCCCAGATGTGCAGGATCACAACACCCGCAATCATGAAGGGCAGCAGATAGTGCAGCGAGAAGAAGCGTTGCAGCGTCTGGTTGCCGACCGAAGGACCGCCCATCAGCCAGCTTTGAATGCTCTCACCAACCAGTGGGATCGCGCCGAACAGGTTGATGATCACGTTCGCGCCGTGCAGCGACATCTGTCCCCAAGGCAGCATATAGCCGAGGAAGGCGGTCGCCATCATCAGCAAGTATATCACACAGCCCAGCAGCCACAGCACTTCGCGCGGCGCCTTGTAAGAGCCGTAATACAGGCCGCGGAACATGTGCACATAAACGGCCAGGAAGAACATCGAGGCGCCGACCATGTGGATGTTTCGGATCAGCCAGCCATAAGGCACGTCGCGCATGATCCGCTCAACCGAGCCAAAGGCCTGATTGATGTCTGCGGTATAGTGCATGGCCAGCACAACGCCGGTAATGATCTGAATGGCCAAACAAACGGCGAGAATGCCGCCGAATGTGTACCAGTAGTTCAGGTTTTTCGGGGTTGGGAAATCAACAAAGCTATCATGCGCCAGCCGGATGATCGGCAGGCGGCTGTCTAGCCATTTGGTAAAGCCTGTCTCCGGCTTATAGGTGGACTCGTGTCCGCTCATCGGTCTCTTGTCCTTCCTTTAAAGTGAAATCTTGACCACGGCGGGGGTCACCCACTCATAGTCTGGAATTGGCAGGTTCGACGGGGCCGGGCCCTTCCGAATGCGACCTGACGTGTCGTAGTGCGAGCCGTGGCATGGGCAGTACCAGCCGCCATAATCGCCAACGCTGCCCTGAGCGGGTCCAACCGGCACACAGCCAAGGTGCGTACAGGCGCCTGAAGTGACCAGAATGGCTGGATTATAGGTCCCGTCCGGCAGCGGCACGAGACGCTCCTGATCGGTTTCAGGATCCATCATTTTAGATGGGTCCGTGTTGACCGCCGCAGCAATTTCTTCGGCTGTGCGATGGCGCAGGAAGAAAGGCTTACCGCCGATCAACACGCGGATCTCACCACCCAGAGGGATTTTCGAGATATCAACTTCAAGGCTTGAAGCCGCTTTGGTGTCGCCTGCCGCGTTCATCTGATCGACGAAGGGATAGGCGACCAGGCCTGCACCGCCTGCCGTCGCAGCTATTGCAGCAATGTGGATAAAATCCCGGCGTTCTTCATCGACATGATCCGGGGCCGTCTCGTTGGATGCGCTCACGTCTTTTCTTCCTTCGGCATGACTTTGCAGCCTAAATACACAGATTGGGGAAAAGCATCATTGCGGCGCAGCGCCGCAATCCTCCCCGCTTAATCCCGCTCGCCTAGCCTGCCTCGCGGATGATTTCAAGCAAGAGCAACCGTAGAACGTGCGACACAATTTCCACCTCTGCTACGCAGTTTTACCGATACTGTCGCTGTCAAAGCCTATTTAGCGCTGGCGCTCGCTCAGTTACAGGACCCGACATGACCGAAATCGAGACACAGAAACAACGCGCAGCGACCTGGTTCAAGTCGCTTCAGGACAATATCATCGCCCGGTTCGAAGCGCTTGAAGATGAAGCTGATCGCCCGCTCTATACGGGCGAGCCTGGCCGGTTTGAAAAAACCGAATGGCAACGCGGCGATGGCAGCGAAGATCTCGGCGGTGGCCGAATGGCGATCATGCGCGGCAAGTTCTTCGAAAAAGTCGGCGTGCATTTCTCCGAAGTCTATGGCGAATTCTCCGAAGCGTTCCGGGCACAAATCCCGGGCGCTGATCAGTCCGATGGCCGGTTCTGGGCCGCAGGCATTTCCCTGATCGCGCATTTGCATAATCCCCGTGTCCCGGCCGTGCACATGAATACCCGCATGCTGGTGACCTCAGAAAGCTGGTTTGGCGGCGGCGGTGATCTCACCCCTTTGCTCGACTATCAGCGCCAGGACGATTTCCCAGACACAATCGACTTCCATGCCGCCATGCAGGCCGCATGCGACCCGTTCGACAAGAGCTGGTATCCGGATTTCAAGCAGCGCTGCGACGAGTATTTCTACTTGGCCCACCGCGAGGAGCCGCGCGGCACCGGCGGGATCTTCTATGACCGGCACAATACCGGCGACTGGGAACGCGACTTCGCCTTCACCCAGGAAGTCGGCAAACAGTTCGCCGACATTTATCCAAAGCTTGCCCGGCGCCGCATGAATGAAGGCTGGACCCCGGAGGAACGCGACGAACAGCTGATCCGCCGCGGCCGCTATGTTGAGTTCAATCTGCTCTACGATCGCGGCACGACGTTTGGACTAAAGACCGGTGGCAATGTCACCAGCATCCTGTCGTCCATGCCGCCTGTCGTGAAATGGCCGTAGGCCCGGTGACGAATCTGTAGCGAGCTGTTACGGCTCGTTCATGGAGGACCACAAACCAGCAACAATGATCACTTTTGTGATCGCGTCTTTGACCGCGGCTACCGCGGGTCTTGGCGCTGTTGTCTCGAGCAAGGCGCTCGACATCTGGTATCTGGCGCTCGACAAGCCCGAGCTGACGCCGCCAGGCTATGTCTTCTCAATTGTCTGGCCGATCCTGTTTGTGCTGATGGCACTGGCCGCGGTGCTGGTGCGCATCAAGGCGGGCAGCTTTGCCGCCTGCTCCGGCGCGCTCGGCCTGTATTTCACGCAGCTCGCGCTGAACCTGTCCTGGAGCTGGATGTTCTTCGGGTTTCAGGAAGTGCTGTTGTCCATGGTGGTGCTGGTCGTGCTCTGGTTGCTCATCCTGGCCACAATGCGCGCCTTTTCGAAATTCTCGACCGCCGCGACGCTGATGCTGTTGCCGTACCTGATCTGGGTCAGCTTCGCCGGCTATCTCAATGGCTCAATCCTGTTCCTGAACTAGCAGGTCCAGAAGCGCCTCGCGTTCGAGATAGAAATCACTCTCAACCCAGACCTTGGCGACGCGACTCAACGCTTCGCCAATCGCACGGCCTTCAAGGCCCGCCGCCAGGGCGTCATCACCGGTGACCGGAAACTCGGGCCGTCGCCAGGACCGGATCGCCGCAAGCAAATCGCGCACATCGGCGCCTGCCAGCATTGCCCGGTCGACCACAGCCTGCTTGCCATGCCAGTAAAGCGTCGCGCGCAATTCTTGCGACTTCATACCCACCGGCTCCGGCAGATTGTCAGCCGCCCACATGGTCAGGCGTTCGGCGTCCTGATTGGACAGGCGCAGCGCCTGCTGAGTCTGCTGCACAGCCAGCGCCGTGCGCGGCAGGAGCGCCATCAGACGCAGCATCGGGTCAGGCTGCACGCCTGTCAGCTGTTCGGTCAGTTCCAGATCATGCAAAGCCGCAACGCCCTGATGCTCGGGCAGAACCTGATCGAGCACACCGCTTTCACCCATCGCTTCAACCGCAAGGCGCGGCGACGGAGCCGAGAGCAGCTTTTTCAGCTCTTTCCAAACTCGCTCGCGCGCAATCTTTGCAAGCCCGGTGGCCTGCCGTTTACACGCCGCAAGGCCTTCTGGATCAATCCCCGCGCCATACCAGGCGTTGAAGCGGAAGAACCGAAGAATCCGCAAATAGTCTTCACGCAGCCGCTCATCAGCGTCGCCGATGAAAATCACCTGACCTGCCAGCGCATCCTCATGACCGCCGCCGACCGGATCAAACAGCTCGCCACCGGGGCCAGCATAGAGCGCATTCAGTCTGAAATCGCGGCGCTGGGCATCTTCCGCCCAGTCTTCAGTGAACGCCACCACAGCGCGGCGGCCATCCGTTTCAACATCGCGGCGCAGGCTGGTGATCTCGAACGGTTTGCCATCGATCACCGCAGTAATGGTGCCGTGTTCAATGCCGGTTGGGATGGCGCGAATGCCCGCCTCTGCCAAGGCTGACAGGGTCTGCTCCGGCGTCAACTGCGTGGCGATATCAATATCGTCGACGGCATGACCCATGATCGTATTGCGCACACAGCCGCCGACAAATCGCGCGCTATCAGGCCGCGCCGCATGCAGGGCCGCAATCACCTGTTGGGTGTCAGCGGCAGTCAGCCAATCAGCGCTCAGTTTCGTCAAGAGTTTCCGCCGTATCTTCGTCGATCTCGATCCGGGTTCCGTCAAAGTTGCGACGCTCGCCAACACCATCCGCTTGCCCGCCCGGATCGTCCGTTGTCGGTTGGCCGATATTGCCGAGGTCTTTTTCGCAAGGGTAGCGCTCGCCCGGGATGACCACGCCGTCGACAATCTGCGTCGGGCGATAGCATTCCTCGCGGCCGCCCCGGTCGAGGAAGATGAAAATCAGCCAGGACCCGACGGCGAGGCCAAGCCCGACACCGAACAACAAGCGGATCGGCCAGGGTTTGCGGCCATCCTGCTCGGCTTCTGCAATCGCCAGCCGGTACACCCCGAACAGGATGAATGGCAGCAGAAACAGCACCAATTGGAATAAGATACGTGCACCCAAACTGAACGCTCCTCAGGTCTCATACAGATTTGCATATAGATCACGAATGATCCCAGCCGTCACACCCCAGATCCGAAACCCTTGCCAGGGCATCTCGGTAAACTCGCGGTGGCGCCCTTTATAGAAGGCGGTCCCGGTCTGGTGGTTGGCTGTGTTGAACAGGAAATCAAGCGGCGCTTCGAACACGTCAGCCACTTCAGTTGGGTCAGGCCGCGCCTGAAAGTCTGATGGCAGCAATCCGATCACCGGCGTAATCCGAAACGCTGTGCCGGTAACATAAGGCGAAGCGCGCGCGACCAGTTCGACGGTGTCTGGCACCACGCCGACTTCTTCTTCGGCTTCACGCAAGGCCGCGGCAACCTCGTCCGCATCGACCTGATCGATCTTGCCGCCTGGAAATGCCACCTGCCCGGGGTGGGAGGCCATCGTGTCCGGGCGCTGGGTGAGCAGCGCAGTCGGTCCCGCTGGGCGCGGAATCACCGGGATCAGCACCGCCGCGGGCCGGATCGTCGTCAAACGGTCCGCATCAACGAAATCGAGGTCGCCGACTTCCGGTAGGGATTGTACCCCGCGCACAGGATCGAGGCGATCGCTCGCCCGTAAAAGGAAGTCGTCCAGGGTTGTAAAACTCATCAGGCAGCTGGCCCCAATTCAAAAAACTGCCCTTGCGACCAGACGCCGAGCTGTCCAGCTGAGCCTTCATAGGCTTCGGCCATATCGGCAAGTTCGTAAAAGACCGGCCGCGACAGTTTCGCCTCCAGCCCGCCGCGTATCAGCACGTAGGGGCTTGGCTCCAGCGTCTCGGGATCAGTTTCAACGCGGATCGGCAGGTCCGTTCCAGCCACCGCGACATCGCCGAGATTGGTCGTGAACGCCAGGTCCTGTTCGCGTCCTGGTGCGCCTACGCGATCCACGCGCACGGCGACGAACGGGGCATCTTCAACGTGCACAATGACTTTCTCATAGGGCGTGACCAGATAAATCTGACCGTCGGGATCTTTTCGCAGGATGCGCGAAAACAGCTTCACCAGGCGCTCTCGCTTGATCCGGCTGCCTTCATGCCACCAGCTGCCATCGGCACGGATTTGCATCTGAATATCGGCCGATCTTTCCGGATTCCACAAGTGAACGGGCGGCAATGGCCCATCGATCCCGTCTGGCGCAATTGCGGCCAGAACGTCGTCGAGAGATATCACTGATTTTCCATTCGATTTCATGTGGTGCTCTGCCATGTTCTCGCCTAGACCTAGTGCGACTAGTGTAAATAGTGAAGATGGAGTGCTCATGGCAGACGACAATCCGGCCATCGTGGCGCAGGCTGAAGCCGCCGGTGAAACCCTTGCCAAAGTGAAATCCGAGATCGGTAAAGCCGTATTCGGACAAGAGCGGGTGATCGAACTCGCTTTGTCAGCCATTCTGGCTGGCGGACATGCACTTTTGATCGGCGCACCGGGGCTCGCCAAGACACGACTGGTTGAAGCGATTGGCACGGCGCTGGGACTCAACAATGCCCGCATTCAGTTCACACCAGACCTGATGCCCGGCGATATTCTCGGCTCGGAAGTGCTCGACGAAGGCGCCGATGGCAGCCGCGCGTTCCGCTTCATCAAGGGCCCGATCTTTACCTCACTGCTGATGGCGGACGAGATTAACCGCGCCTCGCCGCGAACGCAGTCAGCGCTGTTGCAGGCCATGCAGGAAAAGCACGTGACTGTGGCTGGCGTTCGCTACGATCTACCGCCGCCGTTCCATGTGCTCGCAACGCAGAACCCGATTGAGCAGGAAGGCACCTATCCGCTTCCGGAAGCGCAGCTCGACCGTTTTCTGCTGAAGATTGATGTCACCTATCCCGACCTCGACACGGAACGGAAAATCCTGATTGAAACCACTGGCGGTGATGAAGAGGCGGTACAGACCGCGCTGACCTCTGAAGCGCTGATCGAATTGCAGGCGCTGGTCCGCAAGATGCCAGTCGGCGAGAGCGTCCTCAATGCCATCCTGGCGCTCGTCCGCGATGCCCGCCCTGAACAAACCGAAGACGACCGCGTCCGCCGCTTTGTCGATTGGGGACCAAGTCCGCGCGCTGGTCAGGCTCTGATGCTGGCCTGCCGCGCCCGTGCCCTGCTGCGGGGACGCCTGGCGCCGAGCATTGAAGATGTTGAAGCCCTGGCCGAGCCGTGTCTCGCCCACCGTATGGGCATGCGTTACGACCCGACTGGGGAAGCACCGGGCCTGAACACGCTGATTGATGAACTGGTGAAAAAGGCCGCGTGATTTCCCTCACCACACTCCGTGCAGATGCTGAAGCGCTGGCGCGCCAGTTGCCCGGCGTGTCGTTGCAAGCGGCGGCGGCCGACCTCGTGCATCCTGGCGCCGCGGGTCGCAAGCGCGCCGGGTCGGGTGAGCAGTTCTGGCAATATCGCCGTTATGCCCAAACCGACGCCGCCGACCGCATTGACTGGCGCCGCAGTGCCCGGGGCGATGAGTATTTCGTCCGCGAGACTGAGCTTGAAACCGCCCGCACGGTATTGTTCTGGAATGACCCGCATGCGGGTTTTGACTGGGCCGGCGACCCGGGCCGCGAGACCAAGGCCGACCGCGCCCGCACCATCATGCTGGCGCTCGGGATCACACTGGCCAAGGACGGAGAGCGGATCGGGCTGATCTCAGGCAATCGCGCGCCAAGTCTGGGCAAATCAGCGCCTGATAAGCTCGCTGAAGATTTGCTGTCCTCACAGTCGTCGCAATTGGAACCGCCCCGCACGCAGGCTCTGGCGGTCATTGCGAGTGATTTCTATGACGGCGCAGACGCGTGGCGCGCCCGGCTCGGACCGCTGGCCAGCACGTGCCGCCATGGTGTCCTGCTCGCCGTCAGCGACCCGATTGAGCATGAGTTCCCCTTTACTGGCCGCACGCGGTTCAGTCGTCCCGGCACCGCAATGGACCGTCTGTTTGGCCGCGCCGAAACCGTTCGCGAAGACTATTTGAGCAAACTCGCCGCGCATGAAGAAAACTTGCAGGCATTGGCCGGCGGACTTGGCTGGATCATTGTCCACCACCGCACTGATCAGACCGCACTGCGCGGCGCAGCAGCCTTGTTTGCGGCCCTTGAACTGCTCGGGGGCAAAGCATGACGCTTGGCCCGTTCCTGTTCATGGCGCCGCTAACTCTGCTGTGCCTGATCGCGCTGCCAGTGATCTGGTACATTTTGCGGGCGACTCCGCCGACACCGAAACAGGCGCAATTGCCGAGCCTTCGCCTGCTCGATGATGTCGAAGCGAAGGAAGAGACCCCGGCCCGGACGCCTTGGTGGGTGCTGCTCTTGCGCCTTGGTGCTGCGGCGCTCGCGATCCTCGGACTGGCCATGCCGATCTACGCCCCGGGCGCGCAGCAGGGCGACGCGGCGAGCGGCCCGGTTCTGGTGATCATTGATGATGGCTGGACGAGTGCCCCGCGCTGGGGAGAGGTCCGGTCTGCCGCCCTCTCGGCGCTGGATGGCGAGTCCCGCGACACCGCCGCGCATATCCTGCTGACGGCGCCGCGAGCGATTAATGCAGACCCCAGCGAGCGTCTGGACCGTGCCGCGTTTGAAGCGCGCATCCGTTCCCTGCAGCCGCAAGCCTGGGGCATTGATCGCGCGGCAGCGCTGGAACGATTGGAAGACAGCCGTTTGCAGCCGGGTCGCATTCTCTGGCTGACCGATGGTCTCGATCCCGAATCGGCTGCACCGTTCGCACAGGCCCTGATCCAGAAAGCGCCGCTCAGCATCTATGCGGCGCGCGCCCGCGGACCCCTCGCCATTACGCGCCTTTCCTCGAGCGCCGACGGCGTGCGCCTCAGCGTCGTGCGGCCGGACCGCGGCGATCCGTCTGAGAATTTCATGTCAGCCTTAACCCTGGACGGGGCCGCACTGGCGACAACCGAGCTCAGCTTTAATGCCGGTGAAGAGACGGCCGATGCGAGCTTCAGCTTGCCGCCCGCGGCCTTGTCGAGAATTGCGCGGTTTCAAGTCACCGGCGCGGCAACGCCGGGCACGGTCTGGCTCTGGGACAGCGCGGATCGCACCCGCCGGGTCGGCCTGGTCAGCGGCGACAGCACTGCCCAGCCGCTACTGTCGGACATCCACTATGTGCGCAAAGCGCTGGAACCTTTCGCGACGATTTCCGAGGGTGAGCTGGTCGACCTGATTGATGAAAATCCTGATGCGATCATTCTCACCGATATAGGTCAGATTGATGGCCCGACCCGCGAAGCCCTGACTAACTGGATCGAGGATGGAGGCGCGCTGATACGGTTTGCTGGTCCGCGTATGGCTGGCCCGCAAGTCAGCGATGGCGGCGATGATCTCGTCCCGGCACCGCTCAGACGTTCGTCACGGGCGATTGGTGGAACCCTGACCTGGGAAGACCCGCAGCCGCTCGGCGCGTTCCCGGAAACCTCGCCCTTCGCAGGTCTGTTGCCCCCGGAAGATATTCGCGTGCGCCAGCAAGTGCTCGCTCGCCCCGGGCCAGAGCTCGCCCGCCGCACCTGGGCGCGGCTGGCTGATGGCAGCCCGCTGGTGACAGCCGATCGCCGCGGCGAAGGTACGCTGGTCCTGTTCCATGTCACCGCCGGGCCAGATTGGTCGGACCTGCCATATGCCGGCATCTTTGTAGATATGCTGCGACGCTCGATCGCGGCGGGACGCGGCGAAGCGATCAGCGACGAGGAAGGCCTCTATTCGCCGAGCCTGACCCTGAATGGCGCTGGCCAATTAACGCAGCCGAGCGCAGGTGCCACACCTTTAAGAGCGAGCGAT
The DNA here is from genome assembly GCA_013214545.1 of Henriciella sp. GTDB lineage: Bacteria > Pseudomonadota > Alphaproteobacteria > Caulobacterales > Hyphomonadaceae > Henriciella. The sequence continues at coordinate 129,836 of JABSQB010000003.1, forward strand.
TTCGGCGCGGTCGTGCCGTCGGAAATGCATCCGCCGGGACTGTATCAGGGACCAGCAGGCACACGCGCGCTGAACGTCGCGTCTGAGTATAACGCCATTCCGGTGACCAGCTGGCCTGCCGCAGCAACCCTGCTCGGCGATGCCGAAGCCCGCACGTTCCGACTTGGCGGATTACTGCTTTCAGCGGCGATCATTCTGCTCTGCCTGGATCTGATCGTGGCGCTCGGACTTGCCGGACGGTTGCCCGCTTTACGGCAAAGCGCAGCAGCATTGGCGATTGTCTTTATTGGCGGAACGCTCGCCCTACCCGGGGACAGTCACGCCCAGCTCGGCCTGTTTGAAACAGATGATGAGCGCGACAAGGAAACCGCCGCCGCCCTGGAAATGCGCCTTGCCTATATTGAGACCGGCGATGAACGCACAGACCGGGCGACCCGCGCCGGATTGCAGGGGCTCAGCCTGATCCTGTTTCGCCGCTCGAGCGTCGAACCAGCGGCGCCGCATGCGGTCAATCTCGAAACCGATGCGCTCGACGTCTATCCCGTCTTGTTCCTGTCGCTGCCCGGCTCGCCGGAACCTTTCAGCGAAGCGGCCGTGGCGCGCCTCAACGCCTATATGCGCAATGGCGGCGCCCTGTTCATCGATACGCGGCGCGGCGGCACCATCGGGACGGGCAATAGCTTTGACGGTCTGGACACGGTTCTGTCCGGCCTCGACACGCCGCCTTTGACGCCGGTGCCGCAAAATCATGTGCTGACCCGGTCCTATTATCTGCTGCAGGCTTTTCCCGGTCGATACTCAAACCGCAATCTGTGGATCGAAGCGACGGGCGCGGCTGACAAGACCGAGCGGCGCGGCGATGGGGTGAGCCGCCTGTTCGTCGGCGATGCGGACTATATGGCCGCCTGGGCCGTCGATGATCGCGGACGGCCGATATACACGGTCGATGGCGGCGATGCTGAACGCGAAATGTCGATCCGGTTCGGCGTCAATCTCATCATCTACATCCTGACCGGCAATTACAAAGAAGATCAGGTCCACATTCCGGCCCTGCTGGAGCGGCTTGGTGAGGATGAAGGGGTCGGTGATTTCGATACAGACCGCGACGGCGAGGTCATCCCATGATGCAGGTGTCACGTCTTTCCTTTGATCCATTGATCAGCTGGCCGTTTTTCTGGGCCGTGGTCGGGCTGTCAGTGATTTGTCTCGCGATGTATATCTTCGTCTTCCGCCGCGCCTGGCTGACCCGCTGCGTTGCTGGCGCGCTCGGCCTGCTGGCCCTCTCCAATCCGGCGATTGTCGAGGAAGAACGCGAACCCCTGCCCTCTGTTGCAGCCCTTGTCGTGGACCGGTCTGACAGTATGAGCTTCGGCGCCCACACCGAGATTGCGAGCGAAGTGTTCGAAGCCCTGCGCGCCGAGCTCGAAGCCAATCCATCCATCGATCTGCGCGTGATCGAGACCCAGACCGAAGGCGACGGCACGCGCATGATTGGCGCGCTGGAAGGCCTGATGGCTGATGTCCCGCGCGACCGGATCGCCGGCGCGATCCTGATCACGGACGGGCAGATCCATGACATGCCCGAAAGCCTCTCTCGCGTGCGCGAGCTCGGCCCGGTGCATGGCCTGATCACCGGGGACCCGGACGCCAGCGATCGCCGCATCACGCTGGTCCAGGCGCCGAATTTCGACATTGTCGGCGACGAAGCTGAGTTCATCATTCGGGTCGATGATCCTGAAGGCGGCACGGTCCCGGTGACTTATGCGATCAATGGCGGACGCAATCAGGGCGCCTATATTGAGGCAGGCGAAGACACCAGTCTGTTCATCGAAGTCGAGCGGCGCGGCGACAATATTGTCGTGTTCGAAACGCCGGAAGGCCCGCAAGAGCTGACCCTTGCCAATAATCGCACCGCCGCGACCATTTCAGGGGTGCGGGATGGGCTTCGAGTCTTGCTGGTCACAGGGCGCCCGAATGCATCTGGCCGGGTCTGGCGCGATTTGCTGAAGTCCGATCCGTCAGTCGATCTCGTCCATTTCACCATTCTGCGCCCGCCTTACAAGCAGGACATTACACCGCTTGAAGAGATGGCGCTGATCGCCTTCCCGACGGAGGAACTGTTCGAAGAGAAACTGGACGGGTTTGATCTCATCATCTTCGATCAGTATGAGCGCCGCGGCGTGATCACCATGGGTTATCTCGCAGACGTGGCGCGCTATGTCGAAGAAGGGGGGGCCTTGCTGGTCGTAGCGGGGGAGAGTTTTGCCGGACCGGCCAGCCTCGCCCGGACCCCGCTCGCGGGCATTCTTCCGGCTTTGCCGACTGGCGAAATCATCACTCGTGATATCGTCCCGGAACTCTCCGATGAGGGTATGCGCCACACGATCACCGAGGACTTTGCTGGTCTCAGCTGGGGCAAGTGGCTGCGCTTCATTGAGGCGTTTGACGAAACCGGCGATGTCCTGATGCGTGCCCCAACCGGGGAACCGCTGCTCGCCGTCGACCGGGTGGGCGATGGCCGGGTGGCGCAGCTCTTGTCAGACCAGATCTGGCTGTGGGCGCGCGGTTATGATGGTGGCGGCCCGTTCGCTGACCTGATCCGCCGCTCGGTCCACTGGCTGATGAAAGAACCGGAACTGGATGAACGGCAACTGCAGATCATCACGCAAGGCGACACGGTGCGAGCCAATCTGCGGACGCTGGCCGATCGCGCCGCGCCGCTAATCATCGAAACCCCCGATGGCAGCTTTCTCGAACCAACCTGGCGCGAGGAGCAGCCCGGCAGCTACAGCGCCGAAGTTCCGGTGGATCAGCTTGGACTCTACCGGGCCCAGTCTGGCGGACTTGAAGCGGTGGCGCTGAACGGTCCGGCCAATCCGCGCGAGTTTGCAGCACTTGAAGCGACCGGCGATGTGCTGCGTCCGCTCAGCGAGACATCCGGCGGCGGCATCTACACAATCGCGCGCCCGGGCGATGCACCGGATCTGCGCATGGTTGGACGCCGCGCCGATGCGAGCGGCAATAGCTGGCTTGGCCTGCGTGAACGCGGGGCGTTTGCGGTCAGAAGCTCGACCAGCCTGCCGCTTTTGCCAGGCCTGCTGGCGATTGGATTGATCCTGTTGGCTTTGCTGGCCGCATGGCGACGTGAAGGGCGTTAGTAAGCGCTGACCGCGCCAGATAGCGCATCGGCGCTACCCGCCAGATCCCGCACCATGACGCGCGCCATGTCCTGTGGTCCCGGGAAAGAAAACCGGTCTGGCGCCACAACCGTGAAACCAAGCTCACCAAAATATTGCGGCGCGCCGATAATGATCGCAGCACCGCAGCCAGCAGCCGTGGCCGCTTCCAGTGCTTCGCCCGTGACAGTAAGCCCCAGACGCTGGCCCTGAAAGCCCGGCTCCACCGCAACCGGGCCGACAAAAACCGCCGGGGCACGATCTGCGCCGACCACAATTGGCCAGATCCGGCACACCCCGATCACCGCGCCGTTTGAGATGGCAATTCGGGTCAGGTCCGGCCGTGAACGGTTGCCCTCTCGCAGGCGCTCCGCCGTCTTGGCAAAGTGGCCCGGACCGAAGGTTCGGTCATACAGGGCTTCAATCGCATCAGCGTGAAGTTCGGGACTTTCCGGGACAATTTCGATCATGGCGCGCGGTGTTTAACCGCTTGCCCTCAAAACGCAACGCGAAACTTAATAGTCCCAGGTATTGAGTTGATCTTTCACCGCCTGAATGAAGGCGAGTGGCTGATCCAGCATGACATGATGCTGGGCATCTGGCACCGAGACCATGTCCATATTCTCGCGCAGGCCGCGCATATAGGTCCAGATCCGATCAGAAACGAGCACCGAGTCTTCGCCCCGCATCATCGCGACGCGGCAGGTGATATCCTGCAGCATATTGGTCGACAGCTTGTCGAACTCGAACTTCTTGAATACGCCCGGATCGAATTTCCAGGTCCAGCCGGTCTGACCGGCTTCGTTCTTCACCTGCTTCAGGCTGTGGCGGGCAATATAATCGACGATATAGTGGTTCTCGCATGGCTGAGCCGGGGCAAGGCGAAAGCGCGCCAGGGCGGCCTCAAGGCTCGCATAGACCCGGTTGCGCGTCGACCGGATCGGCGGTCCGCCCCACTCGTCTTCAGGCGGCCGGATGCCGCTATCGACGATGACGACGCCGTCAAACTTGTCAGCGTGCTTTGAGGCCGTGTTCATGGTGATGAACCCGCCAAATGAGTGAGCGACGATGACAGGCTTGCGACCGCCCTCGAACAGGCCAGCATGTTCGCACACGGCAATCTGTTCTTCACTGAACTGGTCGAAATTGTAGCTGTCGCGCCAGCTGCTATCGCCCATCCCGGCAAATGACATGGCGACAACATGATAGGTTTCGGCCAAAGCCGGCGAGATAAAATCGTACCAGTGCGCATGGGCGCCATTGCCGTGACACAGCAACAAGCCCGGATTGGTCGCGTCGCCATAGCGCTGATAGCGGATGCGCACCTCGCCCACATCGACAAAACGCTCTTCATAAGGCGTTTGCACCGCCGCCTCGAACCAGGCTGGGGCCTCCGGCTTTGCGCCGCCATAGGGGGCCAGCAAATTTGCCTCTTGCGGGTTCATTTCCTTGATATCATCGGCCACGGCTTACACTCGCTTTTCTATGATCTTGAAGATGCCGGTGCCGGTCATCAGGGTTTTCTCACCGCTCCAGATCCGGCCTTCGACAGTGTAGATATTGTCGACAATGGACAGAACCTTGCCGCGCCCCTCGACCCAGGAGCCATGCGATGCGCCAGACAGGAAGTCACAAACCAGACGGATGGTCACCCACCAGGTGTCTTCGTCTTTCTCAACCGCCGCGCCCCAGGCCATGTCAGCGAAGGTCATGACCATACCACCATGCGCATTCATCATGCCATTGGTATGATGCTCGCCAACCCTAAAGGCCCGGGTCAGGCCGGTTTCGTCGCGTTTCTCGAACAGTGGGCCAACCTGGCGGCCAAAGCCGCGATGCCAGGGCAGCGGCTGGTAGCCAGCCGGCACATCATACATCTGCTCGCGGGTTAAATCGTCACTCATCGCGCACGACATGGCGCTTTGACGCCCATCGGGCAACCCCTCACGTGGGGGGACTGCTGGCCAGCCATTGCAAGACCAGAACATCGGCATTGGCCACTGCGTGCGCGACAATCGGAACGCTGATCGTACCGCTCAGCAGGCGCAACACCGCAAAGCCGACGCCGCTGATAAACACGACGATCAAGGCGGCGGGCGCATATTGCATATGGATCAGCGCAAAGGCGGCGCTGGACAGAATAACTGCTGCGATCGGACCGATCCCGCGCGAAAGCAGGGCACCGAGTGCAACGCCGCGAAACGTCACTTCCTCGATCACCGGCGCGAGAACGACGGCCATGAAGACATAAGCGAGTGTCCAGTTCTGCGGCGCAAAGATCTCGGCATTAAAATTCTCGCGGTAGCGCCATTCCCCGTCCGGCATCAGCGCGCCGACCACAAAGGCTGGCACCAGCAACATAGCCGGGCCGAGCAGGACACCGACGACGATCCAACGCGCATCGACGCGCAATCGGCCGGCAAACGCGCCGCCGCCAATCCAGTCCGACCAGTAAGACAGGGCTGCGAACCAGACGAACATGACGATACAATTGACGCGCCACAGGAACTGATAGGCGGAGATTTCTTCCTGAGATCCGGGCTCAAACGGATTTAGAAACTGCGCCGCAATCAAGCCGGAGGCATTGAGAAACAGGACCGGCGCGATGATCACCCAGAACACTGCCATCAAGGGATCGCGGCCGAGCGCGATCGGGGATTGATAAGGCCCCATCAGCGCGCCGCCTGGGTCATGGTCTGCCCCACCTGAAATGGTTTTCCGTAATCAATAGACATCTGTCACACAACGGATAAACACTCCCCTGACAATCGTGGATAAACATCATGAGACAGACCGCAATCGGAAATACAAATATCTCGGTCGGCGCGATTGCGTATGGTTGTTGGCGGTTCGCAGAATCGAGCGTCGAAGATGCGGATACAAAGATCCGCGCGGCCCTCGATGCTGGCCTGACCCTGATCGATACGGCGGACATCTATGGGCTGGGTGAACCGCGCGGATTTGGCGGCGCAGAGGCGGTGCTTGGCGAGGTCCTCGCCCGCGATCCGAGCCTGCGCGTGCGCATGTTCCTGGCCACCAAGGGCGGGATCATACCGCCGCGGCCTTATGATAGCAGCTATGACTATCTCACCGCCGCCATGGAGGCGTCTCTGGAAAGACTGCAGGTCGACAGCGTCGATCTCTATCAGATCCATCGCCCTGATCTGATTGCTCCGGTTGAAGAGACCGCGCGGGCCCTGAACGATATAGTCAGCGCCGGAAAAACGCGATTTGTCGGGGTGTCCAACTTCACCGTCGCGCAGACCCGGGCGCTTCAGGCGCATCTGGACGTACCTCTGGCAACCACGCAGCCGGAATTCTCCGCCCTGCATCAGGACCCGATCACGGATGGGACATTTGACTGGTGCAGCGAGACCGGCGCAACGGCCCTGGCCTGGTCACCGCTGGCGGGCGGGCAAATTCCGCGGCAAACCGCTGAAACATCGCACGGCCAAACCGTCATTGCCTGCCTGCAAAAGATCGCTGACGCACACGCGGCCAGCATTTCCGACATCGCCCTCGCCTTCATAATGAAGCACCAGGCGAAAATTATCCCGATCATCGGGACGCAGAATCCGGATCGTATCCGAGACTCAGTGCGGGCCGCGGAAATCCCTCTCACGGCCCGGGAATTTTATGACATTATTGAAGCCTATCGCGGCACCGCGATGCCGTAATCGGTTTGCGGTGCGAAGGCGTTAGCTCGCTTCTTCCGGACGCTGGGCGACCAGATCGTCCGTCATGCTTTCAATCTTGGCAATCAGCGCGTCCACGGACCCATTATTCTGGTCCAGAATGGACAGGAACTGTGCCTGTTGTTCGATGGCGAGCCAGATCAGGTTGCCTTCTGCGTTCAGCGCCACATCGACGACTTGATATTTGCCGCCGCGATTGAGCACGCGCCAGCGAACTTCCAGTTCCTGGCCATCGGCGCGAACGATTTCAGTGTCGACAATGGAATCGCGGGCATTGCGATCCGTAGAGCCAGTCACTTTGACATCGCGGCCGCGATATTCATGGAAGTAGAATTCATAAACGGCCAGCGCATAAGTGCGGAACGTCGTGAGATAGGCGTCCATCTCTTCTTCGCTGAAGCGTTTGGCATATTTTCCGATCACGAATTTTGCGACCGCATCGAGATTGGTGAATTCGTCCATATAGGTCTGGAACTTGGCGCGGCGTTCGTCACCATTGAGGCCAGGCTCGTTGAGGGAGGCAAGCACGTCATTGGCATTGCTGCGGACATATTCTTCAGTCTGCGTGTCGGCGAAGGCTGGCATGGCGGACATGGCAAGCATCGCGGCTGAGAGAATCCATTTCGGGGAGGTCATGATCTTATTCCTGTGACTCGAACTCATCTTCATCGCCGAAATCATAATCATCGAAATCGGGCAAATCTTTGAACGGGTCTTCTTGCTCACGGCCATCGCGAATCGCGGCGGCTCTTTGTTGTGTATAGTTCCGGCGTAGCGCGATGTACGGTTCAGGCTGATCGCGCAGCACGTCGATTGATTCGATCAGGCTCTCGCGGGCCGAAACCGCGCCGAGCACGCCGGTTGCGATGCGAAACTCGGTATCGCCTTCAAACTCGGCATAATTGAGTGGATTGAGCGCTGCATTGACGCCAAGGCCTGCCGCATCGCGCAAATTGGACGGGCCCGCGATCGGCAGCATCAGGTACGGACCGTTTGGCACGCCCCAGACACCCAGCGTCTGGCCGAAATCTTCTCTATGCTCGGGAATATCGATCATCGTCGCGACATCGAACACACCGGCGACGCCAACCGTCGTGTTGAGGACAAAACGCGCGGCTGTATCAACCGCGGCAATCGGTTTGCCCTGCAGCACAGTATTGGCGAACACAACCGGCTGATTGAGATTGGTCAGGAAGTTCGAAACGCCGCCGCGCATAGGCTCATTGGTCACCGCGCGATAGCCTTTTGCCGTCGGTTCCAGAATCGCCTTGTCGACGCCTTCATTGAAGGCATAGACGCCGCGGTTCCAGCCTTCCAGCGGGTCATAAACCGTGGTCGGGGAGGTATCTTCCGCGGTGGTCGCACACGCGGAAAGTGCAATCATTGAACCTGCTAAGGCAAAGCCAATTCGCATATTTATTCGTCCTTCTTCGCGCGAAGCGATATGATGCGCTCTATGACCGAAATCAAATAAACCTCACGTGAATATTCAGACAGACGTCAAAATTGTGGCAACGAGGCCACATCAGGATCAACTAATTCGCCCCTTGCAAATCATATAAAAGATCGTTTATATGATTTATGGACACGGATCACAGCCATATTGTCGACGCCATGAAGGCGGCGGGCGAGCCGACGCGGTTGCGCATTCTTGCGCTGCTGCGACGCGGCGATCTCGCCGTGGGTGAACTGGTCCAGATCCTCGAACAAAGCCAACCGCGCCTGTCGCATCACCTGAAGACCTTGACCACAGCTGGCCTGGTCGAGCGCCTGCCGGAAGGCGCCTGGGTGTTCTATCGCGCCCGGTCCAAAGACTGGGCAGGACGCTTGCTGCAGGCGATCTTCAACGAAATCGACACCACCGCCGCCCCGTTTGCCGAAGACCGCGAGGCGCTGCAGACCGTTCGTCAGGCCCGCGCGCAGTCGGCAGAATCCTATTTCTCAGACATTGCCGAGACCTGGGACCAACTGCGCGCCCTGCACTATCCTGAAGCTGATATTGAGCAAGCCATTCTCGAGCAAGTCGACGGCCAGCGCTTTGATCGCATCGTCGATCTCGGCACCGGGACCGGCCGGATGCTGACGCTGCTGGCGCCGCTCGCCAAGGAAGCTGAGGGCCTCGATCTGTCACATCACATGCTGACGGTGGCGCGGGCCAATCTCAACCGGGCCGAAGCGCGCAATGCGCGCGTGCGTCAGGGCGATGTCACCGAGACGCCCTTCGATGCCAACAGCGCCGATCTGGTCGTCGTGCATCAGGTCCTGCACTATCTGGAAAACCCGGAAGCGGTTTTGGCAGAAGCGGCCCGCATCCTGCGTCCGGGCGGGCGTTTATTGCTGATCGATTTCGCCCCGCATGATCTCGAATTTCTGCGTGAAACCCAGGGCCATCGCCGTCTGGGCATCCGCCATGACGATGTCAGCGAATGGGCCGATGCCGCCGGTCTGGCGCTTCAGGCGCCGCTCGTCCTCGACCCGCCTGCCTCGCTCGATCAGGGCCTCAGCGTGCTGATCTGGAATGCCACGCGCCCCGCCAATCAACAGGAAGCCGCCGCATGAATACGCTTGCCGCCGCCGTTCAACAGACGTCCGACGCACCGAATGTGTCGTTTGAATTCTTTCCGCCAAGCTCGGACAAGATGGAAGCCAAGCTTTGGGAATCCGTCGCGCGCCTGTCGCCCATGGCGCCGAATTTCGTTTCGGTCACCTATGGCGCGGGCGGCTCGACCCGCGATCGGACGCAGAGAACCGTCGCCAAGATCGCCCAGGACACGCCGCTAAACCCGGCCGCCCACCTGACCTGCGTCAGCGCCACCAAGGACGAAGTGCTCGGCGTCGCCAAGGATTTCTGGTCGGCCGGTGTGCGCCATCTTGTGGTGCTGCGCGGCGATCCGACCGAAGGCATGGGCGCCACGTTTCAGCAGCATCCAGGCGGCTTCCGCGACAGCGTCGACCTGATCGCCGGGATTCGCGAGTTTGATATTGCCCCCGGCGCGCGGTTTGAGATGAGCGTGGCGTGCTATCCTGAGCGACATCCCGATAGCCGCGGCTGGGACGAGGATATTGCGTTCCTGAAAGCCAAGCAGGATGCCGGCGCAGACCGCGCGATCACGCAATTCTTCTTCGAGCCGGATACCTATCTCGAATTCCTTGAGCGCGCCCGCGCCGGCGGCGTCACCATGCCGATCGTTCCCGGCATCATGCTGCAGCCGAATTTCAAGGGACTGAAACGGATTGCAGGCCTGTGCCAGGCGCACCTGCCGCAATGGCTCCATGACCTGTATGAGGGCACTGAAGACGACCCTCAGACGCGAGAGCTGATCACGGCCAATGTCGCGGCCGAACTCTGCCACAAGCTGTCAGAGCAAGGCGTCAGTGATTTCCACTTCTACACCCTCAACCGCGCCAGCCTGGCGCTCTCCACATGCCGCCTGCTTGGCCTGAAACCGAAAGCCCAAACCGCATGACCAATCGCAAAGACCGCATCGCCCAACTACACGCCGCTGCCAAAGAGCGCATCCTGCTGCTCGACGGATCCTGGGGGGTGATGTTCCAGCGTATGGGCCTCAACGAAGAAGATTTTCGCGGCGACCGTTTCTCGCTGGATGAGTATCCGGGCCAGATGAAAGGCAATAACGACATTCTCTGTCTGACCCGCCCGGACCGCGTGACGGAGCTGCATGAAGCCTATTTCGAATCTGGCGCTGACATCACAGAGACCAATACATTCTCGGCGACCACCATCGCTCAGGACGATTATGACCTGAAGCTTCAGGACGTGATCGATATCAATCTGGAAGGCGCCCGTCTGGCGCGCGAATCCGCCGATCGCTGGACAGAGAAAGAGCCCCACAAACCGCGCTTTGCTGCTGGCTCCATTGGGCCGCTTAACAAGATGCTGTCGATGAGTTCAGACGTGAACAATCCCGGCGCGCGTGAAGTGGTCTTCGACCAAGTCTATCAGGCCTATCGCGAACAGATCAAAGCGTTGAACGATGGCGGCGTGCATATGTATCTGATCGAAACGATCACTGATACGCTGAACTGCAAGGCCGCAATTAAGGCCAAGATGGATCTTGAGCATGAAGGCATGGACGCCTTGCCGCTCTGGATTTCCGGCACGATTACTGACCGGTCCGGGCGCACGCTGTCGGGTCAGACGGTGGAAGCGTTCTGGAACTCTGTACGCCATGCGAAGCCGTTCGCAATCGGGTTCAATTGTGCGCTGGGCGCCGAACTGATGCGTCCACACATCGCCTCGCTTTCACGTATATCGGACACGCTTGTGGCAGCCTTCCCAAATGCGGGCCTGCCGAACGAAATGGGCGAGTATGATGAAGAGCCGCATGAAACCTCAGGCAAGCTGGGCGGCTGGGCCAATGACGGCATGGTCAACATTGTCGGCGGCTGCTGCGGCACAACCCCGGCGCATGTAAAAGCGCTCGCCAAGGCGATTGAAGGCGTCAAACCTCGCCAAATTGCGCCGACCAAAAGCACCATGCGTCTGGCCGGACTGGAGCCATTTGAGCTGACCTCATGACCCTGAACGGTCCCGTCTCCTCCGGCGACTTGGTCGTCTTTTATGGTCTGCTCAAACAAGGTGCGAGCGGGATGCCGGCGCATATCGATCTCGACAAGGCTGGCGTGTTTCTCGGGCCATGCCGGTTTCGCGGCGCGCTTTGTGACGTTGGCGGGTTTCCCGGCGTGGTCGATGGCGACGGGCTCTGCCACGGCGTGCGCTACCGCCTCGACAATGCCGACCTGATTGCGCCGCTGGACGAGTTTGAGGATGTGCTGCCAGACGATCTGGAAGCCTCGCTCTATGTCCGCAAGCGCGTCGACTTGCTGAGCGATAATGGCAAATCCACGGGTGAACAGGCATGGATTTACTGGTACAACCAGCCCATCACTGCGTTCCCGCGTCTCGCCGACGATAATTGGCCGCTGGAGCGCGGACGCGCCCGCAAAACCGGCACCTGACTCTGGAGACCGCCATGAAAGTCTATGACAAACTCGACGACCGCATCATCAGTTTCATCGAAAAGCAGAAGATGTTTTTCGTAGCCTCCGCGCCGCTCGCCGGGGACGGCCATATCAACTTATCGCCCAAGGGCTATGACGCCTTCAAAGTGATTGATGACACGACGGTCGCCTGGCTCGATCTTGGCGGGTCGGGCATCGAGACCCAGGCGCACGTTCAGGAGAACGGCCGCATCACAATCATGTTCTGTGCCTTTGAAGGCCCGGCCAATATCCTGCGCCTGTTCGGCACCGGCGAAGTGATCAATCCGCACCACGCCGAATGGAAAGACATGCTCGCGCAATTCCCTGATTTCTCTCGGGCGCGCGGCATCTTCAAGGTCAAACTGAAGCGTATTCAGGACAGCTGCGGTTGGGGCGTGCCGTTCTATGAGTTCAAGGGCGAGCGCGACCAGCTCACGCGCTATGTCGACAATAAGTCCGAAAAAGAGTGGATCGAGAGCCGCTATCAGAAAAACGCTGAGAGCATTGATGGCCTCAAGGGCCTGGTACGGGAGGACAGCTGATGACTTATGTGGACGGTTTTGTGGCCGCGGTGCCAGCTGAAAACAAGGACGCCTATCTCGAACATGCACGGATAACCGGGCCGGTGTTCAAGAAATACGGCGCCCTGCGTGTGATGGACAATTGGGGCGATGAGGTCCCGGATGGCGAAGTCACTTCCTACCCCTTGGCGGTCAAGGCCAAGCCGGGCGAAGTGATTGTCTTTTCCTGGATCGAATGGCCATCCAAAGAGGCGCGCGACAAAGGCATGGAGGCCTGCATGGCCGACCCTGTCTTCAACGATGATTCAATGGAAATGCCGTTCGATGGCAAGCGCATGTTGATCGGCAGTTTTGAAACGATTTTGGAAGTTTGAGTGACTAGCCAGATAGACTCCGTCAAAGATTTCGGATTCTCCGATACCGAGAATGCACGAAACTATGCTGATATGGGTCCGGCCAGCTTTATGCCGGGCTTTTCGGACATGCATCGTGCAACCATCCAGCTGCTAACCGAAACAGCGGGCATGGACGGAACTGTTCTCGTGCTCGGAGCGGGCGGAGGTCATGAACTGGCGGCCTTTGCTGCGGCGCGGCCCGAATGGCAATTGCTTGCTGTCGACCCAGCGGCCGCCATGTTGTCGGAAGCCAAAAGAAAACTCGGCGACACCGCCGCGCGAGTTGAATGGGTTGAGGGGTTCATTGAAAACGCTCCGCCGGTACAAGCGGACGCCGCGACGTGTCTGCTCACCCTGCATGTCATCCCAGATGACGAGTCCAAGATTGAAACGCTCAAACAGATCCGCAAGAGATTGAAACCGGGCGGTCATTTTGCCCTGGTCGACAATTGCATCGAAGTTGGCAGCCCCGAGGCCGACCGGTGGTTTGATCGCTACATTCAGTACGCGGTGGAGTCCGGCATTCCGAGGGAGCAGGCGGCTCAGTTTCGGAGCAAAATGGAAGAGATGCGAACGACCCGCGCCCCGGCGCAAGAAGAGCAATTGCTGCGATCCGCCGGTTTTACCGATCTCGAATTGTACTATGTCGGCCTATCTTGGCGTGGGTGGATCTCGAAAGCATAACCTATGACTAATTCTGCTTCTCAGAGCTTCGTCAATATTGGCGAGCGTACCAATGTCACCGGATCTGCGCGGTTCCGGAAGCTGATCGTCAATGGCGATTATGCAACCGCGATTGAAGTGGCACGCCAGCAAGTTGAGAATGGCGCCCAGATCATCGATGTGAACATGGATGAAGGCATGCTGGACGGCGCTGAGGCAATGACCACATTCCTTAATCTGCTTGCCGCAGAGCCGGACATTGCCCGCGTGCCGATCATGATCGATAGCTCCAAGTGGGAGGTCATAGAAGCCGGCCTGAAATGCGTTCAGGGCAAGGCGGTTGTGAACTCAATCTCGATGAAAGAGGGCGAGGATCAATTCCGCGAACAGGCGCGTAAATGCCTGTCTTATGGCGCGGCCGTCGTGGTCATGGCGTTTGATGAGGTCGGCCAGGCCGACACGGCGCCACGCAAGATCGAGATCTGCCAGCGCGCCTTCAAGATCTTGACCGAAGAAGTCGGCTTCCCGCCGGAAGACATCATTTTCGACCCGAACATCTTTGCCGTCGCGACCGGGATTGAAGAGCACAACAATTACGCCGTCGACTTTATCGAAGCGACCAAGATTATTCGCGAGACCTGCCCGGGCTGTCACATCTCTGGCGGGCTTTCCAACGTTTCATTCTCTTTCCGCGGCAATGAGCCGGTGCGCCGGGCCATGCACTCGGTCTTCCTCTATCACGCCATTCCGGCCGGTATGGATATGGGCATCGTGAATGCCGGTCAGCTCGACATTTATGATGAGATTGAACCCAAATTGCGCGAGCTGGTTGAGGATGTGGTGCTCAACCGCAATCCGGAGGCGACGGAAGCCCTGGTTGATTATGCCGAACAGTTCCGCGGCCAGAAAGGCAAGACGGCCGAGAAGGACATGTCCTGGCGCGAGCTGCCGGTTGCCAAGCGGCTCGAACATGCGCTGGTCAATGGCATTACCGAGTTCATTGACGACGACACTGAAGAAGCCCGCGCCGCCGCGGCGCGCCCGCTACACGTCATCGAAGGCCCGCTCATGGATGGCATGAACGTCGTCGGCGACCTGTTCGGGTCGGGTAAGATGTTTCTGCCGCAAGTGGTGAAGTCTGCCCGCGTGATGAAGGCCGCGGTTGCCTATCTCGATCCGTACATGCAGGCCGAGAAGGAAGAGCTCGGCACGGTCGATGTCTCGAATGGCAAAGTCCTGATGGCGACGGTCAAAGGTGACGTCCACGATATCGGCAAGAACATTGTCGGCGTCGTGCTCGCCTGTAACGGCTATGAGATTGTCGATATGGGCGTGATGGTGCCGTGTGAGGATATTCTTGCGAAGGCCAAGGAAGAGAATGTCGACATTATCGGCCTGTCGGGCCTGATCACGCCGAGCCTCGATGAAATGGTCTATGTCGCGCGTGAAATGCAGCGCACGGATATGAAACAGCCATTGCTGATTGGCGGCGCGACGACCTCGCCTGCGCACACCGCCGTCAAGATCGACCCGGCTCGCGACAATGGTCCGACCATTCACGTCACCGATGCGAGCCGCGCGGTTGGCGTGGTCTCCTCCCTGCTATCTGATGATGAGCGCGACCTGTTTGTTGAGACAGCGCAGGCCAAGTATCAGCGCATGCGCGACAGCCGCGCGGGCGGTCCGCCAAAGCCGCGTCATCCGATCAAGGTCGCCCGCAGCCATGCGCACACGCTGGAGGCGCCGACGCCGCCTGCGCCGAGCTTCAAAGGCACCAAAGTGTTCGAGGATTTCGATCTCTCAGAGCTTGCCCGCTACATTGACTGGACGCCGTATTTCTCGAGCTGGAACCTTGCTGGCCGGTTCCCGCAAATCCTTGACGATGAGATTGTTGGCGAGGCGGCCCGAGACCTGTGGCGTGACACTGAAAACATGATGCAGCAAATCCTCGGCCAGGACTGGTTCAAGCCAAAGGCTGTAATCGGTTTCTGGGGCGCGGAACGCGAGGGCGACGACATCAAGCTGGAAACCGGCGACACGTTCCACACGCTGCGCCAGCAAATGGTCAAAGATAATGACCGCGCCAATTTCGCGCTGTCCGACTTCATCGCTGCGCAAGACGACCATATTGGCGGTTTTGCTGTCACCTCAGGTCCCGAAGCCGAAGAGATCGCCAAGAAGTTCGAAGCCGACGCAGACGACTATTCCGCCATCATGGTCAAAGCGCTCGCTGACCGGTTCGCTGAAGCCATGGCCGAGTACATGCACGAACAGGTGCGCAAGACCCATTGGGGCTACGCCTCTGACGAAGCGCTCGACAATGCCGATTTGATCAAGGAAGCCTATTCCGGCATCCGCCCGGCACCCGGCTATCCCTGCCAGCCAGACCATACCGAAAAAGAAACGTTGTTTAGATTGCTCGAGGCCGACCGGATCGGCATGGAGCTCACTTCAAGCTTCGCCATGACCCCAGCTGCCTCCGTCTCTGGTCTCTATATGGCCCACCCTGAAAGCGTCTATTTCGCCGTCGGCCGGATCGAGCGCGATCAGGTCGAAGACTATGCGAAGCGGAAAGGCATGGAGTTGCGCGTCGCCGAACGCTGGCTCGGCCCGATCCTGAATTATGATCCCTCCGAAGCTGATCAAGCGGCAGCTTGAAAAATCGATCCGGGGGATCGATTTTTGGCTGAGGAGGCCGCGGCAGCGGCGCGAAGCTGATCAGGAAGCGGCGTAGCCTACCAAATCCGGATCCTGTAAGCGCCAGCGCACGTCGTAGCGCAGGTCATAATTCGGCACCAAGACCGAATAGGGATTGGCCTTGATCCGTTCGTGCGAGGGGCGTTTCCAGATGACGTCATAACTGATCACATGCCAGCCGCTCTGAACCGCGGTGTAAGTGGCGCTGCCAGTATGATAGCCGCCGCGTTCCCAGAAAATGAGTTCATGATCCTCAACAAATGGGCGCTGGAAAACGCGGGACAGCCGCGTGCGATAGACTGAAATGCTCATGCCGCCGCGCCCGGCGTTCAGCTCATAATCAATTTCCATGGATTGCCCGGCCTCGAGCCAGACTTTCTTGTGATTGAACGGCGCGCCCATAGCGGCGCGGACCCCTGCCCAGCCATGCCAGCGCGGTGTCGTCACACCAAAATTCGTGCCGACCCCTCCGCGAGCCCAGCCGAGGCTGTGATAGCCAAGCGTGTTGGGCGCCTTGGCCTTCACATAAGGTGCAACCACCCATCCAAAAACCAGTGAGGCGAGCCCGACAATGAAGATCGATCCGAACTTTTCCATCTAGCTCGTCTATCAGATCGAGGTAAAATCGACCGTGACACGGCAATGGAAATTTCATCGAATACCCTAAGAAAAAAGGCGACGCCCGAAAGCGCCGCCTCTTCCAATTTCAATTCGAGCCGAAGCCTAGTTCACGTCGAACCGGTCGAGCATCATGACCTTGTTCCAGGCCTTGATGAAGTCGCGGGTGAAGCGCTCCTTGGAGTCGCTCTGAGCGTAGATCTCGGCAATCGAACGCAGGATTGAGTTCGATCCGAAGACCAGATCGGCGCGGGTGCCGGTATATTTCACGGCACCTGAGGCGCGGTCCTTACCTTCGAACAGCTCTTCGCTGGCATCGGCTGTCCACTCGGTCGCCATGTCGAGCAGGTTGACGAAATAGTCATTGCTCAGCGTGCCGACAGTGTCGGTCAGCACACCATGGGTCGAGCCGCCAGCATTCGCGCCAAGCACACGGAGGCCGCCAACCAGGACGGTCATTTCTGGCGCAGACAGGGTCAGCAACGCAGCCTTGTCGACCAGAAGCTCTTCAGTCGCCCGAGGGTCTTCGGTCTTCTTATAGTTGCGGAAGCCGTCAAACTTTGGCTCCAGAACCGCGAAGGAGTCGACATCCGTCCACTCTGCCGTGGCATCTGTCCGGCCCGGGGTGAAAGGCACAGAGGCACCAGAGGCCTTCTCAATCGCCGCGCAACCACCAAGCACGATCAGGTCAGCAAGCGAGACCTGCGTGCCGCTGGCATTGAAGCTTGCCTTGATCTCTTCCAGTTTCGCGACCACGGCTGGCACACCAGACGAGACATTGACGTCCCAGTCTTTTTGCGGGGCCAGAGCGATGCGGGCGCCATTGGCACCGCCGCGCTTGTCCGAGTCACGGAAGGTAGAGGCCGAGGCCCAGGCGGCGCTGACCAGCTGCGATACGGTCAGACCAGATCCGAGGATCTGCTCTTTCAGAGCGGCAATGTCAGCGTCATTGATCAGTGCGCCATTCTGAGCTGGAACAGGATCCTGCCAGATCAGATCTTCGGCTGGTACTTCAGGTCCGACATAGCGGGACTTTGGTCCCATATCGCGGTGGGTCAGCTTGAACCAGGCACGGGCATAGGCGTCAGCAAACTTGTCCGGGTTGGCCAGGAAGTCGGCAGAAATCTTGGCATAGTCCGGGAACATTTTCAGCGCCATGTCAGCTGTCGTCATCATCAACGGCTGAGTCTTGGACGGGTCATGCGCCATGGGTGCTTCAGGAGCGCCCTGGCCAGGCTTCGGAGACCACTGAACGTGACCAGAAGGGCTGGTGACCTGCTCCCACTCATATTTGAGCAGGTTTTCGAAATAGGTCATGTCCCAGGTGTCTGGAGTCGGTGTCCAGGCCCCTTCGAAACCAGCGGTCGTGGTGTCGTCGCCTTTGCCTGAGCCGTGCGTGTTGATCCAGCCGAAGCCCATTTGCTCCATTGGCGCACCTTCTGGCTCGCGGCCGACCTTGTCTTCCGGGCCAGCGCCATGGCCTTTACCGAACGTATGCCCGCCCGCGACTAGAGCGACGGTTTCTTCGTCATTCATCGCCATGCGGCTGAACGTGTCGCGAATGTCGAAAGCCGACTTCAGCGGATCAGGATTGCCGTTCGGACCTTCCGGATTGACGTAGATCAAACCCATTTGCACCGCGCCCAGAGGCGTCGCGAGCTCACGCTCACCGGTATAACGCTTGTCGTCGAGCCAATCGGTTTCCGGACCCCAATAGATGTCCTCTTCCGGCTCAAACCAATCGGCGCGGCCACCAGAGAAGCCAAACGTCTTCATGCCGCACGTCTCCATGCCGACATTG
>JABSQB010000030.1 GCA_013214545.1 Henriciella sp.
TCCGATGCTTGCTGGTCCCGGATCAATTGCTACGGCGATGCTCTACATGTCGCAGCACTCGGAATGGGTTGGCAAAGCTGCCGTGCTGAGCGCCGTCGCCGCAAATATGGTGGTCTGTCTGCTGGTCTTTCTCGCAGCCGGGCCACTGGTCAAAGCCATGGGCGAGAGCATTGCAGGGGCTATCACGCGGATTTTCGGTGTCATCCTGGCCGCCCTGTCGGTTCAGTTGCTGATCGATGGCATCAAAGGTGCGTTCGGGATCTAAGCGTGCTTAACGCAATCGAATGGCTTCGGCTTGCGTTAGGGCTGATAGCGTCGTCCAAACCAGCGCCATTCCGAGCGCCATCAGGCCCATCACCTGGAACACCAGGATACGGCTCCACTTGACCCCGATCTGCGCCAGAGAGAGCACTTCCGGTCCCATTTCGCGGGCAAGGGCGACCGAGCGATGACCGCCTGACTCCGATAGCAATAGCGCCCGGCGCATATCTTCCGGCGTCGTAGCCTGTTCAACCAGGGTGATCGCGCCGGAGGAGCTGGTCAGTTCTGCAATGCGGGCAATGATGACCATATCCCGGATCAGTCGGTCTTGCGCTTCAGGCTGCAGCGCTCGGCGATAAGCGCTGAGCACTTCGACCGTACGTGCCTCGGTCGTCATCACAGACTCGAAGGCTGAATTCAGTTCTGTGCGCAGCATTTCCTCAGGCAGTGCGTCTTCGACTCGGCTTTTCAGATAACTGGCAAAGCGATCGTTCAGGCGACCGGCTCGGTGCGCGGCGCGCATGATGGAAGCCGCTTCAAACATAGCCTGCGCTTCCGGGTCGGGATCATCCTGCGTAAGGAGGCCAAGCGCGCGTAGGCGCAATTGCAGGCTGTCGACTTGTTCACCAGCGAGCCAGCGTTGACTGCGCCGCGTTAGGTCAGCCGGATCGCCGAGCAGGAAGAAGGAGCGTTGTCCGGCAAAAGGCTCGTCCAGCGGTGCAAGTTGGGCCGAGTTGTTTGAGATCCGTGGCGGGCTGTCCGTCTCTGAATCGGCGTTCTCGTCTGATGCGTCGGCTTCTTCATCAGCCGCCAACTCGGCCCCTTCCGGGACGGGGGGCGGCGCGATTGAGCGTTGATAACTGGCGCGCAATTCTTCGGGTAGGAATAACAGCGCAGCGCGGGCGAGGCGCTGGTCACGGCTGCCAGAACTCTCTGCGTCTGCGGCGGCGAGGACAGCCGCAGAATCCTGTTTGTTGAGCATCAGCGGCGCCG
Source organism: Henriciella sp. (assembly GCA_013214545.1). Lineage (GTDB taxonomy): Bacteria > Pseudomonadota > Alphaproteobacteria > Caulobacterales > Hyphomonadaceae > Henriciella. The sequence continues at coordinate 1,255 of JABSQB010000030.1, forward strand.
CCAACAAATAACCGCGCGCGGCGGAGAAGTCGCGCTCTTGTAAGGTCTGATCGATCCTGGCGGCCCAGAAGCGGCGTTCTTCGCCAAGTGGGGCGGTCAGCTTGCGAAACTCGGAATCGATCTCTTGCCGCGTTTCCGTCCGTGCTTCGAGGCTGAGCGGATCCGTGGCAATGTCTGACGTATAAGCGGCGATGACGATTCGCGCCGCGAAGATCGGCAATAACAGAATCAAACTGTTGAACAGAAGCGATTGCCGCCAGGTTGACGGTCGCTCTACTTCACGTTGGCGCCAGCGGGACGTCATCTACTCGGCGTGTCCTGTCTTCTGTGTACGCAGATTGCCTCCCCCTTTAGCGCACAGAGGGGTGGTTTAAATCAAGTCTTCGTTACCCCTCAAGCTGCAAAAGCCGTGCATAAGCCCAGCCTCCGCCACAATTCAGAGTAGGTTCAGGACAAAATTGGTCTGATTATTGCGATTGCGTATGTATTCCGTCCGCAGTATAGGGCGCGCAAACTCGGTAGAGGATTTTTGATTCCATGACTGACTTTGATCTCGACGGTTACACCCCATCCGACAAAGAAGATTTCATGAATTCCAAGCAGAAGGCTTACTTCCGCAAGAAGCTTGAAGACTGGAAAAGTGACATTCTTGATGGCGCCAAAGTGACAATCGGCAACCTGCGCGCGGAGTCTTCCAATCACCCGGACCTGGTGGATCGCGCGTCGGCTGAAAGCGACAAGGCGCTTGAACTGCGCACCCGCGATCGTCAGCGCAAGCTGATCTCCAAGATCGACGCGGCGATCCGCCGGATCGATGATGGCACTTATGGCTATTGCGACGACACAGGCGAGCCCATCGGCCTGCGGCGCCTGGAGGCACGGCCGACGGCGACGCTGAGTTTGGAGGCGCAGGAGCGGCATGAGCGGAATGAGCGCGTGGTGCGCGACGACTAATCCGACCGATTCTTAACGGACGGACTCCAAAATCCTAACGATTCATTAACCGTGTTAACGCACTGATCATAACTCTATTGGTGACAGGTGCAGAATGCGAGACGGTCCCAAATCAACCGCGAAAGCTGACTGGTTGGCGGATACCGGATCGCATACGGCTGCTCAAAATCCTGAGGATGACTACAAGTTTCCATCCGCCCGAGGCGTGCTGACGGCGGAAGAAATTGAGGCACTCCTGCGGCCCAATCAGACAGGATCCCCAGCGCTTGAAGACCCACCCATTCCTGACTCAGCGGTGACTCAGAAGGTCCCGGAGGTGTTCCCAGACACGGCCGCACCGCTACCGAAAATTTCGGATCATGCGCAAAAGCTCGCCTCGCGCCTGGCCATAGCGCTGGGCACAGGCGCCGGCGTCAAAGCGGCCATAGCCGTCTCTGAGGTCGCAGAATTGCCGCGCGCCGAGCTTGCCGGCCTGCTACAAGGCAAGTCGAGCGCCGTCGCCTGTATCGGGCCGAGCGAAACCGACATTCGCGCCCTGGTCTGTCTTCCGCCTGCGCTTGCTGACGCGATCATAGCCCGTGCCTGCGGGGCGCGTGGATCGACTGGACGACTGGGTGATGGCTGGACCCTGAGCGCGATTGATTGCGCCTTGCTGGAACAATTGCTGGTCCCGCTCGGCGACGCGATCCACACAAGCTACAAATTGCAGGCGATCGAAACCGATGTCGCTTATGTCAGCAGTTTGCTGCCCGTCTCAACGGTTCAGGTCTCAGAGTATTCTGTCGAAGCGACAGGCTTGCATAGCGAGCTCGCAGTGATCGAAGGCGAGGGCGCCCCCGAAGAGGTGACAGAGACGCGCGAAGAGGCACCGCTGGTCAGCCCTGAGGTTACCGCTGTGCTGACTGCGCGTCTTGCGTCCCTGACCGTGCCGCTCAGTCGGATCACGCAGCTGAAAGCCGGATCGACCCTGTTGCTGGGTCTGCCCGCTGATCAACCGGTTGAGCTGCTGTCTGGTGGCCGCGATGGCAAACCCGCTTTTGAAGGGACCATGGGTCGTAAGGGCAACAAGGTCGCCCTGCGCGTGACCAAGCGGATCGGAACCTTCCGGAGCTAGGCGCTGCCGCAAACCTTCCCGTTAGCAGATTGAGCTTTCCTTCCCGCGTTCCCTCGGACTTGATCCGAGGGTCCATCACCTGTTCGTGCGCCTGAGGCCAAGAGAGCGTCATCTCTCCCGCCCCAAGCGGCACGAACCCGCGATAGATTGCCCAATCGAGTTGGGCAAAGCGTGAAGGGGAAGTCGTCCCCAAGAGGTCAGCGTCAGCCAATGTTCCCATGCTTTGCGATATGCGCGTCGACCGCTTTGATCGCGTCATCGGCTTTGTTGCCTGCGCTGCGCAGCTCCGCCTCGCGCTGAGCCCAGAGGCGTTTCTGGTAATTGGTCGAAATAATATCCGTCACCACCAGAACACCGACGACGAGGTAGAAGCTCGATTTGCTCATCGCATCGATTGGGAAGCCGAACAGTTTCAGATGCGCCAGATGCGCGCCTTCGGTCACCAGCAGCACCCCAACCAGGAACAGAATGAACAGGCCGAGCACTTCATACATGCGATTGCGCTTGAGGAAGTCGGCCACATAATCGGCCAGCAGAATCATCACGATCCCCGACGAGAGAATGGCGATGGCCATGATCCAGACCTGATAGTCTTTGCCAGGCTCGCAGCCCACCGCACCCGCGACCGGATTGGCGATCAGGTCGGCTTTACACTGCACCACACTGCCGGTGAACGTGTTGATCACGTCCCCTGAAGCGTTGACGACATTCGCCACTTCGACATTCGCGATCGCCATCGCCGACAGGATCGAGTCGAATGAGAAGACCAGGTTCATCGCGACAATCATGACGATGGCCTGCATGACGGATTTCGAGGCTGAGCCTTCAGTATGTTCGATATGGTCCACCGCCAGAAGGTGATGGATTTCCTTGATCGCGGTGTAGATGATGAAGCCGCCACCGGCGAGCGTCACCAATGCCTGAAGTGTAAACTCCCCTTCAAGGAAGCCCTTCATTCCGAGATCGAAGAGCGGTTCTGCGAGGAGCGAGAACAGGTTCACGATGATCACCAGCAAAACGATCCTGAGAACGACCGCGAGACCAATGCCCCAGCGCCGCACCATCGGGGCCTTTTCCGGGCCGACCCGCTGCGATTCAATCGAGATATAGAGCAGATTGTCGAAGCCCAGCACGGCTTGCAACAAGAGCAGCATGAGCAGCGTGAACAGGCCGCTTATGGAAAACACTTCGGCGACAAATTCGGCCATCGTGAACCCCCTTTGAGATGGTTGTCGAAGGGCGCGAGCTTAGCCTGAGTCCATGATGTGAAAAGGGCCCCGATTTTCATCGAGGCCCGATCCGGATTGCAAATGCGTGAGGGCGCGTCAGGCCAGCATGCTGTTCATGCGCTCTTTGATGATTGTTTCAGCGTCAGCAACAATCCGGTCGATCAGTTCCTTTACGGTTGGAATGTCATCGATCAGACCTTGCACCTGACCCGCGGACCAGATGCCGCCATCTGGATCGCCGTCTTCCATCGCCTTGCGACCACGCACCCCGGCGACGAGATGCTGGACATCTTCGAACTTGGCGCCGCCTTTCAGTTCAATATCGACCACTTCAGAGCTGACGCTGTTCTTCATCACCCGGGCCGTATTGTGCAGGGTGCGGAAGATCAGCTTGGTGTCGCGCTCATCATTCTCGACCATCTGCTGTTTGAAATTCGGATGGATCGGCGCTTCCTGGGTCACGCAAAAGCGCGTGCCCATATTAATGCCATCTGCGCCGAGCGCGAGGGCGGCGGCCAGGCCGCGACCATCGCCAAATCCGCCAGAGGCAAGCATGGGAACACTCACTTTATTGGCCGCAGCCGGGATCAGGATCAGGCCCGGAATATCGTCTTCACCTGGGTGACCCGCACATTCAAATCCGTCAATTGAGATCGCATCTGCGCCCATGCGTTCTGCTGAGAGCGCGTGACGCACAGCCGTGCATTTATGGATGATCTTGATGCCGTGCTCTTTGAAATGATCGATATGCTCCTGCGGCTTGTATCCCGCCGTTTCGACGATCTTGATCCCGCCTTCGATAATGGCCTGTCGGTATTCCGCATACGGCGGCGGTTTGATGGCCGGGAGAATGGTCAGGTTCACACCGAACGGCTTGTCCGTCATCTCCTTGGTGCGCTGGATTTCCTTGTAGAGGTCTTCCGGCGTGGGCTGCGTCAGAGCGGTGAGGAAGCCGAGGCCCCCGGCATTCGCCACAGGCGCGACCATTTCGGCATAGCCGACCCATTGCATGCCGCCTTGCACAATCGGGTGTTCGACGCCGAACTCCTCTGTGAAGCGTGTTTTGATCGCCATGGTGTTCCTCCGATTTCTTGTTGTGTGGCGAGGTCGCCAAGGCGCTTAAAGCGCCTTGACGATATCCTCGACCATTTTCTTCGCATCCGAGAGCAACATCATTGTGTTGTCGCGGAAGAACAGCTCGTTCTGGATGCCGGCATAGCCAGAGCCCATAGAGCGTTTGATGAAGAGGACCGTCCCGGCATTCTCAACGTCGAGCACGGGCATGCCATAGATTGGCGATGTCGTGTCGGTCTTGGCCGCCGGGTTGGTGACGTCATTAGCGCCGATGACGAAGGCGACTTCTGAGTTGCGGAAGTCAGAGTTGATGTCCTCAAGTTCGAACACTTCGTCATATGGCACCTGCGCCTCAGCGAGCAGAACGTTCATGTGGCCTGGCATCCGTCCGGCAACCGGGTGGATGGCATAGGTCACGTCAACGCCTTCTTCCTTCAGCTTGTCGGCCATCTCTTTCAGCGCGTGCTGGGCCTGTGCCACCGCCATGCCGTAGCCTGGGACGATGATCACTTTCGAAGCGTTCTTCATGATGAAGGCTGCATCATCGGCAGAGCCGCGCTTGAACGGACGGTCTTCCTGACCGCCAGCTGCTGCGGCTGCATCTTCGCCGCCAAAGCCGCCCAGAATGACCGAGATAAAGCTCCGGTTCATGCCCTTACACATGATGTAGGACAGGATCGCACCCGACGAGCCGACGAGGGCACCAGTAATGATCAGGGCGAAATTGCCGAGCGTAAAGCCGAGTGCCGCTGCGGCCCACCCAGAATAGGAGTTCAGCATCGAAACGACGACCGGCATGTCGGCACCGCCGATTGGAATGATCAGTGTGATGCCGAGGATCAGGGCCAATACGGTGAGGCCCCAGAAGGCCCAGGTGGCGCTGCCGCCGCTCATTACCAGCACGACGATCAGGCCGATAATGCCGGCCCCCATCGCGATGTTGAGCAAGTGTCTTGCGGGCAGGAGGATTGGCGCGCCGGACATGTTGCCGTTCAGCTTCGCAAACGCGATGACAGAGCCGGTAAAGGTCAGCGCACCAATGGCAGAGCCGAGCGCCAGTTCGATCAAGGACGCCGTGGCGAGATTGCCGACGCTGCCAATGCCGAAGCTGACTGGTGCGTAGAGCGCGGCGGCTGCAACCAGAACGGCCGCCATACCGACGAGTGAGTGGAAGGCAGCCACAAGCTGAGGCATGTCCGTCATCGGGATCTTGCGGGCGATATAAGCGCCGATCCCGCCACCGACGAGCGCACCGGCGGCGAGAATGCCCCAGGTGGTGGCATCCAGCGCATTCCAGAACAGAGCGATCGTGGTGCCGACCGCGATCATCATGCCGATCATGCCATTGCGGTTACCGGCGCGGCTGGTGGCCGGGCTGGACAGGCCGCGAAGGGCGAGGATGAAGAGGATACCCGCTGCGAGATAGAGCAGCGGAGCCCAGGTCGATTGGAACTGTTCCATCGTCTAGTCCCCCTTCTTCTTGTACATGGCCAGCATGCGCTGGGTGACGAGGAAGCCGCCGAAAATGTTGACGCTGGCAAGCGCTACGGCGACGCCGCCCAGGGCCTTGGCAATCCAGCCGCCTTCGACGGCTCCGGACGCCGTGGCGGCGACAATCGCGCCGACAATGATCACGGAGGAAATCGCATTGGTCACAGCCATCAAAGGGGTGTGCAAGGCCGGGGTCACCGACCAGACCACGTAATAGCCGACAAAGCAGGCCATGGCGAAAATCGCCGCCAGATAGACAGTCGGGCTGATTGTGCTGGTTTCAGCAGCATAGGCAGGCAGGGCCATCGCACCTGCCATTGCGCCCAGGATCAGGGCTTTTCTCATGAGGAAATCCTCTCATTCACAGTTTCGCCGCCGCGGGTCAGCATCATCGCGGTGACGATTTCATCATCAGTATCGAGGTTCAGGCTGCCATCTTCGGCTGTGATCAGCGGCAGGAAGGCAATCAGGTTCTTGGCGTAGAGCGCGCTCGCATCCGCCGGCAGGTGGGCCGGCAGGTTGGTGAAGCCCGCGACTTTGACACCGCCTTCGTCAACCACCTCATCTGGTTTGGAGAGCGGGCAGTTGCCGCCCTGGCTCACCGCCATGTCGACAATGACCGAACCGGGGCGCATGGTCTTGACCATGTCCTCGCTGACCAGCACTGGCGCCGGGCGGCCGGGGATCAGAGCCGTGGTGACGACAATGTCCTGTTTCTCAATGTGCGAGGCGACAAGTTCAGCCTGTTTCTGCTGATACTCGTCTGACATCTGCTTGGCGTAGCCGCCGGCCGTTTCAGCGGCTTTGAACTCTTCATCCTCGACGGCAATGAACTTAGCGCCGAGCGAGGCGACCTGTTCCTTGGCCGCCGGGCGGACGTCCGTGGCGGTTACCACAGCGCCCAGGCGGCGGGCGGTGGCGATGGCCTGCAGCCCGGCAACACCGGCGCCCATGACAAAAACCTTGGCCGGCGCAACCGTGCCGGCAGCGGTCATCATCATTGGCATGGCCCGGCCATACAATGTCGCGCCTTCGATCACGGCGCGATAGCCTGCGAGGTTCGACTGAGAGGATAGCGCGTCCATGCTTTGCGCGCGGGTGATCCGCGGGGTGAATTCCATGGCGAGCGTCGTAGCCTTCTTGGCGTTGAAGGCCCCAGCATCGAATTTGAACGGGTCCAGCAGGCCGATCACAGTGATGCCATCTGGAAGCGCGCTCGCATCCGGGGCGCGCACGCTGAGCAGCACATCGGCGCCTTTCAGAGCGGCTGCGGCGCCTGCCTCAACCTTCGCCCCGGCTTCGGTATACGCGGCATCAGTATAGCCCGCATCAAGGCCAGCCCCGGCCTCGATGGTGACCTCATGACCAAGCCCGACATATTTCTTGACGGTCTCGGGTGTGGCCGCAACACGGCTATCGCCTGCCGCCACTTCTTTTAGAACTGAGAGTTTCATGGTGCTCCAATAGGGTATGGAATTGCCGCAGTGCAATAAAAAAACCTAAACGATAGAATCAGATTTCTAACAACTTGCCTCTGCGGGAAGGATCTTGCTCAAATCTCACTGGTCAATTTTCACTGGTTTGTGATCCAGGTCTCAACATTCTCCTCCAGGACTTGCAAAGGAACCGGGTCGTCCTTCAAGACGACATCGTGAAAATCACGAATATCAAAGCTGTCGCCAAGCAAGAGTCAGCCCCCACAGGCAGCGAGGCTGCTCATCAAAATCAGGGCGAGGGCAGAGGATGCGAGACGCATGGCCATCCTTTCGTAAACTGTAATGAAACCTCTATAATTTGTCAGATGAGATTAACCAGCCTTCTCGTTTGATTAACCATTCCGGGTGCAAAAGGATATATTGGAGCAGGTGCGGTGCGACATGCGCTGAAGTCCTGCTATAAGTGAGTACGAATCATCGGGCCGCCTGATAAGTCCCGAGCCGGAGTAACCGTAATGGCCGCAGATATGCCTGAAGCCCAAATCCCACCCACACCAGCCCCAGCGCGTCAGCTGGACTGGTTGCAAATGGGGTTCTGGGCCTGCTTGCTGCTGGCCGTGGGCGCGGCCAGTGCGACGCTGGCCTGGCCGAACGCTGGTGGGCCAACCGGGCTTATTCTGCTGATTTCGATGGCGGCAGGCGGTATGGTCTTCCTGCTCTGGATCCTGCGCGGCGCCGGCCGCCGGATGGGCCTGTTCCCGGAACGCGGCGCAATGGCCGATGCCATGCAGCCCGTGACACCAAGGTTCTCCTGGGTTGAAGCGCTGGATGAAGCGGTCCTGATCAGTGACCGTGGCGGCGCCCCTCTGACCGCCAACCAAGCCTATTCTGACCTGACACAAATGGCTCTGATGGGGCAGTCAGATGTCATGGGGCCGGTTTCGGTGGACCGGATCTTCAGTGCGGCGCCAGGCCTCGCGGCTCCGATCTTCCGCCTGTCCAAGGCCGCGAAGTCCGGCGAAACCCGCCGCGAGACTCTGCCTGCCATGACGCTCGGCGCGGAATCTCTGCCGGTTCAGTACGAAGCTTCTGTATCGCCGCTGAAAGGCGACCGCGTGATCTGGCGCCTGCGCCGTATTACCGGAACCGATCAGGTGACGGGCGCGGCGGATATGCGCGCGCTTTATGTTGAAGATGCGCCGATGGGCTTCTTCTCGTCCGGACCGGATGGCACGATCAGCTATGCCAATGCCTGGCTGCGGGAAATGCTCGGCCTGCCGGAGAGCGCCAAGAATATTCGTCTCGACGACATTATGCGCCCGGAATTTGTGAAAATGCTACGCCGCGACCGCAAGTCCGGCGTACCGGGACGCGCCGACGTCATGATCCGCTCGCGCGATGGGGTCGAGATTCCGGTTCAGACGATTACAACCTGGAACGGCAAGGGCGCCGACGCCACCGGCCGAACGATTGTGCTCGCCAATGCCCAGAACCTACTTGAAGGCGAAAGCCGGATGTTGGCGGCCTCTGCCAGCCGTCCGCCACGCCCGGATGGCGACCCAATGTTTGACGATGCGCCGTTTGGCGCTGTTCGCCTCGAAGGTCATTCGTTGGAAGGCGCTATCATCACGGATAGCAACCGCGCACTGATGGGGCTTGCTGGCGGCGGCGGATCGCCGGGTACTCGATTTATCGATCTCTTCGTTGCTGAAGAGGGCGAGAACAAGCTGCGCGAGAAACTGCTCGATTCCATCGACAAGCCGGTTGGTCTGCGCCTCGCTGACGAAGACCAGAAACATGTGAACGTGTTCGTGACGCTGGATGGCCGCGGCCAGCCTGCGGTCGCTTATGTGATCGATATGTCGGAACAGAAAGAGCTCGAACTGCGCCTCGCCCAAGGCGAGAAGATGCAGGCCATTGGTAAGCTCGCTGGCGGGGTTGCACACGATTTCAACAATGTCCTGACCGGGATCATGCTCAACAATGATGAGCTCTTGTCCAAGCACCCGGTCGGCGATCCATCCTTTGATCACCTGAAGAAGATCCACGAATTCTCGGTGCGCGCCAAGGATCTGGTCCAGATGCTGCTCGCTTATGCGCGTCAGCAAACCTTCCGCCGTGAAGTGTTTGAACCCGGCGACTTCCTGTCCGAGTTCGCCATCCTGCTCGGCCAATTGCTGGACGAGCGGATCGACTTCAACGTTGTGCACGGCCGCGACCTGCCAATGGTCAAGGCGGACAAGAACCAGCTCGAGACAGCGATCATCAATCTCGCCACCAATGCGCGCGATGCGCTGCTCATGGATGGTGGTACCGGCGGCAAGCTCACCATCAAGACGTCTCGCGCAACGGAGAAAGACGCCCACAAGCATGGCTTCCGCTATGTCGAGCAGGGCGAGTATCTGCTCATCGAAGTGGAAGATACCGGCCATGGCATCGCGCCGGACAATCTCAAAAATATCTTCAACCCGTTCTTCACGACCAAACCGAAAGGGCTCGGCACCGGCCTAGGCCTGTCGACCGTGTACGGGATTATCAAGCAGTCTGAGGGCTATATCTGCCCGATCAGTGAAGTCGGCAAAGGCACCACGTTTCAGATCTATCTGCCAGCGCTGAAGGCCGATGAAATCCCTGTGGCCGAAGTGCTCGAGAGCCAGCCGGTTAATGCCGCGCCAGTGCCGGTCGATATCTCCGGGCGTGGCCGCATTCTGCTCGTCGAAGACGAAGACGGCGTACGCTCGATTGCGGCGTCTCAGCTGAAATCGCGCGGCTATGACGTCGAAGAAGCCTGCGACGGCGAGGAAGCGCTGGAAATCCTGGAAGAGAATCCGGGCGCCTTCGATCTGGTTGTTTCAGATGTGGTCATGCCCGGCATGGACGGTCCGACCCTGATCAAGGAAGCCAAGGACCTGCTCGGCACCGCCAAAGTCCTGTTCATGTCCGGCTATGCTGAGCGCGATGTCGCCGCGAAACTGGATGATGATCAAGAGGTCGGCTTCATGTCGAAGCCGTTTACGGTGAAACAGCTGGCCGAGCGCGTCAAAGCAGAGCTTATCGCCCGCGCTCAGGAAGCGGCTTAGTCGTTGCTGGCCACCAGGCGAAGGCCTGCTGGCTGACGCTCTATCTTAGGCGGATACACAGCCGTAATCCGATGACGCCAGACCGGGCGACCTTTCAGGACAGGCTGTGGCTCAATGATCTGATACAGACCCAGCAGGCGCGACTGCTCGCGTTTCGGACGCGGCGTCGGCAGCGGCGCAAAGGTCAGTTCAACGTTCACATGCGTACCGGTCAGCGTTTCGCCGGTGGCTTGCAGGATGCCTGGCTTATGGCTTTCACGAACCGCTGAGATCAGCGATTCAACCATGGTACGGTCATGCCCGGTCCAGAAATCGAGGCAATCATGCGCGCTGAGCTCTCGGCCGAGCAAACGGCTGAGGCGATCACCGGCATTGCGGAACAACCAACGGCCCTCCTCGGACCGTTCAATGACAAACAGGCATTCCAGCAGATCAGGGTGATCGGCGGCTTTGGTCGGGGCGGGAACGGCCTCTGAAGACTGGGTCATGCGTGCCCATGCGGACAGCAAAGTCTCCGTGTTTGGATGATGAGTCGTTGACGTCATTTTTTTGTTTTCTCACTCTCAACTTAGCCGTGTGTGGGGATCGGCTGGCCAAATGTTGTGAGACGAGTACCGCAATGTTCGCGCCAGTTTGCGCGTTTCGCTTTTTGCGCGAAAGTCGACCCATTTTGACCCTCGGTTCTAGCAATGGGGGAAAGTTGGCAGCGATTTGGTTGCTTTCTAGGCGAACAGTTTGACGGTTCATGTGGCCGAGTCTCAACTCGAAACACACCAGCGTGCCACGTTCCTTATCTCAGCGTCTCACGCTCAAGTGGCGGTGCAACATATTCTCGGATGGCCGTAACACCGGTGCGAACAAGGATCGCTTTTTCGCTCTGTTTGGGTGCGTGCGATGATTACCCCAAGGGTACGCTATGACGGCCTGTTGCGTAATTGCCGCAATAGGATGTTAGACGCGATAATCATGCGATTGTGAACTTGCCAAGCAGCCGCAGAAATCTATTCAATTTTGTAATGTCGCCGAAGAAGCGATGATAATCTTTGACCTATTTGATTTACCGGGAGACGTTAGATGAGTTCATCTAGTACCACGAAGTTTGGCCTTAAGGCCGCCCTATCGCTCAGCGTTGGCTTAACTGCCCTTGCCGCTGGCGCTGGCATGACCGCAATGGCGCAAGACGAAGCCGAAGAAGGTACCAAGCGCCTGAACACGGTGACCATCACTGCGACCAAGCGTGAGCAAACCCTGCAGGATGTTCCTGTTGCGGTTTCTGTTGTTGATGACGCGACAATCGAAAAAGCCGAAATCCTTGATCTGAACGACCTGCAATCGGTTGTTCCTTCGCTCGGCATCCGGACCTTCCAGACCTCAGCCAATGCGACGTTCACGATTCGCGGCTTTGGTAATGGCTCGAACAATGTCGGTGTTGAACCTTCCGTAGGTGTCTTCATTGATGGCGTCTATCGCTCTCGCGCCGCGGCTCAGATTGGTGACCTGCCGGCGATTGAGCGGGTCGAGGTTCTGCGCGGACCGCAATCCACCCTGTTCGGTAAGAACGCCTCAGCCGGTGTGGTTTCCGTCGTAACCCGCAAGCCATCTGACACGTTCGGCGGCAGCGCAGAAGCCAGCTTCGGTAACTTCAATCTGCAACGATACAAAGGTTACGTCACTGGCCCCATCGGTGACGGCGTCGCCTTCTCTCTCGGGGGCGGCCTGAACAAGCGTGATGGGACGGCGACAGAGATCATCTCTGGCGCTGACGTGAACGAGCGCAACCGCTGGAACCTCCGCGGGCAGTTGATGTTCGAACCCACGGCAAACCAGGAATGGCGCATCATTGTTGATGCGGACGAGATTGACGAGGTCTGCTGTATCGCTGCCAATGTCGTTGATGATGCAGCCAACACTGCGATTATCGAATCTCTTGGCGGACAGATTGCGCAACCTGGTAATCCGTTCTCTCGCGAGATCGCTCTGAACAGTCTGCCGGAGAACGTGGTCGAAAACCGCGGTATTTCGGTGCATGGCGACATTGAGTTTGACGGTTTTACATTGAGCTCGATTACCGCCTATCGCGAAACCGATGCGTTCCAGAACTATGATATCGATTATTCGAGCGCGGACCTCGCTTCGCTTCGGGATGATGTCGGTCTCGAAACCTTCACTCAAGAACTGCGCCTGACCTCGAATGGCGATGGTGACTTGGACTGGATGGTTGGCGGCTTCTATTTCGACGAGAAAGTTTCGCGAGATAGCCAGCTGTCTTACGACTCTCAGTTCCGTGACTTCCTGAACGTCGCGGGTCAGATTGAGCTCTCGGGTGATCCAGATAATCCAGCGGTCATCGCGTTTATCACTGGTCAGCAGGCTGCTGGCGTGCTCCCAGATGCTCTGGCAGGCCTACTTGAACCGGCGGTCCTTTTGACTCCAGGAAGCGTTGGCGCTGACGGTACCGGTACGCTCGAAAGTGTCGGACAGGACGACAAAGCGATCTCACTCTTCGGGACCGCAGATTGGCACCTGACTGATCGCCTGACGGCATCATTTGGTCTGAACTACACGTCGAACGAGAAAGAATCCCGCCTCAACATTCAATCATCGGACGCTTTGGCGGCGATCGATCTCACGCAGGCAGGTTACAACGCGCTCGTCGCCGGTGTCGCTCAGGCGAATATGGTGGACATCACAGATCCAACCCAAGTGGCTGCATTTGTATCCTCGCCAACCTATCCGACGATCCAGGCCGTCGCTTTGAACATTGCGAGCAATCTCAATACAGATGATCCAGCGTTTGACACTATGGATCCTTCGACGTTCGCGCCGGGCTTCAGCAATCCGCTTGCGGCCTTTACCGCGTTCCAGTTCCAGCCACCTTTCTTGAACATTCCAAACGCTGTGGAAGATGGCCGAACGGATGATGAGGAGTTCACTTACTCATTCCGGCTGGCATATGATTTGACCGATAATATCAACGTGTACGGGTCTTATGCGACGGGTTGGAAATCGAGCTCGATCAATCTGGGTCGCGACAGTCGTCCATTCCCAGCGGACTTCACTCCGTCCGTCGATCCTGACACAGAAATTTCGATTGGTCAGGTTGTGGATCCGTTCACGGGAGCTGTCGTTCGCGCGGCACCGTCATCGCCAATCCAGGATGCTGGCCTCGCAGTTCCAAACCTCACCACGGGTACGCGCTTCGCTGAGCCAGAAGACTCCTCCGTCTTCGAACTTGGTCTGAAAGGTGCCTGGGATAATTTCGCGCTCAACGTTGCGGTATTTGATCAAAAGATCGAAAACTTCCAGGGCAATGTCTTCCTTGGCACAGGCTTCGTTCTGACCAATGCGGAAGAGCAATCAGCCACCGGTCTTGAACTCGATATGAGCTGGAGCCCGACGGATAATCTGACATTCAATTTCGCAGGAACATTCCTCGATCCTGAATATGACAGCTTCCCGAACGGAACGAGCCTCGACGCCGATGGTGACAGCACGTCTGCAAATCAGACCGGCGAGACACCAACCGGCATTCCGCAAACCGTGACCTCGACCTCAGTGCTGTATAACTTCAACCTGACAGAGAACTGGGGCGGCTTCTTCCGCGGTGACTGGCAATATGAAGAAGGCACGGATTTCTATCCGGTCTCAAGCCCGGAGCCACGTGCGCTGCTGGATGCGACCGGATTTACCCGTGAGATCAACCTGTTCAACGCCTCTCTCGGTTTTGAGAATGCGAACGGACTGGGGATCACCTTCTGGGGTCGTAACATTTTTGATGATGAATACCTAACCTCCACCTTCCCCGGTGTGGCCCAAGCCGGTCGTTTCGATGGCTATCCAAGCCAGCCGCAAACTTACGGCGTCACGCTGCGCAAGATTTTCTAATCGCGCAGAAACACAGAAACAGAAAAGCCCCGCTAACTGGCGGGGCTTTTTTATGACTTGCGAAGAATCAGCAGGGTCGCCAAGACGAACATGACGCCCTCAAACCCGGCGAAATACCAATTAGAGGAAAGCGCTGTGTCGCCTGCAACGAAGGAGGCTGCACGTCCGATCACATAGCCGCCCATATAGGCTGAGACGAAGCACAGAGCGGCAAATTCGAACCGCTCGCGCAACGCGCCTAGCAAGCAAAGCATTGCAGCGCCGAGACTGACGCCGCCAAACACCCCGCGCATTTCAAATACCCCGGAGATACCTCCTGGTTCCACACCAAGCCGGGCGGTCATGCCGACCGGGTCCGTGATCGACCAGAGTCCAAAAGCGAAAAACATCAGCGCTGTCAGCGCCAGAAAGATACGATTGAGCATGAGAGAGACCTAGGTCGCCGCACTGCAGTGTCGAGCCGAAGTTGATCAACGGTGCACTCAGCGCCAATCGCAATAGTCTTTACGATGCGGCAGTGCGGATTCCTTCGAGATTGACACTTGCCAGCGCGAGAGAGGTGGGGGACAAGTCGCTCCGAAATGCAATCGCCTCAATCGAGGCCTTTAGAGTAATCGGACAAGGACCCCCATGCCATTTGATCTGCCCCGTCACAATTGGACGAAAGACGAAATCCGGGACATTTACGAACAATCACTCGACACGCTGGTCGGCCAGGCGCTGGAGGTCAAGCGTGTGAACTGGGCCGATGGCCAGTTGCAGAAAAGCCAGCTGCTCTCGATCAAAACCGGCGGTTGCCCGGAAGACTGCGGCTATTGCAGCCAGTCTGCGCATCACAGCACGGGCTTGGATGCAGACAAATTGATGCCGCTTGATGAAGTCGTCGCCGCTGCTAAGCGCGCCAAGGCGGGCGGCGCGGATCGCTTCTGCATGGGCGCCGGCTGGCGCTCGCTCAAGGACCGCGATCTTCCAAAGGTCGCCGTAATGATTTCGGCTGTGAAGGCAGAAGGTCTTGAGACCTGCGTCACGCTTGGCATGCTGGAAGACGGTCAGGCCGAAGCGCTGAAAGACGCCGGTCTTGATTACTACAACCACAATCTCGATACTTCGCCGGAGTACTACACGACGGTGGTCACGACGCGGACCTATGAGGACCGGCTCGACACGCTCGGCAAAGCACGCCGCGCCGGGGTGAAGCTGTGCGTCGGCGGTATTCTCGGCATGGGGGAAGGGCGCGAGGATCGTATCGGTCTGATCCATGAGCTCTCCAAACTGACGCCGCATCCTGAGAGCGTACCGATCAATATGTTGGTGCCGATCAAAGGCACACCGCTTGGCGAAAGCCCCGCCGTCAGTGTGACTGAAATGGCGCGCGCGATTGCGACCTGCCGCATCGTCTTTCCGAAGAGCTGGGTCCGCCTCTCAGCCGGCCGTGAAGGTATGAGCGAAGGCGAACAGGCGCTGCTGCTGCTCGCAGGGGCGAACTCGATCTTTGTTGGGGACCGTCTGCTGACGACGGACAATCCGGGCGAGGACCGCGATCAGGAGCTTCTGGACGCTGTCGGGTTTGAGGCAGCGAGCCACGAGGTGATGGAAGCAGGGTCAAAGAAAACCCTGATCGACGCGCGCTAGGAGCGAACAGATGAGCACAGAATTGCAGGCCGTGATCTGGGACTTTGGCGGGGTACTGACCTCGTCACCCTTCGAGGCGTTTACGCGCTACGAAGAAGAAAAGGGCTTGCCGAAGGACTTCGTCCGCTCGGTCAATGCGCGCAACATTCATGAGAATGCATGGGCCAAGCTGGAGCGCTCTGAAGTGACCGCTGACGAGTTTGACGCGCTGTTTCGAACCGAGAGCAAGGCACTCGGGCATGAAGTGCCAGGTAAGGACATTCTCGGCCTTCTATCCGGCGATATTCGCCCGGCCGTGGTCGAGGCGCTAAAGACCTGTAAGGCAAATGTGAAAGTTGGCTGCATCACCAACAACGCCCCGGTTGGCAAAGGCGCAGGCATGAGTTCTGACGCGAGCAAAGCTGAGAAAGTCGCTGAAATCATGACGGTTTTTGACCATGTCATTGAGAGTTCAAAGCTCGGTATTCGTAAGCCTGATCCCCGCATCTATGCTCTGATGTGCGAGGCTTTGGATGTCGATCCGGCGCGCTGTGTCTATCTCGACGACCTCGGAATTAATTTGAAACCGGCGCGCGCAATGGGCATGCATACAATCAAGGCCCTCAACGAGGCCCAACTCTTGCAGGATCTGCGTGAAGCAACCGGTTTTGAGGGGATATGATCAGAGCTGTTCTGGGCGTAAGCACAGCGATATTACTCGCCGCATGCGGAAGCGATGACGGCTCACCGGTCGTGCGCCTTGAAGTCGAGGCTGCGCCCGCGGTGACGGTCCCGGTCGAGGTCGAGGCCGAGGTCGAAATCGCGCCTTTGACCGAAGCAGTAGACACCAAGATTGCCGCCATCCGCGATGTGCTGGACCGCGATTCCCTGTCCCGTCTGGTGCGCCTTGCCAATGCAGAAGAGAGTTTCGTCTCCAATTTTGCAGGCGAACCCCACCGCGTGCACTGGGACTTGCTGCGCCGGACCGGGTTTGACCCGCTGGCCAAACTGGGCAGCCTTCTGGACGGTCCTTATGGCACGCGTCAGGTTGGTGATCAGACGTGGTATATCTGGCCGGATTTTGCCGCCTTGGAAGCCGATCAACTCTTGCCGGAAAAACTCACCTTCACAGATCGCGCGCGCTTGCGGGATCTGGTCGGCGAGCCGGGCCTCGCGCGCATTCGCGATGGCGAAGCCTATCCCGGTGTCCGCACCGCCATTGCCGAGGATGGGGACTGGCTCTATTTCGTGCATGAAACGCAGCAGGACACAGAAGAGGCAGAGTAATGGCAGACAAGATTGGCGCATCGCAAGCCGCGCAGCAGCTCACTGACTGGTCAGTAAAGGCCGGTGATCGCGACGCGATTGAGAAGACATTCAAGTTTGCCGATTTCAAATCCGCCTTTGCTTTCATGTCGGCCAGCGCGCTTAAGGCTGAGCAGATGGATCACCATCCCGAATGGTTGAATGTTTACAACCGGGTCGAGGTGACCCTGACCACGCACGATGCCGATGGCGTCACTGCGCTGGATGTTGAGCTGGCGAATTATATGGATGGGCTCGCCGCTCAGATCGCCTGATCAATTGCAGTAAGACGCCCCAAGGATCGGACCGAGCTGGTTGCCGCTGCGCTCTTGCACAATGATCGCGCAGGTCTTGCCATTGGCTGGCGGCTGGATCGAAACTGAGGTCGCGGTCCCATCATAGCGTCCGATTGTCTTCGCTTCGAGCACCAGGTTCCGGCTCGACAAAGTTGCGCCGCGATTTTCGCCGCGTGGGATCGATGTGGTCTGACCCGGTAGCAACGTAAGCTGAATGATATCGGCGCCGCGTGTCAGCGGACGAACATAGTCTGCGACATACACGTGGGTCCGCTCGCCAGCCGGTTCGACGGTCAGCGCGGTTGTCGCATGTTTGGCAGGCCTGAGACGCGCTGAGACCTCGCTTGATTTGCTGCCAACAGTCTCGGTGCTGCCATTGATAACCGCCTGAGGTGTGTAGACCGACCCCGTGCCCCGAAGCGCGCGATTATAGTCGCGTTGCCGTTTGGTATAGGCGGGGTCCGAATAAGGATCCTTCCAGGCCCCGGCGCGGCCATGGATGAGCTTGTCCCAATAGTCGACATGCCATTCCAGCACGATGAGATCCTGGCGCTCGGCAAGGTCTGAGAACAATCTCTCGGCCGGCGGGCAGGATGAGCAGCTTTGCGAGGTGAAAAGCTCCGCAACAATCGGGGTCGTGGACACACCCGTCGCCAGAGGGACATCTTGCAGCGTCTGGGCACCGCCATTCAGATTGAGAGCGGCCACAGCGCCAATCGCGGCAACCAGAGATCCAAGCAATATTCGCATGTCGGGTCCTTGTTCTGTTGCGCCTGATGTCGGGCAAGGCGACCGCAAGCTCAAATCGCAATTGCTCAAATCCGCGTGACCAGCTCCGCCGCGTCAGGGCTTGCTTCGCCTGCAAGCGCGTGTGATTTGAGCCGCAGATCAAATTACATCGGAGGGTCGGCATGGGCCGCGTATCAGGAAAGAAAGCAATCATAACCGGCGGCGCACAGGGGCTCGGCGAAGCCACCGCCAAGATGCTCGCGCGCGAAGGCGCCAAGGTTGCTATTACCGACATCAATGGCGAAGGCGCCGAGAAGATTGCCGCTGAGATCAATGCCGAACTCGGCGATGGAACAGCCTTTGCCTGGCAACATGATGTAACCGATGGAGAGCGCTGGAAGACGGTGGTTCAGGAAGCGCATGATGCGATGGGCGGCCTCAACATTCTGGTCAATAATGCCGGGATCGGCTCGCTCGGAAGCGTTGAAGACGAAGACTATGCCATGTTCCAGAAGGTGATGACGGTCGATGTCGATTCCATCTTCCTTGGCTGCAAATACGCGATTCCGCTGATGCGCGATCACGGTCTCGGCTCGATCATCAACATCAGTTCGATCGCCGGGATTATCGCCAGTGGCAATTACGTCTCTTACAACACGGCCAAGGCGGCGGTTCGGCATCTGTCAAAGTCGATTGCGCTGCATTGTGCCAAGACCGGCGGGCAAATCCGTTCCAACTCGGTACATCCGGTCTTTATCAACACGCCAATTCTGGACCGGACGAAGGAAATGTTCGGCGAAGCAGAAGCCCTCGCCAAGCTTGGTCGCCAGATCCCATTGGGCAAGGTCGGCGAGCCGGATGATATCGCTTATGCGGTGCTGTATCTCGCCAGCGATGAAAGCAAACTGGTCACCGGGATTGAGCTCAAAGTCGACGGTGGCATCAGCGCGATGTAGCGCTTGCCAAAGCAGTTTGTTCATGTAATGTTCCAACCTTAAGCAAGGAGGTTGGAATGATTGGGTATGTGACTCTCGGCACTGCGGATCTGCAAAAGAACGCCGCGTTTTATGATGCGATTGGCAAAGAGATGGGTGTCGCCAGAATGATGGACGAAGACACGTTCATCGCCTGGGGCGAACCTGGAGGTCCGGCAGGTGTAGCAATCACCAAGCCATTTGATGGCCAGGCGCCAAGCGTCGGCAATGGCACAATGGTGGCGCTGCAAGCCAGCAGCACGGAGCAAGTGGACCGACTACACGCCATAGCGCTCGAACAAGGTGGAACTTGTGAAGGCAAGCCCGGCGATCGCTGCGGCGGCTTTTATGCGGCTTACTTTCGCGATCTTGATGGCAACAAGCTGAACGCCTTTTTTTCGTGGCGCCTGATTGATCAGCTGCCGCCGAGCGGGCGTCTGGCGACGACCAGAGCGGCATAGAGGCCAAGCGCAGTCATAACGACGGCTGAGGCATAGAGCGGCAATGGCGCTGCAATCTGGTAGAGGCCTGCCCCCAGGAGCGGGCCGAAGATGAACCCAGATGGCGGCGCTGCGGCGAGCAGGGCGGCAGCAGAGCCCTGTTCATGCCGCTCGACCGACAGACTGCCAAGCGCGTTCGCTGCGGGCACGGCCAGGGCGGCGCCCGCGCCAACGATCAGGAAGGCAATGCAGACCGCCCAGAAGGGCATTAGCAGATTGGCGAGGACATAACCGATTGCGACCAGGAAGAGCCCCATTGGCAACATGCCGCGCGGGTCGGGCTTCCTCGGCTGCACATACCCAAACTGGATGAACACCATCATCACGGCGAGGCAGGCAAAGGCGATCCCCGCATAGAGGACGGTAGTCTCCTCGCCGAGCCCATAACGGTCTTCCAGAAACCAGGTCAGGGTTTGCTGGATCATGCCGACGGCGACGAAATAGGTGAACAGAAAGAGCAGGTGCGGGAACACCCGGGCGTCGCGCATAGCGAGCGGCGCCGGGCGCGCAGAGCTTTGGCGCGTCGATCGGCTTTTCGGCAGGGTGAATCCGATCAGCAACCCGCATGTGATGCAGAAAACGATCGAGCCCCAGAGCGGCACCAGCGCCCCAAACGGCGCCAGAACAGCTGCCCCGGCCGGTCCAATGATGGAGCCAATGCTCATCGCCGCGCCCAGCATACCAAGGCCTGCGGCGCGGGTGGTCGGGGTCGTCGCGTCGGTCATCGCGGCCATGCTGGCCGGTTGCAAGCCTGGCGATAGAAGCCCGAACCAGATGCGCACAAAGACCAGGGTGAAGAACATGGTGAGCCCGGTCATCATCCCGGCAAGAGCGGCTTCCAGGGCGAACAGGAAGGCCATGTTGGTGAAGCCCATCGCCATCAGCGAGAAGACCATGATCCGCTTGCGGCCAAAACGGTCGGCCCAGCGCCCCCATTGCGGGATCATCAGGGCGTAAATAGCCGCCGACAGGGTGAGGATTCCGGCGACTTGAAGCTCTGAGAGGTCTGCTTTGCGGGCAAGGGGGGCGACGACGACAAAATTGATCGTCATACCAGCGCCCATCGCGACGCTGGCAAATGCGATCATGCCCTGCTGAAACGCGCTGAGCGGTCGCAGCGGGGTATCTGGATCTATGTCTGAATCGGCCATAGCCACCCTCTCTGAAGGATCAGAGTTACGGGCTTTGCCTGCGCCTGCAAGTCGGACCTTGCGGCAAGCTCTTACTCGTCGCGGGGGCGGGCGAGGCTTTTCAGGGCTTCTGATTTGACGAAATCCACTGCTGGCGCCAGCCCGTCGAGGCCGCTGGCAGAGCTGCCATTAGTGACATGATCAAAGGTGATCTTGGTGCCGCCATCTTCCTGCGCGTCGAGCGAGATGGTCCAGACCGACGTCACCGCCAGACCCTGCAATGGACCAAACGGTGCATTCAGGACCAGGACTTTTCCGGGTTCCGCGCGCAGCACGGATCCGTGCCAGACCGAGCCGCCGTCCCAGTTTTCCTGCCAGAGCCCGCCGGCGACCGGATCGATGGAAAGGTTAGCTGAGTCACCTGAATATGTATGGTCCGGCAACCACCAGGAAGGCGGGTCAATCAACCGGGCCCAGACTTCGTCTGGCGACAATTCCGTCTCTGCTTCGAGCTTCAGCGTGAAATGGTCCGGCGATGCGGTGACAACATCGGCGTTCGCGCATCCGATCAGTCCAGCAGATACAGCAATGGCGATTAGTCCCGCGCGTTGTTTCATTTCGTCTCTCCGATCAGGCCGGTTTGAAAGTCGGCAGCCGGTCAATCCAAGGCTGCGCTTCCTCCAATTCATAGGCGAGCGCGAAGAGAAGTCCATCATCCCCGCGTTTGCCGGAGAACATGGAGCCGATCGGTAGGCCATCATCGCTCCATTGCAACGGCACGCTCATGGACGCCGCACCCGAAACATTCATCGGCGAGGTGAACGCGGCAAAGCTCAGCACGTTGGCCATTACCGTTTCATAGTCGCCGTCGGGCGCCTGCGATCCGATTTTCGGGGGCACGGTGGAGACGGTCGGGGTCAGGATGACGTCGAACTCGTCGAACCAGGAATGATAGATCCCTTCAAAGGCTTTGAGGTACGCGATCACGTCGCCAATCTCGTCCTGGCGCTGCAGGAACTGAGCAGCGAGCCCCAGTGTCCAGGGCTCAACAATCTCCGGACCAACCGGCTTGCCCGAGAACTGGCTGGCGCTCTGCGCAAAAGCGGCAGCGCCAGCGGCCCAGTACATCAGGAATTGGTCGCCAAATTCCTCGCCGTCTACCGGCATGACAAAATCGATCACCTCATGGCCGAGATCGCGGCAAAGCTGCGCCGTGCGCTCGATACCTGTACGCGTGGCGCTGTCCAGCGTCGCACCGTTGACCGGGTCGGGGGCGAAGGCGATTTTCAGTCGGCGCGTCGAGGCTTCTGTAATGTTGCCGGTCTTCGGAAGATCGGATTGCAAGTCGACTTCAGCGGCAGCGAACAAGGCAGCGCTGTCGCGCACGGTCAGGGTCACGGCGTGATTGACGGAGATATCCACTTCGCCGGAATCCCGGCTGATCGGCAGCGCGCCGCGGCTCGGTTTCAGGCCAAACAGGCCACAGCAGGCGGCTGGAATGCGGATTGAGCCGCCGCCATCGCTGGCATGCGCGAACGGCACGACACGCGCCGCCACCAAGGCCGCTGCGCCGCCAGAAGAGCCACCAGGGATGCGGCTGAGGTCATAAGGATTACGCGTCGCCCCCGTGACCAATGGCTCGGTCGAAGAAATCAGGCCCATCTCTGGCGTTGTCGATTTGCCGAGGCTGATCACACCGGCCTTACGCCAGGCTTTGGCGAAGGCGGCGTCCTCGGGCGCAATATAGCCTTGGAAGGCGCGCGACCCGTACAGAGTCTGATCGCCTTTCCAGTCGAGCAAGTCCTTGATGAAGGTGGGCACACCGCCAAACGCGCCGGTGGGCGGGGTCTCAGCTTCAACCAGAGCGTCGTCATAAGTCTCCAGCGCCACCGCATTAATCAGGGCTTGTGCGGCTTTGGAGCGATCCACGGCCGCCTGCGTGAGCGCCAGCGACGTGGTCTCACCAGAGGCCAGCATCTCCAATTGCGACAGGCCATCCGGGATCCGTTCCGCGGTATAGGTGCTGGCGTCACTGGTTGGTGCGGGCGCAGGATCGGGCTCGGACATGACGGTCTCCTCAGTCTCTGTTCCGGCGGCGCAAGCTGCCAGCGGACTAAGCGCCGCGACGGCAGCGCCAGTTTTGAGCAGGCTTCGGCGATTGATCTGTGACATGGTTCCCTCCGCATATTTTTGTTCAGCCTCGCGCGGGCTTGCCGCGATTGCAAGTGCGCCGTAGGGGTAAGGCTCATTTGGCGGACGCAGGTTTCAAATGCTCTCAGTCTTGGATTTGTTTCGTGTCGGGATGGGGCCATCCTCGTCACATACGGTTGGGCCGATGCGGATCGCCAAACGCTTCCTGCGCGAGGCGTCGAAAACCGGATTTCTGTCACAGGCCGCGCGGGTTGAAGTTGAACTCCAGGGCTCGCTGGCGCTGACCGGCGTCGGCCATGGCACGGACAAGGCGGTCATCCTGGGCCTACTTGGGTACGATCCCGAAACCGCAGATCCGGACGCAGCCGAGGCGGCGTTTCATTCTACGATCCGTGAAAAGTCGCTCGCTCTTTACAACGGGCCAGGGGTTGCCTTCTCCGCTGTCAAAGACATCCTCTATCGCGGTGATCTGGTGCCGGAGCTGCATCCGAACGGTATGGCGCTGCGCCTATTCGCGGACGCTGATGCATCAGAGCCGATCTTTGAGCGGGTCTATTACTCGACTGGCGGCGGCTTCATTGCCTCAGCGCGGCGGCTGTCGCGGCCAGCAAAAGGTGATGTCGTCGATGACCGAGTCCGGTCGCCGCATGCGTTCGGATCAGCCGCGGAGCTCTTGTCGCTCTGCGATCAGAGCGGTTTGTCGATCCGGCGTTTGATGCTGGTCAATGAAGATCAGAGACGTGCGCGGGAAGACACGCTCGCGCAATTGGATCACATCACCGATACGATGCTCGCCTGCATTGATCGCGGGTTGGATACAGAAGGCATTCTGCCCGGCGGTCTTGAAGTTAAACGCCGGGCACCGGAGCTGTATCGCAAGCTCAAAACCGGCGCTGGCGTGAATGAGCGTGAGGCCCTGTTTGATTGGCTGAATGTCTATGCCATGGCGGTGAATGAAGAAAACGCTGCTGGTGGCCGCGTCGTGACGGCGCCGACAAATGGGGCTGCGGGCATCCTTCCAGCGGTGCTCCGGCACTATTGCTGTGACGATGATGGCGTGCCGGTCCGCGCCAAGACCCAGCGCTTTCTGCTGGTCGCGGGCGGGATAGGGCTGCTCTACAAACAGCGCGCCTCGATTTCGGGCGCCGAAATGGGGTGTCAGGGCGAAGTCGGTGTCGCCTGTTCCATGGCTGCGGGCGGTCTGGCAGCGGTTTGGGGGGCAACGCCGGTGCAGTGCCTGGCGGCGGCAGAGATCGGCATGGAGCACAATCTCGGCCTGACCTGTGACCCTGTCGGCGGCCTGGTTCAGGTGCCGTGTATCGAACGCAATGCGATCGGAACGGTCAAAGCCGTAAACGCGGCGCGCCTGGCATTGCATCAGGAGGGGCAGGGCAAGGTTTCTCTCGATCAGGTGATCGAAACCATGCGCCAAACCGGCCTCGATATGTCGTCAAAATACAAGGAAACCAGCCAGGGCGGCCTCGCCGTCAATGTCGTGGCTTGTTAAACGTTACAAATAAGAAATCTTGTCCAGGCGTCTTATTCTGGGGCATAAGCCCGGCCCAGAACAGAGACAGGAGAATCCTATGGGACTGTTTAGAAATGTTTTTGCGGCGACCGCGGTAGTCGGGCTGGTCGCGATGGGCGGCTGTGCCAGCACGGCGAATTCGCCGGCATCGCGTGCAGATATCTCCAATTCAAGCTCGCAGGCGCTCAATCAGCTGGTGCGCGACAATCCGGCAGCAGCAGCGATTTCGAAACAGTCGCGCGCCGTGTTGATCTTCCCGTCCATCGTCAAAGCCGGCCTGGTGTTTGGCGGCGCATATGGTGAAGGTGAGCTTCGTCAGGGCGGCGCGACCACAGGATACTATACCTCTTTCACCGGCTCTTGGGGCCTGCAGGCGGGCGCTCAGTCTTATGGCTATGCAGTCTTCCTGATGAACGACAATGCCGTTCAATATCTGGAAGAATCCGATGGGTGGGAGATTGGCGTTGGGCCTACAGTTGTCGTGGTCAATGCGGGTGTTGCTGAAAACCTGTCGTCGTCGACGCTGCAGGATGATGCCTATGCCTTCATCTTTGACCAGCGCGGCCTGATGGCTGGCGTCAGCATCGAGGGCACAAAAGTCTCTCGCGTAAACACGCGCTAGAAACGGCACCGGTTCCTTCCGTGAGGTCATGGTTGGTGGCAGCCGCTCGGCATGCCAAATGTAGATGATGGACGGATTTGAAGGAAAAACCTCGGGCCGCGCGCCGCTGAGCTATCCTTTTGGGGATGAGACGCCAGAGGTCGGCGCGACGATGGAAGTTGCGGACGGTGTGCACTGGGTGCGCATGCCGCTGCCGTTTTCGCTGCAATGGATCAATCTCTGGCTGATAGATGATGGCGAGAAGGGCTGGACCATCGTTGATACCGGCATGCCGCTGGAAGAGACCAAATCCGCCTGGCGTCAGATCTTTGAAGAGAAGCTGGGCGGGCGCCCTGTCTGGCGCGTAATCGTCACGCACATGCATCCCGACCATATCGGCAATGCCGGTTGGCTGAGCCGCAAGTTCCCGGAGTCGGAATTCTGGATCAGCCGCCTCGAATATGTGACCTGCCGCATGCTGGTGGCAGACACGGGTCGCAAAGCGCCGGAAGCCGGGACGGTCTTCTATCGCCAGGCCGGTTGGGACGATAAGAATATCGAGACCTATCGCTCGCGTTTTGGCGGTTTTGGCCGCGGTGTGTCGCAAATGCCGGATGCTTATCACCGGCTTGAAGATGGCGCTGAGTTTGAAATGGCCGGGAAGACGTGGCGGGTGATTACCGGCCATGGGCACTCGCCGGAACATTCCTGCCTGTTTTGTCCGGACTTGAATGTGGTGATTTCGGGCGATCAGTTACTGCCGAAAATCTCTTCCAATGTCTCCGTTTTTCCGACTGAGCCGGAAGCCGACCCGCTCTCTGACTGGCTGGAGAGCTGTGAGAAGCTGAAAGCCGAGTTACCTGCGGACGTGCTTGTCCTGCCAGCCCATAATGAGCCCTTCACAGGCGCGCATGATCGGCTCGATCATCTGATCAAAGGCCATGGTGTTGCGCTCAAACGCCTGAAACAGCGCCTCGGCCAGGAGCGGCGGCGCGTGATCGATGTGTTTCCGGCCATATTCGGACGCAAGATCGGCGATGATGTCCTGTCCATGGCGACCGGCGAAGCGCTGGCGCATCTCAACTATCTGATCAAGCGCGGCGAAGCGGTTCGCGTGCTCGATGAGGACGGCGTTGCGTGGTACGAAGCTGCGAACTGAGACTTGCGGCCATTTTCTCGACAAGATGACTGCGATAGTTCAGTGAGGGATCTTGTCTGCCGGAGGTCGTGATGCAGGAAACCGGAAAAACCAAAGGATGGTTTGCCATCGGAATTGGTCTGATCGTTGCGGGCGGGGCCATTTATGGCCTGTTGATCCTGCTCGGGATTGGATTTGCGGTGAATCAGGCAAGCGCTGAAGCTGGCGCGCCGGTCTGGGCCGTTCTGCTGATTCCGGGGCTTGTCGCCCTCGGCTTTCTCGTGCTTCTGGCAAAAGTGATTGTTGATCGCCTCGGCAATGCCGAAGATGATCATTATTCTAAGACCGTCGATAAGTAAGTGAGGCGCGATATGATTGTTACCATGGGCGAAACGGTGCCCGGGCGGCAGGTGTCCGAGATTGTCGGGACGGTGAAAGGAAACACTGTCCGCACGCGCTTTTTTGGCCGCGATATCATGGCGGCTTTGCGCAATCTGGTTGGCGGCGAAGTGCCGGAATACACCAAGCTGATGGCCGAAGCGCGCGAACAGGCGATTGATCGCATGGTTGCAGACGCGCAGGCCAAAGGCGCTGACGCTGTTGTCTGCTTGCGGGTGACGACGAGTATGATCATGGGCGGATCGGCCGAATTGCTGGCCTACGGAACGGCGGTACGCCTGTCATGAGCGACGCATTGGCCAAAGACACGCCCGAGGCGGAGGCGCCCCTGACCTTGCAGGAAAAGATCGTGAAAGAGCTGCGCGAATGGGGCATCACGCTTTCGATCTTCATTCCGATTTTTCTGGTCTTCTCCGGACTGTTCTACGAGCTGCGCGTTATCCCGTCTGAAAGCATGGTGCCGAATCTGCAGGTTGGCGACCGGGTTGCGGTGAATAAATACGCCTACGGCTATTCTCGCCATTCCCTGCCGTTCAGCCTCGGACGCTATGCGCCGCTGCCCGAGGGGCGCATCTTTGCCAGCATGCCGAAACGCGGCGACGTGGCTGTGTTTGAGCACACCCATACGCCTAGAGTGATGATCAAGCGCATCATTGGCCTGCCAGGCGATACGGTCTCTGTGCGCGATGGCCAGCCGGTCGCGATCAATGGCACGCCGATCGACCGCACTTTTGTGCGCCGCGTCCGCTATCGCCAGCATGATAGCGGCGCCTATGTGACCGCGGCGGAGTTCACCGAATCCTATGATGGCGAGTCGTGGCTCACACACGACATTGATGGCGAAACCGGCAGCAACATTTCCGTCGACTATGTCGTTCCGGAAAAGCACTTTCTGTTCATGGGCGACAATCGCGACAATTCCATGGATGGCCGCAACCCGACAGGGCACTGCGCGCCAAGCGCAGAAGGCGTGATTGATGAGGCGGGCTGTCCGCCGCGCTCTGGCTGGGCGGATGATCAGGCCTCAGTTGGTTTCGTCCCGTTCAAAAACCTGATCGGACGCGCCGACACGGTACTGTTCACCTTCTATCGCTGCTCACGCGCGCAGGCAGAGCCATGCATGAAGAAGCGCCTGTGGCGGGGCCTGTAAGCGCGGTTATCGGCGCCGCTTTACGCATGTTCAGGCTTGATGCTCTTAGCCAACCTGTCTAATCCGCGGAAACGGCGCTGGTTTTGATGGGACGGGTCCTGAGGCGATGAGCGACAAGACGGAAAATCTGTCAAAGCGGGGAACGATCCGGGGGCCGATTATCGTCTCCCGACACGGGCGTCCGGCCTTGAATCGCTCGGCAGGCCCCAAGCTCAACTGGAAAGAGTATCGCGACTGGTGGGACCGCTATGAAGCGGGCAGCCTCGCCGAGGATCAGAGCCCGCCACAGAAGCTGAAAGACGCCGTCGCCGAGATTGATTTGGTGCTCTCTTCCGTGCGCCCGCGCGCCGTTGAAACCGCAAACTGGGCGACCGAAGGGCGCGACCCGCAGCCACACCCGGTGTTCAACGAAGCGCCATTGCCGCCGCCGCGTTTCAAGACCCGCCGGTATTTGCCGAAGACCTGGAACATTCTCGCTCGCACGGCCTGGCTGCGCGGGCACAAGCTGGACGGTGAAAGCGTGCACGAAGCGCGCGAGCGGGCCAAACAGGCGGCGCAGGTTCTGCACGAGAAGGCTGAAGGCCAATCGGTTTATCTGGCGGCGCATGGCTGGTTCAATCGGATGTTGCGGCGACCCCTGCGAAAACTAGGCTGGGTCTGCGTCTATGATGGCGGCGACAAGTATTGGAGCTACCGCGTGTATGAATATCGTGGAAAATCGTGAAATCGCCATTGAGGCGAGTTGAATCCGGTCCTAGGGTGCAGCCGATTAAAGACAGCGTGGGACTGATCAGATGGCGACCAAGGCAACACCCGTCAAAGACATGAGCTTCGAAGAAGCGCTGGCAGAGCTGGAGACGATTGTCCGGCAGCTGGAGCAGGGCGATGTCGAACTGGAAAAGTCGATTGCGATTTATGAGCGTGGCGCCGAGCTGAAAAAGCACTGCGAATCACGCCTCAAAGCGGCGGAGCTGAAGGTCGAGCAAATCGTCCAGGGCAGCGACGGCGCCCCAAAGACCGAGCCCGCGAGCTTTGACTGATGGCAGACGATGGCGATCCTGACTTCGGTCAAAGACTGACTGAGATCGCCGATCGGGTGACTGTCGCCCTCGACCAGCTTATTCCTCCAGCGCAAGGCCCCGAAGCAGACCTGATGCGTGCCATGCGCCATTCCGCGCTGGCCAATGGTAAGCGCATGCGGCCTTTCTATGTGATCGAGACCGGGGCGATATTCGAAGCGCCGGAGAAAAGCTTGCTGCGGACCGCGGCGGCGCTCGAATGTGTGCACTGCTACTCTTTGATCCATGACGATTTGCCTTGCATGGATGATGATGATTTTCGCCGCGGCCAGCCCACGGTCCACAAGGCGTTTGATGAAGCCACAGCAGTGCTCGCCGGAGATGCGTTGCTGACCCAGGCGTTCAAGATCCTCGCCAATCGAGAGACGCACCAGGATGCTCATATCCGCCTGCAGCTGATCGAGCGGCTGGCGGACTCCTCTGGCGCGCTCGGCATGGTGGGCGGTCAGATGATCGACATGCTGGAAGATGACAGCCCGCGCGATCTTAACACGATTACGCGCATGCAGCGGATGAAAACCGGGGCGCTGATTTCCTATTCCGTCGAGGCCGGGGCGATCATTGGCGGCGCCACCGATGCAGAGAAACACGCCCTGCATGGCTTCGCGCATGACCTTGGGCTCGCCTATCAGATTGCTGATGATTTGCTCGATGCGACCGGAAATGAGGCAGACGTCGGAAAACCGCTGCGCACAGATGAAACCGCTGGGAAGGCCAATTTTGTTACGATTCTGGGTGTAGAACAGGCGCGGGAACGGGTGCGGCTCCTCGCCGCGCAGGCAAAAGAACACCTCGCTATTTTCCGCAATCGCGCCAATATCCTGCTGCAATCGGTTGATTTTGTTCTGGATAGAAAACACTAAGACCCAGACAAATCAGTCAATCGGCTGGAAGGAGGCCGCTCGGTGACAGATCTCAAGAACACGCGCCTGCTGGACGATGTGCATGTTCCGGCTGACTTGAAAGACAAGTCGCGCGAAGAGCTGAAGCAGATCGTGGATGAGGTCCGTCAGGAAGTCATCGATGCCGTGTCAGTCACAGGCGGACATCTCGGTGCTGGCCTTGGCGTCGTGGAACTCACTGTTGCCCTTCATGCCGTCTTCGATACACCCATCGACAAGCTGATCTGGGATGTTGGCCACCAATGCTATCCTCACAAGATCCTGACCGGTCGCCGCGACCGCATTCGCACCTTGCGCCAGGGCGGGGGATTGTCTGGATTTACCAAACGCGCCGAGAGTGAGTTTGATCCCTTTGGCGCTGCACACGCGTCGACCTCTATTTCCGCCGCGCATGGATTTGCCACCTCTCGCGATCTGCAGGGCAATGACAATCACGTCGTCTCTGTGATCGGAGACGGCTCGATGACCGCCGGAATGGCCTATGAAGCGATGAACAATGTTGGCGGCGACCAGAAACGCCAGGTTGTGATCCTCAACGATAATGACATGTCGATCGCCCCACCCGTTGGCGCGATGAGTCACTATTTCAGCCGCCTGGTGTCCAGCCGCTCCTATCGGGGCCTGCGCCGGTTCGCCAAGTCTGTGGTCAAACCGATGGGGCTCGAAAACCCGGCCCGAAAAGCAGAAGAGTATCTACGCGGCTTCGCCATGGGCGGCACGATGTTCGAGGAGCTTGGTTTCTATTATGTCGGACCGATCGATGGTCATGATCTCGACGTGCTGATCCCGGTTCTGGAAAACGTCAAGCAGATGCAGCGGCCTGTTCTTGTGCACATTGTCACGCATAAAGGCCATGGCTACGCGCCGGCTGAGAATAGCGCTGACAAGTATCACGGCGTATCCAAGTTCAATGTGGTCACCGGCGAGCAGCAAAAGTCTGCGCCCGGCGCGCCCAAATATCAGGACGTGTTCGGCAAAACGCTGGTCCAGTTGGCTGAGACTGACGACAAGATCTGCGCCATCACGGCTGCTATGCCGTCCGGCACCGGCGTCAATCTGTTTGCCAAAGCCTATCCTGACCGGGCTTTTGATGTCGGCATCGCCGAGCAGCATGCGGTGACGATGGCGGCGGGCATGGCGGCTGACGGCATGAAGCCTTATGCCGCGATCTATTCGACCTTCCTGCAACGCGGCTATGACCAGGTCGTGCATGATGTTGCGATCCAGAGCCTGCCGGTTCGCTTTGCGATTGACCGGGCGGGCCTCGTCGGCGCCGATGGTCCGACCCATGCAGGCAGCTTTGATATCGGTTATCTCGGCGCGCTGCCGGGCGTGGTCTGCATGGCAGCAGCGGATGAAGCAGAGCTGGCGCACATGGTGGCCACTGCAAATGAGATTGATGACCGGCCAAGTGCCTTCCGATATCCGCGCGGGGAAGGCATAGGTGTCGATCTGCCGGACGTGCCGAAAGCGCTCGAAATCGGCAAAGGCCGTGTGGTTCGCGAAGGCAGCTCGATTGCCATTCTCTCTTATGGTGCGAGGCTGCAGGAATCCCTGAAAGCGGCGGACTTGCTGGCCGCGCAGGGCTTGTCTTGTACGGTCGCCGATGCGCGCTTTGCCAAACCGCTGGATGCAGACCTGACGGAACGCCTGGCGCGTGAGCATGAGGTTTTGATCACCATTGAAGAGGGCGCCCGCGGCGGATTTGGCGCCTTCGTGCTGCAGCATCTTGCTGAAGTTGGCGCGCTCGATACCGGCCTGAAAATCCGCACCATGCATCTGCCGGACGTGTTTCAGGATCAGGACAAGCCTGAGCTGATGTATGAAGAAGCAGGGCTCACAGCCCGGCATATTGCCGCCTGCGCGATCGAAGCGCTTGGCCGCGGCGATGTGGCTGAAATCGAGCGGATCATCCGCGCCTGAAACGCTTAAACACACTGTAAGCAGTGCTGCCGTTTTCCTGCCTTAGTCGGCTGCGAGATCGGACCATGTCATTCGGTTCGAGCAAGGGGAATCTATGCGCCGACTAATTGTCAGTCTGGGGCTCGTCATGGGTCTGGCCGCCTGTGCCACGGTCCCTGCAGAGATGGACCCGAAGCTGTTCCAAGCCGAACGCTCCAATATTGAAGCAAATCCCAGCATTGCGGCGTCTGAAACCGCCCTTGCGTCCATGTTCGCCCGCACCGATCTGAGCGAAGATCAGAGGATTGATCTTCTCTATCTGCGCGCCGACAAACGCTGGGAAGCCAAATACAACCTGCCGGGGGCGATTGAAGATCTCGACCAGGTTCTGATCTTGCGGCCAGAAGATACCCGCGCCGCAGCGGCGGAGCGCCGCAAAGTGTTTGCCGCCACAGAAATCGAGAACGCGCAGCGGCGCCTCGCGCGCTTGCAGAACCTGCCGGACTGGTTTGATGACAAAGTCCTGATAGGCGACCTGGCGGCGGGAGCCGAGCGCTATCGCGACGCAGGCCTGACGCCGAATGATGCGCAACTCTATCTGCTGCGCGAGAGCGGATATGTCTGCGCTGCGCCGGAGATTGAGAGCGAAGAAGAGACGCCGGAAGAAGCCGCAGACGCTGCACAGACTGTACCAGCCATCATCCCCGTCCACCGCCATGGCCCAGAGCCGGACTATGTGGCGGGGGCCGTTTGGTGCAGTGACCCAAGCCTCTCCTGATTTCTGCCTTAGTCTCGCCATTGCCGTTCGCGACCACTTGCAAAGACCAATTGAGAGGGATCACCCCATGCGTACACTTTTCGCCGTTTCACTGCTCGTTCTGGCTTCGGCCTGTGCCTCGACCGATATCGATGTGCCGCCGGTTGTGGTCGATACGCCGCCGGTTTCCACTCAGCCCAGCACGTTTGATCTGGCCATGAACACCGTTGAAGAGCTGGTTCAGGCTGGCAATGAGCAAGCCGCAATTCTGCGCCTCGAGCAGTTGATCGGGAAGCAAGACGCCACCGCCGATGAGAAGGCCGCCGCGCTGTATCGCATGGCCGAGTTGAAACTCGGGGACGGCAATCAGGTCTGGGGCGGGATTGAGGCGCTTGATGAGTTTCTTGAAAACTACCCTGATCACGCGAAAGCGGCCGACGCCAATGAACTCCGCGATTTTGCCCGCGGCGAGGCGACGAGCCTGAACTTCGCCCTGGAGCAAGGCGGCCTGTCACCAATGGAGGCGTTCAAGGCGCGTTTCCGTTTGGGTGAGCATCAGCTCGCCTCCGACATTATGCTGGGCAGCGCCCTGACCCCGGAAAATGACTATCTCCTGGACATGTATCAGATCGGCTATCTCTGCGAGGACGCCGAACTGACGGGCCCAAGCTACCGCCTGGTCGAGCCGGACGGCACCGACCGCGTCGTGCGTTTCTGTGATTTCGGAAAATAAGAATTCTCAGCCTCTGCTGTAGAAAGCAGCGTTACCTCCGAGACTGAGAGCCGGTGCTGGTTATTAAGCCAGCACCGGTGTCACATTGAGCAACCACCTAAATTCTGGCGGATTCTCCCAAGTTCTGCGAAAAGTAACTCGCATTAACTATAAAACTGGCATACCAATTGCGGTGGGCGAAGGGCGTGTAGAGTATTAGGGAGACGCCCTTCATGCAGTCGTTTGCGACCGTGTTCCTGGCCGGATTTATGGCCTGTCTGGCAATGCTGATGATGACTCCGGAGGCCGGTGATCATAGCCAGCGTTATGCCCTCGAAATTACCGTTGAAGAAAATGGTGAGCGGTTCAGCGCTGAACAGGTCGTGGTTGAGCCCGGAAAATCCTATTTGATCTCGCTCGAAGCGGGCGCCGAATATGATTTCTCGATCGATATTCCCGGCGATACACGTGAGGTGCAGGATCCGTTTGGCAGCGACATGCCAGAGCGCACGGGCGAGTATCTTGAGCTGCAGACCGAACTTAAAATCGATGAATCCGTGGTTGCCGCAAAGCGTCCGGATTACGGCCAGTTGATCGCTGCTAATCTTCTGCTCAGCATGGCAGAGCCAGCGCGCGAAATCCGTTCGATCATTCCTGTGGCAGA
Source organism: Henriciella sp. (assembly GCA_013214545.1). Lineage (GTDB taxonomy): Bacteria > Pseudomonadota > Alphaproteobacteria > Caulobacterales > Hyphomonadaceae > Henriciella. Next base: position 35,046 of record JABSQB010000030.1, read on the forward strand.
GCTTGGCTTGCTGACCCAGGGCGGGACGCCGGTGGAAAGTCTCGCGATTACGATCAAAGGCACGCCGTTTTCGGGCTAAAACGTCCTAAAATCCCAACATTTACAGCCTTGCCGCGGCGTCGCCCCTTCCGTAGGGGCCGTGCATGCCGCATATCCGGTCGGAACTACGATAAATTACCCGGAGGACCCCCATGGCTGTTGCTGCTTTGCCTGAAGGCTGGCCTGTCATTACTGTTGCTCAAGCCAATGCTGCGATAGCCGCATCGGACTCACCGCTGAAACTCTCAGATGGCGTTGTCGGCGGTGTGCCAATGAAGATCTATGGCGAAGCGCCGCCCACGGTCCGCACCATTTTGGAACTGGCTGAGCCGCAATTCGGTGCGCGCGATTTCCTCGTCTATGAGGATGAGCGGGTGACCTATGCAGCCTTCGCCCGCGCCGTAGAGCACTTTGCAAAAGCGCTGACAGAAAAATTTGGCGTACAGAAGGGCGACCGCGTGGCGATCATCATGCGGAATTATCCGCAATGGCCGGTGCCATTCTTCGCAGCGCTGTCGATTGGCGCGATTGCGACTCCGATGAATTCCTGGTGGACCGGTGATGAGCTGGAATACGGGCTCAGTGATAGCGGCGCGAAAGTCGCTGTGGTGGACCCGCAGATCCTCGACCGTATTCGCGACAATCTTGGCAGTCTGAGCGCGCTTGAAACGATTATCGTGGCGCGTGGCGGGGAAGGCGAGACTGATCCGCGCGTGACCTCCATGGAAGCCCTGATCGGACCGGCAAATTCTTGGCAAGACTTGGATCAGATTGGCCTTCCTGCCGCGGATCTGGGCCCGGATGATGACGCGACGATTATGTACACATCTGGCACGACGGGCCGTCCAAAAGGCGCGCTCGCGACGCATCGGGCGATCATTTCGAACATGCTCAACTCGCTGACCTGTCAGATGCGTATGCTGCTGCGCCGCGGGGAAGAGCCGCCAGAACCTGATCCGAATGAGCAGAATGCGACTTTGCTGGCGATCCCATTCTTCCACGCGACGGGGGCGTTTGCTGTGCTTATCCCAAGCATGTTGCAAGGCGCCAAGATCGTCTCTCAATACAAGTGGGACGCGGGGAAGGCGCTGCCGATTATCGAGCAGGAAGAGATCACCAATGTTGGCGGTGTGCCGGCGATTGCCTGGCAATTGCTGGAGCATCCGGAGCGCGACAATTATGATCTCTCGACGATCAAAGCGGTCTCTTATGGCGGCGCGCCGTCAGCGCCGGAACTGGTCTCTACCATCAAGAAACGGTTTCCTGAGGCCGCACCGGGCAATGGCTGGGGCATGACCGAGACCTGCGCGACATCTACCCTGAACATTGGTGAGGACTATGTGAATCGCCCGGATAGTGCAGGAGCGCCTCCAGGTGCGGTCGAGCTGAAAATTGTCGGCGGCGACGGCAAGGAAGTGCCCGCCGGAGAGGTTGGCGAGCTTTGGTGCAAAGGGCCAATGAACTGTAAGGCCTATTGGAACAAGCCGGAAGCCACCGCCGAGACCTTTGTCGACGGCTGGGTCGTGACCGGCGACCTTGCCCGCATCGATGACGAAGGGTTCCTCTACCTGGTCGACCGCGCCAAGGACATGCTGATCCGCGGCGGTGAGAACATTTACTGCATCGAGGTGGAGAGCGCGCTCTATGATCATCCGGCGGTGATGGACGCCTCTGTTGTCGGGATCCCGCACAAAGTGCTCGGTCAGGAAGTTGGAGCTGTGGTTCAGCTGAAGCCCGGCATGGAGGCCAGCGAAGACGAATTGCGGGCGCATGTCCGCAATCAGATCGCCGCCTTTAAGGTGCCGGTTGAGATCCAGTTCCAGGATGCCCCGCTGCCGCGCAACGCAAACGGGAAAATCCTCAAACCGGAACTGCGCGATCGCTTCCAGCCGCGCGGTTAAATCCGCCTCACGCTGCGGTAGTTAGGGCATATCCCTTATTGGCGGCGTGATGCCAGCGCGCGAGTCTTCCGGAAAATGTCGGAGGATCGCGCGATGGCGCAAACAATAGATGGCCATTTCGATGTGTTGATCGCCGGGGCTGGGATTTCCGGCATCGGCTCAGCCTATCACCTGCAGACGCAGTGCCCGGACAAATCCTACCTCATCCTTGAGGCGATGGAGGATTATGGTGGGACCTGGCGCACGCATACTTATCCGGGCATTCGCTCCGACAGTGACCTTTACACGTTCGGTTATCGCTTCAAGCCCTGGATCGGGCCGCCGATCGCGACGGCCGAGGAGATTCTGAACTATATGGGCGAAGTGATTGATGAGAATGGCATCGATCAGCACATCCAATACTCGCACACCATCACCGGCGCGCGTTACTCTTCGACTGAAAAGTTGTGGACGGTGCAGGCGACCAATTCCGCGACGGGTGAGGACAAGACCTATACCTGTACCTTCCTGTGGATGTGCCAAGGCTATTACAATCATGCCGAAGGCTACACGCCGCAATGGGACGGCATGGCTGACTTCAAGGGTGAGATCATCCACCCGCAGACCTGGCCGGAGGAGACCGATCTCAAAGGCAAGAAAGTCGTCTGTATCGGCTCGGGCGCAACCGCCGCGACGCTGGTGCCCGCGATTGCGGGCGAATGTGAACATGTCACGCTGCTGCAGCGCTCACCGACTTATTTCTTCCCGGCGGAGAACCGCAATGAGTTTGCGGACGAATTGCGCCGGATAGGGGTTTCGGATGAGCTGGTGCACGAACTCGCGCGCAAGAAAGCACTGTTTGATCAGGACGAAACCTGCCAGCGCTGCCTGACCGAGCCGGAGGTTGTGAAAGCCGAGCTGCTCGAAGCGGCGCGCGGTTATCTCGGCCCGGATTTCGACATCGATACGCATTTCACGCCGAAGTATCGCCCGTGGCAGCAACGCCTCGCCTTCATTCCGGACGGGGATTTGTTTCAAGGCATTGCCAGCGGCGCCGCGAGTGTCGTGACCGATGAAATCGAGCGGTTCACCGAGACCGGGTTGCAACTGAAGTCGGGTCAGCATCTCGATGCGGATGTGATTGTCACGGCCACCGGCTTCAACCTGTCTGTGCTGGGCGGCATTCCGTTTGAGGTGGATGGCAAACCCGTCGATTTCAGCCAGACCGTGACCTATCGCGGGATGATGTTCACCGGCGTGCCAAACATGGCCTGGGTATTCGGATACTTCCGCGCCAGCTGGACCTTGCGGGTTGATTTGATGGGCGATTTCATCTGCCGCCTGCTGGGGCATATGGATGCAGAGCGCATGGACGAGGTTCGGGTCGAGCTTCGTATGCAGGACCAGGACATGGAGATCCTGCCCTGGATGGACGCCAACAATTTCAATCCGGGCTATCTGATGCGGTCGATGCACCTGATGCCGAAGCGAGGCGCAGACCCGATCTGGCAGCATACGCAAGACTATTGGAAAGAGAGCGAAGAGCTGCCCGCTGTTGATCTAAGCGCTGACGAGTTCGTCTATTCGCGCCGTTCCGCGGCGCAATCCACTGCCGCTTGAGCGGCGGAGTCATCCGGGCTTTTACGTCCCCAGGAAACCGCGTAAGAGCCCGGTATGACGGATGAGAACAAGCATTATCAAAAAGCCGCTTCCGGCCAGCCCCTTGCATTGGAAAAGCGCATGGCGACCGGCGATGGCCGCCGCTACTCGCCTTCTATCGGGCGCAACAGGGACGTGGTGCGCGACGCCTTCCTCGCGCACATGCCGAGGCGTGGCCAGGTGCTGGAGATCGCATCCGGAACCGGTGAACATGGCGCGCACATCACTGAAGCAGCGCCGGATCTGACCTGGGTCTATTCAGACATTGATCCTGTGAGCCAGGCCAGTCAGCAGGCCTGGCGCGAGGCTGTCGGCCATGACCGGCTGCGCGGTCCGCTGACCATCGACACCACGACTGAGGTCTGGCCGGACCATACTGAAGTCGCGCAAAGTGTTGCGCTGTTCTGCGCCAACATGATTCACATCGCGCCGTTTGAGGCAGGTCAGGGACTGATCGCGGGCGCCGGGCGCGTTCTGGCATCAGGCGGCCGCCTGATGCTGTATGGCCCGTTTGCCCGGGCCGGAGAGATCGCGCCTTCGAATGCGCGGTTCAGTGAAGATCTCAAGCGCCGGGACCCGAGCTGGGGCGTCCGCGATCTTGATCTCGAGATCCTGCCTCTGGCGACGGCGGCGGGGCTGCGGCTGGCCGAGCTGGTCGAGATGCCTGCCAATAATCTGAGCGTTATTCTCGAGAAAGAGTAACGCTCAAACGCCCGGCTAGTTCGCTTTCTTGCTCGCCGCCTTCACGATGTCGGCGCGGGCCTGGTTGAGGATCTCAACGATCTCCTCATAGCTCGATGTGTCCGGCCAGGTCTCCGTGACCGTCTTGAACAGCGTGTGGCGCAGGCGCCGGCTGGCGGACCGGATGTCGGCGGGGTGGAGCTCTGCTTCAGGATTGGCGAGGCTCTCCAGTCGCTCTTCAATCTTGGCCAGCGTGTCCGCGTGCTCTTCCAGTTCCGCTTCGCCTTGTTCGGTAAGGTTGAAGACGCGTTTGCCTTCGACTTTCTTGGCTTTGACGAAGCCCTGATCTTCGAGCACGGATAGGGCGGGATACATCACGCCTGGGCTCGGCTTGTAAGTGCCGCCAGTGCGCTGTTCGATTTCATTCATCAGGTCATAGCCGTGGCGGGGTTCTTCCTGGATCAGGGCGAGGATGAGCAGGCGCAGATCGCCATGATCGAGCGGGCGCCGACGGCGATATCCGCCGCGGCCATGTTGGCCTCTCATCTTCATATAGGTTTGCGCCGCGCGGCGCATTCTTTGTCGGTGATACATCATGTAACTCCTGTTTCGATATATCTAATTATAAGTTTCGATATATCGAAATGCAAGAGGTGGGGGATCTGTTTTTTTGGCAACGAAGAGATCGTGCGGGCGCGGGAGCGCCGGGTCTATTCAAGCTGAGAAGAAGGGGATGAGCGCGCTAGGCGGCAGCGCTTTCATTGGTGCCGAGGGCCTGGTGCAGGTCTTCGAGAATATCCTCGACCTGCTCCAAGCCGACCGAGATTCGAACGAGACCTTCGCTAATGCCATGGGCCTCGCGTTCTTCGCGCGAATAAGTTGAATGGGTCATGCTGGCCGGGTGCTGGATCAGCGTTTCGGCATCGCCCAGGCTGACCGCGCGGCGGATCAGGCTGAGCCGGTTCATCATCGCAATGCCCGCGCTATAGCCGCCCTTCAGTTCAAACGCGATCATGCCGCCAAAGCCATCCATCTGGCGCTGGGCGAGGGCGTGCTGCTCAAACGCGGCAAGCCCCGGATAGTGCACGCGCGCGATCGAAGAATGACCCTGCAGCATTTCTGCGACTTGCATGGCGCTCTCGGCGTGACGCTCGACGCGCAGCTGCAGCGTCTTCAAACCGCGCAGGATCAGCATGGCATTGAACGGAGCGAGCACTGCGCCGGTCATGTCTTTGACGCCGACCATGCGAACCTCCGCCATATCTTCGGCTGAACCGATAGCGATGCCGGCGATCAGGTCGCCATGTCCGCCGAGATATTTTGTTGCCGAATGCACAACCACATCGGCGCCATGCTCCAGCGGACGGGTCTGAACCGGCGTGGCATAGGTATTGTCGACGACAGTTTTGGCGCCGCGGCGTCTGGCGATAGCGCTGATGGCGGCAATGTCGACCAGTCGCATATTCGGATTGGCCGGGGTTTCGAAATAGACGACTTTGGTCTTGTCCGAGATCGCCGTCTCAAGCGCCAGCGGATTGGTCAGGTCAACATGCGTCACCGTGATTCCAAACCGGCTGAGCCCATGCTGGAAGAATGAGAAGGTGCAGCCATACAGCGTCTTGTCGGTGATCAGCTCGTCCCCGGCGCGCAGGAAACTCCACAAGACCGACGTAATCGCCCCCATGCCCGACGCCATGGCAACCGCCGCCTCACCGTTTTCGAGCGAGGC